>NZ_JBLUQD010000001.1:0-830325 GCF_048068415.1 Pseudomonas sp. NY15463
AACGATGCATCGCCGATGGTAGTGTGGGGCTTCCCCATGTGAGAGTAGGTCATCGTCAAGATTCATTTCGCAAAACCCCTATCTGCGCGAGCAGGTAGGGGTTTTGTCTTTCTGGCTTTACCTAATGTTCGAGCATACGCTCAACTAAGTGCCAGCTCCGCCAGGTGCGCGATCGCCTCTTCGCTCTTGAGCACGAGTACATCGCCTTCGAGCGAATCGAGTACCACCTCTGCCGTGTTGCCGATCAAGGCGCCGGAAATTCCTGTACGTGCAACAGTACCGACAATGGTCACCACGGCATCGCACTGCTTCTCGACGTAGGGGATCAGCACGTCGGCTGGCCCTTCAGCGACATGCAGGCGTTCTTCGCTGATATCGAATTCAGCCTGGAAGGTGCTGCAAGCTTCCCTGTAGCGCTTCTCGATGGTTTCACTGAGCTGGTACACCGGATCCGACGCCGAAAGCATGGGGGAGGGATGCGCGCTGATGACATGCAGTTGGCCCTTGGCTAGGCTGGCTATCGCATACCCATGGTCGATGATGCTGGCATGCAGACGGCGGTGAGCTTCATCCTGGTTGCCCACATCCACGGCGGCGAGAATCACGCCACCGGTCCACGGCCGTTCACTCTTGACCATGAGTACGGCACATGGGCACTGGCGCAGCAACTTCCAGTCATTAGGGGTGAGTAGCGCCTTGCGCAATGGGTTGTCCGGGCGGTGTTCCTTGATCACCAATTCGCATCCCTCGGCCTGCTGCACAGCGATGATCGACTCATGCAGGCTGTCCTTCCATGTTTGCTCATGCGAGACGTTGTCGTAGCCATCATCGTACAGTTGGCTGCTGAGCAGGCTCAGCAGTGCGCTGTGGTTTTGCTTCTTGTCGCACATCAGCAAGTGCAGGCGCGCACCGGTCACCCCAGCGATCAGTTTAGCTCGGGTCAAGGCCCGACTGTGGGCGTGTTCGGGGTCGAGGACGACCAGGAGGCTGCGGATGGCTTGCATGGGCGTGAACTCCCTTATCGATGGCGACCAATGCCTGACTATAGTCGGCGCCCCGTGTCTCGCCGTTTGACGTGCATCAAGCATAGCCACTGGTGCTGGCCGACACCGCCGGTATAATCGCGGGTTTTGTCGATGCCCTGCGATTGTGAGTGCCATGTCCCTGATTCCCGAAATCGAAGCCTTCCTCGGCTGCCGCACCCCGGATGCCTGGATCGAAGCGGCGCTCGCCGACCAGGAAACCCTGTTGATCGATCACAAGAACTGCGAGTTCAAGGCCGCCAGCACCGCCCTTAGCTTGATCGCCAAGTACAACACCCACGTTGAACTGATCAACATGATGTCGCGTCTGGCACGGGAGGAATTGGTGCACCATGAGCAAGTGATGCGCCTGATGAAGCGACGTGGCGTGCCGCTTCGGCCGGTGTCAGCCGGGCGTTATGCCTCTGGGCTTCGCCGCCAGGTACGCGCCCACGAACCGGCGAAGCTGGTGGACACCCTCGTGGTGGGGGCATTTATCGAGGCGCGCAGCTGCGAGCGTTTTGCAGCCCTGGTACCGCATCTGGACGAGGAGCTTGGCAAGTTTTACCACGGCCTGCTCAAGAGCGAGGCGCGCCACTACCAGGGCTATCTGAAGCTGGCTCACCAGTATGGCGACGCCGACGACATCGCCCGTGTGGTGGAGCAGGTACGCGAAGCTGAAGTGCAACTGATTACTTCGCCGGACCAGGAGATGCGCTTTCACAGCGGCATCCCCATGGCGGCGGCTGCCTGATCAGCGCTTACTGACGCCGGCCCAGCAACAGCCCGATCACCAGCCCGAAACCGGCAGAAATGGCCACGGTCTGCCAAGGATGACCGCCTATGTAATCCTGGGTCGCGTCCACCACAGGCTGGGCCTTTTGCCCAAGCCGGCTGGTGGCCTGGCGTGCCTGGCGCAACTTCTGGCCCAGCTGCGCACGCAGGCCTTCGGCTTCTTCGCCCACCAGCGACGCACTGTCGCTGAGCAGTTTTTCGGACTCTTCGATCAAGGCTTGAAGCTCGCTGAACACCTGGTCCTTGATCTGGTCATTGTCGACTTGCGTGGCAGTTTTCCTGGCCATGTACACATCCTCGTGAAAGGTAGGGGGTGAACTGTGGATGCCGCCGCGTCTGGAAAGTTGCAGTGGCGTACCGACGCACGGGCGTCCCGGTGTAAGATAGCGAGCATTTCCCAGTGGCAGGTATTACCCATGAGTTTCAATCTGGCCAACATGAGCTTCGAGGAACGGGCACAGATCGAGGCAGAGAAGGCCCGTTTGTTCGAGTACTGGCAGAACAACCTCGGCAAGGCAAAGGGCGAGGCCGCTCGGTTGATTGCCGAGAAGCCGCGGCGCAAAGGCAAGTGGGCAGAGTGGGTGCGGGCCGAGCTTGACGCCATGTCGCCAGCGGACTTCACCTACCTGGTGCGCAGTGAAGTGAACAAGATGATGGCCGCCGCGAACAACGCTCGCTGACGCACGTTCACCACCGCCCGCTGGCGGCATCTGTCAGGTCGATCCTGCCCTCGTCGATGAAGCGCACGGTGCCCAGCGGGCCGCCAGCGAGCTTGCCGCGCAGCACGTAGGGCAGCCCTTGCAACGACTCCACACGGCTCATTCCATAGGCCTGGCGTAGAAAGGCGAAGGCGGTGATGCTCACCGGCACCACCAGCACGGCCTCGTCATAGCGGCCTATCTGGCCGCGCTGGTTGCTCACCCCGGCCGCCAGCGGTTGGTCGTTTACCTCAAGGTTCAACGCAACCCCGTTGAAATCCACGGGTGTTTCGTTCGGGTTCTGCACCCGCAACTTCACCGCCATGCGCAATTCGAGTTCTTGGCCGGGCAGCGGTTCTATACCGATCACGCTGATATTCAGCGGATCGCGGTTGGGCCACAGCGCGCATGCGTTCAGGCCGAGCGTCAGCAACAGGATCAGGCAGCAGCGGGTCAGCATCAGGGCACCGGATGGGGTCGCGGGTGAGCCAGCAGTGTGGCAAATGCACGGCGGCGTTGAAAGTCTGATGCGTTATGAAAGATACTGTTTCTCATTAACGCCCGATAACTCTTCCTAGCGGCTCTTACTTTTCGATGTTGACGTCTCCTGTTTCCGGGCTGCTGGCAAGTTTCCAGGAGCACTACGACGACCTGCTGCAGTTCCTGACCCGGCGCATGAGCGACCGGCAGCGAGCGGCTGATGTCGCCCAGGAAACCTACCTGAAACTGCTGAAGGTCGATCAACAATCGGTCGAAGTGCTGCATGCGCGCAGTTTCATTTTTCGCGTGGCCGGTAACTTGGCCATCGATGCGTTGCGCCGTGAACAGCGCCTGGCCGCCAGCCATCAGCCCAGCGACAGTAGCGTCGAGGTGGCCTGTCCAGCCCCCGCACCTGAGGCTACGCTACTGGCCCGTGAGCGCTTGCAGATACTTGACGATGCCTTGTTGCAACTCTCCAGCAACGCCCGGCAGGCGCTGTTGCTGAACCGCGTCGAGGGTCTCACCCAAGCGCAGATCGCACAACGGTTGGGCGTTTCCGAAAGCATGGTGGCAAAATACATCGGCCAGGCTTTGCGGCATTGCCGTGACTGGCTCAAGCACAACCATGACTGACGTAGCCGCCATGCCCGCACCAGAACCTCTCTGCGATCTGTCCGACGATGCCCTCGATTGGCAGGTGACGTTGCATTCGGGCAATGCCAGCGCGGCCGACCAGGCGCGCTACAGGCGCTGGTGTCAATTGAGCCCGCAGCACGCCGAGGCCGCGCGCGAAGCCGAAGCCTTGTGGCAGGACATCGGTCACACTGCAAGCGCTGCCTCGACGCCACCACCGCTAAGGCGGCGCTGGGCGCGACTGGCCGGTATCGCGGCTTCGCTGATGCTGCTGATGGCCGGCTATGGTGGCTGGCAGCAGGCGCCGTTCTGGCGGTCGGACTACCACACTGGCGTCGGCGAACGGCAGCGCATCACCCTGGCCGATGGCTCGCGTGTCACCCTCAACAGCGCCAGTGCCCTGTCGGTGGCGTTCACCGGTGCCGAGCGCAAGGTGCTGCTACGGGCAGGGGAGGCCTTGTTCGAGATGGCCGACGATCCTCGGCCATTCGTGGTCGAGGCGGGCGCTGCACCGGTCACCGCCGAGGGCGCGGTATTCAGTGTGCGTCGCGAGGCTGGCGGCAACCAGGTGGTGCTGGCCCAGGGCCGGGCCGAAGTTGACGGGCAGACGCTGCAACCGGCGCCGGATGCACGTACCCGTACGGCCTGGCAGCGCGGCAAGCTGATTTTCAATGGCAAGCCGCTCGGCCAGGTACTGGCAGAACTCGAACGTTACCAGCGCGGACGGATCGTCATCCCCGACCATCAGTTGGCAGCGCTTGAAGTCAGTGGCGTGTTCGACCTTGACGATCCCCAGGCGCTGTTGCGTACCCTCGAGCAACGTTACGACCTGAACGTCACCTATTTGCCATTCTTGGCCGTGGTCTACTGATCACGTAAAAGAAAATCTAAATTTTTTTCATTCAGCACTGCAAGTTCGTCATCGCCAGATCGTCGTAGGGGCACTGATCAGTTCACCCTCTTCGTCCACGACTGTCTGGAAGCCCATTCGTGAAGGCCACATCCACGCTGCCGTACCGTTTCAAACAGGTCCTGTTGTCCTGCACCGCCTTGGCGACACTGGCTGGCCCGCTGCTGGCCGAGGCGGCCAGTGCCCCATTGCTGGCAAGCGCCGAAGCCCGCCAGGTGCAGTTCGACCTGGCGTCCCAGCCCCTGGACCAGGCGTTGACCGCCTTCGCCGACCAGGCGGGGCTGCACCTGCTGTATACCACCGAAGACGTCGCCGGCCTGCAAAGCCCCGCGCTCAAGGGCAACTACGCCGTCGAGCAGGCCTTGCAACAGCTGCTTGCCGGTAGCGGGGTCAGTTACCGCTTCAACGACCCACGCACGGTCACCTTGCGCAAGGACGCAGCGCAGAGCGTCAACCTCAAGCCCATCGAGGTGAGCGTGGCCTCGCGCACCAGCGCCGCCATCAGTGAGATCCCTGGCACCGTCTGGGTGGTCGACCAGCAGCAGTTGCGCGAGCAGATCGACAGCGGCGTCAGCCTCAAGGAGGCAATCGGCAAATTGGTGCCGGGCCTGGATCTGGCGCCTGAAGGACGCACCAACTACGGCCAGAACATGCGCGGGCGTGAAGTGTTGGTGATGATCGATGGCGTCAGTCAGAACAGCTCGCGGGGTTTGTCCCGCCAGTTCGACAGCATTGCGCCGTTCAACGTGGAGCGCATCGAAGTGTTGTCCGGTGCCAGCGCCATCTATGGCGGCGGCGCCACTGGCGGGATCATCAACATCGTGACCAAGAAGGGCGAGCCCGGCCCGCTGCGCTTTGAAACCCAGCTGGGCGCCAGCAGCGGCTTCAACAACAGCGACGACTTGTCGACCCGCATCGCCCAGTCGATCAGCGGCGGCAACGAGCGTGTGAACGCCCGCCTCGGCGTGTCGGGTGAGCAAAACGAAGCCTTCTACGACGGCGCCGGTGAGCAGATTTTCATCGACAACACCCAGACTGACCTTCAGTACAACCGCAGCATCGATGTGCTCGGCACCCTGGGATTGACCCTGAACGATGAACAGAGTCTCGATCTGCTGGCCCAGTACTATGACTCCGGCAACCACGGCAGCACGGGTATCTACTTTCCCAACCTCAACTACAACGCGCCGTCCGACCTGGAAGACGCCGAGTTGCGCGGTGGCTATTCCGCCGACCTGCAGCCGCGCACCCGACGCCTGCTGCTCAATGCCAACTATCACCACAGCGATGTGCTGGGCCAGGATTTCTACCTGCAGGCCTCCTACCGCAAGGAGAACGACAACTTCTACCCGTTCCCTTACTACAACAGCGGGACCCCGCGCGGCTCGCGAGGCGTGTATTTCGCAGCGTCCCAGCAGAACTTCGAGGTGTCCGGGCTGAAGGCGTTGTTCGCCAAGCAGTGGGACACCGTCAAGCTGACCTATGGCGTGGACCTGGACCGTGAGCGTTTCAGCGCCGACCAGACCACCTTCGATGCACTGACGTCGTCCCAGAGCGGCGGCCTGGATCTGGACAAGGCCAGCAAGGCGCCGCGCTATCCCAGCTACCGGGTCGATGGCGTGTCGCTCTACACCCAGCTGGACTGGCACCTGAGCGATAACCTGACGCTATCCGGCGGCGCCCGGCGCCAGCAGATGGATGTCGAAGTTAGCGACTTCAAGGGTGTGCCTGGCGGTAGCAACGACTATCAGGTCAACCTGTACAACCTGGGGGCGATCTACGACTTCAAAAACGGCCACCAGCTGTGGACCAACTACGGCGAAGGCTTCGAGCTGCCAGACCCGGCCAAGTATTACGGCAAGGCCGGCCTGTCGGTGGCTGACAACCCCCTGGCCGGCATCAAGAGCCGCCAGGTGGAAATGGGCTGGCGGTTCTCCGATCTGGACTGGAGCGCCCAGGCGGCGCTGTACTACATCTGGTCGGACAAGGTCATCAACGTCGACTCTACGACTCTGACCATCAATGTCGAAGACCAAAAGCGCCGCGACTTTGGCTTCGAGGGTGCGCTGACCCGCTACTTCCAGAACGGCTGGGAGGCCGGCAGCACGCTGCATCTGGTGCGTTCCGAGGAAGAAGCGGCCGACGGTGGTTGGATCAAGCGCGACGCGCGCTACGCCTCGCTGTCCAAGGCCACGGGTTTCGTCGGCTGGAAAGGCGATGGGCGCAGCGCGCGTTTGCAGGCCAACCACGCCTTTACCCTCAAGGATGATGCCCAGCATCAGATCGACGGCTACACCACCTTCGATCTGCTGGGCAGCCAGCAGACCTCGTTCGGCACCTTCAGCGCCGGGATCCAGAACCTGTTCGACAAGCAGTACAGTACCGTGTGGGGGCAGCGCGCGACGTTATTCTATTCGCCGACCTACGGCCCTGAGTACCTGTACGACTATCAGGGCCGGGGGCGCACCTACACGCTGACCTGGAACCTGGTCTACTAAGTCCCGCGCAGCGCGGGCACTGGGCCCGCGTCTGCGAAGCTCGACGACAGGTCCTGCACGAACGCGACCAGAGCCTCGCCCGGCGCTTGCCCGCGATGCCGGGCCAGGGTGAACGGCACCACGAAGTCTAGCGCCGGTGCCAGTGCCCGCAGCAGTCCCTGCGTCTCCCAGGGAGCGGCGCAGTGACAGGGCAGGTAGCTGATATGCCTTCCTGACAGGGTGAAGGTCAGCGCGCTATCGATCTGCTCGGCCACTGCGCTGCTGTGCAGGCTCTGGAACGGCTCGCCCTGTTTGAACACGCGGTAGGGATGGCGCACCTGGTCCGCTTCCAGCAGTTGCTCCTGGGTCGGCTGCGCCACGCTGAACAGCGGATGCCCCTGGCCGCAGTACAGGCGTTGTTGCTCCACGAACAGCGGCTGATAGTCGAAGGCTGCCTGGTTACCGGAGAAGTAGCTGATGGCGCAATCCAGCCGCTGCTCCAGTAGCAACCGTTCAAGCTCGGCGGGTGGGGCGCAGGTCATCTCCAGTTGCACAGACTCGTCGCGCTGGCGAAAGCGCGTGATGGCCTGGGCGATGCGCAGGGTGACCGCGCGGTCCTGGTTTTCCGCAAGACCGAGGCGCAATCGGCCCAGCAGCCGACCCGTCACGCCATTGGCCTGCTGACGGAACTGCTCGATCTGCAGTAGCAGGCTGCGGGTTGCCTGCAACAGCAACTCGCCCTTGTCGGTCAGGCGAAACCCGCCCTTGCCACGGCTGCACAGTCGATATCCCAGGCGGGTTTCAAGCTTGGCCATCTGCTGGCTGATGCTCGGCTGGCTAAGCCCTAGCACACCTTGGGCGGCACTGAAGCCACCGGCCTCGACTACAGTGACGAACAGCCGCAGCAGGTGCAGGTCGAGGTCGTGGAGTTGTCCGAGCATCACATTGCCTCTGGTGAATGTCAGCTTTGTATAGTTGCCATTTTTACAATGTAACCCGGCGGGCATGCTGGCGGCATCCACCCACATGCCGAGGTGCCCGCCATGCGTCGAACGTTGTGCCTGCTTTGTGCCCTTATCGCCCTGCCGCTGCAGGCCGAGGAAAAGGTCGTCAACCTCTACAGCTGGGCCGATTACGTCGCCCCGCAAACCCTCCAGCGTTTCGAGCAGGAAACCGGCTATAAGGTGCGCTACGACACCTTCGACACCAGCGAAGTGCTGGAAACCAAGCTGCTGACCGGTGGCAGCGGCTATGACGTGGTGGTGCCTTCGGCCACGGTGCTGGCCCGGGCGCTGAAGGCCGGTGCCTTGCAGCCGATCGATGCGCACGCGTTGCCCGGCTTTGCCAACCTTGACAAGGACCTGCTGGCCAAGCTGGCCGAAGCCGACCCTGGCAATCGCTACGCGGTGCCTTACACCTGGGGCACCCTGGGCCTTGGGATCAACGTCGAGGCGGTGCGCAAGCGCCTGGGTGACGCACCGTTGGACAGCCTCGACTTGCTGTTCAAACCCGAATACGCCAGCCGCCTGAAGGATTGCGGGATTGCCATGCCCGACTCGCCACAGGAAGTGATCGGCGTGGCGCTGCATTACCTGGGCAAGGACCCGTACAGCCAAGTCAAAGCCGACCTTGACGCTGCTCACGCCCTGCTACAGCAGTTGCAGCCTTCGATCAGCTATGTGGCTAATGGCCGGCAGATCAACGACCTGGCCAACGGCAGCGTATGCCTGGCACTGACCTACAACGGCGACGCCGCCATGGCCGCCGAGCAGGCCCGCCGCGCTGGCAAGCCGTTCGAGCTGATCTACCGCATCCCCCGTGAAGGCACCCTGGTGTGGCAGGACAACCTGGTGATCCCCAAGGATGCCCCGCATCCGGAGGCCGCCAAGGCGTTCATCGCCTTCATGTTGCGCCCAGATTCGGTGGCGGCGCTCACCAATACGCTGTTCTTCGCCAACGCCAACCAGGCTGCTACGCCGCTGGTGGACGAGGCGGTGCGCAACGACCCGGACATCTACCCGCCGGCCCAGGTGCGCGAACGGCTGTTCGCCGACCGCAGCATGGACCTGGCTGACCTGCGCCAGCGCAACCGCCTGTGGACCGCTTTCCGTACACGACAATAACGACGACAGGAGACGCACCGTGGAACTCGCCCAGGACAACGACCAAGCCATTACCCGCGACAGCCTTTACGGCACGGCTGCCGAGAGCACCTATGCCGGGATCACCAGCTTTTCCCGGCGTCGCTACAGCCGCGATCTACGCGGGGTCGATGTGGTGGTCAGCGGGGTGCCGTTTGACACCGCTACCAGCAACCGCCCCGGCGCACGCTTCGGCCCGCGAGCCATCCGGGCTGCCTCCGTGCAGCAGGCCTGGGCCCGCCACTGGCCGTGGGCGTTCGACCCCTTCGACCACCTGGGGGTGATCGACTATGGAGATTGCGCCTTCGACAACGGCACTCCCGAGTCGGTACCGGGCAGCATCCAGGCTCACGCCGAGCGCATTCTCGACGCCGGTTGCGCGATGCTTACCCTGGGCGGCGATCACTTCATTAGCTACCCGCTGCTCAAAGCCCATGCGCGCCGGTATGGCCCGTTGGCGCTGATCCATTTCGACGCCCACAGCGACACCTGGCCGGACGAGGAGGGCAAGCGCATCGACCATGGCACGATGTTCTGGCATGCCGCACGGGAAGGGTGGGTGGACCCGGCGCATTCAGTGCAGATCGGCCTGCGTACCACCAACGATGACAGCCAGGGCTTCGCCATCCTCGACGCGCGCCAGGTGCATCGCCAGGGCTGCGAGGCGATCGTCGCGGCGATCCGTCAGCGGGTAGGCGAGCGGCCGGTGTACCTGACTTTCGATATCGACTGTCTCGATCCGGCCTACGCACCTGGCACGGGAACGCCGGTGTGCGGTGGCCTGAGTACGCTGCAGGCGCTGGAAATCCTCGGTGGCCTGCGCGGTATCAACCTAGTGGGCATGGACTTGGTGGAGGTGGCACCGGCCTATGACCATGCCGATATCACCGCGTTGGCTGGGGCGACCCTGGCGATGGAGATGCTGTGCCTGTATGCGGCGCGGCACAAGATGGACAAGGCCATCGCTACGTCCGACTGAAACATCAGGTAAGCATTCACGCTTTCGCATCGAACCCTGCGCGCCGTAGGCTATCCAACGCCCAGGCGCGCTTTTTCGTACAGGAGGTGAAGCATGAACCTTACAGTGCCAACCTTGACGCTCGGCCTGTTGTTGAGCATGTCCCTGCACGCCGCGCCCTGGGCGCCACCCCTGCTCGCCGCTAGCGACAGCAACCCCTATAACAGCCCGATCCAGCGCGCCAACCCCAACAGCCGCCAAGGCAGCGTGCCTGCTACGCCGCCAGTACGTGGCCCATCCACCCAGCCCAATCCGCGCCCGCCTACCCTGGACAACCGTGGCATCGGAAATGGTGAGAATTTACGTCGTCAGCAGCAGCGCCCTGACCTAGAACCCACCCGGCCGCCGCGTGACTCGATACGCACGCCGTGAGCCCCTTCGAAGGATTCGAGTATGACCCCACGCATCTGGTTGACCACCCTGGCCGCCGCCAGTCTGTTTCCGCTGCTGGCCCACGCCGCGAACGAGCAGCAGTTCCCCAGTGAAGAGGGTCAGTTGAGCGTCAGCACCGTCGCCGATGGTTTGAATAACCCTTGGGCGCTGGCGTTCCTGCCCGGCGGCAAGGACATGCTGGTCACCGAGCGTCCCGGCAACCTGCGCATCGTCAACGTCGAGGGTCGGGTCGGCCCGCCCGTATCGGGGGTGCCGAAGGTCTGGGCCGAGGGGCAGGGCGGCCTGCTCGATGTGGTGCTCTCGCCCGAGTTCGCCAAGGACCGTACGGTATACCTGTCGTTCGCCGAGGTGGGCAGCGATGGCAAGGCCGGGACCGCAGTCGGGCGTGGCCAGTTGTCCCAGGACAACGCGCGGCTGGAAAACTTCACGGTGATCTTCCGCCAGCAGCCCAAGCTGTCCGAGGGTAATCACTTCGGCTCGCGCCTGGTGTTCGACCGGGATGGCTACCTGTTCATCGCCCTGGGCGAGAACAACCAGCGTCCCACTGCGCAGGACCTGGACAAGTTGCAAGGCAAGATCGTGCGTATTCTGCCCGATGGCGAGGTGCCGAAGGACAACCCCTTCGTCGGGCGCGACAACGTGCGCCCGGAGATCTGGTCGTTCGGCCACCGCAACCAGCAGGGCGCGGCCCTCAACCCCTGGACCGGCAAGCTGTGGACCCACGAGCACGGCCCACGCGGCGGTGACGAGATCAATATCCCCGAGCCCGGCAAGAACTACGGCTGGCCGATCGCGACCCATGGCATCAACTACTCGCTGCTGCCGATCCCCGAAGCCAAAGGCAAGCATGTCGATGGCATGGTCGATCCGCATCATGTATGGGAGAAGTCGCCGGGCATCAGCGGCATGTCGTTCTACGACAGCCCAACGTTCAAGGCCTGGGACCACAACCTGTTCATCGGTGCGTTGGCCACCCAGCAATTGATCCGCTTGCAACTCGATGGCGACAAGGTGGTGCATGAGGAGCGTCTGCTTGGCGACTTGAACGCGCGGATCCGCGATGTACGGGTGGGGCCCGATGGGTATCTGTATGTGCTGACCGATGCCAAGGATGGCGCGCTGCTCAAGGTGGGGCTCAAGCAGGGCTGATCACGCCGGGTCCAGTCGGGGCGAAACTGGCGTACCATGCGCCCCATGACACCTTATGCGCTCTACCAACACGCCCTCGATGAACGGGGTTTCATCGCCGATCCCGCCCAGGCGGTCGCCATTGAAGCGCTGCAGGGATGTTTCGATGCCCTGCAACGTGGTGACCGTTCCCAGGGGATCTACCTCTGGGGCCCGGTGGGGCGCGGCAAGACTTGGCTGATGGACCTGTTCCACCGTTGTTTGTCGGTCCCCGCCCGACGCCAGCACTTTCATCACTTCATGGCCTGGGTTCACCAACGCCTGTTCCAGCTCGGCGGCACCGCCGACCCACTCAAGGCCCTGGCCCGGGAGCTGGCGGGTGAGATCCGGGTGCTGTGCTTCGATGAGTTGTTCGTCAGCGATATCGGCGATGCGATCATTCTTGGCCGTTTGTTCCAGGTGCTGTTCGATCACGGCGTGGTGATCGTCGCCACGTCCAACCAGACGCCCGACCAGCTGTATCGCGATGGATTCAACCGCGAGCGCTTTCTGCCGGCGATTGCGGCCATCCAACGGCACATGGCGCTGTACGCGGTAGCCGGCGAACAGGACCACCGTTTGCATCCGGGCGTCCGGCAGCAGCGTTACTGGGTGGTACAGCCCGAAGCATTGGCCACGGCATTCGCGCAATTGAGCCCGCACGATTGCGGTAGTACAGCACCCTTGCAGGTCGGCGCACGCCAGATTCAGGTAGTACGGCATAGTCCCAAGGCGCTGTGGTGCGGTTTTGCCGACCTGTGCGAGCAACCCCTGGCCGCGATGGACTTCATGGCCCTGTGCGACCGTTTTCCGGCGATTCTGGTGGGGGGCATTCCGCTGCTCGGTGGCGTGCCGCAGGCCGGGCGCATCGCCCGTGGCACGGAAGATGGTGCGGCACGAGTGCTGGCGGGGGACCGTGAGCTGCCAAGCCTGGCCCCCCGCGATGACAGCGTGCGCCGCTTCATCGCCTTGGTCGATGAATGCTACGACCGTCGGGTGGCGCTGTACCTGGAGGCCGAGGTCCCCCTGGAAGCGCTCTACACTCAAGGGTATCTGGCGTTCCCGTATCAACGAACCCTGAGCCGGTTGCGGGAGATGCAGTTGCAACGTTTCGCCTGAAGCAGGAGCCGACCATGGAGCCGCTTTCACATTATCTGCTGACCCAGGCCTGCAATAACGCGTGGGCCAATCACCGCCTGTACAAGGCTTGCCTGCAACTGACCCAGGACGAGTTCGTCGCCCCCCGTTGCAGCTTCTTCCCTTCGATCAAAGCCACCCTCAATCACCTGTTGACGGTCGATTGGTTCTACCTCGATGCGTTGGAGTGCGAGCAGCGCGGCGCCATGCCTGATCTGGATGGTGAACGCTTCTTCCAGCCCGAGCAGCCTTTCGCCACCTGCACCGATCTGCAGGCCCAACAGGCGCAGGCCGATCAGCGGCTGATCGCCTACTGTCGGCAACTGCGCGATGACCAGTTGAGGCGCTATGTGAGTATCGTACGGCCGGACCGTATGCAGCGTGAACAACGCCTGCGCTTGCTCGCGCACCTGTTCGAGCATCAGATCCATCATCGCGGACAGGTACATGCGATGCTCAGCGACACTACGGTGCGCCCGCCGCAGTTGGATGAGTTCTTCTGTGAAGAGGAGGCCGGGTTGCGCGCGGACGATTTCGCCGAGCTGGGGTGGAGCGAGGCGTCGGTGTGGCAGTAGCCTGTCTGCTAATGCCTGGCCTGTAGGCGCAGCGCCGGGCCGCGCCTGGTTTCTACAGGATGCGGGTCGGCTTCCCGAAGTTCGCTTAGCGGCCCAACCAGCCGACCAATGCCTGGTGGAATTGTGCAGGCGCTTCGATTTGCGGGGCATGCCCCAATCCTTCGAATGTCACCAGCTCGCCCTGCGGGATCATCTTCGCCACTTGCGGCCCCAACACCTTGTACTTGCCAAGCGTGGCCTTGACCTCGGGCGCTGCGATGTCGCTGCCGATCGCGGTACTGTCCTGATCGCCCACCAGTAGCAGGGTCGGCATGCTCAGGTGCTTGAATTCGTGGACCACCGGCTGGGTGAAGATCATGTCGTAGATCAGCGCCGAGTTCCATGCCACGGCTTCGTGCCCAGGGCCTTTGTTCAGCCCCACCAGCATCTGCACCCAGCGCTCGTACTCAGGCTTCCAGCGCCCGGCATAGTAGGTGTTGCGCTCGTAGTTGCGTACGCCCTCGGCATTGAGCTTGAGTTCGCGCGCATACCACTGATCCACCGTGCGGTAGGGCACACCGAGGGCTTTCCAGTCTTCCAGGCCGATGGGATTGACCAGCGCCAGGCGCTCGACCTGCTGCGGATACATCAGGGCGTAGCGGGTGGCGAGCATGCCGCCGGTGGAGTGGCCGAGCACGCTGGTCTTGTTCACGCCAAGCTTGGCCAGTAGCGCGTGGGTGTTATCGGCCAGTTGCTGGAAGCTGTACTGGTAGTGCGCGGGCTTGCTGGAGGTGCAGAAGCCGATCTGGTCGACTGCGATCACCCGGTAGCCGGCCTGGCTCAAGGCATCGATGGTGGTTTCCCAGGTGGCGGCGCAGAAGTTCTTGCCGTGCATCAGCACCACGCTGCGACCATTGGCCTTGCCTTGGGCAGGCACATCCATGTAGCCCATCTGCAAAGCTTGGCCCTGGGACTGGAAGTCGAAGTGCTGGAGTGGATGCGGGTAGGCAAAGCCCTCGAGCTGCTTGCCATAGGTGGGCGATTCGGCGGCGACGGCAGTGCCTGCGCTGAGGCAGGCGAGGGCCAGGGCGGTGGCGCGCAGCATAGGGGCACTCCGAGTAGGGCCATGTAGGAAAGGGCGACTTTAGCAGTCAGTGGACCGCACGAATCTTGAAAGGTGTTACCCGGTGTGAAACCAGCCCAGAGTCATCATGACCACCACCAGGTAGCGTCCGCCCTTGGCCAGGGTCACCAGTAGCAGGAAGCGCCAGAACGGCTCGCGCAGGATCCCGGCAATCAAGGTCAGTGGATCGCCGATCACCGGCATCCAGCTCAGCAGCAGCGACCATGGGCCCCAGCGCTGGTAGCGCTGCTGGGCACGCTCCAGTTGGCTGGCGCCGAACGGGAACCAGCGTTTGTCGCGCAGGTGCTCGATGGCCCGGCCCAGCAGCCAGTTGACCACCGAGCCGAGCACGTTGCCGAGCGTGGCCACCAGCAGCAGGCAGAGCCAGGCATGCGGTTCGCGCAGCAGCAGGCCGACCAGCACCGCTTCCGATTGCAGTGGCAACAGGGTGGCGGCGCCGAAGGCGCTGAGAAACAGCGCCCACAGGCTGAGCATCAGTATTCAGCGACCACGCTGTCCTGACCGTCCAGGGTCACACCGATGACCTGGTAGGCATCCTTGTGGTCACCCATTTCCATGCCCGGCGAACCCATCGGCATGCCGGGTACGGCCAGCCCCTTGAGGTCGTCACGCTTGGCCAGCAGGCGGACCTGTTGCGCCGGGACATGGCCTTCGACGAACTTGCCGCCGATCACGCCGGTGTGGCACGACGCCAGGCGCGGTTCGACGCCCAGGCGCTGTTTCACGGCGCTCATGTTCGGCTCGACATGGTCGTTGACCGTGAAGCCGTTGTCGCTCAGGTGCTTGATCCACGCCTTGCAGCAACCGCAGTTAGGGTCGCGGTAGACGTCGATGGTCTCGCCAGCCTGGGCAAGTCCGGTGACGGCCAGCAGGGCCAAGGGAAGCAGGTGTTGGCGCAGCATAGGGGGTTTCCGGGTAGTCGCGACGAACCGGCAGGATAGCGCAAGGGGCCTGCCGGCAGCGATTACAAATCTGTCAGGTCGCCGCCTCGTCGCGGTCCAAGTCGCGCATCAACAGGCCAAATTCCAGTGGCACCTGCTCGGGGATTGGCAAGTACACCGTATGCCCATCGCCCGGCGCGACCTCGATTGGCTGTTGCTGACGGTCGCACAGGCGTTGCAGGTCGAAGTGGTAGTTGCCGCGTGGGGTCATCAGTTCCAGATGATCGCCTACGGCGAAGCGATTTTTCACCGTGACTTCGGCCAGACCGTCCACGCGCGCGCCGGTCAGCTCGCCGACGAACTGTTGGCGCTCGGACAGCGAGTTGCCGCGCTGGTAGTTCTGGTACTCGTCATGTACATGACGACGCAGAAAGCCTTCTGTGTAGCCGCGTTGCGCGAGGGATTCCAAATTATCCATCAGCCCACGGTCGAACGGCTTGCCGGCTGCCGCGTCATCGATAGCCTTGCGGTAGGACTGCACCGCACGGGCGCAGTAGAAGTGCGATTTGGTGCGGCCTTCGATCTTCAGCGAGTGCACGCCCATGCGGCTCAAGCGCTCGACGTGCTGGATGGCGCGCAGGTCCTTGGCGTTCATGATGTAGGTGCCATGCTCGTCCTCGAAGGCTGGCATCTCTTCCCCCGGGCGGTTGCTCTCCTGGAGCAGGAACACCTGGTCGGTGGGGGCGCCCAGGCCCAGGGTCGGTTCGACCTCGCGCACGATGTCACCGGTGATCGCCTCGCTGGCCGCGATGGCGTCGTATTTCCAGCGGCAGGCGTTGGTGCAACTGCCTTGGTTGGCATCGCGCTTGTTGAGGTAGCCCGACAGCAGACAACGCCCCGAGTACGCCATGCAAAGCGCTCCATGGACGAACACCTCCAACTCCATGTCTGGGACTTGCAGGCGAATCTGCTCGATTTCTTCGAGCGACAGCTCCCGGGACAGGATCACCCGGGTCAGCCCCAGGCCCTGCCAGAATTGCACACTGGCCCAGTTCACCGTGTTGGCCTGCACCGAGAGGTGCACCGGCATGTCTGGGAAGTGCTGGCGCACCAGCATGATCAACCCGGGGTCGGACATGATCAGCGCATCCGGGCCCATCTCGATCACCGGCGCCAGGTCCTTGAGGAAGGTCTTGAGCTTGGCATTGTGCGGGGCGATGTTGACCACCACGTAGAAGCGCTTGCCCAGGGCATGGGCCTCCTGGATACCTTGGGCGAGGGTGGCGTGATCGAAGTCGTTGTTGCGCACTCGCAGGCTATAGCGTGGCTGGCCGGCGTAGACGGCATCGGCGCCATAGGCGAAGGCGTAGCGCAGGGTCTTGAGCGAGCCTGCGGGAGCGAGCAGTTCGGGGGCGGGGGAGGTCATGCTGTGCACCGGGGCAAAGGGCGCGGATGCTAAAGCCATCGGGGCATCGCGGTATTGACCTGGGTCAACGGCACTTTTGCGCTCGCCCTGCGCACTAAGCTTTTGAGCCCTAGAGGAATGCCCATGAACGACACTGCGTTACAGAACAAAGCCCTGACCGTGCTGCTGGCACTGGTGACCATCGCGTTCATCTGGATTTTGCTGCCGTATTACGGCGCGATTTTCTGGGCGGTGATCCTCGCCATCCTGTTCGCCCCGTTGCAGCGCCGGTTGGTGCTGCGCTTCGAGCGTCGACGCAACCTGGCGACCGCCGCGACCCTGACCACTTGCCTGCTGATCGCGATCCTGCCGGTGATCGTCATCAGCGCCTTGTTGGTCCAGGAAGGCGCGGCGCTTTACCAGCGCATCGAAAGCGGTCAGCTGGATATTGCCGGTTACGTCGAGCGTGGCAAAGACATGCTCCCGGCCTTTGCCCGGCATGGGCTGGACAGCATGGGCATGGGCAACCTCGACAGCCTGCGCGACAAGATCACCCATTGGGCCACCCAGGGCAGCCAGTTCCTCGCCGGGCAGGCGTTCAGCTTCGGCCAGGGCACCTTCGACTTCATGGTGAGCTTCGGCATCATGCTGTACCTGTTGTACTTCTTCCTGCGCGAAGGTGCGGAGCTGGCGCGTCGTGTGCGTCAGGCGGTGCCGCTGCCTGAGCAGCAGAAGCGTCGGTTGCAGTTGAAGTTCAAGCGTGTGGTACGGGCCACGGTCAAGGGCAACCTGTTGGTGGCGATCACCCAAGGTGCGCTCGGTGGGTTGATCTTCTGGGTCTTGGGTATCCCCAGTGCGCTGGTGTGGGCGGTGCTGATGGCGTTTCTGTCGCTGTTGCCAGCGGTGGGCGCGGGGATCGTCTGGGCGCCGGTGGCCGTGTACTTCCTGCTGATCGGCGCGATCTGGCAAGGCATCGTGCTGACAGCGTTCGGGGTGCTGGTGATCGGCCTGGTGGACAATGTGTTGCGACCGATCCTGGTGGGCAAGGACACGCGCATGCCCGACTACCTGATCTTGTTGTCCACCCTGGGTGGGCTGGCGGTGTTCGGGCTCAACGGTTTCGTGATCGGGCCTTTGATCGCGGCGCTGTTCATGTCCAGTTGGGGCATCTTCGTGGCGAACAAGCGACAGGTGCAGTTGCCGTCCTGAGCGGCATACATAGCGAGGGGGCAAGCCTGGCCATGCAGTAGGCTTGCCCCGCGATCTGGTCGTTAGCGGAAACTGTAGGAAATACCTGCGTACACGCCAAACCCTTCGCCGGGCACTGAACGGGCGACATCCAGCCCGCGGTCGTCGTATCCCGGCGTCACGATGGCGGCATAACGCTTGTTGGTCAGGTTGCGCATGTCCAGCCAGGTCTGCCAGTCCTGCTTGGGCGAATCCCAACCCAGGCGTGCGCCGAGCAAGGCATAGGCATCGGCATGGTAGCTGTTGGCGTAGTCCACCTGCACCTTGGAGGCCATCTGCGTGTTGACCCCGGCGTAGAACCCGCTTGGCCAGTCGTAGCGCAGCTCGGCCTGGTAGTAGTGCATGGGGATGCCGGGTAGGCGGTTGTCGCCGAGCTGGTCGTCGTTGCGGTAATGGAAGTCGCTGAAGGTGTAGGCCTGGCGCAGGCTCACCTTACCTGTGCCCGGTTGCTCCCAAAGGACGCTGTCCAGGCTGGCTTCAACGCCTTGATGCACGGTGGGGCTGGCGTTGGATTCTTTGGCAGGTTGTCCGGCCACGATCTCCACCGCCAATAGTTCATGCCGCACCTGAGCGTAGTACCAGGCCAGATCCCAATGTCCGATCACCGAGTCGCCACGTGTACCGAGCTCCAGGGTGGTGGCGGTCTGGTTGCGCAGCTCTATGGGTTGGTAGGGCACTGCCGATCCCCAGATCAGCGCCCATGGGTGCGGCGGCTCGACCGAACGGCTGAGGTTGCCGTATATCTGCAGGTCCGCACGCAGGTCGTAACGCAGTCCGATACGCGGGGCAAAGTCCCAGTCGTGCTGGCTGACTTTGCCGCCGCTGGCCGGGTAAGTGAGTTCACTGTAAGTGACCGCGCTCTCGCGTCGGGTGTAGATCGCCGCAAGGCCGGTGGTCAGCCACAGGTCGGGGATCAGTTCCAGGTCGTTGCCCGCATGCAGCACCGTGTCCGAGCCTTGGTAGGTGAAGTCGCGGGAGCGCTCACCGACCACATCGTTGACGCGCGCGAACTGCGAGGCGCCGCTATTGGGCAGGTGTTTGGTGGTGCGCCAGCCGATGGTGGTCTTGCTCTCGTGGCCGAACAGGCTGTCGCGACGGATGTAGTTCAGCGTGCCGCTGACATCGGTGTAGGCCACCTTCAGGCGCATCGCACCTTCGCGCAGGTCCATCGGAAAGTCGTGGTAGACCAGCCCGGCTTCCAGGCGCGCGTCGTCGGCGAGGAAGAAGGTGGTCTTGTTACCCACCCAGGTACTGCCCGGCTGCGGACGGCTGTCGTTGCGCGACAGGTAGCCGGGGTTGGCGGCGCGCGGATCGTGCTTGATCTGCTGTTTGGTCAGGCGCCCGGCCAGGTCATTCTCGGTCTCTCGGTAACGCAGGTAGAAGCGCGTCTGCAAGTTGGTGTTGAAGCGGTAGCCGACGTTGGCGGCAATGCCTTTGGCGCTGCCGCTGCTGTGCGCCTGGTAGCCATCGTATTGCGAGTCGGTCAGGGCCACGTAGTAGTCGAGGTTGCCCAGTACCTGGCCAGAGCTGATGTGGCGGCGCTGGTAGCCGCGGCTGCCGACTTCGTAGCGCAGTTGCAGCGGTGCCGCATCGTAGCCGGTATGGGTGACGTAGTTGAGCGCGCCGCCCAGCGCGAGAGCGCCTTGGTCGAAGCCGTTGGCCCCGCGCAGCACTTCGGCACGGCTCAGCCACAGCGGCTCGAATAGCTCGTAGGGCGTACCGCCTGGGCCTGTCAGCGGCAGCCCGTCGAACATCGTGTAGACGCCCGAGCCGTGGGCGCCAGGGGCACGGTTTATCCCGGAACCGCGGATCGACAGCTTGATGCCGTCATTGCCCGCCGATTGGGCGAAGACGCCAGGCTGGTAGGCGAGCACGTCCTGGTTGGTGGCCACCCGACCCTGGCCGACCTTGTGCATGTCCACCAGGTTGCTGGCGCCGGGGATCTCACGCAGGCGCTGAGCGGCAGCGGCCTGTTCGTCCAGCTCTTCGTCGTTGATCAACACCTCGCCAAGCTCGACGGCGGATGCGGCCAGGGCAGGCTCAACGGTGCTGAACGCAACCAGCAGGCCAAGGCAGGACGAGAGGGGCAAAACACGACGCATTGTACGGCTCCAGGCGAAAGGCGAATGGGCAACGGCGTTGAGACGAGCGAAATGTCGCGTGAAGCACGAAGAATCTTGGGAAATGTCGTGCAGCTTTCGGCAGACGGTTTTGTAAGAAGGTTCTTTACAAACCGTGCGAGTAGAGCCAGGCAGCGAGCGCCTCGTAAGGTGATCGCCCTCGGCAGTGATGCCGCTCTCAATCGCTCTTGGAGTGCAAAGATGACTGACAACGCCTGCAACGCCCTGCAGCCACTACCGGATGCAGCCCCGATCCACCTGACCCCGCGCGAGCGGCAGGTGTTGTTGTGGTGTGCTTATGGCAAAAGCTCGTGGGAGATCGGCCAGATCCTTGAATGCAAGGAATCGACGGTCAACTTCCATGTCTCGAACCTGCTGCGCAAGTTCGACGTCTCCACCCGTGTGGCCGCCGTGATCAAGGCCATCCGCTACGGCATCCTGAGTGAGCAGTAAGGAGGCATCATGAGTATCCAGGCTTTTGCCGACAGCCATGATCCCTTCTGGCCCAGGGTGGATCTGGCCGGGCTGCATGCGCACTTGGTCCTGCATTGCAACGTCAGTGAAATCGCGCTGGACATTGCTGCACGGTGCGCCGTGATCGACGCGGCCCGCGAGTTCTCCGTCTGGCGTGCGGCGCTCAAGGCACGTGGCTATAACCGGCTAGAAGACGTGAGCGGGCACGCGGCTGGCCGCGCGTTACGGGTCTGCTACGTAAGGTTCGTCGAGGCTGCCATTGTGCGCAGTGCCTGCGGTATGGCGAGCAGAGGATTGGGATATGCCTGAGCACGTCTTCTTGGATGACCTGTCTGCTGCCACCGCGAATCTGCTGGGTGCCGATGGCTACGTGCTGTTCGCGGCGTTGCTGGGGGCCTTGTTGGTCAGCGCGGCACGTGATCGGCTGATCACCGACAAGTCCCGGCGCCTGACACTGGCCAAGAAACTCTTGCTGGTCTTCATCACCGTCGGCGTGGGCCACCTGTTCGAGCCGCTGGTACTGTCAGTTGCCCCGATACTATCCAGGGGCATGGCAGCCTTCGTGGCGTCGGTGGTGGTCATTCCGATCAGCCTGAAGATCATGGTCGGACTCGATTCGCTGGACCCCCGCGAGTTGATCCAGCGTTGGCGCCGCAAAGGCTAAGGCGTGCCAGCTGTCGCCAGATCCCCGGTGAGCCTCGCCAGTTGCCACTGCAAATGCTGAATGCGTTGTTTGTCGCGAATGAACAGGGCAACGGCTCGACGGTCATCCGCAGGCAATACCCGTAGTTGCTCGAGGATCTCCTGCTCCCAGTGCCCGTCGTTGTCTGGCGCGGTATTGGCGGCGGTGTGGCCGAGCAACAGCCAGTCCAGCGAACAACCCTGCTGCTGGGCCAAGGCTACGCAAAACGCATAGGGAATGCTTTCACGCACCTTCCAGCTGCTGAGCGTCTGCGGGCTGATCGACAATGCCCGTGAAAGCTCCGCATCGCTCTGGGTGCCGGTCATCAGCTTCAGGCGAGCCAATACCGCTGGCAGTGAGTGTGTACTCATAACAAATATCCATGACTGGTTTAACGATAATTCATGGGCTTAAACTACTCGTTACGAATACAGCCCCGCGTTTCAAGGAGCATTCCTGCAATGAGAAATACCAAACTGAAGAATATACCCAGTTGTGCAGTTATAACTGACACACCAAAGCGATTTTTCCCACAGACAGGCTGCCTTGGCATGGCTGGTAGGTACATGCCGTGAGTACCTACAAGCTCGTTTGCCCTCACTGCCAGAGCAGGATGCGCATACGCACCAGTGAAGGGCGGCATATTTTTCTGCGAATTGCCTACTTGCAATGCACGACGGAGGCCTGTGGCTGGTCCGTGCGCGCTGAGTTCGAGATGACCCACGAACTGTCCCCCAGCGGGATGCCCAACCCCGAAGTCTACCTGCCGTCAGCCAACGGAGAACTGCGCAAAGCCGCAATGACCGGGGTAGGACAGGGTGGCGCTGGCGAGTGAACCGCCCAGGGCGCAGATAAAAAAACACCCCGCATGAGCGGGGTGTTTTTTGACGCGTAGGGCGGATCAGCCGATCAGTTGCAGGCCGGCTTGCTGCACCATCTCCAGCAGCGGCTGCGGGTATACGCCCAGCACGAAGGCGAGGATGGCGATGGCCAGCAGCATGACGCCGCCGGTACGCTGTTCCCACTTCAGCGGGGCGTCGTGGCGACGCAGGTTCGGCTCGACCAGGTAGAGGGTGACCATGACGCGCAGGTAGTAGTACACGCCAATGGCGCTACCCAGCACCAGTGCGCCTACCAGCCACCACAGGTGCGACTCGACGCCGGTGGCGATGATGTAGAACTTGCCGATGAAGCCTGCGGTCAGCGGGATACCGGCAAGCGACAGCATCATCACGGTCAGTACCGCCGTCAGGTACGGACGGCGCCAGAACAGGCCGCGGTACTCGTACAAGGCATCGGCGTCTCGGCCACCGTACGGCGAGGACATCAGGGTGATCACGCCGAAGGCGCCGAGGCTGGTGATCACGTAGGTGACCAGATACACGCCCATGGCTTCCAGGGCCAGGCCCTTGCTTGCGACCAGGGCGATGACCAGGTAGCCGAAGTGGGCGATGGACGAATAACCCAGCAGACGCTTGAGGTTGCTTTGGGTCAGGGCCAGCAGGTTGCCGACGATGATCGATGCCACCGCGATGACCGACAGCACGGTGCTCAGCACGCCGCTGCTGGCAGCAGGGGAGAGCATGAACAGACGGACCACGACGGCGAACACGGCGACCTTGCTGGCAGTGGCCAGGAACGCCGCGACGGGGGCCGGAGCACCTTCGTAAACGTCCGGGGTCCACAGGTGGAACGGCACCAGCGACAGCTTGAAGGCCAGGCCGACCAGCATCATGCCCAGGCCCAGCTGCGCCAGCAGGCTTGGCATGCTGGTGGCAGCCAGGACCTTGCCCAATTGGTCGAAGGTCAGGGCACCGGCGTCGGCGTACAGCAGCGCCATGCCGAACAGCAGGAAAGCGGAACCGGCGGCCGACAGGACCATGTACTTGATGCCGGCTTCCAGCGAACGCTTGTTGAAGAACGCGTATGCCACCAGGCCGTAGACCGGCACTGAGAGCAGCTCCAGGCCGATGAACAGACCCGCCAGGTGGTTGGCGCTGACCAGCACCAGGCCACCGAGAGCCGACATCAGCAGCAGCAGGTAGAGTTCTTCACGGTTGCCTGGGAAGCCCTTGGAGCCTTCGCCGAGGTAGGCGTGGGCTAGCGTCACGCAGGCCAGCGTGGCAATCAGGATGATCGCCATGTACAGGCAGGCGAACTTGTCGATGGTCACCAGCGAGGTGACCGCCAGCGGCGCGACTTTCAGTGCCGGCAGGATCGACAGCAAGGCCAGGTTCAGGCCCACGGTGGACAGCAGGAAGGTCTGCGAGTGGTTGCGCTTCCAGGCGATCGCCAGCATCACCACCACCGTGGTGATGGTGGTGATCAGCATCGGCGCCAATGCGATGAAGTGTTGAGTGGTGAATTCCATAGCGCTCTTACCGGGCCGAAGCGAGTTGAGTGAAAGCGGAACCGAGCCACTGCTGCACACCGCTCATGGTGGCGGCAGAGGTGTCGAGGAACGGCTGCGGGTACACGCCCAGCAAGATCAGCAACACCGCCAGGCCCAGCACCATGATCAGCTCGCGGCCGTCCATGCCGGCCAGTACGGTATCGGCCTTGGCCGGGCCGAAGTAGGCGCGGTGGATCATGATCAGCGAGTAGACCGAGCCGAACACAAGGCCGGTGGTCGCGATTACGGTGATCCAAGGGACGTGCACGAAGCTGCCGATCAGGATCAGGAACTCGCCGACGAAGTTGCCGGTGCCCGGCAGGCCCAGGGAGGCTGCGGCGAAGAACAGGCTGATGGCCGGAAGGTAGGCGATGCGGTGCCACAGGCCGCCCATCTCGCGCATGTCACGGGTGTGCAGGCGCTCGTAGAGCTGGCCGGAGAGGATGAACAGCGCCGCGGCCGACAGGCCGTGGGCCAGCATCTGGATCACCGCACCCTGCAGCGCTTGCTGGCTGCCGGAGTAGATACCGATCAGCACGAAGCCCATGTGCGAGACGCTGGAGAAAGCGATCAGGCGCTTGATGTCGGTCTGCGCGAAGGCCAGGAAGGCGCCGTAGAAGATACCGATCAGGCCCAGGGTCATGGCGATGGGCGCGAACTCTGCCGAGGCGTTCGGGAACAGCGGCAGGGCGAAGCGCAGCAGGCCGTAGGCCGCGGTCTTCAGCAGGATGCCCGCCAGGTCCACGGAGCCTGCGGTCGGTGCCTGGGCGTGGGCGTCAGGCAGCCAGGAGTGGAACGGCACAACCGGCAGCTTCACTGCGAAGGCGATGAAGAAGCCCAGCATCAACACGTACTCGATACCGGCAGGCAGTTCAGCCTTGAGCAGGTCGCTGTAGTTGAAGGTGAGCACGCCGGTGGCGTTGTAGTTCACCAGCACCAGGCCCAGGATCGCCACCAGCATGATCAGGCCGCTGGCCTGGGTGAAGATGAAGAACTTGGTCGCCGCGTAGATCCGGGTCTTCTTGCCGTCCGCCGAGCTATGGCCCCAGAGCGCGATGAGGAAGTACATCGGCACCAGCATCATTTCCCAGAAGAAGAAGAACAGGAACAGGTCCAGCGCCAGGAACACACCGACCACGCCGCCCAGGATCCACATCAGGTTGAGGTGGAAGAAGCCGACGTGGCGCTGGATCTCTTTCCAGGAGCACAGCACCGACAGCACGCCGAGCAGGCCAGTCAGCAGGATCATCAGCAGCGACAGGCCGTCGAGGGCCAGGTGGATGCTGATGCCGAAGCGCTGGATCCACTGGACCTTGTATTCCACGGCCCAGGCAGGTTCGGCGCCCGGTGCTGGGGCGAGGGTGTAGTCGCCAGTGCCCCACAGCCACAGGCCGATTCCGAGCAGCAGGGACATGGTCAGCAGCGCGATCCAGCGCGGCAGGGTGGCGCCGAAGCGCTCACCCAGCCAGCACAGGAAGCCGCCGATGAAGGGGATCAGGATCAGCCAAGGCAAAATCATGACGGGTTGGTTTCCTTTGGCAAAGTCGCAAGATTCAGGGTCATACCGCAGCCACCAGTACTGCGCCGAGTACCAGCACGGCACCGACGGCGATGGAGGCGGTGTACCAACGCAGCTGGCCAGTCTCGGTCTTGCTCATGGCAACGTGACCGCCACGCGCCATGCGCGGGATGAGGCCGATGCCGCGGTCAACCGGGTCCTTGCGCAGGACGTGGCTGATCAGCAGGTACGGTTTGACGAAGAGCTTGTCGTAGATCCAGTCGAAGCCCCAGGCGGCGAACCACCAGGCCGACAGGACGCGGCCCAGGCCGCTGTTGGCGATGCTGCTGACGAAGCTGCGCTTGCCCAGGAACAGCAGGGCCGACAGCAGGATACCGGCGACGGCGATGGCGCCCGAGGCGATTTCCAGCGAGTGCTTGGCTTCGCCACCGGCGTGACCGGCGCTTTCTGGCAGCACACCGGCCAGTGGCGGATGGATCCAGGCGCCGATGAACGTCGACAGCACGATCAGCACGCCCAGCGGCAGCCAGTGGCTGATGCCGTGGCCGGCGTGGGCTTCGGTCTTGGCTTCACCGTGGAAGGCGATGAAGATCAGGCGGAAGGTGTACAGCGAGGTCATGAACGCGCCCACCAGGCCTGCGTACAGCAGGCCGGTGTTGCCGCTGGCGAAGGCTTCCCAGAGGATCTCGTCCTTGGAGTAGAAGCCCACGGTCAGGATCGGCAGGGCGGCAAGCGCTGCACCACCGACCACGAAGCTGGCGTAGGCCAGTGGCAGCTTCTTCCACAGACCGCCCATCTTGAAGATGTTCTGCTCGTGGTGGCAGGCAACGATCACCGCACCGGAGGCAAGGAACAGCAGGGCCTTGAAGAAAGCGTGGGTCATCAGGTGGAAGATCGCCGCGTCCCACGCGCCAACGCCCAATGCGAGGAACATGTAGCCGATCTGGCTCATGGTCGAGTAGGCGAGGATACGCTTGATGTCGGTCTGCACCAGCGCGGCGAAGCCAGCCAAGACCAGGGTGACACCGCCCACTACACCAACCAGGTGCAGGATGTCCGGTGCCAGCAGGAACAGGCCGTTGGTACGCGCGATCAGGTAGACGCCGGCGGTCACCATGGTGGCGGCGTGGATCAGGGCCGAGACTGGCGTCGGGCCGGCCATCGCGTCGGCCAGCCAGGTCTGCAGCGGCAGCTGGGCCGATTTACCGACCGCGCCACCGAGCAGCATCAGGGTCGCCAGGACCATCCAGGTGTCGCCCGCCTGGAACTTCTGCGGGGCCAGTACCAGCAGCTCTTGAACGTTCAGCGTACCCAGCTGGGCGAACAGGATGAACAGGCCGATGGCCATGAACACGTCGCCGATGCGGGTGACGATGAACGCCTTGAGCGCCGCGTTACCGTTGTTGCGGTTGCTGTAGTAGAAGCCGATCAGCAGGTACGAGCACAGGCCCACGCCTTCCCAACCGAAGTAGATGAACAGCAGGTTATCGCCCAGGATCAGGAACAGCATGCTGGCGATGAACAGGTTGGTGTACGAGAAGAACCGCGAGTAGCCGGTCTCGCCACGCATGTACCAGGAGGCGAACAGGTGGATCAGGAAACCGACGCCGGTGACTACGCCGAGCATGGTGACCGACAGGCCATCCAGGTACAGGGTGAAGTTCGGCGCGAAGCCATCCACCGACATCCACTGCCACAGCAGTTGGCTGTACGCGCCGCCTTCAGGCGGGGCGACGTTGAACTGCCAGATGACGTAGGCGGCGGTGGCGGCCGAGAGGCCCACCGAACCGACGCCGATCAGCGCGGACAGGTTCTCCGAGAACCGCCCGCGCGAGAACGACAGCAGCAGGAAGCCGATCAGGGGGAAGACGAAAGTCAGAAAGAGTAGGTTCATCCGCGCATCTCACTGGCAGCATCGATGTCGAGAGTGTGGAAGCGGCGATACAGCTGCAGCAGGATCGCCAAGCCAATGCTGGCCTCGGCGGCTGCCAGGCTGATCACCAGAATGAACATCACCTGGCCGTCGGGCTGGACCCAACGCGCACCGGCGACGATGAACGCCAGGGCAGCGGCGTTCATCATGACTTCCAGGCTCATGAGCACGAAGAGGATGTTGCGGCGGACCATCAGGCCAACCAGACCTAAGCAGAACAGGATACCGGCGACCGCCAGACCATGCTCGAGAGGGATAGCACCCATGATTTACTCCTTCGCCTCGTTGCGGCCCAGGTGGAAGGCGGTGACGGCTGCGGCGAGCAGCAGCATCGAGGCCAGTTCGACCACCAGCAGGTAAGGACCGAACAGGCTGATGCCCACGGCCTTGGCGTCCACGGTGGTGCCGCTGATGGCCGCCCCGGTGGGGTTGGCGAACAGCACGTAGAGCAGCTCAAGCAGCAGCAGGGCGGCAAGGATCACAGGCCCCGCCCAGATTCCCGGCTTGAGCCAGCCGCGTTCCTGGGCGACCGAGGCCGGCCCGAGGTTGAGCATCATCACCACGAAGACGAACAGCACCATGATGGCGCCGGCGTAGGCGATCACTTCCAGGGCGCCAGCGAACGGCGCACCGAGGGAGAAGAAGATCATCGCTACGGAGATCAGCGAAATGATCAGGTAGAGCAGGGCGTGCACGGGGTTGGTGCCGGTCACCACGCGAAGCGTGGAGACAACGGCTATCCCGGATGCGAAGTAGAAAGCGAATTCCATCTTTCTGTCCTTATGGGAGCAAGCTCTTCACGTTGATCGGCTCGGCTTCGTTCTGCGCAGCGCCTTTCGGCTTGCCAGCGATGGCCATACCCGCAACACGGTAGAAGTTGTAGTCAGGGTTCTTGCCGGGGCCGGAGATCAGCAGATCTTCTTTCTCGTACACCAGGTCCTGACGCTTGAACTCGGCCATTTCGAAATCCGGGGTCAGCTGGATCGCGGTGGTCGGGCACGCCTCTTCGCACAGGCCGCAGAAAATGCAGCGCGAGAAGTTGATGCGGAAGAACTCAGGGTACCAACGACCGTCCTCGGTCTCGGCCTTCTGCAGCGAGATGCAGCCTACCGGACAGGCCACCGCGCAGAGGTTGCACGCCACGCAGCGTTCTTCGCCGTCGGGGTCGCGGGTGAGGACGATGCGGCCGCGGTAGCGCGGCGGCAGGTAAACCGGTTCTTCGGGGTATTGCAGGGTGTCGCGCTTGCGGAACCCGTGGGAGAACACCATGGCCAGGCTGCGCAGCTGAGTGCCGGTGCCCTTAACGATGTCGCCGATATATTTGAACATGGGTCAAATCCTCACTGGGCCGCGACGGCTGGCGTGTTGTAGAGCACGATCGCAGCGGTCACCAGCAAATTGATCAGGGTCAGCGGCAGGCAGAACTTCCAGCTGAAGTCCATCACCTGGTCATAGCGTGGGCGCGGGATCGAGGCGCGCAGCAGGATGAACAGCATGATGAAGAACGCAGTCTTCAGGGCGAACCACAGGAACGGCACCTGCGGCAGGATGCCGAACGGGCCGTGCCAGCCACCGAAGAACAGGGTTACCAGCAGCGCCGAGATCAGGATGATGCCGATGTACTCACCGACGAAGAACATGCCCCATTTCATGCCGGCATATTCGATGTGGTAGCCGTCGGCCAGTTCCTGTTCCGCTTCCGGCTGGTCGAACGGGTGACGGTGGGTCACGGCGACGCCAGCGATGAAGAAGGTGCAGAAGCCGAAGAACTGCGGAATGATGAACCACAGGTTGTTGGCCTGGTATTCAACGATGTCGCGCATGTTGAACGAGCCTACCTGCACCACCACACCCATCAGCGCCAGGCCCAGGAACACTTCGTACGATACGGTCTGTGCCGAGGCTCGCAGGCTGCCCAGCAGGGCGTACTTGTTGTTCGACGACCAGCCGGCGAAGAGCACGGCGTAGACCGACAGACCAGCCATGGCGAAGAAGAACAGCAGGCCGATGTTCAGGTCGGCGACGCCCCACAGCGGGGTGATCGGAATCACCACGAAGGCGATCAGCAGTGCACTCATGGCCACGACGGGCGCCAGGGTGAAGATCATGCGATCGACGAAGGGTGGGTTCCAGTCTTCCTTGAAGAACATCTTCAGCATGTCGGCGGCAATCTGGAACATGCCGAACGGGCCGACACGGTTCGGACCATAGCGGTCCTGCCACCAGCCCAGCAGGCGGCGCTCGACGAAACTGAGCAGCGCGCCGCAGACCACCACCGCCAGCAGGACCACGATGGCCCGCACGACGGTGAGAATCACATCGATCACTTCGGGGGTGAACCAGCTCATTGTGCTGCCTCCTGCAGGCCTTCGACGGGTGCACCGAAGATGGCGGGCGGAATGCCGGCCAGGCCTTTGGGCAGCGCAACCAGGCCAGCGCCCAGTTCTTCATGGATACGCAGCGGCAGGCGCAGCGAAACGCCGCCGACGCTCAGGCTCAGCAGCGCGCCGTCGTTGACGCCCAGGCGCTCGGCCTCGGACTTGGCCAGGCCCACGTAGGCAGCCGGGATACGCGATTGCACCGGGGCGGCGCGCGAGGAGTTCTCTTCACTGCCGAACAGGTGGAAGAACGGCACGGCAGTCCAGGTCCCGCGGGCCGGGTTGAACGCGCCCGGAATGGTATTGAACCAGTTCAGGCGATCACCTTGCGATTCGATCAGGCGCACGCCCGGGTCGCCTGCACGCAGGTGACCACCGACCTCGTCCTGGAACTTGTTCCAGGCTTGCGGGGAGTTCCAGCCCGGCGACCAGGCGAACGGCACTTGCTGGCGCGGTTCGGCCGAGCCCGAGTAGCCTTCCATCGAGAAGGCGAACGCGGTGTCCTTGTCCTGCGGGGTACGCGGCTCGTGGACGCTGATGTTGGCGCGCATGGCGGTACGCCCGGAGTAGCGCAGCGGCTCGCGGGCCAGCTTCATGCCCTTGATGCGGAACGCGGCGCTTGGCGCTGCGTTGACGATACCCGCCAGTTGCGGGGCAGCTTCGGCGCAGGCGCTGGTGACGTGGTCGAGTTGGGTCCAGTCCACCGGCTTGTTGAGCAGGGTCGCACGCAGGGCGTGCATCCAGCGCCAGCCTTCGTGAATCTGGATGCTGCTGTCCAGGTATTGCGGGTCGAACACCTGGAAGAAGCGCTGGGCGCGGCCTTCCTGGCTGACCAGGGTGCCGTCGCCTTCGGCGAACGAGGCCGCTGGCAGTACCAGGTGGGCGCGGTCCACCGTCGCCGTCTTGGTGTGGTCAGCGACGATCACTACCTTGGCCGCCGCCAGGGCTGCATCGACCTTGGCGGCCGGTACACGGGTGTACAGGTCGTTTTCCAGCACCACGATGGCATCGGCCTTGCCGCTGATGACCGCGTCCAGCGCGGCGTCAACGGACTCGCCGCCCATCATCGCCATGCCAAGGCTGTTGGCCTCGGGCACGACCAAGCTCAGCGAACCGTTCTTCTCGCGCAGCTTCAGAGCCTTGGCGATGTTGGCGGCGGCTTCGATCAGCGCAGGCTCTGCCAGCGACGTACCGGCGACCACCAGCGGGCGGTTGGCGGCGACCAGGGCATCGGCGATGCGCTGGGCCAGTGCCTTGGCGTCGGCGTCCAGGCCTTCGACGGCAGGCGCGCTCGGGTCGATGGCGTGGGCCACGGCGAAGCCAATGCGGGCCAGGTCGGCCGGGGCGGCGTGCACGCACTCCTCGGCGACGTCGTCCAGCTTGGTTTCAGCCAGCGAGGCGATGAACAGCGGGTACAACGCGTGCTGGCCGATGTTCTTCACCGCAGCATCCAGCCACGGCTGCACGCGCATGGCGTCGGCCATGGCCTCGGCCTTGCCCTTGGTCGCCTGGCGCACGGCCAGGGCTACTCGGGCGGCGGTTTGCGTGAGGTCTTCACCGAGCACGAACACGGCATCGTGGTCTTCGATGTCACGCAGCGTCGGGACCGGTAGCGGGCTGTTGTTCAGCACGTCCAGTACCAGGCGTACGCGGGCCAGTTCACTGGCTTCGATACCCGAGTAGAAGTACTCGGCGCCGACCAGCTCGCGCAGGCCGTAGTTGCTCTCGAGGCTGGCGCGTGGCGAGCCGATGCCGACGATGGTGCGGCCACGCAGCAGGTCGGCGGCCTTGTCCAGGGCGGCGTCCAGGCTCAGTTTGGTGCCGTCGGCGAGGAACGGCTGGCGTGGACGGTCCTTGCGGTTGACGTAGCCATAGCCGAAGCGGCCACGGTCGCACAGGAAGTACTGGTTGACCGAGCCGTTGAAGCGGTTCTCGATACGGCGCAGTTCACCGTAGCGCTCACCGGGGCTGATGTTGCAGCCGCTGGAGCAGCCATGGCAGATGCTCGGGGCAAACTGCATGTCCCACTTGCGGTTGTAGCGCTCGGAGTGGGTCTTGTCGGTGAACACACCGGTCGGGCAGACCTCGGTGAGGTTGCCGGAGAACTCGCTTTCCAGAACGCCGTCTTCGACGCGACCGAAGTACACGTTGTCATGCGCGCCATACACACCCAGGTCGGTGCCGCCAGCGTAGTCCTTGTAGTAGCGCACGCAGCGGTAGCAGGCGATGCAGCGGTTCATCTCATGGGCGATGAACGGGCCGAGGTCCTGGTTCTGGTGGGTACGCTTGGTGAAACGGTAGCGGCGCTCGTTGTGGCCCGTCATTACCGTCATGTCCTGCAGATGGCAGTGACCGCCTTCCTCGCACACGGGGCAGTCGTGCGGGTGGTTGGTCATCAGCCACTCGACGACGCTGGCGCGAAACGCCTTGGACTCTTCATCGTCGATGGAGATCCAGGTGCCGTCGGAGGCAGGGGTCATGCAGGACATGACGATACGACCACGGGTGTCGTTCTCGTCGGTGTACTGCTTGACCGCACATTGCCGGCAGGCGCCGACGCTACCGAGCGCCGGGTGCCAGCAGAAATAGGGGATGTCGAGGCCGAGCGACAGACAGGCCTGTAACAGGTTGTCTGCACCGTTGACTTCGAGCGCTTTGCCGTCTACGTGGATAGTGGCCATGGTTCAAAGTTCTTCGTTGGCCCGCGTGAGCAGGCGTGGCTAATGGAAATCGGTGGGCTTGCGACACGCCGCGATCACTCGGGCCTGTCGGCAAGCTGGCAAGTGGCACGGACCACCTGCCTCATCATCTTGTTATGCGCCGACCACGATCGGTTTGGCGAGGTTCGTACGCAGGGCGTCACCCGCGGCGGCTGGCGCGACCCCGGCCTCGAACTCCGAGCGGAAGTACTTGATGGCACTGCCCAACGGCTCGACGGCACCCGGTGCGTGAGCACAGAAGGTGCGGCCTGGGCCGAGGAAGTTGACCAGACCCAGCAGGGTCTCGATGTCTTCGGCGCGGCCTTGGCCTTTTTCCAGCGCGCGCAGCATCTTCACGCTCCACGGCAGGCCGTCACGGCAGGGGGTGCACCAGCCGCAGGATTCGCGGGCGAAGAACTCTTCCATGTTGCGCAGCAGCGAGACCATGTTGATGCTGTCGTCCACCGCCATCGCCAGGCCCGTACCCATCCGGGTGCCGACCTTGGCGATGCCACCGGCGTACATCTGTGCATCGAGGTGTTCGGGCAGCAGGAAGCCGGTACCCGCGCCGCCTGGCTGCCAGCACTTGAGCTTGAAGCCGTCGCGCATGCCACCGGCATAATCTTCGAATAGTTCGCGGGCGGTGACGCCGAACGGCAGCTCCCACAGACCTGGGTTCTTCACCTTGCCGGAGAAGCCCATCAGCTTGGTGCCGTGGTCTTCACTGCCTTCGCGGGCCAGCGACTTGTACCAGTCGTTGCCGTTGGCGACGATCGCCGGCACGTTGCACAGGGTCTCGACGTTGTTCACGCAGGTCGGTTTGCCCCACACGCCGACGGCGGCAGGGAAGGGCGGCTTGGAGCGTGGGTTGGCGCGACGGCCTTCGAGCGAGTTGATCAGCGCGGTTTCTTCACCGCAGATGTAGCGCCCGGCGCCGGTGTGCACGAACAGCTCGAAATCGAAACCGCTGCCCAGGATGTTTTTGCCCAAGAGGCCGGCAGCCTTGGCTTCATCGATGGCGCGATTGAGGTTCTTCGCCGCAGTGGTGTATTCGCCACGCAGGAAGATGTAGCCGCGATAGGCCTTCAGCGCACGGGCGCTGATCAGCATGCCTTCGACCAGCAGATGGGGCTGTTGCTCCATCAGCATACGGTCTTTCCAGGTGTTGGGCTCCATTTCGTCCGCGTTGCACAGCAGGTAGCGGATATTCATGGATTCGTCTTTGGGCATCAGGCCCCACTTCACGCCAGTGGGGAAGCCTGCACCGCCGCGACCCTTGAGGCCGGAGTCCTTGACACTCTGCACGATGTCGTCGGCGGACATCTCGGCCAGCGCCTTGCGCGCCGCGGCGTAGCCGTTCTTGGATTCGTACTCGGCCAGCCAGACTGGCTCGCCGTCGTCACGCAGGCGCCAGGTCAGCGGGTGGGTTTCGGCACTACGCGCGATGCGGTTGGCCGGGCCGAAGGAAGTGATGGTCATACGTAACCCTCCAGCAGCTTGGCGACGCCGGCAGGTTGCACGTCGCCAAAGGTGTCGTCGTCGATCATCAGCGCCGGGGCCTTGTCGCAGTTGCCCAGGCAGCACACTGGCAGCAGGGTGAAGCGTCCGTCGGCGGTGGTCTGACCCAGGCCGATGCCCAGCTCGCTCTGGATCTGACTGACCACCGACTCGTGGCCGCCGATGTAGCAGACCATGCTGTCGCATACGCGGATGATGTGGCGGCCGACCGGCTGGCGGAAGATCTGGCTGTAGAAAGTGGCCACACCCTCGACGTCGCTGGCAGGGATGCCGAGTACCTCGCCGATGGCGTAGATGGCGCCGTCCGGCACCCAACCGCGCTCTTTCTGCACGATCTTCAAGGCTTCGATGGACGCCGCGCGCGGGTCCTCGTAGTGGTGCATCTCGTGCTCGATGGCCGAGCGCTCGGTTTCGCTGAGGGTGAAACGGTCGGTTTGGATAAGCGTGCTGTTCATGCTTAGCGGTCCACGTCAGCCATAACGAAGTCGATACTGCCCAGGTACGCGATCAGGTCCGCGACCATGCTGCCTTTGATCACCGAAGGGATCTGCTGCAGGTGCGGGTAGCTGGGCGTACGGATCCGGGTGCGGTAGCTCATGGTGCCGCCGTCGCTCGTCAGGTAGTAACTGTTGATGCCCTTGGTCGCCTCGATCATCTGGAACGACTCGTTGGCCGGCATGACCGGGCCCCACGAGACTTGCAGGAAGTGAGTGATCAGGGTTTCGATGTGCTGCAGGGTGCGCTCTTTCGGCGGCGGCGTGGTCAGCGGGTGATCCGCCTTGTACGGGCCTTCCGGCATGTTGCGCAGGCACTGGTCGATGATGCGGATACTCTGGCGCATCTCTTCGACACGGACCATGCAGCGATCATAGGCATCGCCATTGTGGGCCAGCGGTACTTCGAACTCGAAGTTCTCGTAGCCGGAGTAAGGGCGCGCCTTGCGCAGGTCGAAGTCGCAGCCGGTGGCACGCAGGCCTGCACCGGTGGTACCCCAGGCCAGGGCTTCCTTGGTGTTGTAGGCGGCAACGCCGATGGTACGGCCTTTGAGGATGCTGTTCTGCAGGGCGGCCTTTTCGTACTCGTCCAGGCGCTTGGGCAGCCATTCGACGAAGTCCTTGACCAGCTTGTCCCAGCCGCGCGGCAGGTCGTGGGCTACACCACCGATGCGGTACCAGGCCGGGTGCAGGCGGAAACCGGTGATCGCCTCGATAACGGTGTAGGCGCGCTGGCGGTCGGTGAAGGTAAAGAACACCGGGGTCATCGCGCCGACGTCCTGGATATAGGTACCCAGGAACAGCAGGTGGCTGGTGATTCGGAAGAACTCGGCCAGCATCACGCGGATGGTGTCGACCTTCTGTGGCACCTTGATACCGGCGAGCTTCTCGACCGCCAGTACGTAAGGCAGGTTGTTCATCACCCCACCGAGGTAGTCGATACGGTCGGTGTAGGGAATGAAGCTGTGCCAGGACTGACGCTCGGCCATCTTCTCGGCGCCACGGTGGTGGTAGCCAATGTCCGGGACGCAGTCGACGATCTCTTCACCGTCCAGTTGCAGCACGATGCGGAACGCACCGTGGGCGGAGGGGTGGTTGGGGCCGAGGTTGAGGAACATGTAGTCCTCGTTGGCGCCCTGACGTTTCATGCCCCAGGCTTCGGGGTTGAAGCGCGCCGATTCCTCTTCGAGCTGCTGCTTGGCCAGCGTGAGGCTGTAAGGGTCGAACTCGGTGGCGCGGGCTGGGTAGTCCTTGCGCAGAGGGTGACCTTCCCAGGTCGGCGGCATCATGATGCGGCTTAGGTGCGGGTGGCCGGCGAAATCGATGCCGAACATGTCCCAGACTTCGCGTTCGTACCAGTTGGCGTTGGGCCAGATGCCGGTCACGCTCGGCAGATTCAGGTCGCCCTCGCTGAGCGAGACCTTGATCATCACGTCGCTGTTACGCTCGATCGACAGCAGGTGGTAGAACACGCTGAAGTCGGCAGCGGGCAGGCCGCGGCGTTGGGTACGCAGGCGCTCGTCGACGCCATGCAGGTCGTACAGCATGCTGTACGGTTTGGCGACACCACGCAGGAAGCTCAGCACTTCCTTGAGTTGGGCACGTTTGACCCACAGAACCGGCATGCCGGTGCGGGTTTCCTGGGCGACGAATGCGTCGGCGCCAAAACGGTTGTGCAGTTCGACGACCACATCCTGGTCGTCAGCCTTGTAGGGCGGAATGAAAATAGCGTTGTCCGCTGTCATGGTCTCGGTCGCTTTGGGTCAGCGTTAAGAATGAAGCCAGGCCGCCGGCTCCTGGGGGAGCGGGCGGCAGGTCGCTGGATCAGACTTCGTCGGGGCTGCGCAGGTTGGTTACCGCAATGCGCTGTTCGCGACGCAGGTCTTTCTGGGCTGGCATTTCGGCACGGTAGATGCCTTGATCACCAACCACCCAGGAAAGCGGGCGTCGTTCTTGGCCGATCGACTCCTGCAGCAGCATCAAGCCTTGCAGGAACGCTTCGGGGCGCGGCGGGCAGCCAGGCACGTAAACGTCCACGGGGAGGAACTTGTCGACCCCCTGAACGACCGAGTAAATGTCGTACATGCCGCCGGAGTTGGCGCACGAACCCATGGAGATGACCCATTTGGGTTCGAGCATCTGCTCGTACAGGCGCTGAATGATCGGTGCCATTTTGACGAAGCAGGTCCCGGCGATGACCATGAAGTCGGCCTGGCGCGGCGAGGCCCGGATGACTTCGGCGCCGAAGCGGGCGATGTCGTGGGGCGCCGTGAAGGCCGTGGTCATTTCCACGTAGCAGCAGGACAGGCCGAAGTTGTACGGCCAGAGGGAGTTCTTGCGACCCCAGTTGACCGCGCCACGCAGCACATCTTCGAGTTTCCCCATGTAGATGTTCTTGTGGACCTGGTCCTCTAGCAGTTGATCGGTGACGGTTTTCCGTTCACCGACCGGGTACTGCTCGTTGGGCGCATCCGGATCGATTCTGGTGAGATTGTATTGCATGCCAAAGCCTCATTGTTTCAGCTTCGCTTGCCGCTTGCGGCGACCTTCGGGAGCCCAATCGAGCGCCCCGACGCGCCAAAGGTAGACAAGACCTGCCAACAGAATTGCTATGAAAACGAGAGCTTCGACGAATCCGGTCCAGCCGCTTTCGCGGACGGACACAGACCATGCATACAAGAATAGGGCTTCGATATCGAAGATCACGAACAGCATCGCGACCAGATAGAATTTGGCGGACAGGCGCAGGCGCGCGCTGCCGACGGGCAGCATGCCGGATTCGAAGGGTTCGTTCTTGGCGCGACCCCATGCCTTGCTACCGAGCAGGCTGGACAGGCCGAGCATGAAGGCACACAGGCCGACGACACCCAGGAGGAAGATGGCAAAGCCCCAATTGTGGGCGATGAGACCTACCGAATCGGACATGCTTGAAATCCTTATACAGAGACCCAGCTCTGCAGTCTGAAATAAGTAGAGCGGCGACGCGGTGTCGCAGATGCAGTGACCAAATGTCGCAGCTGAATCAATCTCGCTGATTTTATGGGTAAAGCCACTACAAGTAAAATTTCCGTTGCAAATTTATTCGTAGTTTTAAGAACAAAAACCGTTCGTAACTGGCTGAAACCCTTGATTTTAGGGCATTGCGCGCGCTTTTGTTAATTATGTTTCTTATCCACTGTAACGACAGTCTATTTGTGTAATGATAATTAATATCATTTAACGCTAACCTGCTTGTTTTGCCTTTTCGCCGCAGTTGCGAAGTTCATGTGGCGCACTGCCCACTTGCGTAGGCGAAAAACGCTCGTTCTAGCAGCTTCGAGGTGTACGTGCACCGCGCTGAGTCAACACTTTGCCGATTTTGTGCAGGTTCGAAGGTCGCGATCGGTCGCTGGTCGAGCCGATGCCTGGTGGGCAGTGAGCGTTGCGTCGGTCGAGAGCGGTCGAGGGCGATCATGCTGGAGTGGCCTGGACGAGGCATGGGCAATCCTTGCTGGCTGGGCTGCCACAAGGATAGACCTGAAATGAAATGTTGCCTGCGCTGTGCTCCTCGTGGAAGGCGCGTCAAGGCAATGCGGGGGGGGGCTACCGCTGACGCATAAAAAGGCCCGGAGCGCCTACACGCCCCGGGCCTTTTCTGAGCCGTCCGCAATCAGTGGAATTGCTCTTCCTCGGTCGAGCCCGTCAGTGCGGTCACCGACGAAGCGCCACCCTGGATCACGGTGGTCATGTCGTCGAAGTAGCCGGTGCCGACTTCCTGCTGGTGCGCGACGAAGGTGTAGCCTTTGCTGGCGTCGGCAAACTCCTGCTCTTGCAGCTTGACGTAGGCGGTCATGTCGTTGCGGGCGTAGTCGTGCGCCAGGTTGAACATGCCATGCCACATGTTGTGGATACCGGCCAGGGTGATGAACTGGTGCTTGTAGCCCATGGCCGACAGCTCGCGCTGGAACTTAGCGATGGTGGCGTCGTCCAGGTTCTTCTTCCAGTTGAACGATGGCGAGCAGTTGTACGACAGGATCTGGTCCGGGTACTCCTTCTTGATCGCCTCAGCAAAGCGGCGCGCCTCGTCCAGGTCTGGCTTGGCGGTTTCGCACCAGATCAGGTCGGCATACGGCGCGTAGGCAAGGCCACGTGCAATGGCCTGGTCAAGGCCGGCGCGGACTTTGTAGAAGCCTTCGCGGGTGCGCTCGCCGATCACGAACGGTTGATCGTAAGGGTCGCAGTCGCTGGTCAGCAGGTCGGCGGCGTTGGCGTCGGTGCGCGCCAGGATGATGGTTGGCACACCGGCGACGTCAGCGGCCAGGCGGGCTGCGACGAGTTTCTGCACGGCTTCCTGGGTCGGTACCAGGACCTTGCCGCCCATGTGGCCACATTTTTTCACCGACGCCAGCTGGTCTTCGAAATGCACGCCTGCGGCGCCCGCTTCGATCATGTTCTTCATCAGTTCGTAGGCGTTCAGCACGCCGCCGAAACCGGCTTCTGCATCGGCCACGATCGGTGCGAAGTAGTCGATGTAGCCATCGTCGCCAGGGTTCTTGCCGGCTTTCCACTGGATCTGGTCGGCGCGGCGGAAGGCGTTGTTGATGCGCTTGACCACGGTCGGCACGGAGTCGACCGGGTACAGCGACTGGTCGGGGTACATGGACTCGGCCGAGTTGTTGTCGGCGGCCACTTGCCAGCCGGACAGGTAGATGGCCTGGATGCCGGCTTTGACCTGCTGCACGGCTTGGCCGCCGGTCAGGGCGCCCATGCAGTTGACGAAATCTTTCTCTGGGCGGAAGGACGGGTGGGCGCCCTGGGTGACCAGCTTCCACAGTTTTTCTGCGCCTTGGCGAGCGAAGGTGTGCTCGGGCTGCAGCGAGCCACGCAGGCGAACGACATCGGCGGCGGTGTAGGTACGGGTCACGCCTTTCCAGCGCGGGTTTTCGGCCCAGTCTTTCTCGAGGGCTGCAATTTGCTGTTCGCGTGTCAGTGCCATGGAAATAAACCTCGTCGCATCGATCTTGAGAATAATTGTGCTGATGCTCGGATACGCAGCTCAGAGGGCCTGACGGCTGGCTGGAGATAGCGGCGGCTAACGCGGAAGGCTCGAAGGGGAAGGGGCAGTCAGGGCGCGGCGAGGCATGGCAGTTCGGCTCGTGGATGCCTTGCTGCTGCGACGCGATGACCTGTGCTGCGGTGATGCGCTTCCGTCCCTCGGGACAACTTCTTCGTTGCAGTCGCAATCGCGTCGGACCGCCTTGTGGGCCGTATGGACACGAAGCGCCTCCGCGGGTGTTGGGAGGGCGCTCCGAAGACCCTTGCCAGGGCCTCTGATTAGCGGGAGCGAGGCCACTATGCCTTTGCAAAAAAGGCCCTGTCAAATGTTTTGTAGTGACTTTTTGTGCTTACTACATCTTTGGTCTAATACGACTCACTGGTCAGTTTAAAGGCCTTTGGTCGAGGCCTTGATTTGTCTGGTTTCAGTCGAGAAGGTCGACTTTGACACGCAATGTCATGTTTTCACCCCGTTGTGTGCTGTAACTCAGGCTTGACGCGCTACGTTCGGCTTGGCTCTGTTGATTGAAGCCGGCCAGTGTGATCCACTCGCCGAGGCGGCCGGTGATGGTCGTGTCGGTGCTTTGCACGTTCACTACATCCTGACGTTGCTGGCTCATTCGATCATGATTGGTGCTTATTTGCAGCCGAACCGTATCACCGCTCAGGCGCGGCGTTACGTAGAAGCCTTGGGTGACGTTACGGTATTCGGTGTTGCTCTGAAGGCGCCCGTAAGCATCGGTTGAGGTGCTGGTGATGGGAATACTCTGCCCTACCTGGATCAACGCCGGCTGCCCTTCGCTGGCCTGCACTTGTTGCAGGCCTCCTTCGCGGTTGGAGGTGCCGTAGTGGATCACTCGTGCGTTACCGCGGTTGTCCTGGAAGTTGCTGTCGTTGTTATCGACGCTGATCAGTAGCCGTTTGGGGGCCGTGTCGAGCTGCTGCAACAGGGCGCGCAGATCGTCGATGCGCGGTTGCGCAGCGTTGACGATCAGCTTGTTCTCGAAGGCGCTGACGCTGCCGTCCTGGCCGATGAACGATTGGGCGGTGGGTAGCAGTTCGCTGCTGGCACGGTGTTGCAGGGGGATGACCTCGGTGGCGGCCTGGGCGGTCAGGCTGGCGGCCAGCAGCAGCGAGGTGAGGAGGGGGCGTAGCGGCATGTCCATGATCTCCGCGAGTGGAATACGCATGATGGCAAATTTACGAGCATCTTGCCGGGTAGGGATAACAGCGTGATGGCTGCTGTCAGACAAATTCCGTAACATCGCGCCCTCGATTTCAGCCACACCTGCGAAGACTGCCCGGTTCCTGTGGGAGCGGGCCTGTCTGTGCAACCGGTATAGGACCTTCATGAAACCCGCTCGTTTACGCGCCGATCTACTCGCCGGCCTGACCACCTCTTTTGCCTTGGTGCCCGAGTGCATCGCGTTCGCCCTGGTGGCGCATCTCAATCCGCTGATGGGCCTGTATGGCGCCTTCATCATCTGCACCCTGACCGCACTGTTCGGTGGCCGGCCAGGCATGATCTCCGGCGCCGCCGGCTCGATGGCCGTGGTGATCGTCGCTCTGGTGGTGCAGCACGGGGCGCAGTACCTGCTGGCCACGGTTTTGCTGGGCGGGGTGGTGATGATTCTGTTTGGCGTGCTGCGCCTGGGCAAGCTGGTGCGGTTAGTGCCGTACCCCGTGATGCTCGGCTTCGTCAACGGCTTGGCGATCGTCATCGCCTTGGCGCAGTTGGAGCATTTCAAGACAGGCGAGCACTGGCTCAGTGGTACGCCGCTGTACCTGATGATCGGGTTAGTGGCGCTGACCATGCTGGTGGTCTATGGCCTGCCGAAACTGACCCGCGCCGTGCCCCCGGCCCTGGTGGCGATCCTCGGTGTCGGTCTGTTGGTGTACCTGCTGGGCCTGCCGACTCGCACCCTGGGTGATATGGCGCATATCGCCGGTGGCTTGCCTGGCCTGGCGTTGCCCGAGGTGCCTTGGAGCCTCGAAACCCTGAAGATCATCGCCCCCTATGCGCTGCTGATGGCCATGGTTGGTTTGCTGGAAACCCTGCTGACCCTCAACCTCACCGACGAGATCACCGAAAGTCGCGGATTCCCGGATCGTGAGTGCGTGGCGTTGGGGGCGGCCAACATGGTGTCGGGATTGTGCGGTGGCATGGGCGGCTGCGCGATGATCGGACAGACCGTGATCAACCTCAGTTCGAATGGCCGTGGCCGGCTGTCTGGGGTGGTGGCGGGGGTGATGATCCTGCTGTTCGTGCTGTTCCTCTCACCGTTGATCGAACGCATTCCGTTGGCGGCGTTGGTCGGGGTGATGTTCGTGGTCGCCCAGCAGACCTTCGCCTGGGCTTCGTTAAGGGTGTTGAACAAGGTGCCAGTCAGCGATGTGCTGGCGATCATCGCGGTGACCGTGGTCACAGTGTTCACCGACTTGGCTACGGCGGTGCTGTTTGGCATCGTCATCGCTGCGGTCAACTTCGCCTGGCAGCACGCCCGCGAGCTGTATGCCGATGCTCATCTCGATGCCGAGGGCAGCAAGCATTACCAGGTGCATGGCACGTTGTTCTTCGCCTCGACCACGCCGTTTCTCAATCAATTCGACCCGGCACGCGACCCGGACAAAGTGACGCTGGATTGCCAGCACCTGAGCTTTGTCGATTATTCGGCGGTTGCGGCGCTCAAGACCCTGCGCGAGCGCTATGCCAGGGCCGGCAAGCACCTACGCGTGGTGCACCTGTCGGAGCGCTGCAAGAAGCTGTTGAAGCGCGCTGGCGAGCAGCACTGAAGAGGTGTGCTGCCAGTGCTGGCCCTTTCGCGGGTAAACCCGCTCCCACAGCGATCGCATAACCCGTGGGAGCTTTAGCCGCGAAAGGGCCGGTACAGTAGAAAGGCTATTCCCCGCGATTCTTCTTCACAATGCCATCGGCAATACTTGCCGGTGCCTCGGCGTACCGGGTGAACTCCATCGAGAAGCTGGCTCGGCCTTGGGTCATCGAACGCATCGAGGTGGCGTAGCCGAACATTTCACCCAGCGGCACCTCGGCGCGGATTACCTTGCCGGCCGGGGTCTCGTCGCCATCCTGGATCATGCCGCGGCGTCGACTCAGGTCGCCGAGGATATCGCCCTGATACTCCTCCGGGGTGACTACCTCGACCTTCATCACCGGCTCCAGCAGCACCGCGCCGCCTTTTTGCGAGAGTTGCTTGGTGGCCATGGAGGCGGCGATCTTGTAGGCCATTTCGTTGGAGTCGACGTCGTGGTATGAGCCGTCGTACACCGCAGCTTTCAGGTTGATCAGCGGATAGCCGGCCAGCACGCCGTTCTTCATCTGCTCCTCGATGCCTTTCTGGATCGCCGGGATGTACTCGCGCGGCACTACGCCGCCGACGATCTCGTTGACGAACTCCAGGCCCTCCTTGCCGTCGTCGCCCGGTGCGAAGCGGATCCAGCAGTGGCCGTACTGGCCGCGCCCACCGGACTGGCGCACGAAACGCCCTTCGATTTCGCAGGTATTGCGGATCTTCTCGCGGTAGGCCACCTGTGGCTTGCCGATATTGGCCTCGACGTTGAACTCGCGGCGCATGCGGTCGACGATGATGTCCAGGTGCAGCTCGCCCATGCCGGAGATGATGGTCTGGCCGGTTTCCTCGTCGGTGCGCACGCGAAACGACGGGTCTTCCTGGGCCAGCTTGCCCAGGGCAATGCCCATCTTTTCCTGGTCGGCCTTTGTCTTGGGCTCGACTGCCACCGAGATCACCGGGTCGGGGAAGTCCATGCGTTCGAGGATGATCGGCTTATCGATGTCGCACAGGGTATCGCCGGTGGTGACGTCCTTCATGCCAATCAGCGCGGCGATGTCGCCGGCACATACGTCCTTGATCTCGGCGCGCTGGTTGGCGTGCATCTGCACCATACGGCCGATGCGCTCTTTCTTGCCCTTGACCGAGTTGAGCACGGCATTGCCCGAGCTGAGCACGCCGGAATACACCCGGGCGAAGGTGAGGGTGCCGACGAACGGGTCGGTGGCGATCTTGAAGGCCAGCGCCGAGAACGGCTCGTGGTCGTCGGCGTGGCGCTCCAGGTGCTTGTCTTCGTGGTCTGGGTCGGTGCCCTTGATCGCTGGGATTTCCGAGGGCGCGGGCAGGTAGTCGATCACTGCGTCGAGCATCAGCGGTACGCCTTTGTTCTTGAACGACGAGCCGAGGATGGTGGGCACGATCTCGTTGGCGATGGTGCGTTGGCGCAGGGCTGCCTTGATTTCTTCGACGGTCAGCTCTTCGCCGTCGAGAAACTTCAGGGTGAGTTCGTCGTTGGCCTCGGCAGCGGCTTCGATCATGTGGGCGCGCCACTCGTCGGCCAGGGCCTGCAACTCGGCAGGGATGTCCTCTTCGCGGTAACTGGTGCCTTGGTCTGCGTCGTTCCAATAAATGGCCTTCATCTTGACCAGGTCGATCTGGCCGATGAAGTGTTCCTCGCTGCCGATGGCCAGTTGGATAGGTACCGGGTGGTGGCCCAGGCGCTGGTCGATCTGCTTGACCACACGCAGGAAATCCGCGCCCTGGCGGTCCATCTTGTTGATGTAGGCCAGGCGTGGCACGTGGTACTTGTTGGCCTGGCGCCACACCGTTTCGGATTGCGGCTCGACCCCATCGGCGCCACTGAACACCACTACCGCGCCGTCGAGCACGCGTAGCGAACGCTCCACCTCGATGGTGAAGTCGACGTGGCCTGGGGTGTCGATGATGTTGAAGCGGTACTTGTGGGCGAATTGCTTGGTCGAACCTTGCCAGAACGCTGTGGTGGCCGCCGAGGTGATGGTGATGCCGCGCTCTTGCTCCTGGGCCATCCAGTCCATGGTCGCCGCGCCGTCATGCACTTCGCCCATCTTGTGGTTGACCCCGGTGTAGAACAGGATCCGCTCGGTGGTGGTGGTCTTGCCGGCATCTACGTGGGCGACGATGCCGATATTGCGGTACAGCTCGATGGGGGTGGTGCGGGCCATGGCGAGTCACCTGCAGGTGAAGGTTCTCCCAAGGTAGCAGAGCGGGAGAAACCTGCCGTGGTGCTGCGTCGTACAGCGTGCCGTCAGTCGGCCAGGACCTGCAATTGCCACTGGCCGTCGGTCTCGTGGGCCAGGCCGCTGGCGGGCAGCAGGGCCAGCAGGCGCTCGTGCAGACTTGCGTCGGTAAAGGCCTTGAGGGTGGTCATGTCCAGGCTGCCGACGGTGATCAGCTCGTGCTTGGTGTACGACAGCCAGGCTTTCTTCAGCACCAGCAGTACGTCGCTCCCGGCGCTGTTGGCGAAGCGGCGGTTGAGGGTGCGGCCTTCGAGTTCGAAGGTGTGGCGATAGCTGTAGGTGCTTTCGTCGCCGGCGTTCTCGACACAGCGATGGCAGCGGCACGGGCCTTCGCCGAAGGCGTTGCGCAGATAGCTGTTGAAGTCCACGACAGGCTTGAGGGTCAGGCGTTTGTCGACCTCGAACAGGTCGGCGATCAGGGGTTGTTCGGCGCTCACTCGTTGTCCTCGCGTGGTGGGGCGTGCATCGGCGGGCACCCTAACAGATCGAGGCGGTGGAGGCCATGCTGGTCTGGCCGCGCGGCGCCTTCGAAGCCTTTGCCGGAGTGCGCCTGCTTCGCGAGCAGGACACTAGAGACAACGACCACGCTCTGCCGTACCCTAGCGGCAATTTTCGCCCCCATGCCTTGAGGTAAACCCGCTTGAGTAACAAGTACCCCTACATCGCCACCGTGACCGTCAGCTGCGAAGATCGTGGGGGTGACACCGAGGCCTCGGAAAACCCGAACATGCGTGTTGGCCTGGAGGCGGTGACCGAAACCCTGAAAAAGGTGCATTTCGTGGGCACCCTCGCAGCGCCCGAGAAGTCGGCCACGCACATCTGCGTCACCCTGGACAATGGCTTGACCTACTACGGCCCGATCGTCAACGGTCATGCCGAACTCGAAGGCGGCTGGATCGCCTTCGAATGCGACATGCTCACCCCGGCAGAGCTGGGGCTGTAAGCCCCTCAGTCCAGTTCCGCCAGGCAGCGCTCGAGGATATCCAGGCCTTCCTCTAGCACCTCGGCCTCGATGGTCAGCGGGGCCAGCAGGCGAATGATGTGCCGCGCCTTGCCGCTGGGCATCAGCAGCAAGCCGCGGGTCCGCGCGGCCTCTAGCACTTTGGCCAGTTGCGCCGGTGCCGGGCTGCCGTCTGGATTGACCAGCTCGATGCCGCGCATCGCGCCGGTGCCGGTCAGGCGTCCCAGGTACTTGCAGGCCCCCGAGACTTTCCAGCGTGCATGGCGTGCGACTATCGCCTGTTCCTGGCGCTCGCCCCAGGTGGCGAGGTGGGTGTCGGTCATCTGTGCAAGGCTGGCCAGTGCCGCCGCACAGGCGATCGGGTTGCCCGAATAGGTGCCGCCCAGGCCACCTTTGGGCAGGGCCGCCAGCAGCTCTCGGCGGCCCATCAGCGCACCCAGCGGCATGCCCCCGGCGATGCTCTTGGCCAACAACAGCAAGTCCGGCTCGATGCCCAGGCGCGGGAAGCCGAAGCGTTGGCCGGTACGGCCGAAACCTGACTGGATTTCGTCGATGATGATCAGGATCCCGTGCAGGTCGCAAAAGCGCCGCAGCGCCTGGGCGAACGCAGGGTCCATGGCCAGGAAGCCGCCTTCGCCCTGCACCGGCTCGAAGATGAACGCTGCCACGTCCTCTACCGCCAGTTCGACGCTGAACAGCCGGTCCATGGCCTTCAGAGCCTGTTCGCAGGTAACGCCGGTGTCAGGGCTGGGGAAGGGCAAGTGGTACACCGGGCCTGGCAATTCACCGACGCGCTGCTTGTAAGGCGCGACCTTGCCATTGAGGTTTAGGGTGGCCAGGGTACGACCGTGGAAACCGCCGTCAAAGGCGATGATGGCGCGTTTGCCGGTGGCGCCACGTGCGACCTTCAGTGCATTTTCTGCCGCTTCCGCACCGCTGTTGGTCAGCATGCCCGCCAGCGGGTAGTTGACTGGCACGAACGCGGCCAGTCGCTCCATCAGTGCCAGGTACGGGCCATGTGGTGCGGCGTTGAAGGCATAGTGGGTCAGGCGGCCGGCCTGTTGCTGGATCGCCTCGACCACGGCGGGGTTGCAGTGGCCCAGATTGAGCACACCGATACCGCCGACGAAGTCGATGTAGCGTTTGCCATCGGTGTCCCATACTTCGGCATTGCGGCCGTGGGAAAGTGTAATCGGGTGAACGATGGCAATGGATTGGCTGATACTTTCCTGATTCATCTACACGCGGCCTGTTGTTCGAATATGGCTCATATCCAAGCGTGCAGTGGGTATGTTCCGCAAACGAATTATTGGATTACGATCATTCCCAGGATTCGTGATGTAAGGGCGCAGGCAAGCCCTGCTCGTACTGACGCCGCTCAATCTTCCTCAGCCACCCGTTCGCTGATCCAGCGTACGAAGGCCCTGACCTTGGGGACTTCGGCGGCATGTTCGGCATAGGCCATGAAGTGCCGGCCATTGCTCGGCACCGGATGGTCCCAGGCCACCACTAGCTTGCCCTCGCTCAGCTCTTCGGCCACCAGGTAGCGCGGGATCAGGGCGATGCCGCAACCGGCGATGGCAGCGCGGATACACAGGTAGAACGTGTCGAAGCGTGGCCCGTGGTAGCTGTTCTGGCTATGCAGCCCCAGCCCCAGGAACCACTCGTGCCAGGCCTCCGGGCGCGAGGCGCACTGCAGTAGGCGGTGCTCGCCGAGCATCTGCGCGCTGCGCAAGGGCCGATTGGCCAGCAGTTCAGGGGCGCACACTGGGACGACTTCCTCGCTGAACAGCTCGATGCAGGTGGCCCCAGGCCAGGTGCCCTGGCCGAAGAAGAACGCGATGTCGGCTTTGGCCTGCACCAGGTCGAACGGCTCCAGTTCGTTACGGATATCCAGGTGGATGCGCGGATGACGCTCGCCAAAGCCTTTTAGCTTGGGCACCAGCCAGCGCGCGCCGAAGGTCGGCTGGGTGGCGATACGCAGCACTTCGGTCTCGTCGCCGTAGCTGAGGATGTAACGGCTGGAAATGTCGATCTGGGTGAGGATCTTGTTCACTTCGGTGAGGTACAGCGCGCCGGCCGGCGTCAGGTGCAAACGCCTGCGAATGCGCTGGAACAGCGGGTGGGCGAGCATGTCTTCGAGCTGCGCCACCTGTTTGCTCACCGCGCTCTGGGTCAGGTGCAGCTCTTGCGCTGCACGGGTGAAGCTCAGGTGGCGGGCGGCAGCTTCAAAGCATTGCAGGGCGGTGGTCGAGGGCATCAGGCGTTTGGACATGGTGGCGGTGAACCCTGCAAAAAAAGGAACGAGTTCATTCTTTATTGGAATGATGTGTGTCGAAAAGGTCGTTTTGTCGACCCGGCCTCATAGATTAATACTGACCTGCGTCAACGATTTCAACCGGGCATGCGAAGAGGAGGGCAACCGCGCAACCGGGTATTACAAGAACAACAAAGAGCGACTCTGACTGACAACATTCTGCTTCAACTTTTTCAGCCGTTGCTGCAAACGGCCGACCCATTAGAGGGTTCCCCATGGCATCGCCACACAACAAGAAACAGCGTTCCCTGCAACACGGGCTGACCTCCCGCCAGGTCTCGATGATTTCCATCGCCGGCATCATCGGAGCAGGGTTGTTCATCGGCTCTTCCAACGCCATCGCCACCGCCGGCCCGGCGATTCTGATTTCCTACGCCATGACCGGCCTGCTGGTGCTGCTGGTGATGCGCATGCTCGGCGAAATGGCCATCGCCAACCCCAACAGCGGCTCGTTCTCCACCTACGCCAGCGAGGCCATCGGCCCCTGGGCGGGCTTTACCATCGGTTGGCTGTACTGGTGGTTCTGGGTGTTGATCATCCCGGTCGAGGCCATCGCTGGCGCCGACATCCTGCATGCTTACTTCCCTGCTGTACCTTCATGGCTGTTCGCCTTCCTGATCATGGTCGTGCTGTCGGGCACCAACCTGGTGAGCGTGAAGAACTTCGGTGCTTTCGAGTATTGGTTCGCGCTGGTGAAGGTGGTCGCGATCATCGCTTTCATCGTGGTTTGCAGCCTGGCGGTGTTCGGCTTCTGGCCGTTGGCCGAGGTGTCCGGTGTGAGCCGGTTGTGGGAGAGCGGTGGGTTCATGCCTAACGGTTTCGGCACGGTGCTGGGCGGCGTGTTGATCACCATCTTCTCGTTCTTCGGTGCCGAGATCGTCACCATCGCCGCTGATGAAACTGCCAACCCCAAGGAGAAGATCCGCCGAGCCACCAACTTGGTGGTGTACCGCATCGCGATCTTCTACTTGGCGTCGATCTTCCTGGTTGTCTCGCTGGTCGCTTGGAATGACCCGCAACTGAAGGCTGTGGGTTCGTTCCAGCGAGTGCTGGAGGTGCTCAACGTGCCGGGCGCCAAGTTGCTGGTGGACATCGTGGTGCTGGTGGCCGTGACCAGCTGCATGAACTCCGGGCTCTATACGGCCTCGCGGATGCTCTATTCGCTGGGCGCACGTGGCCAGGCACTGAGCATGACCAAGCGTATCTCCGGTGCCGGCGTGCCGACCGTGGCGGTGATCCTCTCCACTTTCGCAGGTTTTGCCGGTTGCCTGGTCAACTACGTTCTACCTGGCAAGGTATTCGGCTTCCTGCTCTCGACTACGGGCGCCATCGCCCTGCTGGTCTACCTGGTGATCGCCGTGTCGCAGTTGCGCATGCGGGCGCGTGCCGAGCGTGAAGGGCGTACGCCGGAACTCAAGATGTGGCTGTTCCCATGGCTGACCTGGCTGGTGATTGGCACCATCGTCATGGTCCTGGGCTACATGTTGTTCAGCGATGCCTATCGCTACGAGACGCTGATGACTGCGGGGGTGACCCTGTTCATCCTGCTGGTAGCATTGACCCGGCGTGGCAAGGTGCCGGTCGTGCAAGCGGCCTGAGCCCCAGGCCCAAGACCCAAAGCCCATGACTTGCTCATGGGCTTTTTGCGTGCAGGCAGTGCAGCCTTGCAGGCATCGGACGGGGCTGGCATTGTCGGGGCACACCCCCGGATGCCCGACAGGACGTTGCCATGCCTTACCAGATCCGCCCGGCCCGCTTCGATGACTGCGCAGCCCTCAGCCAGGTCGGTGAGGCCACTTTTGCCATGGCCAGCCCACCTGACAGCGCGGCGGCGGCGCAGCATCACTACATTGTTCATCACTTGCAGCCCGAGCATTTCCAGGCGCACCTGCGGCATCCGCACAAGCGCTTGCTTGTGCTCGAACAGGGCGGCCAGGTGCTTGGCTACAGCATGCTCGACCTGGCCCCTGGTGTGCTGGGGGTCGCCGCCGCCGACCGTTTGGTTGAGGTCTCGCGTTGCTACGTGTTGCCCTGCGCCCATGGGCAGGGTGCGGCGCAGCAGTTGCTGGAGGCGACCTTGGCCCAGGCCCACGGGCCGGTGCGACTGACCGTCAATGAAGCGAACGCCCGCGCCATTCGCTTTTACCAGCGCAACGGCTTTGCCAAGGTCGGCGAGGCGGTCTTTACCTGCGGTGACGAACGGCACCGCGACTGGGTGATGGTGCGTAGCTCGCTTGCTCCTGATCCCGCAACCCTTTCCACTGCCAAGGCATGCACATGACTGATCTGTCTGCTTTCCCGATTACCGGCAAATGGCCGGCGCAGCACCCAGAGCGCCTGCAACTGTATTCGTTGCCGACCCCCAACGGAGTCAAGGTGTCGATCATGCTCGAAGAGATCGGCCTGCCGTACGAGGCGCACAAGGTCAGCTTCGACAGCAATGACCAGCTCAGCCCCGAATTCATCTCGCTGAGTATCAACAACAAGATCCCGGCGATTCTCGACCCGGCCGGACCGGGCGGTCAGCCGTTGCCCTTGTTCGAATCGGGCGCGATCCTGCAGTACTTGGCGGAAAAGACCGGCCAATTGCTCAGCAGCGACCCGGCCCAGCGCTACCAGACCTTGCAGTGGCTGATGTTCCAGATGGGCGGCATCGGGCCGATGTTCGGCCAGGTCGGGTTCTTCCACTTCTTCGCCGGCAAGGCCTACGAGGACAAACGCCCGCGTGATCGCTACGTCAACGAGTCCAAGCGCTTGCTGGGCGTGTTGGAGCGCCACCTGAAGGGCCGGCAATGGATGGTCGATGACTACAGCATCGCCGATATCGCCATCTTCCCCTGGGTGCGCAACCTTGTGGAGCGCTATGACGCTGGGGATCTGGTGGGTTTCGATGAGTTCGTCGAAGTGCAGCGGGTATTGGCGAACTTCCTGGCCCGTCCGGCGGTGCAGCGGGGTTTGCAGATCCCCGCTTGAACAGGCCACTAGTGCCGGTCAGAAAACCTGGTTGAGCAGCCAGTACAGGCACCCCGCCAGCAGCATCGCCGCAGGCAACGTCAGCACCCAGGCCATCAGCAGATTGATCAGGGTGCGGCGTTGCAGCCCCGAGCCATTGGCGACCATGGCCCCGGCCACTCCCGAACTGAGCACGTGGGTGGTCGATACCGGCAGCCCGAACATGTCCGCCGCACCAATCGTGCACATCGCCACCACCTCTGCCGAGGCGCCTTGGGCATAGCTCAGGTGGGTCTTGCCTATCTTCTCACCGACGGTCACCACGATGCGTTTCCAACCGACCATGGTGCCCAGGCCCAAGGCAATGGCCACCGCTACCTTGACCCACAGCGGAATGTAGCGGGTGGCATCGTCGAGCTGGCGTTTGAACAGTTGCACATGGCGGGCGGTATCGGCGTCGAAGCTTGCCAACTGGTGCTTGTCGAGCAGGCGGATTACTTCGCTGGTCAGGTACATGTCGTTGCGCACGTTGGCCATGGCTTCGGCCGGCACGCGCTTGAGCGAGCCATAGCCCTTGACCTCCTCGCCGACCATGCCGGTCAGCGCCGCCAGTGCCGGTATCAACGCCGGGCTGGCCTTGGGTTCGCTGATGAAGTCGGTCAGGGTCTGGCGTGGGTCGGCCGGCGCAGGTTGCGGCGCGCTGCGCACCAGGGCCTGGCGGGTGAATTCGGCGACTGCCGAGAATTGCAGCGCCTGCTCGTTGGGCATGGTCTTGTTCAGGGCATAGGCCATCGGCAGGGTGCCGACCAGGATCAGCATGATCAGGCCCATGCCTTTTTGTCCGTCGTTGGAACCGTGGGCGAACGACACGCCGGTACAGGTCAGGATGAGCAGGCCGCGAATCCACCACGGCGGCGGAGTCTGGCCTTCGGGCGCCCGGTACAGCTCGCGGCGCTTTACCAGTGCGCGCAGCGCCAGCAACAGCAGGGCCGCGCAAACGAAACCGATCAGCGGCGAGAACAGCAGGGCGTAGCCGACCTTGCTGGCCTGGCCCCAGTCGACCCCGCTGGTGCCGTCGCGCCCATGCATCAGCGCGTTGGCCACGCCCACGCCAATAATCGAGCCGATCAAGGTGTGCGAGGACGACGCCGGCAGACCCAGCCACCAGGTCCCCAGGTTCCAGATGATCGCCGCCAGCAGCAGCGAGAAGATCATGGCGAAGCCTGCACTGGAGCCGGCCTGCAGGATCAGCTCCACTGGCAGCAAGGCAATGATGCCGAAGGCCACCGCGCCACTGGAGAGCAGCACGCCAAGAAAGTTGCACAGCCCCGACCACACCACCGCCACCGAGGCCGGCAGCGAATGGGTGTAGATCACCGTGGCCACCGCGTTGGCAGTGTCGTGGAAGCCGTTGACGAACTCGAAGCCCAAGGCGATCAGCAGTGCCAGGCCCAGTAGTAGAAACGGCGTTACCGTGGTGACCAGGGTGCCGCTGGCGCTGACGTCTTGTTGCAGGCTGTAGAAGGTGTAGGTCAGGCCGGCCAGCAGCAGGCTGAAGAACAGAACAAGGGTGGCGCGGCTGGGGCGTTGTGACAGCTGTGGGAGAGCGTCGAATGGGGTCAGGCTATCCGGGCTGACCATCGAGGGGGTTGTCATGCGGGCTCCGAAGGCGTCGACGCGATGGGGGAGGTTTCCCATCCTAGAAACAATTCGTTTCCACGGCGTGACCTCGGTCAAAGGACTTCTAGTCTAGAAGGCAGTGAATGATCGCCACGATACCTGTCGGTGTGCCATGCCCCTTGAACTTATCCCTGCCAGCGATGATGACCTGCGCTTCGCCCGCGACCTTACGCGGCGCGCGATGTTGCCCTACTACCATGCGTTCGATTTGCTGTGGATCGAGGAGGCGTTCGACGAGGCCTGGCGCTGGCGTGAGCAGTGGCTGGTGGCCGAGGATGGCGTCAAGCTGGGCTTTTGCAGCCTGAGCCAAGACCGCCAGGCACTGTTCATTCGCGAGTTGCACCTGCTGCCGGAGCACCGCGGGCGGGGTGTCGGCGGCTGGGTGCTCGAGACGCTCGCCGCTTGGGCAGTCCAGCGCCGCTTGCCGGGCGTGCGTTTGATGGTGTTTCGCACCAACCCCGCGCGGCAGTTGTACCTGCGACATGGTTTTGTCGCACAGGGCGAGGATGAGTGTTTCGTAAGGATGCAGCGCAATGTCCTTTGATCGGCGCCGGCAGCATGGCGCAATGACAGCTTGCAAGGATTGGATCCAATTGGCATAGTGCAGACGACTGATCAGTCATTCACTCGGGTGCTGGATGCACCCGGGATTCATCCAAGCAGAGGAGGCGAGTAGATGAGCGGATTTGGTCCACGTTTGCGGGAAGAGCGTGAGCGCCTTGGCTTGACCCAGCGCGTGTTCGGCGACATCGGTGGTGTCGAGCCCAATGCCCAAGGCAAGTACGAAAGTGGCGAACGTACGCCGCGTATGGATTACCTGGCGGCTGTCGCGGCCCGCGGTGTCGATGCCTTGTACGTGCTGACCGGTTTTCACACGCCCGCGCCACTGGACAGCCTGAGCGCCGAAGAGGATCACCTGCTCGGTGCATTCCGCCGGTTGCCGGATGCCGATCAGGCTGCCGTCTGGCACTTGCTCAGCCGCCTGGCCGGCGAGGCGGATGCCGATCAACCCCCGCGTATTCGGCGCTTCGAGCGTGCGGCGGCATTTCAGTGAGGTCTACCCCCGTCGGATTTCGCCGGCTGGTCTATGAGGGCCGGTGCTTGAGCGGCGGAATTAACCGCGCTGGCCACTAGGTTGCCGGTGAAATTTTTTGTTAAGGTGGCGGGATCCAATCGCCCCCACTGACGAGGTGTCTGCTTGATAAGGGTCCTGGTGGTCGACGATCACGATCTGGTGCGTACAGGCATCACGCGCATGCTGGCCGACATTGATGGCCTGCAGGTAGTGGGGGAGGCGGACTCGGGCGAGTCGGCCCTCAAGCTTGCCCGCGAGCTGAAGCCAGATGTGGTCTTGATGGACGTGAAGATGCCAGGGATTGGTGGTCTGGAAGCAACCCGCAAATTGTTGCGCAGCCACCCGGATATCAAGGTGGTGGCAGTGACAGTGTGCGAGGAAGATCCGTTCCCCACGCGCTTGCTGCAAGCCGGTGCTGCCGGTTACCTGACCAAGGGCGCAGGGCTTGACGAGATGGTCCAGGCCATCCGTCTGGCCTTCGCCGGGCAACGTTACATCAGCCCGCAGATCGCCCAGCAGTTGGCGCTCAAGCCGTTCCAGCCGCAGGGCTCGCCATTCGATGCCTTGTCGGAACGGGAAATCCAGATCGCGCTGATGATCGTCGGCTGTCAGAAAGTGCAGATCATCTCTGACAAGTTGTGTCTGTCGCCCAAGACCGTCAATACTTACCGTTATCGGATTTTCGAAAAACTCTCGGTCACCAGCGACGTCGAACTGACCTTGCTGGCTGTCCGCCACGGTATGGTCGACGCAAGTCTTTAAGCAAAACCCCATGTCACACACTTTCGATGCCAGCGCGTTCCTGGCCACCTGCAGCGGCCGCCCGGGCGTGTACCGGATGTTCGATGCCGACGCTCGCCTGCTTTACGTGGGCAAGGCCAAGAACCTCAAAAAGCGCCTGGCCAGCTACTTTCGCAAGACTGGCCTTGCGCCCAAGACCGCTGCGCTGGTGGGGCGCATTGCCCAGGTCGAAACCACGATCACCGCCAACGAGACCGAAGCGCTACTGCTTGAGCAGACGCTGATCAAGGAGTGGCGTCCGCCCTACAACATCCTGCTGCGTGACGATAAGTCCTACCCGTACGTGTTTCTTTCTGACGGAGACTACCCACGCCTTGGCATCCATCGTGGCCCCAAGAAGGCCAAGGGTCGTTACTTTGGCCCTTACCCGAGTGCGGGCGCCATTCGCGAAAGCTTGAGCCTGCTGCAAAAAGCCTTTTCGGTACGCCAGTGCGAGGACAGCTACTACGCCAACCGCACCCGCCCGTGCCTGCAATACCAGATCAAGCGCTGCAAGGCGCCGTGCGTGGGCTTGGTGGAGTCCGGCGAGTATGCCGAGGATGTGCGCCATTCGGTGATGTTCCTCGAAGGCCGTAGCCAGCAGCTGGGCAACGAACTCAACGCTGAGATGGAAACAGCTGCCATGGCCTTGAATTTCGAGAAGGCCGCGGAGCTGCGTGATCAGGTCGCCCTGCTGCGTCGGGTGCAGGACCAGCAGTACATGGAAGGCGGCTCGGGCGATGTCGATGTGGTGGCAGCGTTCGTCAACCCCGGTGGCGCCTGTGTGCACCTGATCAGCGTACGCGGCGGTCGGGTGCTGGGGAGCAAGAACTTCTTTCCGCAGGTGGGTATCGAGGAAGAGGTGGCCGAGGTTATGGCGGCATTCCTGTCCCAGTATTACCTCGGCAATGGCGAGCGCGAGCTGCCGGGCGAACTGATCGTCAACGTGGTACATGAAGACTTCGAGGCCATCATCGAGGCGGTGCACGCCCTGCGCGGCTGCGAACTTGCCATCAGCCACAGGGTACGCGGCACCCGTGCGCGCTGGCAGCAACTGGCCGTGACCAACGCCGAGCAGGCGCTCAACGCGCGCCTTGCCAACCGCCAGCACATGGCCGCGCGTTTCGAGGCCCTGGCCCAGGTACTGGAGCTGGATGAAGTACCCCAGCGCCTGGAGTGCTACGACATCAGCCACTCAAGCGGCGAGGCCACCGTGGCCTCCTGCGTGGTGTTCGGTCCGGAAGGGCCGCTCAAGTCCGACTACCGGCGCTTCAACATCGAAGGTGTTACCGCTGGCGACGACTACGCTGCCATGCACCAGGCCTTGCAGCGCCGTTACGGACGCATCAAGGACGGTGAGGGCAAGCTGCCAGATGTGCTGTTGGTGGACGGCGGCAAGGGCCAGTTGAACATGGCCCGTGAGGTCATGCAGGCGCTGGGTTTCGCGGACCTTACATTGCTGGGCGTGGCCAAGGGCGTAACGCGCAAGGCCGGTTTCGAGACGCTGTACCTGAACGATGTTGCCCATGAATTCACTCTCAAGGGCGACAACCCCGCGCTGCACCTGATCCAGCAGATCCGCGACGAGGCTCACCGCTTTGCTATCACCGGCCACCGCGCTCGACGTGGCAAGGCCCGTCGTACGTCAAGTCTGGAGGATGTAGCTGGGATAGGGCCCAAGCGTCGGCGTGACTTGCTGAAACACTTCGGCGGGTTGCAAGAGCTCAACCGCGCCAGTATCGACGAAATCGCCAAAGCGCCGGGCATCAGTAAAAAGCTTGCCGAGTCGATTTATGCGAGCCTGCATAGCGAGTAGAATGCCTGTTCAACTCGCAGCCAGTCGTACCGATGAATATTCCAAACCTGCTCACCGTTCTACGCGTCCTGCTCATCCCGATCTTCATCCTGCTGTTCTATGTGCCCTATCACTGGAGCTACATGGCCGCCAGCACGGTGTTCGCCATCGCCGCCGCCACGGATTGGCTGGACGGCTACCTGGCCCGTCGGTTGCAGCAGAGCACGCCGTTCGGCGCCTTCCTCGATCCCGTAGCGGACAAGCTGATGGTTGCCGTGGCCTTGGTGTTGCTGGTGCAAGTGCACGCCAACTTCTGGCTCACGTTGCCCGCAGCGGTGATCATTGGCCGTGAGATCGTGGTTTCGGCGCTGCGCGAGTGGATGGCCGAACTCGGCGCGCGTGCGCACGTGGCGGTGTCCAACCTGGGCAAGTGGAAGACTGCGGCGCAGATGCTGGCGCTGGTGATCCTGCTGGCCAACCCGCCGGTGCTGACGTTCTGGGTGGTGCTGGGCTATGGCCTGCTGCTGGTGGCGGCGGGGCTGACGCTGGTGTCAATGGTGCACTACCTGCTGGCTGCCTGGCCGCACCTGCGCGAAGGCTCGGAGCAGAAATAAAAGTTTTTGAATCAAGGGGTTGACGCCATTGCGCAATGCTTTAAAATGGCGCCCATCACGACGCGGGAATAGCTCAGTTGGTAGAGCACGACCTTGCCAAGGTCGGGGTCGCGAGTTCGAGTCTCGTTTCCCGCTCCAAATATTGGCTCACAGATTTCTACGAAATTCTTTGAGCCCTCGAAAAAAGACGCTTCGGCGTCTTTTTTCGTTCTCGTGTCAAAGTCGTTTGCCGGTTTTGCTGTCAATCAATCAGCCAACCCGAGTCGCCCTCGACCAAGGTTCCGCCATGGCTGGTGGTGTCTCCCTCCCTTGCCGCCGGTTGGCCCTCGATGATCGTGCCGCCAGCACCGGCTTCGATGACAGCGTCACAACTGATCCGGTCGCCGACGCGTGCTATTGCCCTGCCATCCACGAATGCTGCGCTTGCGCCCGTTTCTACTGTGCCTTCGCCATGGATAGGGCAAGTATGACGATGGCCTACGAGTACGATGGGCTTCATTTGCGCTTTCCTTTTTTGGGTTGAATAGGGGCTTGCTCGAAGGCCTCTGGCGGCGGCGGTGCTGCCCGGACATTGAAGAGTCGACATACGCCATACCAGCAGAGGGCGAGGCCGAGGTTGTAAGGGAACAACACGGCCCAGAACGGCAGTTGCCAGTTTTTTTTGCCCTGCATTTCTCCGGGCTCGCCGGTTCGCCAGGGGGCGTAATGGCGCCAGGCTTCTGCCGGGGTCAGGCAAATGGCATGAAGCGGCCGGTGCCACCAGTTGGGTTCGCCGGGAGGAGGAAGTTTGGCTGGGCCGTGGTTCATGAAGTGGCGAAGGTATTCCCAGACTTCGGCGACGTGTTTGATGCCGGGTTCGGTGGGTTCGTTGCTGTCGGTCCAGAGGCAATCTTTTTGATGGAGGCTGCCGTCTTCTCGACGGGGGGCGAATGCGAGTGCATAGGAGGTGCTGAAGGATGAGCCACCAAACTCTGTGCGCTTGAAAAGCCCCCCTCCGGTATTGTGCCATTCGAAGACGAATACCCTTCTGAAACGTTGGTAGTAGATTTTTTTTGTTGAGCGGTTGAAGCAAACGCTTGATAAGCCTTTGATGAGAAATATTCGATAAATGAGAAATGGGAGAAATATGAAAGGTCCTAGTGCTGTGCCGATGATCAATATCGGATTGAGAGTATAAGGATTCCAGGCTTCTTCGGACAACAAAATAGGATAGAGGCCAATCATCAAAGTGACAATTGCTGCACAGTACAGCTTTCCCATAAATATGGAGTCTGTTACCCAAGGGTTATGCAGGTGCAGAGTGTTTTCGGATACGCTCAATAGCTGGCCACCAATTGCGGGTTTATACCCTGAGCATAAGTTTGAGTTGAATAGCCATATAGTTGCCATGATCAGCGCTCTAGATGAAAGTTAGAATGAATCTCAGCACCTTCGGTAAGTCCTCGGTTGGAGCTGTAGGCGAGATGAAGTGAGACATGGTTTTGGTGGTGCAGCGTGAGCTTTATATGAAGGATCAAGCCGGCGTCTACAACGTAGGCAGCAGGATTGATTGGAAATACGTCGATTCCTCCATCGTCACGAAGGCTGCTCGAACCTCCTGACCATTGGCTGGCGCCTATAGCGAAGCCCGGCAGCAGTACTGTGAACTCAGCCGTGGTTTCAGACGTGATCGCATACTTATATTTTATAGCTGACCAATTTGGCTGATTCCAGTGAGTGTGTTGGTGCCATTGAGTATCGACATTAGTTACGCCAAGTGATTGCGCTTCCTTGGCTGATAATAGTCTTGGCCTATAGTGCTCATCATGCCAAGCTTTGATTTCTGCGTGCAAGGAGTGAAATGGAGGAAGTTTTTTGTAATGATCCAGAATGATTTCAGAACGAATCTCTCCATCATTGATGCGATTGCCAAAGATGCTACGTGCTGTCCATAGCTCAATCGGACTGTGAAGGCGCTCATGTGCTTTGGCGTGAAGATACAGGCCCCCAGCAAGGATCGCTGCTCCCGCGAGCACCAATGCTGCTGCGGCCCACCCGGCGAAGGGGACGAATACCGTGGGCCCTGCTATTGCAAGCCCGGCCTCAAGAATGACCGCAGAACCAATGGCCGTGGTTACCCCGCCCGTGAATGTGTATGCGGCGGCAGCTGAGTTTCCGTTTTCGTTTTGGCGCCAAGCTTTAAAGGCGTCCGAGGAAAAGCCAAAAATTATTGCAGGATAGCCTGCCAATCGCGCAAAAAGATTACTGCTCAGGAACTTGACCACGCCATTACCAAACCCCATCCCCGGTGCCGTCGAACTCAATCTCAGCATCACGGCCTTCTGCGTAGCCCGCACGCTGACCAATGTCGCCGCGGCCGCTCCAATTACACCGAAAATCGACGCCGCAAACCCCAACGTATATTCCGGCGCACTGCTTTTTTGCAGGCTGTTGTAAGCCGTCTTCAGCGAGATCACGTTGAACCACAGCATTCCGGCGTTCGCACCACCGCCCATCAGATCGCGCAGTTGGTGCTGATAGGCCGAGACCGACAGGCTCAGGTCCAGGGCTATCCCTTCAGCATCGGCCAGCGCCACTACCACCGGTATTTTCGGCTGGGTGCTGGGGTAATCCCGGGCAATGGCGTTGAGTCTGCCGACGGACAAGATGCCGGTGGACGCGTGGCTGCTCCAGGTCAGGGACATCCGCCGGCTTGCCGGTTTGTAGTCTTCGACCCAATTTTGCAGGGCGCTGAGCGGCAGGACATGGGGCTGGGTGGAGGGTGCTTGGTTACCGGCAATCAGCTCGGCCATGTCCAGCTTGCGCATGTGCCGTTTGCGCAGGGCTGCCGAAGCGGTGATGCGGGCAGTCGTGGCGTTGGTCCAAAGGTGAGGGCTGTAGCCGATCCACACTTCCTTGGCTGTGTCCTGGCAGGTATCGGCCCATACCCAGCCCATGCTCTGGCTGGACAGGTAGCGTTGGCGCAGGTGATAGCCTTCGAGCCCTTGATAGCGCAGCTCCTGATAGCGTCCTTCGCCGTCGTACTCATGAATGACCAGCTTTTCGCCCTGAGGACCTTTCATGAACACGTAGATGTAGCCTGGGCGCAGTGCGCGCAGGGTGTAGGACGAGTGCAGCAGTGGGGCGAAGCCGTGTTCGAGATTGAAGCCTGCGTCTGCGTAGCGGCAGGCAGGGGCATCGCCGGTACGCGGCACGATGGCATAGCGCACCGGCAGGATGGGCACGCGCGGGCTGCAGGCAGGGCCGGCTGTGGCGCTGTCGACGGCGGCGTCAGTCATGGGTGGATTCCTTGATTTGGACCAGTGCGTGCAGCTCGCGAAGACGGGCCTGGGGCGACTCGTTGAGGTTGGTGGATAAACACTTCCTGACGATCCAGCTCGTCCTCGAACCGCAGCTCGTTGAAGCCATCGCCCTTGTGCGTCTGGCTCTTGATGGTCAAGCGTCAGGGCATCGATCAATATGAGCTTCGCGCAAGCATGGACCATCAGGTGCGCGAGTTCTGTGTGCAAGCGGGCGAGACTGACCTCGACTTCATCGCCCGCTTGGCGGCTGAAGAGGGCTTCGTCTATCGCTTCGAGCACAGCGAAAAACGGCATAAGTTGATCATCACGGATCAATTGCTATCCCTTGGGCTGATCAGCCATGGCGTGCTCAAGACCAAAAACGATGACGAGAATTGCTTCGAAGGCGAAGACGCTATCGACCCCAACACGGTCTTATATCAATCCAACAGTGGTGGCGATCAGGCCACAGCTTGCCTTCGGCGCTTGCGCTATAGCGAGCAGGTACGAACCTCTCGTCAGGTCCAGCGCGACTACACCTTCACCCATCCGGCGTATCGCCAGGAACACCGTGCTTCAGGCCCCTTCCTGGAACACCAGTCCAGTGACTACGAGCGCTTCGATTACCCCGGCCGCTACAAGCGCGATGCCGCGGGCAAGCCGTTCACTGAAAACCTTATCACTGCCCTGCGCCATGATGCGCGCATCGCAGAAGTGCAAGGAGATGACGTCAGGCTGCAGCCTGGCCTCAGCTTCACGCTCACAGGCCACCCACGTGACGACCTGAATGTTCATTGGCGCGTGAACAGTGTCGTTCACAAAGGCAGCCAGTTCACCAGCTTGCAGGAAGAAGCCTCCGGCGCCGACCAGAGCACGCGCTACGAGCAAACCGCTCAGCTCGTTCCCGGCAGAACCGAATGGCGCCCTGCTCCGCTGGCAAAGCCCCGCGTCGACGGCCCTCACATGGCCACCGTCGTCGGACCGCCTGGTGAGGAGATTTATTGCGACGAATGGGGACGGGTCAAAGTCAGCTTCCCCTGGGACCGGGAGAGCAATAACAACGAGTTCAGCTCCTGCTGGGTGCGGGTATCCCAAGGCTGGGCAGGTGGTAGCTGGGGATCGATGGCCATCCCGCGCATCGGCCAGGACGTGATCATCCAGTACGTCAATGGCGACCCTGACCAGCCGATGATCACAGGGCGCACCTATTGCGGCGACCAGTTACCGCCCTACGACCTGCCCGACCACAAGACCCGCATGCCGCTGTACGTGGTGCTGACCAAGTTCGACCTGTTGGACGGATTCGACCAACTCTATGCCGGTCTTTCCGTCGCCATGCGGGAAAGAATGCTCGGTTTCACGTTCAAGCTGGATGCGATAGGCACATTCGACGCTTGGCTGGAGGAGTATGGCGACCACTACGAGCAGTTGATCAGCCAGCTGTTTGAGCAGGTGGTGGATCGGCTCGATGCGCTGGACAGCGCTGCCCAGCGCGCGCGCTTGTTCTCATTGCATGCGCAGTTGATCGGCTTGCGCCCAATATTGCTGGGATTCCTGAAAGAAGCGCTGGCCAGTGATCGCTACACCACGCCGGCCTTGGTACGCGGTGTGTACTGGTCCTCGGTCATCCAGCAAGGTGAGATGTTCAATGCGTTCGTGCGCGAGGCCGCGCAGCCCTACAAGACGAAGCTCCCTTTGCTCGAGGGCAAGGTACAAGGCAAGGCGCTACCGTACTTCATCCAGCATGCTTTCGGGCGGGTCATCTATAAGGAAGCCGGACTTGCCGGGGACAACATCAAGGTGGCGCGCAGCAAGCGTCAACTCCTATGGGTCGGCTCTGGGGTGGGCATACTGGCTTTTTGTGTTGCCATCGCCAGTTGGCAGCGCTTCTTCGATATCAATGGCGCCAAAGCCACCAACGTGCTTGCCAAAAGCCGGGAATACAGCCATCACGAGGTTGATCAGCGCCTGGATCCTACCGGACGCAATCTGCTGGAGCCGCTGGACCAGATTCGTGATGCGGTATCGGTATTTGGCGATTATCGCTCTGCATGGCCGGGTGTTTCCGATTTTGGCCTGTATCAGGGGCGCGCTATCGGCCCGCGTGTCGATGAGGCATATCTCAGCTTGCTCTCCAGGCGGTTCCTGCCGGCCTTGGCCAGTGGAGTGATCGATGCCATGGATGCTGCGCCCCCGGGCAGTGAGCAGCAAATGGCTGCCCTCAGGGTTTACCGCATGCTGGAAGACCGCCACAACCGCCGCGCCGAATGGGTCGAAGCGTGGATGGCCCGACAATGGCAGCAGAAATTCCCGGGCCAGGGGCAACTGCAGCGCGACCTCATGCGGCACCTCAAGTACGCCTTGACCTACGCCGATACCGACCTGCCGCAGTACAGCCAACGTGTCGCCGCAGTGCAGGACGCGTTGCGCAAGGTGCCGCTACCCGAGCGGGTTTACGTTGGCCTCAAACAACAGGCGGCGGAGCAGTTGCACACCGGGCTGGACTTGCGTCATCAGGTTGGGCCGGCCTTCGACGTGGTGTATCAGCCGTCCATGAGCGCCAGGCAGGGCGATGATGTGCTGTTAGCGCCGATGCTCACTGCCAAAGGTTTCAAGGAGTACTTCGAACCACGCAGTCAGAGCTTCGCCGATTTGGCGATGATCGACCAATGGGCGCTGGGCGAGCGTAGTCAGCTCGATTATTCGGATGCCGACCGGGAGGTGTTGAGCGAACGGCTACGCAACTTATACAGCGCCGATTACATTGACAGTTGGCGCCGTGCCCTCAACGCGTTCAGCGTGGCAGACTTCCGTGACCTGGACCATGGTGTCGCGATCCTGCAGCAGTTGACGGGGCCTGCGGCGCCGCTGCATCGATTGCTCGACACGGTCCGGGAGAACACTTCGCTCTCAGCGGCCGGCGTTGTTGAGGTAACAGATCAGACCAAGACAGTGCTGCCGATAAGTAGTAAGCCTGAGCATCAGCAGGCGTGGACTATTCAAAGGGCCTTTGCCGGGCTGAGTGCGATGCTGCAGGGAGCCGCAGAGAAGCCTAGCTACTACGATGAAACCCTGGTTGCTCTCACAGCCGTACACGACTATGCCAAGGCGGTGCAGGACAGCCCGGACCGAGGCAGGGCAGCACTGCAGGCCGTGCATCAGCGTTTCTCGATGACTGGGCATGACCCCATCGGCACCTTGCAACGGGTATCGACCGGCTTGCCTGAACCTATCAACCGCCAGGTGCGAAAGGTGGCTGATCAAACGGCGCAGGTATTGAATGTTGAAGCACTGCGCGAGTTGGAGCGGCGCTGGGATGCTGAGGTGTATAGTTTCTTTCAGCAGCGCCTGGCAGGCCGATACCCCTTCGTGGCCAGGGCGCCGGACGCGTCGCTGGATGACTTCGAGGCGTTCTTCGGGCCGAAGGGCCGGCTGCAGCAGTTCAATGAGCAATATCTGAAGGTGTTCCTGAAGGACAACCTCGAAGCCCTGCAAACCGGCCAGCAGGGGCAGTCCCTGATCCGTAGCGATGTGATCGAGCAGTTGGAGCTGGCGGACCGCATTCGCGAAACGTTCTTCGATCAGCGCGGCAACTTGAGTGTGCAGTTCAGTATCGAGCCGTTAGGGCTGAGTGCGAACCAGCGCACGAGTTTGCTGGATCTGGACGGTCAGTTGATTTCCTACACCCATGGCACGAGTCAGATCACCGGTGTCATCTGGCCCAATACGCTTGGGCAGCATGTGCGTAGCAACCTGACGCTGCTCAGGCAGAGCGGCAATAGCAGCAGCCTGGAGTATCGAGGCCCCTGGTCCATGTTCCGCCTGCTCAGTCGTGGTTCGCTCAATGGGCGGACGGCGACCAGTGTGGACTTGAGCTTCAGGACCGGTGATGGCGTGATGCGCTACCGGCTGAGCGCGCAGAAGGCTTTCAATCCCATTACCCAACAACCGTTCAAAGGCTTCCGCTTGCCACGCGGGTTGCTGCAACAGCCATCCAGGATGGTTCAGGCCGGGCAGACGGGCGCACCTGTCATGTAAATCTATGAAAAGCCGAAAGGCTAATGCCTGTCAGTTAATCCTTCGTTGCAGTAGTTTGGGCCGTTCCAAGACCGTGCAAGCCGGCATTCAGAGTGCTCACGCGGACTTTGAGCGGCCTTGTGCCGCGAAAGGGCCGCAAAGCGGCCCCATTGGCTTAACTGGCCTGCATTAGCCAAAAGGCTCTTTTTTCGTTCCGGCGAAAGCCACCACAAAGACCGCTTGAGCTTCAACTGAGCGCCGCCAGGGCTGGTAGTGTCGAGTGATTCATTTGTCGATAGCGTCAACTCTGGAAACGGACGGCGCTGGAGTATGAAGCTTGTCGATAATCTGCTTGGCCAAGGCATGGTAAAGAGAGACCGGAGACACCCATCCCGAGATGGCTGCTGCCATGAGTGTTGCGGCCAGCATGGGAATGGCCAGATCCGGGCTGTGTGTAAGCTCAAGCACGATGACCGAGGCGGTCAGCGGCGAGCGTGTAACACCGGCCAGGTACGCGCCCATTCCGAGTAATGCGCATGCTTGAGGATCAACATCGGGTAGCACGCTCAACACAGGCGCAAAGGCAGCACCGATGCTCAGAGAGGGCGAAAAGAGACCGCCCGGAATCCCGGAGAGATAAGAAACGACACTGGCCAGAAACTTCCACAGCAGAAAGCTTTGGTCCGTGATTGGCTGACCCTCCAGCAAGGCACGCGTTTCTTCATATCCGGTGCCGAATACATGATTGCCGGAGACGAGCCCCAACGTGCCCAGCAGCAGCCCACACATGGCTGACTTGGAAAGTCGTGAGTATGGCGTGCTTTACCGGGCAGGCCTATCCGACACAGGTGGTAGTGGTGCCAGATGTGGCGATCTACTTGCCCAATTGCAATGGGTCGCCAGCGCGAGATCGTTGCCAGGTGGTCCAGCGTGCTTTGGTGGCAGCAAGGTGTCTTGTCGTCAGGCGCATGCGCGGGGTCGCTACCTACCGCAGAGTAATGGCATCACGCCTGCAACTCACCCAACCACGGGTAGCGTTGATGGCGTAGGGTTTTCCTCGTCAATCGATGCCGTTATGCTTCTCGTTCCAGAGCGGGTTTACCAGGATTGTGCACATGGTCAGACACCTGCTAATGCTGACGGCGGCCTTGCTGTTCTGTGCGCCGGTGTCCGCCAAGCAGATTCAACGTCAATTGGGTGATTTTGCCTTCAAGCTCAGTACCCAAGGCTCCCGCTCGATGGCACAGGGGTTGATTTCGCCCAGCGCCGTCGGCGCATTCCATGGCGGCGTGGATGTCAGTCACTCCAGCGGTTTGTACATGGGGCAGTTCGCACCCAGCCTGGGTCTTTCACCCAACTCGACTCTCAAACTCGACAGTTATTTCGGCTACAAGCGCCGATTCGATGAAAGCCTGGGCTTCGAGGCCGGGCTTATTCATTACAGTCAGCCAAACCTTTCCAACAGTGAAAGCTATGCCCTGTATGGTGGTTTTTCGACGTTGGACAGTCGCTTCGCAGGTGCCTGGAGAAACGATCCAGACAACCGCACGGGGACGTTATTCGTCGATGTGGGCCGCCTTCCGTTGTTCGAAATGGACCTGACGCTGAAGGTCGCTCACCACCGCCTGGGCACGCCTTTCACGATCGGCGATGGCAGCCAAGTGGATCATTTCAATGATTGGTCGGTGGCGCTGTCTCGCCCTTGGCTGGGGGTCGACCTGGACCTCATCTACAGCAGTTCCGACCTGCAAGGCGCCGGTTGTGTCGTGTATGCAGGCATGAACAACTACTGCGAGAGCATGCTGATGTTGAAGGCGCAGCGAAGCTTTTTCTAACGCTCAGCCAGCGTCGCTCATGTGCATGTGGTGGTTTTTCATAGGCACTTGCGAGGGTGGACGATCTCTGCGCGCCTGATCGCCATCCAGGTGTCGCCGATGCCCGTGGAGGGAGACCCCTCATGAGCAGCACTTCAGATAAAGTAAAAGGCTTGGCTAACGGAGCGCTCGGCAGGGCCAAGCAAGCTGCTGTGACTCCGGTTAAGCCGTCGACATTGCTGAATGGGAGGGGGCTTCGATGGAGCTACGCCAGCTACGTTATTTTCTGAGTGTGCTGGAATGCGGCAGCCTCGGCAGGGCTGCGCTCGAAACGGGCGTTGGAGTCTCTGCGTTGAGCCAGCAACTGACGAAGCTCGAATGTGAGTTGAGTACCCGTTTGCTGACACGCTCAAGCGTTGGCGTCACGCCTACCGCAGCAGGCTTGGCATTCGAATACCATGCGCGTTTGACGCTGCGCCAGGCCGATTACGCCGTACTGGCCGCGCGCAGTGGGCGTATGAGCGGGTACGCCAGTGTCGGCATGGCACCGACTACGGCTTCGGTGCTGGGCTTGGCGCTGATTGCCAGGATGCGCGAGCGTTACCCGGATATCCGTCTTCATTTGGTCGAGATGCTGTCCGGCTACCTGGTGAATCAGCTCAATACGCGGCATCTGGATGTGGCTGTGTTGTTTCAGCAGGAGGCCGGCATGCGTCTGGATGTGCGGCCGCTGCTGGAGGAGCGTTTGTTCGCGCTGGTGCCACTCGCGCTGGTCAAGGCCGACTGGGGGCCGTCGCTGACGTTGCAGCAGATCGCCTCGCTGCCGTTGGTGATGCCCAGCGCCCAGCATGGTCTGCGCGCCACGTTGAGGGCGATTCTGGAGCGCGTTGGATTGGACGCGACTATCGTCATGGAGGTGGACGGCTTGTCGCTGCTCATGGAGTGCGTCAGTGCTGGCCACGCCGCGACGATTCAACCCGGCGCCACGGTGGCTCGGGCTACGCAGGCAGGCTTGCGGGTATTTTCGATCGACGATCCGCAAGCGCAGCGGCGCAACCTGGTGGTAAGCCTGGCCGATGATGAACTTTCGCCTGCTGCGCTGGCTACGCGGATCGTGCTGCATGAAGTGTCCCGCGAACTGGTGCAGCAAGAGCGCTGGCCGGGCGCGCGCTTGCTGTGAGTGCCTGCACGCAACCCAGCCTTTAGAAAAACTGAAGACCTCCCCCCAGTGAGCGCGTTTCGCCCAGGGTACGCGAAGCCCTAAATTCCGGGCTTTGCGAGAAGCCGCCCAACCCAGGCTTCTCGCTTCCTGGAGGCGACATGATCGATGTGCTTGTCATCGGCGGCGGCAACGCTGCCCTGTGCGCTGCGCTGATGGCGCGCGAGGCCGGCGCCAGCGTAATGCTGGTGGAAGCCGCACCCCGCGCCTGGCGAGGCGGCAACTCCCAACATACGCGCAACCTTAGGTGCATGCACGATGCCCCACAGGATGTGCTGGTGGACGCTTATCCCGAAGAAGAGTTCTGGCAGGACCTGCTCAAAGTCACCGATGGCCAGACCAACGAGGCCCTGGCGCGCCTGGTGATTCGTGCCTCTGGCGACTGCCGCGGTTGGATGCGCCGACATGGCGTGCATTTCCAGCCTTCGTTGTCCGGTGCGTTGCACACCGCGCGGACCAACGCGTTCTTCATGGGCGGCGGCAAGGCCTTGGTCAATGCCTACTACCGCAGTGCCGAGCGGCTCGGCGTGCAGGTGCGCTACGACAGCCCGGTAGCTGACGTGGAACTGCGCGATGGGCGCTTCATCGCGGCCCACCTGGCGGCCCGTGACGTCAACGGACGGCACGTACCCGTCGAGCGCATCGAGGCACGCAGTTGTGTGTTGGCGGCCGGCGGCTTCGAGTCCAACCGCCAATGGCTGCGCGAGGCCTGGGGGCAGAACGCGCGCGGCGAATGGCCGGCCGATAACTTCCTGGTGCGCGGCACGCGCTTCAACGACGGCGCGCTGCTACGCCGGATGATCGAGCTGGGCGCCGACACGATCGGCGATCCAACCCAGGCCCACATGGTCGCCATCGATGCCCGTGCGCCGCTCTATGACGGCGGCATCTGCACCCGTATCGACTGCGTGTCGCTGGGTGTGGTGGTCAACCGTGACGGCCAGCGTTTCTACGACGAAGGGGAGGACTTCTGGCCCAAGCGCTATGCCATCTGGGGGCGCCTGGTGGCCCAGCAACCTGGTCAGGTGGGTTTCTCGATCATCGACCGCAAGGCCCTCGGGCGTTTCATGCCGCCAGTGTTTCCCGGTACTCGCGCCGACAACCTGGAGTCCCTGGCGGTTGCCCTCGGGCTGCCGGTGCCTGCGTTTCTCGACAGCCTGCGCGCCTACAATGCGGCATGTCGTCCCGGCACGTTCGACCACACCCGTTTGGACGATTGCCGCACCGAGGGCGTGCAGCCGATCAAGAGCCACTGGGCCTTGCCAATCGACACACCGCCGTTCTTCGGCTACCCACTGCGCCCAGGGGTGACCTTCACCTATCTCGGCTTACGCACCGACGCTACGGCTGCCGTGCATTTCGGTGGGCGCCCCAGCCCCAATCTGTTCGTCGCCGGCGAGATGATGGCCGGCAATGTGCTGGGCAAGGGCTACACAGCCGGTGTCGGCATGTCCATCGGGACCGCGTTTGGGCGCATCGCCGGCACTCAGGCGGCAGCTGCCGCTGGCCATTCTGTCAACCCTCTGGAGGCCCAGCATGACTGTGCAAATGCCTGAACCCCATACGTTCGATCCCGTCCCAGCCCAGGCTGAACTGATCCCGCTCCTTGACCTGCACGAGCAGGAGGTGGACCGGCAGATGCGCATCTGCAACGCTTGCCGTTATTGCGAGGGATTCTGTGCAGTGTTCCCGGCGATGACCCGCCGGCTCGACTTTGCCAAGGCCGACATTCACTACCTGGCCAACCTCTGCCACAACTGTGGAGCCTGCCTGCATGCCTGCCAGTACGCCGCACCGCATGCGTTCGCCGTGAACGTGCCGCAGGCCATGGCCAAGGTGCGTGCGCAGACCTACACCGAGTACGCCTGGCCGGCGCGTTTCGGGCTGCTCTACCGGCGCAATGGCACGTTCGTCGCCGTGGCGTTGGCAATCGCACTGTCGCTGTTCCTGCTGCTCGCCTTGCAGGTTAACGGCACTTTGCTGCCGGGGCGTCTGGCCGGTGACTTCTACGCGGTGTTCCCGCATAACACCCTGGCGCTTCTGTTCGGTGGTGTGTTCAGTGCGGCCGGGGTAGCGTTGGTCATGGCGTTGCGGCGCTTCTGGCGCAGCGTCTCGCCTGGCCAGGCGCGACAACCGGCCAGTGGTGCGCTGAGCGAAGCGGCCAGCGCGGTGCTTACGCTCAAGTATCTCGATGGCGGCCATGGCCAGGGCTGCAACAATGCCGATGATCGCTACACGCTATGGCGCCGGCGCTATCACCACCTGACCTTCTACGGCTTCATGCTGTGCTTTGCCGCCACCGTGGTTGCCACCGGTTACCACTACCTGCTCGGGCTGCCGGCACCTTACCCAATGACCAGCGTGCCGGTGCTTCTGGGTACCCTGGGCGGTATTGGCTTGATCGTCGGGCCTGCGGGTCTGCTGGCGTTGAACCTGCGCCGCGCGCCTGAGCACGGCGACGTCGCGCAGCGCCCGATGGACCGGGCGTTCATCCTGCTCTTGCTGTTGGTCAGCGCCACGGGGCTGGCACTGCTGGCGCTGCGTGACAGTGCGGCGATGGCGATCTTGCTAGCCGTGCACCTGGGCACCGTGATGGCCCTGTTCGTGACCTTGCCCTATGGCAAGTTCGCCCATGGCCTTTTCCGCAGTGCCGCGCTGCTGAAGTTCACTATCGAAAAGCGCCGGCCAGATCCTCACGGCCTGGGTGGGGACTGACCCATGCACGGCTCGCGACGCGACCCTGCGTGCTGGCGCCGTTCAGCGGTTGGGCCATTGCTCCAGCAGGATCGACACGAACTTCTCGGCGGCGGGCGACAGCGAGGCGCCCCGGCGATAGACCAGGCCCAGTGTACGGGTAACCTCCGGTTCGCACAGCGGCACGCTGACCAAAGTGGGGTGGTCGGCGCTGGGCATCGCCAGGCTTGGCATCGCCGACACGCCCAGCCCTGCCTCGACCATGCCCAGCGACGTGGACAAGTGCTGCACTTCGTAGAACCATTTCGGTCGCAGGCCCAGGCCGGACAACGCATGGTCGAGCAGCATGCGGTTGCCGCTGAGCCGGCCGACCCCGATCAGTCGGTAGTCGGCCAGTTCCGCCCAGGTCACCGATGCGCGGTTGGCCAAGTCATGGTCTCGACGGCAGGCCAGCACGAAATGTTCCTGCACCAACGAGACGAACTCGATGTCGGGATGCTGGCCGCTCATCATGTTGATGCCAAAGTCGGCCTCGCCGCGCAGCACCGCTTCGAGGCCGTCGTTGGCGCTGAGGTCGAGCAGGCGAATGCGAATTTTCGGGTACTGCGCGTTGTAGTCGCGAATCACCGAGGGCAGGAAGTAGAACGCCGCCGTTGGAATGCAGGCGAGGGTGACCTGGCCGGTCTGGCGCTCGGCCAGTTCGCGGATGCTCAGGATCGAATCCTCGAAGTCGTCCAACAGGCGTCTGGCCTTGGGCAGGAAGTCCCGTCCGACGCTGGTCAGGCTGACCCGACGCGTGGTGCGCTCGAGCAGCGAGATACCCAGGCCTTCCTCGAGTTTCTTGATCCGCCTGCTGAGGGCAGGCTGGGACAGGTGCAGGGCCTCGGCAGCCTCGTGAAAACTGCCAAGTTCGGCGATTTTCACGAACGATCGGATATCTTGGAGCTCATATTCCATGACGCTGTGCTCTCCTCGGGTGGCTATTTATTATTTTGTATTTCGCAAGAATGGCTACGATATTTGCATTGGATTGATTTATCCATCCCTGTCACTCTTTTGCTCACAACATCAATGATGTCCATTGATCAACAAGAGTGCGATAACATGCAACGAATTCCCTGCGTGCTCATGCGTGGCGGTACCTCCAAGGGACCGTTTTTCCACGCTTGGGACCTGCCTGCCAATGTGGTCGAGCGCGACGAACTGCTGATCAACCTGATGGGTTCCGGCCACGAGCTGGAGATCGACGGTATTGGTGGTGGTAGCCCGCAGACGAGCAAGGTCGCGATCATTAGCCCTTCGTTGCATGCCGACGCCGACGTCGATTACCTGTTCGTGCAGGTCATGGTCGCCCAGCGTCGTGTCGACACTGCCCCCAATTGCGGCAACATGCTGTGCGCCGTCGGCCCGTTCGCCATCGAGCAGGGCCTGGTCAAGCCGCAGGACGGCAAGACCCTGGTGCGTATTCGCAACCTCAACACCAACACCTTCGTCAACTCGTTGGTCGAGACCCCCGGTGGGATCGTCCGCTACGAAGGCCGCACGGCGATCGACGGCGTTCCGGGGACTGCCGCCCCGGTACACCTGACATTCCTCGATGCGGTCGGTAGCAAGACCGGCAAGTTGTTCCCCACCGGCCAAGCCCAGGATGTGATCGATGGCGTAGCGGTGACCTGCATCGACATGGCCATGCCGATGATGATCGTACAAGCCCGTGACATGGGAGTGACCGGTGCCGAAAGCCCAGCCGAGCTGGATGCCAACAGCGAGCTGCTGCAGCGCCTGGAAGCCCTGCGCCTGAAGGCCGGCAAGGCCATGGGCCTGGGTGATGTCAGCGGTATGGTGATTCCCAAGCCGGTACTGGTGTCGCCGCCGCGCTACGACGGTACCGTGCAGGTACGCTACTTCATGCCGCACAGCTGCCACCGTGCGCTGGCGATCACCGGAGCCGTGGGCCTGGCGACTGCCTGCGTCAGCCCCGGCACCGTGGCCGCGCAGATGCTCGGCGACGGCGCGCAGCACCTGGACCAGGTGCGTCTGGAACACCCCAGTGGGGGTATCGACGTTGCGCTCTCGCGCACGGGTGCCGAGGGCAAGACCCTACAGGCGTCCGTGGTGCGCACCGCGCGCCGGCTGTTTGCCGGGTTCGTCTATGCACCAACCTTGCGCAGGCTGGCCGGATAGGCTCAGGCCTTCATCCAACCTGCGTTGCCGTAAAGCAACAAGCGCATCCGCACAATTTCAACAATGGGTGATGCCATGAGACTCGCTAAATCACTGTACTTCCAGATCCTCTGCGCCGTCCTGCTAGGCGTATTGGTCGGCCACTTCTGGGCGCAACAGGCCGTTGCGCTCAAGCCGCTGGGCGATGCTTTCATCAAGCTGATCAAGATGATGATCGCCCCGGTGGTTTTCTGCACCATCGTCACGGGCATCGCCGGTATGACCGACAAGCGTTCGCTCGGGCGCTTGATGAGCAAGACCTTGCTGCTGTTCCTGGTGCTGACTGTGATCAGCCTGGTGATCGGTTTGGTGGCGGTACATCTGTTCCGTCCAGGGGTGGGCATGAACATCGACCCGGCCACCCTGAGCACCGCCGGACTGAGCCAGTACGCGGCTTCCGCGGCGCAGCTGAGCGTGGTGGATTTCTTCATGCACATCATCCCGGACACCTTCATCGGTGCCTTCAACAAGGGTGAAGTGCTGCCGGTGCTGTTCATCGCGGTACTCAGCGGTTTCGCGCTGTCTTCGATGGGTGAGAAGGGCAAGCCGGTGCTGAGCGTGCTCGAGTCGGCCTCGACTATGGTGTTCCGCATCTTCGGCTACCTGATGCGCTTTGCGCCCATCGGTGCCTTCGGCGCGCTGGCGTTCACCGTCGGGCAATACGGCGTGACCTCCCTCGGCGCGCTGGCCAAGTTGGTCGGTACGCTGTACATCGCCTGCGCATTCTTCGTACTGGTGGTGCTGGGCGGTCTCTGCCGCGCCTACGGGTTCAGCCTGTGGAAACTGCTGCGCTACTTCCGCGAGGAGTTCCTGGTGGTGCTCGGTACGTCCTCCACCGAGCCTGTGCTGCCGCGCATGCTGGAGAAGCTGGAGAAGCTCGGCTGCAAGAAAGGCGTGGTAGGCCTGGTGTTGCCGACCGGTTATTCGTTCAACCTCGACGGTACGGCGATCTACCTGTCGTTGGCCGCGATCTTCATCGCCCAGGCCTGCAACATCGACCTGAGTCTCGGCCAGATGGTCACCATGCTGGCGATCATGCTGCTCTCCTCGAAAGGCGCCGCTGGTGTCACTGGCAGTGGCTTCGTGGCCTTGGCCTCGACCCTGACGGTGATCCATGACATTCCGCTGGCGGGCCTGGCCTTGCTGATCGGCATCGACCGCTTCATGTCCGAAGCCCGTGCGCTGACCAGCCTTGCGAGTAATGCTGTAGCCACCGTGGTGATCTCGCTGTCCGAAGGGGCCTGTGAGCGCGACACCTTGTTGCGTCGCCTCGACGGTGCGCCGGCAGTGGCCTCTGCGCAAGACACCGACGTGGTGCAAAACCACGCCGCACCGGCCGACTGGTCTGCCGAGCCGCCACGCCACGGCTGACCGACCTTACACCTCACAGTGACATAAACTCCTACCTGGCATTACGCGATGCCGGGTGGGGCAGGGGCCGCCTGCCTGTTGGGCGGCCAGGCACAATAAAAACAAGAGAATCTAAACATGCTCGCACTCCTGGGCCTGGTCATGGTGGTGACCTTCACCTACCTGATCATGAGTAAACGCCTTTCCCCGATCGTCGCGCTCACCGCGGTGCCTATCGTCTTTGCACTCATCGGTGGCTTCGCCCCGGAACTTGGCAAGATGATGCTCGATGGCCTGAAGATGGTCGCGCCCTCTGCGGCGCTGCTGTTGTTCGCCATTCTGTTCTTCGGCCTGATGATCGACGCCGGTCTGTTCGACCCGCTGATCCGCAAGATCCTCAAGCGCGTCAACGGCGACCCGATCAAGATCGCCATCGGCACCGCGCTGCTGTCGCTGCTGGTAGCCCTGGACGGTGACGGCACCACCACCTACATGATCACGTGCGCGGCGATGCTACCGTTGTACAAGCGCATCGGCATGAACCCTATGATCCTCGCCACGGTGTCGATGCTGTCATTGAGCATCATGAGTGGCATGAGCCCCTGGGGTGGCCCGGCGACCCGTGCGATCGCGGCGCTCGGCCTGGATGCCACCGAGTACTTCATCCCTATGTTGCCGACGGTGATCGGCGGTGCCGTGTGGGTGGTGTTCACTGCCTACCTGCTCGGTCGCGCTGAGCGTCGGCGCATCGGCAATGTGGTGTTGGAGTCCGGTGGCGGCAACTGCTACATCAAGGAAATCCTCGGTGACGCTCCTTACAAGCGCCCGCGCATGGCCTACGTGAACCTGGCCCTGGTGGTGGCCGTCATGACTGCGCTGGTGCTGGGTGTGATGCACGCGGCAATCCTGTTCATGATCGGCTTCGTCATCGCACTGATGATCAACTATCCGCAGCTGGACGTGCAGAAAGAGCGCATCCTGGCCCACTCGGGTAACGCCATGACCGTGGTGCTGCTGGTGTTCGCCGCCGGTATCTTCGCCGGTATCTTCTCCGGCACCAAGATGGTCGATGCCATGGCCCAGACCCTGGTGAGCTGGATTCCGCAGGCGTGGAGCCACTGGTTCCCGCTGGTGGTGGCGTTGACCAGCATGCCGCTGACCTTCGTGCTGTCCAACGATGCCTACTACTTCGGCGTGGTGCCGATCCTGGCGAACGCCGCCGCAGCCTACGGTATCGATCCGATCGAGATTGCCCGTGCCTCGGTGCTTGGCCAGCCGGTCCACCTGATGAGCCCGCTGGTGGCCTCGACCCTGCTCCTGGTGGGGATGGTCGACCGCGATATCGGCGATTTCCAGAAGGCCACCGTGAAATGGGCGGTGCTCACCTCCCTGGTGATTACGGCGCTCGCACTGCTGACCGGTGCCGTGTCCTTCATGGTCTGAATGTCCCGGGCGCCGCATGGCGCCCAACCAATGTACCTAAAAACAGCACTTATCTAAGAACAACAATTAGAGCAATCAATCATGTACCCAACGCTTTTCCGTGGGGCCACCTGTGGCCTGCTGTGCAGCTGGCTGCCTGTCGCTGGCGCTGCCGGTTTCATCGAAGACAGCAAACTCAAGCTGCAGCTGCGCAACGTGTACTTCAATGAGAACTTCCGCGACGAACAGGGCATGAGCGCACGCGCTGCGGCCAATGCCAAGAGCGAGCGCGTGGAGTGGGCTCAGGGGTTCCTGCTCGACTACCAGTCCGGCTTCACCCAAGGCACCCTGGGCCTGGGCGTCGACGCCATGGGCCTGGTGGGCGTCAAGCTCGACTCGGGCCGTGGGCGCAGTGGCACGGGCTTGTTGCCGGTGCACGACGATGGCCGTGCGGCGGATGAGTTCGCCAGTGCCGGGGTTACCGCCAAAGCCCGCCTGGGCAGCACCGTGGTCAAGCACGGCACCTTGCTGCCCAAGACTCCAGTACTGGTCTACAACGACGCACGTTTGCTGCCGCAGACCTACCAGGGCACTCAGCTGACCAGTACCGACATTGACAACCTCACCCTGACCGCCGGACACCTGGATCGCTTCAAGCAGCGTGACTCATCTAATAGCACGGGGTTGTACCTGGACGGTTATGGCGGCCCAGAGTCTGGCGATTTCAGCTTCGCCGGTGCTGATTACGCGGTCAGCAAGCAGCTGCGTCTGAGCTATTTCCATGGCCAGCTGGAGCACTTCTACCGTCAGGACTTCGCCGGGCTGGTGCATGACCTGCCGCTGGGCGGCGGCGTGCTGACCACTGACCTGCGTTATTTCCGCAGCCGCGACAGCGGTACGGCGTATGCCGGTGGTATCGACAACGACATGTTCAGCGGCCAACTCTCGTACGCCCATTCCGGGCATACCGTCGGCGCCGGTTACCAAGTACTTAATGGTGAAGCCGGGCTGCCGTACATCAGTGGGGCAACGGTCTATTCGTTCAGCAACGTTGGCATTGGCAAGTTCATCGAGGAGGAAGAGAAGACCTGGATGGCCAGCTATGCCTACAACTTCGCTGCTGCCGGGGTGCCGGGGCTGACCTTCATGACGCGCTACCTCAGTGGTGACAACGGTCGCTCCGGCGCAGCGGGAATCAAGGAATGGGAACGCGATGCCGAGCTGGCCTACGTGGTACAGGGCGGCACCTTCAAGGGGTTAGGGGTGAAGCTGCGCAACTATGTCTATCGCTCGGACTTCTCGCGCGGTCGTGACAGCAACCGGATCTATCTCACTTACGACATCGCAATCTGGTAACCGAACGCTAAGGAATGCACGGACATGTCTATCTGGCTTACCAACCTCACTGTTGCCAGGAAGCTGATGATCGGCTTCGGTTTACTGTTGCTGATGGGCGTACTGAGCTTTGCGGCAGGTTGGAACGCCATCCACAATTTGGCTTACCGGATGGATCGCATGAGTGTGGTCAACCGGTTGATGGAGGACTTTTCCAAACTGCGCCTGGAACGTGCGGCGTACGTGCAAAGCGAAGGCGACCAACAGGCTGCCAGAGCGCTACAGGAAAAAATTGTCGCGATTGGGCAAACCCTGGACGCGCTCAAGGGCTTTTTCAAGAATGAAATCAATGTCCGGCGCATCGCGGCCATGTCCGAGCACCTCATCGCCTACCAAGGTGGTATCGAGGCGCTCGGACAGACCTATCAGCAGATCGAGCAGTCGCGTGCTGTGCGTCGAAGCAGCGGCGATAGCACGCTGAAAGGCTTGGATGAGCTTAATGGACTACTGGGCAATGATGATGGCTCAGGGGCTACCAGCCTTTACAAGGCGATCAAGGACCTGCAGATGCAGTTTTTGTATGCGCGCTTTGAAACGCGTGCGTACACCTATGCTGGCAATGGTAGTGCCAAGCAGTACAGCGCGGCCATGGATGCAGTCAACGCAACGTTGACTCGCTTGCAATCGCTGCGTGACGCGTTGCACGGCACGCGTGCAACGTTGCTCGATGAGTTGGCGCAATCCATCCAGGCCTATCGTGACTCGCTGGATACCCATCGTGCGGCACTGACGCGTATCGAGGGGGCGCTTGGCGACATTCAGAAGCACGGCGACGCGTTGCTGGGTACTAGCCAGGAACTGTATGAGCAGCAAATGCAGTCGCGCTTGGACGATACCCGGGATGCGACCTGGACACTGCTCACCTGCCTTGTCCTGGCGCTGTTGTTGGGTGGGGCTGCTGCCCTGCTGATCACGCGTCAGATCGTGCCACCGCTGCATGCTGCGTTGAACCGCGTGCAACGTGTAGCCGAAGGCGACCTGACCCTCCAGCCCCACACGTTGCGCAAAGACGAAATAGGGCAGTTGGAAGAAGGGTTGCAACGCATGACCAGCAGTTTGCGCGCGCTGGTTGGCCATATCGATGATGGAGCAACGCAAATTGCCAGTGCTACCGAGCAGTTGTCGGCGATTACCCAGCAGACCCGTGCAGGGGCCGACGAGCAAATGAAGGAAACTGAGCAAGTGGCCGCAGCCATGCATGAAATGACCACCTCGGTGCAGGATGTAGCACGTAATGCGGTCGAAACCGCGCGCTCGGTCGATCAGGCAACGCAAGAGGCGCTCAGCGGTGCGCAGATCGTCAAAAATGCCATTGATCGCATCGAAAACCTGTCTGCCGAAGTCGATCTGACCAGTGCCGCCGTTGGCACCCTGGCGCAGGAAAGTGGGCGGATCGGCAGCATGCTCGATGTGATCAAGTCCGTGGCTGAGCAGACTAACCTGCTGGCCTTGAATGCTGCCATCGAGGCTGCGCGTGCGGGCGAGGCGGGTCGTGGCTTCGCCGTGGTGGCCGATGAAGTCCGCGCCTTGGCGCAGAGGACGCAGCGCTCCACCGAGGATATCGAACAGCTCATCGCGGCGTTGCGCCAAGGAACCCTCGAGGCCGTGCAGCGTATGGAAACCAGCCGTGGCCTGACCGGCGAAAGTGTCCAGTTGGCCCGCGATGCAGGGTTGGCGTTGGACAATATCACCGACAGCATGGGCGGTATCCAGGGACGGACGCAACAGATCGCCGCTGCCGCCGAAGAACAGGGCGCCGTGGCCGAGGACATCAACCGCAATATCTTGAGTGTTCGTGACATTACCGAGCAGGCGCATACCGCCAGCGAACAGACCAGTACCGCTAGCCTGGAGCTGGCTGGGTTGGGCAGCGCCTTGCAGGCGCAGGTGCGACGGTTTCAGGTGTAACGTCAGCCTTGGCGTGGGCCCACCCTGCTGTGGGCCCGGATACGCGTGATTCAGTGCTTGGGCATGGGCGCCAGACGCAAGATCAGGCAGCCAATCACCGCCGAGAGCAGCGAACCCAGGAGGATGCCGATCTTTGCCGCATCGACCTTCTCCGGCTGTCCTGGGAACGCCAGTTCACCGATGAACAGGCTCATGGTGAAGCCAATGCCACACAGCATCGCCACGCCGTAGATCTGTAGCCAACTGGCGCCCTGGGGCTTGCTGGCAAGGCCGCTCTTGACCGCCAGTAGCACGCCAGCGAATACCCCCAACTGCTTGCCCAACAGCAGGCCCAGAGCGATGGCCAGGGGCAGGGGAGCAAACAGATCGCCCAGGCTCAGGTTGCCAAACGACACACCCGCGTTGACAAATCCGAAGGCCGGCACGATCAGGAACCCCACCCACGGCGCGAGGCTGTGTTCCAGGCGCAGTAAGGGGCTGGCACCGGTCGGCTGGCCCGTGCCTGGGCGATAGGGAATCAGCAGCGCGCCGACCACCCCGGCGATGGTTGCGTGCACACCTGACAGCAGGGTGAAGTACCACAGGACCATGATCGCCAGCAGATACGGCCACAGCGCGACTACCCGCAGGCGGTTGAAGGCCAGCAGCAGCCCTACCACGGCGCCTGCACCGGCCAGTGCCATTAGGTCGATCGATGAGGTGTAGAACAACGCGATGATCGCTACTGCGCCCATGTCGTCGATGATCGCCACCGAGACCAGCATCACCTTGAGCGACAACGGTGCATGCCGGCCGAGCAGCGCCAGGGCGCCGACCGCGAAGGCGATGTCGGTGGCGGCGGGTATCGCCCAGCCGCTGGCCAACTCCGGCTGGCCATTCGATACGGCCAGGTAGATCAGTGCGGGGGTGGCCATGCCCATCAGCGCGGGCAGCGCAGGCAGGCGACGTTGCTCCCAGCTGGCCAGGCGTCCATCGACCAGCTCGCGCTTGATCTCAAGCCCCACCAGCAGGAAAAACACGGCCATCAAGCCGTCGTTGATCCATAGATGAACGGTCATCGGGCCAAGTTTTTCGGTCAGCGTCGGGCCCACGGCCAGGTGCAGCAAATGCTGGTAGGCGCTGGCTGCGGGGCTGTTGGCAAGGATGATGGCCAGGGCGGCGGTAATCATCAGCAGTACGCCGCCGGTGGCTTCGCTGCTGAGCAGGCGGCGCAGCACGGAGCGTTGTTGCAGGGAGGTCAGTGGTGCATTCATGCGCGGGTCCTCGTTCATGGCGTCGCCCAAACCAACGCGGCGCGACGAACGGCGGACACGACAAGGCGCTGGCTCCGACGGTGACGGGCCACGATGGCGCAGGGCGAGAAGAAGGAAAAGTGGGATAGCGCAACATGCCTTGCCGTACAAGAACGGCAAGGGCAGGGCCATAGCGAAAGGAGGCATGCGTGCAACATGGACGGATCTCACGGAAAACAAATGAATGTTCTCCGTATTCGGGAAAGCTCCCGGGCGCACGCAGCACACGCCTGGCGACGATCTTAGCCAAGTAGACAAGATTTTACCCTGTCTAATTGCATCCAAATATTGCGGTAGTTATTTACCTCCGCCCCCATGGCCGGGCCGCGGACTTTGCCCGAGTGCTTGGGCGCAAGACGGCGCTACGGCACGCTGACTGCCAGCTTGGCGCGGTTGCCCAGCCACACCAGCAGCAGTCCCAGCGCCGCCAGCATGCCGCCTGCCATCGGCACGGCTGCGTAACCCAGGTCCAGACTGATCACTGCACCGCCTAAGGCTGCGCCCAGGGCATTACCCAGGTTGAATGCGCCGACATTGATCGACGAGGCCAGCCCAGGTGCTTCGATGGCTGCGGTCATCACCCGCATTTGCAGCGGTGGCACCACGGCGAAGGTGAACACGCCCCACACCAGCAGGGCGATCGCTGCACCGAGGTGGCTGCCAAGCGCCAGCGGCATCAGCAGCATGATTACCGCCAGTACGCCGAGGAAGATCCGCGCCGCGCCATCGAGCGACCAGTCCGCCAGCTTACCGCCCAAGCTATTGCCCAGCGTGAAACCGACCCCGATCAGCACTAGGCCGAGGGTGACGAAGCTGGCAGAAGCACCGGTCAGCTCGGCCAGCACGGGGGCGACGTAGGTGTACAGGGTGAACATGGCGCCAGCACCCAGCACCGTAGTAGCCATGGCCAACAGCACCCTGGGGCGGGCGATCACCGCCAGCTCCTTGCGTACATGCGGCACCTGGCCACGCTCACCTTTGGGCAGGGCGTACCACAGCGCGGCAATGGCCAGTAAACCTAGCACGGCGGTCCCGGCGAACGCCATGCGCCAGCCCACCTGCTGGCCGAGCCAGGTGGCTGCTGGCACACCGCCGATGTTGGCGATGGTCAGGCCCATGAACATCGTGGCCACGGCGCTGGCCTGCTTGTCGCGGGGCACCACGCTGGCGGCCACCACTGCACCCAGGCCGAAAAAGGCGCCGTGGTTGAGGCTGGTGATCATGCGCGAGACGAGCAGGGTGTAGTAATCCGGTGCCAGTGCCGAGAGCAGGTTGCCGAGGGTGAAGATACTCATCAGCAGCATCAGCGCGGCGCGCTTGCCAAAACGGCTGAACAGCAGGGTCATGATCGGCGCGCCGACCATCACGCCGATGGCGTAGGCGGTGATCAGCATGCCGGCGCTGGGGATGCTCGCACCAACGCCTTCGGCGATCACCGGCAGCAGGCCCATGGGGGTGAACTCAGTGGTGCCGATGCCAAAGGCGCCGATGGCCAGGGCTAACAGGACACGTTTGGGGTGAAGCGCGTTCATCTAAAACTCCGCGATGAAAATATCATGGGGGCGCGCGAACAGGGCTGGCGGGCGAAACGTTTGCTGCCGCCAGGCCCATACTGGCGAAGTGGTTCAGTCCCAGACCGGCGCCAGGTTATCCGGGCTGACTTCACGGCCGTTGCGTTCCAAACCTTCGATACGTGCCATGTCGTCGGCATCCAGACGCAGGCTCTGGGCGAGCAGGTTGCTGGCCAGGTTTTCGCGTTGGGTCGATGACGGGATCACCGCATAGCCCAATTGCAGGGCCCAGGCCAGTGCCACTTGGGCAACCGTGGCCTTGTGCTTGGCGGCGATCTGAGCCAGGACCGGGTCCTTGAGCACCTTGCCGTAGGCCAGGGTCATGTACGAGGTGACGGCGATGCCTTGGTCCTTCAGGAAGGTGGCCAGCTTGGTGTTCTGCAGGTACGGGCTCAGCTCGATCTGGTTGGTGGCGATTTCACCCTGGCCGACCACCTCGATGGCCTGGCGGGTCAGCTCGATGTTGAAGTTGGAAATACCAATCTGGCGGGTCAGACCGAGCTTTTTCGCTTCGGCCAACGCGCTCATGTATTCGCGCAGTTCAACCCCGTTATTGGGGGCCGGCCAGTGGATCAGCAGCAAGTCGACCTGATCGGTGCGCAGCTTTGCCAGGCTCTCGCGCAGGCTGGGCACAAGCTTGTCGGCGGCATAATTGTCGACCCAGATCTTGGTGGTGATGAACAGTTCCTCGCGCGGTACGCCGCTTTCGGCGATGGCTTGGCCGACTTCGGCTTCGTTCTTGTAGATCTGTGCCGTGTCGATGGCACGGTAGCCCAGCGCCAGTGCGGCCTTGACCGAGTCGATGACAGTTTGACCGGTGAGGCGGAAGGTGCCGAGGCCGAAGGAAGGGATGCTCATGGGTATACTCCTGACCAGTGAAGAGGGCTGCGAACCCTGGCCCGTGTGCCATGGGTTCGGGTATATGGCCGGCAGTGTGCGGGTTTGGTTCAGGTTGATTAAGCCTGCGTGGGGCCAAGGTCCTTTGATTTGAAGTCACGAATCGATTGCAGGAGCGTGAGTGAGGCGGCGTAATGCCGGCTGTCATGTGTTCGCCGCATAGCTGTCACCGCCCTGCAACTCGCGCCCGGTGCAATGGCCGCATCGTGAATTCAGGAGCGTGGCCATGGAACTGTGTGTCATCGGGGCAGGGTACGTGGGGCTGGTGACGGCGGCCTGTTTCGCCGAAATGGGCAACCGCGTGGTGTGCCTGGAGCATGACCAGGCACGTCTGGCACAGTTGCGCCAGGGTCAGTGCCCAATCTACGAACCGGGCCTGCAAAGCCTGCTGCAGGAGGGCCTGCACAGCGGCCAATTGGCTTTCACCGACCAGTGGCGCCAGGCCCTGGCCAAGGCTGAGGTGGTGTTCATCGCGGTCGGTACGCCCAGTCAGGAAGACGGCTCGGCCGACCTGCAACATGTGTTGGCTGTAGCCGACAGCCTCGGGCGGCACCTGCTTCGTGCCTGCCTGGTGGTGAACAAGTCGACGGTGCCGGTGGGCACTGCCGAGCGCGTGGCCCGGCAGGTTGCAATTGGCCTGCGCGAGCGCGGTGTGCGTTTTACCGTGGAGGTGGCGAGCAACCCCGAGTTTCTCAAGGAGGGCAGCGCCATCGAGGACTTCCTGCGTCCCGACCGGATCATCATCGGGCGCGACAGCGAGCAAGCCGGGCAATGCCTGCAGCGGCTGTACGCGCCGTTCGTGCGCAACCGCGAGCGTATCCTTTTGATGACCCCGCGCGCCGCCGAATTCACCAAGTATGCGGCCAACGCTTTTCTCGCCACCAAGATTTCCTTCGTCAACGAACTGGCGATGTTGTGCGGGCACCTGGGGGTGGATATCGAGCAGGTGCGCCATGGCATCGGCAGTGACCAGCGCATTGGTAGCCATTTCATCTACGCCGGCTGTGGCTATGGCGGCTCGTGCTTTCCCAAGGATGTCCGTGCGCTGGTGCATTGCGCTGAGCAACAGGGGTTCGAGCCGGCGATCCTGAAGGCGGTGCAGGCGCGTAATGCCGAGCAGAAAACCGTGCTTTTCGCAGCGCTTTACCAGCATTTTGGCGGTTTTTTACGCGGGCGGCAGGTCGCGCTGTGGGGGCTGGCCTTTAAGCCAGGGACCGATGATCTGCGTGAAGCGCCGAGCTTGGTGCTGCTCGACGCCCTGCTGGCTGCCGGAGCGAGGGTCCAGGCGTGCGATCCTGCGGCCATCGCCGGGGTCGCGGCCCGCTATCCGCAGGCCCTGGCCAGCGGCCAATTGCGCCTGGGCGAAGACCCTTATGCCTGTGTCGAAGGGGCAGATGCGCTGGTGTTGCTGACCGAATGGAAGCAGTTTCGCCAGCCCGATTTCGTGCGTGTACGGGGCCTGATGCGCATGCCGGTGCTGTTCGATGGACGCAATATTTACGATCCGTCGGAACTAACTACACTGGGATATCTCTATCATGGCATCGGTCGTCCGCAGGCGGGGCATTGTAAGGTGACCGCCGCCTGATTAGACTGCGCCGAATTTCGTACGCAAAGCCCTTCGTTAAAGGACGTATATGATCAAGAAATGCTTGTTCCCGGCCGCCGGTTACGGCACCCGCTTCCTGCCTGCTACCAAAGCCATGCCCAAGGAAATGCTGCCGGTGGTCAACAAGCCACTGATCCAGTATGGCGTTGAAGAGGCATTGGCCGCCGGCCTGAACGAGATCTCCATCGTCACCGGTCGCGGCAAGCGTGCCCTTGAAGACCACTTCGACATCAGCTACGAGCTGGAAAACCAGATCAAGGGCACCGACAAGGAGAAATACCTGGTCGGCATCCGTCGCCTGCTTGACGAGTGCTCCTTCGCCTACACCCGCCAAACCGAGATGAAAGGCCTGGGCCATGCGATCCTGACTGGCCGCCCACTGATTGGCGACGAACCGTTCGCGGTAGTGCTGGCGGACGACCTATGCGTCAACCTCGACGGTGACGGCGTGCTCGCGCAAATGGTCGCGCTGTACAAGAAGTACCGCTGCTCGATCGTCGCCATTCAGGAAGTCGATCCGCAAGAAACCAACAAGTACGGCGTCATTGCCGGTGAAGAGATCAAGGACGGCATCTTCCGCGTTGACTCGATGGTCGAGAAGCCCAAGCCAGAAGACGCCCCGTCCAACCTGGCGATCATCGGTCGCTATATCCTGACCCCTGACATCTTCGAGAAGATCGAGCAGACCGAACCGGGTAAAGGCGGCGAAATCCAGATCACCGACGCGCTGATGAAGCAAGCCGCTGAAGGCAACGTGATCGCCTACAAGTTCAAGGGCCGTCGTTTCGACTGCGGTGGCGCCGAAGGCTACATCGAGGCGACCAACTTCTGCTTCGAGAACTTCTACAAGACTGGCAAGGCTTACTGATCGAGCCTGGCAAGTCACGGAGCCACCCCTCGGGGTGGCTTTTTTGTTTGCGGCGGCCAACGGCGCTATGCTGGGCGCCTGCCTAGGAGACTCAACGCATGGCTTACGATTTTGATCTGTTCGTGATTGGCGCCGGTTCTGGCGGTGTACGTGCGGCGCGCTTCGCCGCAGGCTTCGGCGCCAAGGTGGCGGTGGCTGAAAGCCGCTATCTGGGGGGCACCTGCGTCAACGTGGGGTGTGTGCCCAAGAAATTGATGGTCTACGCTGCACACGTGGCCGACGAGCTGGAACAGGCCGCAGGCTTCGGTTGGACCCTGGAAGAGGGGCATTTCGACTGGGGCACGTTGATCGCCAACAAGAACCGTGAGATCGAGCGCCTCAACGGCATCTACCGCAACTTGCTGGTCAATAGCGGCGTTACCCTGTTGCAGGGCCATGCCCGCATTACCGGCGCCAACGAAGTGGAAGTCGAGGGCCAGCGCTACAGCGCGGCCAACATCCTCATCGCCACCGGTGGCTGGCCGCAAGTGCCGGACATCCCGGGCAAGGAGCTGGCCATCACCTCCAACGAGGCGTTCTACCTCAAGCAACTGCCGCGTCGCGTGCTGGTCGTGGGCGGGGGCTACATCGCCGTGGAGTTCGCCGGGATCTTCCAGGGTCTGGGCGCCGACACCACGCTGCTGTACCGGGGTGATCTGTTCCTGCGCGGCTTCGACGGCTCGGTGCGCACGCACCTGAAAGAAGAGCTGGAAAAGCGCGGCCTGAACCTGCAATTCAACGCTGATATCCAGCGCATCGACAAGCTTGAGGATGGCAGCCTCAAGGCCACCCTCAAGGATGGCCGCGAGCTGGTCGCCGATTGCGTGTTCTACGCCACTGGGCGCCGCCCGATGCTGGATAACCTAGGCCTTGAGAACACAGGCGTGGAGCTGGATGAGCGCGGCTACATTCGCGTGGATGAGCAGTACCAGACCACCGCGCCGTCGATCCTGGCCATTGGCGATGTGATCGGTCGAGTGCAACTGACCCCGGTTGCGCTGGCTGAGGGTATGGCCGTGGCCCGCCGCCTGTTCAAGCCTGAGCAGTACCGCCCGGTGGACTACCGCAACATCCCCACTGCGGTGTTCAGCCAGCCGCCAATCGGCACCGTGGGCCTGACCGAGGAGCAGGCGCTGGAAGCCGGGCACAAGGTACAGATCTTCGAGAGCCGCTTCCGAGCCATGAAGTTGTCCCTCACCGACATCCAGGAGAAGACCCTGATGAAGCTGGTGGTGGATGCCGAGACCGACAAGGTGCTGGGCTGCCACATGGTCGGGCCAGATGCTGGCGAGATCGTCCAGGGCCTGGGTATCGCGCTCAAGGCCGGGGCGACCAAGCAGCAGTTCGACGAGACCATCGGCGTGCACCCGACTGCTGCTGAAGAGTTCGTCACCATGCGCAGCGTGACACGCTGATAGCGCCGCTCCCACAGGACTGTGCAATGCCTGAATCCAGCGCTGCCCCCTGTGTAGGAGCGGCCTTGTGCCGCGAACACCGGCGCAGCCGGTGCCATCCACCGCGTCGCCTGCTTCGCGGTGGTCCGGCACTCCGGTGAACCCGCTCCCACAGGATTGTGCAACACCTGAATCCAGCGCTGCCCGTGTGTAGGAGCGGCCTTGTGCCGCGAACACCGGCATAGCCGGTGCCATCCACCGCGTCACCTGCTTCGCGGGCGACATGACGTGTCCGCACAAGCCTTTGCTCAGCAACAATCCTTCTATTAATAATCCTGCCTTATAGCCAAAACCAATCAGCAGCATGAGCTTTACCAATGAGCCTTCATCGGCATCAGTCGGTAGGATTCACTCCATCAACTGATTCCAACCCCATGAAGGAGTGTCTCTCATGCCAATCATCAACAGCCAAGTCAAACCGTTCAACGCCACCGCCTACCACAAGGGCGAGTTCGTCCAGGTCAGCGAAGCCGACCTGAAAGGCAAGTGGTCGGTAGTGTTCTTCTACCCAGCTGACTTCACCTTCGTGTGCCCGACCGAGCTGGGTGACCTGGCTGACAACTATGCCGAGTTCCAGAAGCTGGGTGTGGAAATCTACGGTGTGTCGACCGACACCCACTTCACCCACAAAGCCTGGCACGACACCTCGGACACCATCGGCAAGATCCAGTATCCGCTGATCGGCGACCCGACCCACGTGATCTCGCGCAACTTCGACGTGCTGATCGAAGAAGCTGGCCTGGCCGATCGCGGTACCTTCGTGATCAACCCGGAAGGTCAGATCAAGATCGTCGAACTCAATGACGGCGGTGTTGGCCGCGATGCAGCCGAGCTGCTGCGCAAGGTCAAGGCTGCCCAGTACGTTGCCGCTCACCCAGGCGAAGTCTGCCCGGCCAAGTGGAAAGAAGGCGAAGCTACCCTGGCGCCATCGCTGGACCTGGTCGGCAAGATCTAAGCCGATGAGCCTGTCGCGGGCGGTGAGCAGCCGCCAAAGCTGAAGCACTGACCGCCCCGTCAAACGCCCGGGTGCTATCGCCTGGGCGTTTTTGTATCCGAGTTTTGAAAAAAGGAATCGCCCGTATGTTGGACGCCACGCTTAAATCGCAACTGAAAACCTACCTGGAGCGGGTCACCCAGCCGATCGAGATCGTTGCCTCCCTCGACGACGGCGCGAAGTCCCGCGAATTGCACGACCTGCTGGTGGAAATCGCCGGCCTGTCGAACCTCATTACCTTCAGTGCGGACGGCACCGACGCACGTCGCCCTTCGTTCTCGCTGAACCGCCCGGGTGAAAGCATCAGCCTGCGCTTTGCCGGCATTCCCATGGGCCACGAATTCACCTCCCTGGTGCTGGCGCTGCTGCAAGTCGGCGGCCATCCGTCCAAGGCCAGCCGCGAGGTGATCGAGCAGATCCAAGGGTTGCAGGGTGAGTTCAACTTCGAAACCTACTTCTCGCTGTCGTGCCAGAACTGCCCGGACGTGGTCCAGGCGTTGAACCTGATGGCGGTGCTCAATCCCAATGTGCGTCACGTGGCCATTGATGGTGCGCTGTTCCAGGAAGAAGTCGAAAGCCGCAAGATCATGGCAGTGCCGAGCATCTACCTGAACGGCGAAGTATTCGGCCAGGGCCGCATGGGCCTGGAAGAGATCCTTGGCAAGATCGACACCAGCGCCGGGGCTCGCCAGGCCGAGAAAATCAATGCCAAGGATGCCTTCGACGTGTTGGTGGTCGGTGGCGGCCCGGCCGGTGCTTCGGCGGCCATCTACGCGGCGCGTAAAGGCATCCGCACGGGTGTTGCTGCGGAGCGTTTCGGTGGCCAGGTGCTCGATACCCTGGCTATCGAGAACTTCGTTTCGGTGCAGGAAACCGAGGGACCGAAGTTGGCCACGGCCCTGGAGGAGCACGTCAAGCAGTACGACGTCGACATCATGAATCTACAGCGCGGTGAAGCGCTGATCCCGGCTGCCGAGGGCGGCTTGCACGAAGTACGTCTGGCCGGTGGGGCCTCGCTCAAGGCTAAGACCGTGATCCTCGCCACGGGCGCCCGTTGGCGCGAAATGAACGTACCCGGCGAGCAGGAGTACCGTGGTCGTGGTGTCGCCTACTGCCCGCACTGCGACGGCCCGCTGTTCAAGGGCAAGCGCGTGGCGGTGATCGGTGGCGGTAACTCGGGTGTGGAAGCGGCCATTGACCTGGCCGGTATCGTCGCGCATGTGACGCTTATCGAGTTCGACAGCCAACTGCGCGCCGACGCTGTACTGCAACGTAAGCTGCACAGTTTGCCGAACGTCAAGGTGATCACCCGTGCGCTGACCACTGAAGTGATCGGCAATGGCGAGAAGGTCAGTGGCCTGCGCTACCAGGACCGCGCCACCGATGAGCAACACGAACTGGCGCTCGAAGGCATCTTCGTGCAGATCGGCCTGCTGCCGAACACCGACTGGCTCAAAGGCACCGTCGAGCTGTCGCCTCGTGGCGAGATCATCGTCGATGCCAAGGGCCAGACCAACCTCCCAGGCGTGTTCGCTGCGGGTGACGTGACCACGGTGCCGTACAAGCAGATCGTCATCGCCGTTGGCGAGGGGGCCAAGGCGTCGCTGGCGGCGTTCGATCACCTGATCCGGACCTCGGCACCGGCGTAAGCCTGCTCGGGCCTCTTCGTGGCGTCAGCGGCGAAGAGGCCCGCTCAAGCAAAGCCTGACCTGAAGGTGTCTATGCTTACGCTAGACCCTTGAGGAATCCTCCGCATGACCCTGATCAGCCGCGAACCCTGGTGGCTCGTACCACCCCAGCCCGGGCAGAAAGAGCAGGACCTGCACTGGGGTTATCTGGAAATCTACGCCGACGGCCATACTGTGTTCGTTGACCAGCGTCCCAGCGAACGGGAGTTGGCCGAACGTAAGAGCTGCCGCAACTTCCCCGACGTCGAACAGCCCTGATTCAGCCCTCCAGCTGGGCCAGACGTGCCTCCAGCGCGGCGATCCGCGCTTCCAGCGCTTCGATGCGTTCCTCCGACACCGCACCACCTGCGCTGCGGGTGACGCCTTCGTGCTGGCGTGCAGCAAGTATCGCCTCGATCTCGGCGGGATCGCCCAACGCGTGGGTGTAACGGTCTTCGCGCTGGCCGGGCTGGCGTGGCAGGTGCAGGGCCAGGCCACGGGAAATCAGGCGCTCGAGCTGGTGCTGGATCTGCTCGGTGTCATCGAAGTCGTGCAGGCGGTTGCTGCGGGTCAGCAACTCGTTCAGCGTCTGTGGCCCGCGCAGGAACATCAGGCCCATCAGCACCAGTTGCGCCGGCACCAGTTCCAAGGCCTTGTCCACCCGCTGTTCCCAGCGGTCGGCGCGGCTGCCCATCTGCAAGCGCGTCATATCCTGCCCTTCGAGGGCGCGCAGGGCCTGGCCGACCTGGCCTGGGGAGAGGTTCATCACCGGCTCGCGGCTGGTCTTCTGGTTGCAGGCCAGAACCAGGGCATTGAGAGTCAGGGGATAGGTTTCTGGGCTGGTGGCTTGTTTCTCGATCAGCGAACCGAGCACACGGATCTCGATGCTGCTGAAACGGCCTTCGCCGATGGTTTCGTGTTCTGACATGGCCCTGTCTCATTGCGAGGAAAAGGCCACTAGCCTAGGTAAAGCGCCTTCGCGGGGCAAGCGCGGTATCAGGCTTGCCCCGCGACCGGGCTATCAGGCGCTACGCGGTGCCATGCGCTCGCACGCCGCTGCGGTGAACAGCACGTCGGTCGAGGAGTTCAGCGCCGTTTCGGCCGAATCTTGCAGCACGCCGATGATGAAGCCCACCGCTACCACCTGCATGGCGATTTCGCTCGGAATACCGAATAGGCTGCAAGCCAGCGGGATCAGCAGCAGCGAGCCTCCGGCCACGCCTGAGGCGCCGCAGGCGCAGACGGCCGAGACCAGGCTGAGCAGCACGGCTGTCGGCAGATCCACCGTGATACCCAGGGTGTGCACGGCAGCTAGGGTCAGCACGGTGATGGTGATCGCCGCACCGGCCATGTTGATGGTCGCACCCAGCGGGATCGACACTGAATAGGTGTCCTCGTGCAGACCGAGTTTTTCCGACAAGGCCAGGTTGACCGGAATATTGGCGGCCGAGCTGCGGGTGAAGAACGCCGTGATACCACTCTCGCGCAGGCACAGGAGGGTCAGCGGATAGGGGTTGCGGCGAATTTTCCAGAACACGATCAACGGGTTCATCACCAGCGCCACGAACAACATGCAGCCGATCAGCACCCCTAGCAGGTGCAGGTAGCCCAACAGCGCTTGCAGCCCCGATTGCGCCAGGGTCGAGCCGACCAGTCCAAAGATCCCCAGCGGGGCGAAGCGAATCACCACGCGCACGATCAGCGTCACGCCGTTGGACAGGTCTGCGACCACGCCGCGGGTGGTTTCGCTGGCATGGCGCAGGGCGATGCCCAAGCCGATGGCCCAGGTCAGCACACCGATGAAGTTGGCGTTGATCAGGGCATTGACCGGGTTGTCGAGCGCACTCAGCAACAGGTTCTGCAACACCTCACCGATACCACCTGGTGCACTGAGCTGCACCTCGCTGGTGTGCAGCGCCAGTTGCGACGGGAACAGCAGGCTGGCGACCACGGCGACCACTGCTGCGGCGAAGGTGCCTAACAGGTACAACCAGAGAATCGGGCGGATATGTGTTTGCTGGCCGTGCCGATGATTGCCGATCGAAGCCATCACCAGGATGAACACCAATACTGGCGCCACTGCCTTCAAGGCGCTTACGAACAACTTGCCGAGCAATCCGAGGTCGCTGGCCACGCTCGGTGCGAGCAGAGCAAGGGCGATACCGGCCACCAGGCCGATGCAGATCTGCGTCACCAGCCCAGTGCGGTTGACGAGACGGAGGATGGGGGACATGTGCTGCCAATCTCTATTGCGTTAAAGGGCGCGACTCTAGCACAGTTGCCGGGTTGGCTTTGTGGGCGCGGCGCGCCCCTGGCACCCGAGCGCCAGGCGCCGGCCTAGGTTGCGCCTTCACCAGTGAAACAGCTCCCGCCGCGCGCCTTCGGTGATCGCCATGATCCCTGGATGTTTGACCTTGCGCTCCACCGAAATGGCATAGAACGACTCCTTGACCGCTTCGGTCTGCCCGATCAGCCTAACCCCGTACTGCTGGCACACCTCCTCGGCGATCACGCTGGGTGCCACGAAGATACCGCTGCCTGACTGGCCAAAAGCCTGCATCAAGGCGCTGTCGTCGAATTCGCCGACGATACGCGGCTGCACCTGCTGTTCGGCCAGCCAGCGCAGCAGGCGACTGCGCAGCACGGTTTCCTGCCCCGGAATCAGCAGCGGCGTATCGTCCAGGCAGGCCGGGAAGGGTTTGGCCAGGCGCTCGGCCAGCGCCGATGTGGCAAAGAAGCTCAGCCCGCATTCACCGAGCTTTTGACTGTAGCCTTTGATGTCCAGATGGCTGGGCATGGGGCTGTCGGAGATCACCAGGTCCAGGCGCTGGATTGCCAGGTCTGCCAGCAAGCGTTCGAGCTTGTCCTCGCGGCAGTTGATACGCAGTACCTCTTCCAGCTCCATGGTCGGCGCCAGCAGCCGGTAAACGATGGATTTGGGCACCACGTCCGCCACCCCGACGCGGAACAGGATCTGCTCCTGGGGGCCGGCGCGCAGCATGGCTTCCAACTCGCCACCGATCTGGAACATCTGCTCGGCGTATCCCAGGGCCTGGCGCCCGGTTTCAGTCAGCTCCAGTTGGCGGCCTACGCGCTGGAACAGTTCTATGTTCCACGTCTGCTCGAACAGGCTGATCTGCCCGCTGATGGTTTGCGGCGTTAGGTTCAGTTGCTCGCTGGCGCGGGCAATGCTGCCGGTTCTGGCCACGGCCCAGAAGTAATGTAGCTGGCGGTAATTGAGCATGGTCTTTGCCGATTCGTAAAAACCGAAGTATATACGCTGAAAATACGAATTTTATGGATGTTTCAGCCTCTTTAGAATGCGGCCTTATCGAGCGCACCCCGCGCCGCCCGGTTATTGACCAACGAGGCCCCCATGCTACAACTCAAATCCATCGGCACGCCTTTGGTGCTGGCCCTGGCGCTGTTCGCCATGAGTGGCTGCGACCAGGCCGAGAAGTCCGCCCAGCAGATGCTCGACCAGGCGGCGCAGTCGGCCAAGCAGGCCATCGACCAGACTCACGAAGCGGCTCAGCAGGCGCTGAACGATGCCATCGGCAGCGACGGCAAGGCCAAGGCCGAAGACGACAAGAAAGACACCCAGGACATCTGACCGGAAGCAGGACTGAACCATGGAATATTTGCTGGAACTCGCCGCTAGCCCCACCGCCTGGGTCGCACTCGCCACCTTGGTGGCCATGGAAGTGGTGCTGGGTATCGACAACCTGATTTTCATCTCCATCCTTACCAACAAGCTGCCAGAGGCTTATCGTTCCAAGGCCCGCCGTATCGGTATCAGCATGGCCTTGATAATGCGCCTGGCACTGCTGAGCACCGTGGCCTGGATCGTGCAGTTGACCGAGCCGGTGATCGATGTGTTCGGTCATGCCTTCTCGTGGAAGGACATGATCCTCATCGCCGGTGGCCTGTTCCTGTTGTGGAAGGCGACCAAGGAGATCCACGAAAGCGTCGATCCGCATGGCGCCAAGGAAGAGTCCAAGGTGGGCAGCACCGTGACCATCGGCTTCACGGCGGCAATCTTCCAGATCCTGTTGCTGGACATCGTGTTCTCGATCGACAGCATCATCACCGCCGTGGGCATGACCGAACACCTGCCGATCATGATCATCGCTGTGATCAGTGCCGTGATCGTGATGCTGGTGGCCGCCGACCCGCTGGCCAAGTTCATCAACGACAACCCAACCGTGGTCATGTTGGCCCTGGGCTTCCTGATCATGATCGGTATGACCCTGATTGCCGAAGGCTTCGGCGCGCATGTACCGAAAGGCTACGTGTATGCGGCCATGGCATTCTCGACCGCTATCGAGGTGCTTAACATCATGGCGCGCCGTGCGCGGTTGAAGCGCGAAGCAGCCGAAGGTTGATCTGACGGTAGTCACAGCGGGGCAAGCGTGTTCTCACGGCTGCATGAAGCGTGGGGGCGGGCTTGCCCCGCTGTGCTGTGGCTCGCTCAGTGCGCCGTAGCGTGGCGCGGTGCGGCTTTGGGAGCAGGGCGGTGGGGCTGGGCATGCCGCCGTACGATACGCAGCACACCCCAGAGCATGGCGGTCGCGACACTCAACCACATGCCAACCAGCATCAGGATTGCCATCGTCAGGCTCATAGTGCCTCCTTCTTTTCGGCGAGCCAGGCTCGCGCTTCTGACACAGCTTTAGTCTAGCGTGCGGCCTGTGACGTTCCATTGACCGAAGGTCGAGTGCTTGGATCGTTTGGTCGCAAGTCTGCACCGGGCTATACCCGCGCGCCCTGGCGTCCTATCATCGGCGCCAGGGCCGGGCGTCGCCTGCCTGGCATCGGAACAAGCGAGTGTCCATGTTGCAACCATCGTCCAACTCCTGTGTCTTCGGTCCACGTCGCCTGCTGGCCGCCTGCCTGCTGGCTACCTTGTTGAGCGGCTGCGCCAGTGCGCCCGCGCCAGTGGTCAAGGGCCAGCCCCAGCGCACCGAACTCAGCAGCGTGCCGTTCTACCGCGGCAATGCCAACCACAGTGGCGCCATGGCCCTGGCCGCCGTGCTATCGCAGCAGGGCGCACCGATCACGCCGGGTCTGCTCGACCAGTCCTTGGGGCTGCCTCAGGCTGTCGACTCACTGGACACCGCGATTCCCCGTGTAGCCCGCCAGTTCGGCAAGGTGGTGTACCCGCTGGACAAGCAGTTGGACGCGCTGTTTACCCAGGTGGCGGCAGGCTACCCGGTGCTGGTGCGCTACCAGGAAGGTTCGATCTTGTGGAGCGAGCCGCGTTATGCGGTGCTGATCGGTTACGACCGCTACAAGAAGCGCGTGTTGTTGCGCAGCGGCATGCACCGGCGCCAGTTGATGGGGTTCGGTGACTTTGCCTCGGCGTGGGCGAAGGAGGGGAGCTGGGCGGTGCTGGTGCAGTCGCCGCGCCAATTGCCTGCCCAGGTGGATCGCCAGCGCTGGTTGATGGCGGCCGACGAGCTTTTCCGTTCAGGGCAGGAGATTGCCGCCAAGCAGGCGGTCAACAGCCTGGGGCCGTGATTGCGGCAAAAGACTCGGGCTGCTAAGCGGCCCGAGTCAACTCTGCCGGATGGGCCTTTTAGAAGCCCAGGCGGTCACGCAGGCTGTAGTACCAGGCGCCGATGGCGCTGAATGGCACGCGCAGCAGTTGCCCGCCCGGGAAGGGGTAGTGCGGCAGGCCGGCGAAGGCATCGAAACGTTCTGCCTGGCCACGCAGGGCTTCGGCCAGGACCTTGCCCGCCAGGTGGGTGTAGGTCACGCCGTGACCTGAGCAGCCTTGCGAGTAGTAGATGTTGTCGCCAATGCGGCCAACCTGCGGCAGGCGCGACAAGGTCAGCAGGAAGTTGCCGGTCCAGGCATAGTCGATTTTCACGTCCTTGAGCTGCGGGAATGCCTTGAGCATCTTCGGGCGGATGATCGCTTCGATGTTGGCCGGATCACGCGCACCGTACACCACGCCGCCGCCGAAGATCAGGCGTTTGTCACCGGTCAGGCGGTAGTAGTCGAGTAGGTAGTTGCAGTCCTCTACGCAGTAGTCCTGTGGCAACAGGCTGCGCGCCAGTTCCTCGCCCAGCGGCTCGGTGGTGATCACCTGGGTGCCGCAGGGCATGGACTTGGCGGCCAGCTCAGGCACCAGGTTGCCGAGGTACGCGTTGCCGGCGACGATGATGAACTTGGCGCGAACCTTGCCCTGAGGGGTGTGTACCACCGGATTGGCGCCCCGCTCGATGCGAACGGCCGGGGTCTGTTCATAGATGATGCCGCCCAGCGACTCCACCGCTGCCGCCTCGCCCAGGGCCAGGTTGAGCGGATGGATGTGGCCGCCGCTCATGTCGAGCATGCCACCGACATAGGTGTCGCAGGCCACCACTTCACGAATGCGTTTCTGGTCCATCAATTCCAGCTGAGTGTGGCCGAAGCGCTCCCACAGGCGCTTTTGCGATTCCAGATGGCCCATCTGCTTGCTGGTCAGCGCGGCGAACACGCCACCGTCTTTCAGGTCGCACTGGATGTCGTACTTGGCCACGCGCTCACGAATGATGCGGCCACCTTCGAAGGCCATCTGGCCCAGCAGTTGAGCCTGCTTGGGGCCGACAGTGCGCTCGATGACGTCGATGTCACGGCTGTAGCTGTTGACGATTTGCCCGCCGTTGCGGCCCGAGGCGCCGAAGCCGACCTTGGCGGCTTCGACGATGCTCACCTTGAAGCCGTTCTCCAGCAGGAACAGGGCGCTGGACAGGCCGGTGTAGCCGGCACCGATGATGCACACATCGGTTTCCACCTCACCCTGCAGCGCCGGACGTGGCGGCACCGGGTTGGCCGAGGCGGCGTAGTAGGACTGGGGGTAGGGGGTGTTAGCCATGCTCGAGAAACCTCGTGTTTTATATTTTTAACGAATGTACCGATGCTATCAATAATAATAAACACCCGCTAGTCGTCCGGTGAAAATCCTTTACGCCTCGGTTGCCGTCTATATTCCGCTAAATATTTTTTAGATTCAGTAGCTTAGCTTCAAAAAAAATGTTGACAGGGATTTCTCTATCTGTAGAATGCGCCCCACACGACAGGCACATAGCTCAGTTGGTTAGAGCACCACCTTGACATGGTGGGGGTCGTTGGTTCGAGTCCAATTGTGCCTACCAAACATCAGAAAGGGCGATCCGCAAGGGTCGCCCTTTTTGCATTCGGCGTTTTGCACCGTGCCGCGTGGGATCACTCAGGCAGGCGGGCTATGCCGCTATCGCCTCTTCCTCCTACGAAGTTTGCCGCGCCTTTACCCTGACTGTCGTGTCCTGCCATTGCAGACGTCGCAAACAGACAAGCGCATGTCTTCGGCAATCTGCTCGCTCTGCTCGCGAATCCGAATAATTGATTCATCGGTCAACCCTGCGCCAAGGGCCTCCGACGCGACACTTACGAGTAAGCAGCCTCGTCTCACAATTCCAACGCTGCGGCGCCCCGTGCTCCGGTCAACCGGCACGCACACATAACTACAAAGCCCAAATACCAACAGCACGCACCTGGCCGCCAACGGCGTGATTGCGCGCTTTTGTGAGACTTGACTGCCATGATCGCTACCTCCATCACTGCCGCCGATTCGTCGGGCGGCCACCGTAACGCATTGCTCGCTGCCCACATCGCCGCGGTATTGTTCGGCTTGACCGGCATCCTCGGTCACCTGATCGAAGCCGACGCCAGCCTGATCACTTTTGGTCGCGCCACCTTTGCCTTCATCGCCCTGGGGTTCGTCGCCGGCCTCAAGGGCACCCGTCTGCTCGATGCGTTGAAGTGGCGCAATATCCCGGTGCTGGCCCTGACCGGTGGCCTGCTGGCCGCCCATTGGCTGACCTTCTTCGTCGCCGTCAAGGTCGGCGGTGTGGCCGTGGCCACCCTGGGCTTCGCCAGCTTCCCGGCGTTCATCGCACTGATTGACCTGAGCGTGTTCCGCGAACGCATCGGTGTCGTCGAGTCCGCGCTGCTGCTCATGGTCACGACCGGTTTGGTGCTGGTGGTGCCATCGTTCGACCTGCTCGACAGTGGCACCGTAGGCCTGTTGTGGGGATTGGCCTCAGGCCTGTCGTTCGCGCTGCTGGCAGTGGCCAACCGCCGTCGCCCGGCAGGTATGAATGCCATGCAGGTGTCGTTCTGGCAAAACGTGGTGGTGGCTGTGGTGGTTGCACCCCTTGCCTTCAGTCATCTGGGTAGCACCAGCCTGGGTGCGCCTGACTGGGTCAACCTGGCATTGCTGGGGGTGTTTTGCACCGGGCTTTCCCAGTTTCTCTTCGTCAAAAGCCTCGAAGGCCTGGAGGCGCGCACCGCAGGCATGATCATCGCCCTGGAGCCGGTCTACGCCATCGCCTGCGCGGCGTTGCTGTTCGACGAGCAGCCTTCGTTGCGCATGGCTGCGGGTGCTGCGTTGATCGTGCTGGCTACTGTGTGTTGCGCCTGGCGCAAGGCCCCGACGCATTGACGCTGGCTCTGGCTTGAGCCTACCCAACGCGGGCTGGGTCGGTGGAGCCTGATGGGCGGTCTTTCCCGTCTTGTGCAAGGGTCCACAGGGGCTACGGTAACGTTACTCCTTGGCGCTTACCCTGGGTTGTAAACTATGGCCAAGCGCCAGTGCGCTCACCCGAGGCAACGGGAGACGCTGTGTGGCTGTCGCCGAGCTACTCAGGATGCAGCGCGTTCAGTCACACGGCATGCGCAGCGTTTTCCCAGTAAGGACGCAGAGGAAATTCATGCCATGGCTGATGCACAAATGCAGTGTGTTGGGCGCGACCGTATTGCGGTCGAAGAAGTCAAAGCCGCCAAGGATGCGCTGCTGGCCAGCGTAGCGTTTTGTAAGTCACCGCGCATGAGTCGGTTGCTTGATTACTTGGTCGAACAGGCGATCGCCGATTGCCCGCGAGACACCAGCGAGTACGCCATTGGCATTGCTGTATTTGATCGTGACCCCCGTTGCTACAGCCCAGGCGAGGACCCGGTGGTAAGGGTCCAGGTGGGGCGCTTGCGAACCAAACTCAAGAGTTACTACTGCGCCGCAGGGCGTCTGGCCAGCATCGAAATCGAGGTGCCGCTAGGTTGTTACATGCCACAGTTTCGCCGTCGAGTGGCTACAAGTTGTACATCGGTGCCCGCCAGCGCGTTTTCCATCTGCCCCTTCAAATGCGTCTCTCAGTTCGGTCAGTGGGAGCATTTCGCCCTCGGCCTGCATGAGGAGTTGACCCATCTGCTGTACAAGAATCTTGGCCGACGAATCATCCTGGAGCCCTCGGGCGAGCGTGAGCCCCGGCGGCAGGCGGACGACAGCCTCGGCCATCGCCTGGAAGGCAGTGTACATGTCGATGCCGAGCGCATCCGTGCTTCGGTACGGCTGATCGAGGTACAGACCGGCTGCGTGGCTTGGTCGGAGCAGTTCGACGGCGCCGCCTATATGGCCATCACCTATCAGGAGGCCATGGCCTCGTCTATCTGCAGCGCACTGCAGAATTTTCTGGATACGCCCCATGAAGGCAGGCCTTGCCTGCGGCTGTAAGCGTTACGGTAACGATACTTAATCGTTGGGTGCTGCATGGCTAGAGTGGCAATCGAGCCATCGGCAAGGGCCAGGGAGTGGGGAGGGCCGTCCGGTGGTTGCGTCGTCAGTCGGTTTCGGCTGGCTAACCCAAACGTGTTAAGGATCGACAGGTGACACAATGACTACGTTCTCGATGGAATTCGACTTCACCTCGGCCGCCGATATGGCCGTGCTCTCACAGTTGCAGCAACAGGGCTATAACCTGTTGGGCTACAAAGGGGCTGTGGGGCCCAACCAGTTGACCAGCGGTGTGCCAACCTGGTTCTCGGTGCCGTTCGGCAACATGTTCGGCTTGGTGGACATCGACTATCAGCCGCTATACAAACTGTACATCACCACCCAGGCCAACATCGCTGCCAACACCACGATTCAGATGCAGAGCATCTCCAGTGCGGTGCCGCTGGGCAGCGCACAGACGTTCAATGCCGATGGCAGCTTCGTTTCCGGCGGCGTTGGCAATGTTCCAGCCGACAGTTTGGGCCTTTACAACAATCGTCCTGCCGGCACGCCGCCGCTGACCGTTGGCCTGGCAGGTCTTGTCAATACGCCTCAAGGCGCCCAGTACCTGCCGTTCTGTGCGTTCACGCTCAATCCGCAGGGGTCGATCGTCATGAAGCCGCTGGACACCATTCTGCTGGTGGCTGCCCAGCAGAACCTGCAGTCGGGTAACGTGCAAGCCAATGTGGCGGCGCCTGGCTGCACTTTCTCGTTCTCGGCCAGCACCATCGAGTACGATCTGCAGATCCTGCCCAGCACCTACGCCATCACTAACCGGCCTGGCACGGCACCGGTCAGTCCAGTGAGTTCTGGCTCGAGCATCGGCGTGATCATCAACTCCGCCGGTTGAGCACCAACCTTGAAGAAATGAACACCCACATGCGCTGGGCGCATGTGGGTGTTTTCCGTTTGCGCAGGAGGTTTAGCGGATGACTTATGTCCGATGGACTGCCGCTCTGCTGGCCTGGGTGGTGCTGAGCGTGCAGGCTGTGCTGGCGGCGCCGTTGCAGATGACCTTGTACCTTGACAATGGGGCCAGGCAGTTCCTCTACGAAGCCAACCAGCAGATCCTGATCGTGCTGCCGGTGCCGGCATCGCAGGACAATGCCGTGGTGGTGGCGATGGCGCTGGATCCTCCGTTAGCCGACAGCACCACGCTGCTGTTCGAGCTGGATGCCGAGCTTTACGTGGCCAATGGCCGGGTGGTACCCCTGGGCGTCATTGCGATTGGCTTGGCGCAGCAGGTGGCGGCTGGGCAGATCTACAGCTTCAACGGTCAACGCATCAATGGCGATGGCGATGGGTTCGAGGGACATGTCTGCGTGTACTTCGACGCGTCACGCAACGCGTTGCCGGTGACGGTCGGCATGGCGGGGTATATCTACGATCGCGCGCAAGGCAAGCCGACACAGCCGTCGCCGACCAACTTTTTTATTCTGCAAATGTTCCAGACCCAGATCATCGCCCGCACGACAGCGCAGGTCTGGGTGCTGGTGGGCAGTGGAATCAGTGCCGGCAGTGTGCTGCCGAAGTCGATCCTCAGGCCCGTAGTGCCAACCGCAGACAGTGCCGGGGACGCGTTGGCGGCATCCTCGAACCTGCAGCTTGGGCGCTATCGCGAGGTGATGCTGGGTGGCTCCAACAGGACCAGCCTGCATTACGATCCTGCAATCAGCGCCTTCAGCGAAGGGCCATACCCCGCTGATCGTTGAGGCCTTGGCGAGGTTACGGTAACGACACTTACACCCTGGCTGCTACACGCTCACTCTAACCCCCGCAAGCGCTTGGTGCGTTTGCTTCAATTGAGCTGAACAGGAAGGAATCCGATATGACCCAAGTCTACAGCGCTTCACTCGATACCGTGGTTGCCAACGGTGACCCCTATGTTAAAACCGGGCAGTTCCTGTACGACGTCCCGAACTGCCTACCCCTGAATGGGCCTCAGGTTGGCGAGCGCTATATGTTGATACAAAATGGCAAGCCGCAAATTTCGGTGATCTGTACCGCGCAAGGTATGCCGGGCATCCAGACGGCAAGCTTCCGGGAAGTCTGACGTGCCTGCCAGCCCCAGGCGCGCGCCTGGGGCTCTTCAGCGCGACCCCTTGCGCAATGGCACTTCGCGCAGCAGCCAGCTCAGGGCGAAGGCCAGGCACGTCACGGCGCAGGCGCTCAGGAAAACCCCGTGCATCGCCTCGGCGAAGGCTTGCAGGTAAGCCTGCTGCTGGGGCGCGGCCAGGGCGTGCACCTGGGACGGTGACAGGCTGGCGGGTACGCTGCCGGCAGGCAAGCTGTCTGCCAGGCGCGTGAGCAGCGTGTGCGAGAACAGCGCACCGAACACCGATACCCCGATGGTCCCGCCAATGGTGCGCAGCAGCGTCGCCCCTGAGGTGGCTACGCCCATGTGGCGTGGCTCGACACTGTTCTGCACCGCCAGCACCAGCACCTGCATGACCATGCCCAGGCCCGCGCCGAGCAGGCCCATGTACAGGTTCATGACCACGCTCGGGGTGTCCAGGTCGAGGCGGCTGAGCAGGGCCAGGGCGACGGCTTGTAGCAGGGTGCCCAGGATCGGGAACACGCGGTAGCGGCCCCAGCGGCTGATCAGCCTCCCGGAGATCGTCGACACCACCAGCAATCCGCCCATCAACGGCAGCATCTGTAGCCCAGCGCTGGTTGGCGTGGCGTTTTTCACCACTTGCAGGTACAGCGGCAGGAAGGTCACCGCGCCGAACAGCGACACGCCGACGATGAAGCCGATCAGCCCAGCCAGCACGAAAGTGCGGTGGCGAAACAGGTGCAGTGGCATGATCGGCTCTAGGGCGCGACGCTGCTCGTAGATGAAGCCCGCCAGCCCGATCAGGCAGAGCAGCGCCAGGCACAGTACATCCAACGAGGCCCAGGGCAGCAGGTTGCCGCCAAGGCTGATCAGCAACACCACGCAAGACAGGGTCAGGGTGAGGAAGAGCGCCCCGAAGTAGTCGATCGCATGCTTGACCCGCGCCACGTGCGGGCGAAACACGCTGCCGATCACCAGCAGCGCCAGCAGCCCCAAAGGCAGGTTGATGTAGAAGATCCAGCGCCACGACAGGTGTTCCACCAGAAACCCACCGATCAACGGGCCGATCACCGTGGCCAGGCCGAACACGCCGCCGAACAGGCCCTGATAGCGGCCCCGCTCGGCCGGCGGGATGACATCGCCCACCGCCGCCATCGCCACCACCATCAGGCCGCCGCCGCCCAGCCCTTGAAGGGCGCGCAGCAGCACCAGCTCGGTCATGTTCTGGGCCATGCCGCACAGCACCGAGCCGGCCAGGAACAACACGATGGCCACCTGCAATACGCGCTTGCGGCCGTACAGGTCGCCGAACTTGCCATACAGCGGCACCACCACGGTGGACGCCAGCAGGTACGCGGTGACCACCCACGACAGCCAGCGCAGGCCGCCCAGGTCGCTGACGATGGTCGGCAGGGCGGTGGAGACGATGGTCTGGTCGAGGGCGGCGAGGAACATCACCAGCAGCAAGGCGCTGAGCAGCAGCGGGATCGGTGGGTGCGCATCGTGCTCTACGGGGGTAGCGGTGGTATTGGGCATGGGCTGGCCTGTATCAGTGTCGGGCATGATGGCGACCCGCGTCCTGTAGGCCGGCGAGGGCGAAACGGTGCAGTTGCTCGCACACCTGCGCATGGGGCATGCCGAGGATCTGTTGCACGGCGCCGCCACCGCCACGCGGGCCGATCAGCAGCATCGCCCAGGGCGCCGTGACGCAGAGGATGCAGCGGATCAATGCCGGATCGTCGGCGGGAATGCCGCTGATTTCGCTGAACAGCCCCTTGAGCAGGGCCAGCTTCTGTGGCGCCGCGCCTTGCAGAGGCGCCTGGCCCTGGCTGCTGGGCGTCAGCAGTTCTGCGGCAAGCACCCGCAGGTGCCAGCCTTCGCGGCCACTGGCAGCCTTGTGCAGGACCTGTTCGATCAGCGTGCGCAGCCTGTCGCTGGCAGGCTGTGGCGCCTGGACGATGCGCTGCAGGTGGGTGATGTCGAGAAAGCGTCGGCGTGCCTCGTCCAGCACCGCCAGGTACAGGCCGTTGCGGCTGCCGAAGTGGTAGTTGATCGAGGCCAGGTCGACCTCGGCCAGGGCGGCCACGGCCTTGTTGCTGGACGCGGCGAAACCGTGGGCGGCAAACAGCTCGCCGGCGGCGTCGAGGATGCGCTTGCGGGTGGCTTCGCCATCCTTGCGCGGTTCGCGGGTAGGGGTGGGCATGCGCGGTCTACGTGGCAGTGGATCGTGCAGACGAGGGTGTGTTGGAGTTAGTCTAAATTCAATTTAAATTTAATTAATATTTCGCCTGGCTCATCCATCCAGCTCGGCCAGCACCTGCGCGGCGGTCGTGACCTGGCCGAAGTGGTGCTGCCACAGCGTGATACCCAGTTGCCCTGAGCGGTCCAGCGACGAGCCTTGGGTCAGGTCGGTGACCAGTGTCGGGGCCAAGCCTGCATCGAACAGCGCAAACCCTGCGGCCAGTACGCAGGTTTCGGTCTGCAACCCGCACACCAGCACACGTTCGACGCCCAGGTCCTTGAGGTAGGCCAGGGCCTCGGCGGTTTGCCCGTAGCCATGCTTGACGAACACTTTGTCGGCCTCCACCAGCACGCTATCGTCACCGGCCGGGTGCCAGCCGAGCTGGCGCTGGAAGGGCGTGACCGACTCGTCGTGCAGCTCCAGGGAGGCGACGGTGGGGATTTTCGCCGACAGCACGCGGATGCCATCTACCAGCTTTTCCGAGGGGCTGAAGGTGGATTGCACGTCGACGATGAGCAGGGCTTGGCGCATGGTGGGCGGGTCCAGAGGCAAAGGGCGCGAGTATACCGGTGGCAGTGCCATGCCGGTGCGGCTAGAATCGCCGGCTTTTTTGCCGCGAGGGAGCGCACATGCAGCGGATCGTGATTTTGGGCAACGCAGGCGCCGGCAAGTCGACGCTGGCCCGGGCCATTGGCGCGCGGTTGGGGTTGTCGGTGGTGCATCTGGATCGTTTGTTCTGGTCGCCCGGCTGGGTAGAGCCAGATGCTGATACGTTTCGCGAGCAAGTGCGCGAAGCAGTGGCGGGGCAGACCTGGGTGTGCGAGGGCAATTATGCCCGGCGTACCTTCGACCTGCGCTTGCCACGCGCCGACCTGGTGATCTGGTTGGACATGCCACGTTGGCTTTGCATGCAGCGGGTGCTGCTGCGCTCGCTGCTCGACCGGCCGCGCGCGGATCGCCCGGACGGCTGCCGGGAGCACTTGGACCGGGCGTTTCTGACGTTTCTCACGTTCGTCTGGACCTTCGATAAGGCCTATCGCCCGGGCATCGAGGCGGTACGTGAGGCCGTGGGGCCGCAGGTGCCGGTGGTGCGCCTGCACGACCGGCGAGCGGTTGGGCGGTTTCTTGACAGCCTGGGGCGTGAATAGGCGTGCTCGGCGCGGTGCGGGTCTATGGTGGAAACCTGCATTGGCCTGCACACGCCACTGCGGCTCAAGGTCCACGGTCTAAGAGCGCTTGGCCTGTCAGAGGGTCTGAGGCGGCGCCTCAGCTGCGCACGTCCAGGTTGGCGGGTTGGACCTGGGTCAGGGCCTGCTCGCTGTCGGCGCGCAGCACGGCCAGCCTGCGCTGCTCGTACTCTTCCAGGCTCAAGCCTTGGCGTTGCAGGGCTTCAAGCTGCAACTGGCGTTTTTCCTCGGCGGTATAAGGGCGCAGTTCGGGGTGATTGGCGCAGCCGCTGAATACCACGAGGGCGAGGGCAGCGAGCAGCAGGCGGGCGGTGGTATTCATCGGGCGCTTTCCATGATCGGTGAGTCGATGTGGAAAGGTTATGGCGTGCTCCGCGCGCTGAGAAATTGCCACGCTCGATAGTGACTATCGAGGTTGCCGGGGCACGCCCCGGCAGGCCGCTAGCGGCGAGGCATGGCCAGTTGCTTGCGCATCGGCACGCACAGCATTTGCAACCCCGAGGGCGAGTGATAGACCCCTTGGTTGTCCCCCACATAGCCGCAGCGCCGATAGAACGGCGCTGCATTGAGGGTCGCGTCGAGGTGGATTTCGTCGAGCCCGGCCGCCACGGCGATGGCTTCCAGGTGCCCGACCATGGCCCGGGCAATCCCGCGTCCCATGTAGCCTGGCAGCACGAACAACGCGCCGAGTTCGCCGCTGTTCAGGTCGATCATGCCGGTGGCGACGCTCTGGCCTTGTAGGCAGGCGAGGTGAAAGTGTTCGGCGACCAAGGCGGTGAAGCCTTCGCTGTGTGGCACATGGGCCCAGGCATGCGCCAGCTGGGCGCCATAAAACGGCGGGCATTGCGCAAGGATGGCCTGGCAGCGGATGGCGTAGGCGTCCTCGGCGTCATCTTGGGTGGCGCGACGGATATCAGGCATCGGGATCCTTCCCTGTGGGCTTCGCCGGCTCGGCGGGCTTGACAGCTTACGGCAAAAACAAGGGCGTTGCGGCAAAGCCTGGATTGTCCGTGGGCAATCAAGCGCCGCTACCCAAGCCGGGCGCCGCGGCCCATGCTGCGGCTTCCCTTTGGCAGGTAGCGAGGCAGGCGATGGAACTCGACATTCCGGTGGTGCTGGTCAATGGCTTGATTGGTTGTCTGGATCACCCGGCGCTGCACGCGGCCCTGCAACCGCGTGCGCTGATCGCCCCGGACCTGCTTGGCTATGGTGCCCTGCAAGGCATCCCGCCAGCACGCATCGACATCGACGCCCAGGTGCAGCACCTGCACCGCCAGTTGCAGGCGCGCCAGGTGGCGCGGGTGTATTTGGTCGGGCATTCGGTGGGCGGGGTGGTGGCGATGCTGTATGCCCTGCGCTATCCGCAGCAGGTGGCCAGCGTGGTGAGCATCGAGGGCAATTTCACCTTGAACGATGCGTTCTGGTCGGCTTCGGTGGCGCGTATGAACGCCGAGCAAGCCGAGGCCATGCTCGACGGTTTTCGCGAAGACCCCCGCGCTTGGCTGGGCGGCGCCGGTATAGCTGCCAGCGCGCCGCGCCTGGCATTGGCCCAGCGCTGGCTGGCCCACCAGCCGGCCACCACCTTGCAAGCCATGGCACGCTCGGTGCTGACGGTGACCGGTGCGGCGCGCTACCACGCGCAACTGCAAGCGGTATTCGCAGCGACCCCGGTGCACCTGCTGGCCGGCGAACACTCCCGCGCAGGCTGGGACATGCCGCACTGGGCCGCGCAGCAGGCCGCCAGTGTCAGCGTGTTGGCCGGTGTCGGGCACTTGATGATGCTCGAAGATCCCCAAGGCTTTGCCCAGGCCCTGGCGCGCCTGCTCGACTGATCAGGCGAACGAACCGGTCTGCACTGGCCCGCTGCGTACATAGTGGGCAAGCAGCACGCCGGTGCTGGTGCTGACGACGGGCTCGCGCAGAGTGAACGCCGCAGCCTGGGCGTCATCGCCGAACAAGCGCTTGCCTGGGCCCAGCAGCAGTGGGTGGATAAGCAGGCGCAACTCGTCCACCAGCCCCGCCGCCAGCAGTTGCCGGACCAGCTCGGCGCTGCCTTGGGTCAGCAACGTGGTGCCCGCTTGTTGCTTGAGTGCGTGGATCGCTTGTACAGGATCGGCGCCCAACGCATGGCTGTTGTGCCAGGCGAGCGATTCGGGATGGTGGGTGGCGACATGCTTGGCCACGCGGTTGAACAGCTCAGCCATCGGTTGGCTCTGTGATTCGGCGGCCACGTGTGGCCAGTAGCCGGCGAAGATGTCGTAGGTGCGCCGCCCCAGCACCAGTTCGAACGGCTGGCTGAACAGTGCCTGCATGGCCTGGCCGAAGGCTTCGTCGGCGTAGGGCGGCAGCCACCCGCCATAGCTGAAGCCGCCGCTGGTGTCTTCCTGGGGGCCGCCGGGGGCCTGCATGACACCATCGAGGGTGACGAAGGCGGCGACGATGAGCTTGCGCATGGGGAGGGCTCCTCGGGTGTGTGTGCCGAATAGTCGATTTGAGCGTGGCCCGGATCGACAAGCTTCGCTAGCCTACTCGAGCGCAGGTGGTCAGCCCGCGGCGTAGCGACGTCGCTTCTTTTGGTACATGTCGCCATCGGCGTGGCTGAGCAGGGTGTCGGCATCACGGCCATCGGCCGGATAACACGCCAGGCCGATGCTGCACGACGGCATGGGCAGCCCGCCGAATTCATCCCCGAGGGGTTCGGCCATGACCGCGAGGATCTCCCCCAGCTTTTCGCTGACCGCGGCGGGTGTGGCGCTGGCGGTCAGCAGCACGGTGAACTCATCGCCGCCCATGCGCGCCACGGTGTCGGTAGTGGATACGCAGCTTTCCAGGCGGCGGGCGACGGTGCACAGCACGCGATCGCCCAAGGCGTGGCCGTGCAAGTCGTTGATGGCTTTGAAACCGTTCACGTCCAAGAACAACAGCGCCAGTGGCTGCTGCTCCTGCTGTGCGGCTTGCAGGGCGGCACTCAGGCGCTGGTTGAACAGCGAACGGTTGGCCAGCCGAGTGAGCGGGTCGTGGTGCGCGAGAAAACGCAGCTCCTGCTCGGCCTCGGTGAGGGCCGTGACATTCCGTGCGACGCCAATACGCGCGCCCACCTCATCGGACCAGAAGGCGGCCCAGAGAATATGCACGACACCGCCGTCCTTGCGCAGGTAGCGGTTGCGAAAGTCGAAATGCGGTTGGCCGTTCATGACCCGCATGATCGACGCCTGGGTGGCTTCGAGATCCTCAGGGTGCATGTAGCGGGTGATCGGGGTGCCGATGAGTTCGCTGGCCGTGTAGCCGAGCAGCGCCTGGCAGGCATCGCTGACGAAGACAATGATGTTGTCCTGGTCGACCACGAACACGGTGTCCAGCATCAGGTGGATCAGCCGGGGATAAAGGGCTTTGAGGTCAACGGGCATGGATAACGAAGTCCGGGGCGTGGGGCAGGAGCGTGGCCAGCATACACAGGGCGGGGGTGGTTTCACCATGGGGCAGTGATGGCCTTGTGTCGGATGCGTGTGCTGTGGCTGGCTGCGCGGCAGGGCCGTGGCAGGTATTTTTGATTATTCGTCTGGCGAATGCAGGGCGTGCACAGGTTCGATTTCCATCGAAAATCCATATCCCGCATCCTGTGCGCATTCCCCGCTCACGGAGGCTACCCATGTTCAGCAAAACCGCGCTTTTAACCGTTGTTCCCGCCGGCCTGGCCTTCATGGCAGGGATGGCGCTACCGTTCCAGGCCGCCAGCAATGCGGCGGTAGGCAAGGCGCTGGGCCATCCGCTGTGGGGCGCCATGACCTCGCTGCTGGTCAGCGGCGTGGTGGTGATATTGGCGTTGCTGGTGCTGCGCGTACCGCTGCCGTCACTGGGCAAGGCCTTGCAGGGGCCTTGGTGGCTGTGGATCGGTGGCGTACTGGGCGCGCTCTACGTAGCGGGCGCGGCGGCGCTTACGCCGAAGCTTGGGGCTGGCGGATTCCTGATGTTGGTGGTGGCCGGGCAGATCATCACCGCCGTGGTGGTGGACCATTTCGGCCTTATGGGGCTGGCTAGCAAGCCCGTCAACTGGGCCAAGGTCGTCGGGATCGTGCTGATTCTGGGGGGCGTGCTGCTGGTACAGGGCGTTGGCGCATCGGCCCCTGCGAGCGTGACTGTGCAGGCCGGTCAGTAGGGCTTACGCCGGCTGCGGCTGGCTGATGGTGTACAGCGCCTCACGCAGCCAGCGGTGGGCCGGGTCATCCTGCTTACGCGTGTGCCAAGCCTGCTGGTAGGCGATACGCGGGCTGGCAAAGGGCGGGGTGAAGGTGCCCAAGGTCGTGAAACGCTCCACCGACGCTGCCGCGCGGCTGGCCACGGTCAGCACCAGGTCGGTGCCGGGTAGCACCTCCAGCGCTGCGCTCCAATGTGGCAGTGCCAGCGCAATATGGCGGCTGAGCCCCTGCGCGGCCAGGGCGCGCTCGATTTCGTCGAAGGCATCGGGACGCATGGCCAGCAGCACATGCGGGCGCGCCAGCCACTGTTCGAGAGTCAGAGCACCGTCGCTGAGGGTGCTTTTGTCGGCGACACTGATGAAGTCCTCGCTGAACAGGCGTTGCACGACGATGTTGGCCGACACGTCGTCGAAGACCCCCAGCGCGAGGTCCAGTTCGCCATCCTGCAACTGCGCCATCATCACCTTGCGACTGGCCTGGCTGATGGCCAGGTCGATGCCCGGCGCGGCTTGGCGCAGATAACGCACCAACGGTGGCAGGATGATGCGTGAGGCGTAATCCGACAGCGAAAGGCGAAACCGGCGCCGTGCCAGGGCCGGGTCGAAGGCCGCAGGGGCGAGCAGGCCGTTGAGGCTGGCCAAGGCGTCTTGCAGGGGGCCAGCCAGTGACTGGGCGCGCGCGGTGAGCACCATCTGTCCATGCTGGCGGACCAGCAAGGGATCGTCGAAATGCGTGCGCAACTGGGCCAACGCGTGGCTGACCGCAGGCTGGCTACGGTGCAGGCGCAGCGCGGCGCGGGTGACGTGCTTTTCGATCAGCAACGCGTTGAGGGTCAGCAGCAGATTGAGGTCGATCTTGCGCAGTTCGTCCATGGCAAGCCAGGTTGTTACCGTCCGATAGTCTGCTCGATCAGCAGCTTCCAGTTCTGTGCCTCTTGCCAGTTGTCGGCGAAGGGCATTTGTACCCAGAACGGCGGGTGGCCTTCGCACTGCAACTGCACGTGCAGGGTGAAGGTGCGCACGGTGCTGCTGGTGGTGGTGGTCGTGGAGCGCGACTTGCCGCTGCCGATCATGCCCCAGCTATTGGTGAACCCAAAGACATGGCGGCGGCCATGTTTGGTGGTGGTGTTGCTGGTGGTGCTGGTGACGGCCTGTTCATCGACGCGCACGGCCTTGACCACCCGTGGGGCATCCATCAGGGCATGCTGTTCGCCACTCTCGGCGGCCAGCAGGTACAGCGTACGGCTGTCGGGGAATACGCCGAGCATACGCCCGCCGCGGGTGATCCAGTGGTACGCGCCCAGGGCCTGGCTGGACATGAACGCTTTGCCCGCCTCGCGTCGTACTTCATCGGCTTGTCGCCAGGCCTTGTCCACCGCCCATTGCTGCGGACGCCAGAGCAATGAGACCGGGCGGTACAGGAACCCCATAAGGCAGAAGATCACCCCGGCCAGAATCGGTCCACCAATGTAGTGCCCGGCCCATACCCATTTGACCAGCAGCGCGAGGCAGAACACCGAGGTGACGATCAGGAACGCTTTGCTGATCACGCGGACGCGCTCGGCCAAGCGATTTTCGGCGTGTTGCAGCTGGCTCAGGGCTTGACTGAGCGGGGCTGGGGTGGCGCTGAGGGTGGTATCGGGAAGGGGGGACAGTTGCTGGGTCGACATGGTGCATCCTGCAAGAATGGACAACGCACCGCTCGGGCGCGGCGGGGTCGGCCAGTATACCCCGCGATGCCGATCGGTTCGACCTTTGCAGGGCCGGGCCTGCGCGCCTTCAGCAATCGCTCCGGCCCTTCAGGGCATCGGGATTGGCCACCTGGGTCGGTGCACCGTCGAAGAACGCTAGCACATTGTCGAAGGCATCCCCGAAATACAGCTCGTAGCCGTTTTTCTCCACATAACCCAAGTGCGGGGTGCTCAGTACGCGTGGATGGCGCAGCAGGGGGTGGTTGGGGTCGAGTAACGGTTCATGCTCGAACACATCCACAGCCGCAAAGCCCGGCCGTCCGCTGTCGAGCGCTTGCAGCAAGGCGCCTGGCGCGATCAGTTCGGCGCGGCTGACGTTCACCAGCAGGGCGTCGGTCTTCATGTGGCCAAGGTCCGTGGCGGTCACCGCATGCCGGGTGGTGTCCGACAGGCGCAGGTTGAGGCTGAGGATATCGGCTTGGGCGAAGAACGCCTCGCGACTGCTCGCTGCCTGGTGGCCATGCGCTTGGGCGGCGGCGCGGCTGGCCGCGCTGCCCCATACCAGCACCGGCATGTCGAATGCCTGGGCATAGCGCGCCAGGCGCTGGCCGATCTTGCCGTAGCCCCAGATCCCCAAGGTTTGGCCGGCGACAGCCTGGCCGAGGTTGACTTGCCATTGGCCCTGGCGAAACGCATCGATGGCCGGGACCAACTGTCGACGAGCGTTGAGGATCAGTGTCCAGGCCAGTTCCGCCGGCGCCACCGGCGAGCCACGACCCTCGGTCACCACGACGCCGTGGGCGGTGCAGGCGGCGAGGTCCAGGTGGCTGGAGACCTTGCCGGTTTGGCTGATCAGCTTGAGCTTGGGCAGGCGCGCTAGCAAGGCCGCGTCGATGCGCGTGCGTTCACGGGTAAGCACCAAGGCGTCGGCGTCGGCGAAGCGCTCGGCCAGTTCGTCGGTCGAGGCGGGTTGCCGGTCATGCAGCACCGTAACCTCATACCCGGCGAGGCGGCTGAAGCAGTCGAGGGTGTGGATCACGTGCTGGTAGTCGTCGGGGATGACAATGCGCATGCTGACGGGCCTAGCGTAGGAAAGAAAGGCATGACGATAGCCCAGGCGCGGGTCTGTTTGCGAGCGGGTGTTCGTGCGGGGCGCAAGTGTGACCTGCCGCGCCGGGCGGCGGCCCAAAAAAAGAAACCCGCCAGCTGGGGCGGGTTGAACAGAACGTATCGAAGCAACGCGAATTTGCCTGCTTCAATGTCAGCATTGTGTGAAAACGCCTGGCCACGGCTTCCTCAAAATGTTACTGATTCTTACAGGGCGCGTGACGCATGCGTGGCTCAGGCCCTGCATCTGGGCAGTCAGCGCACGCGGAGCTGATGTTCAGGGCAAGCGCACGAAGGGTTCGGCGGGAAGAACCGCTTCGCGAACCCTGTGCATCAACGCATGTATGCCCTTTGCCAACTGCGCGGAATGATGAGCGAAGCGCCGGCTAGCCCCGCTGCAACCAATCCGTTGATCGCAAGGGCGGCGGTGCCGAACTGGTTTTGAACCAGCGCGCCGGCCACCGCGCCCAGCAACATGCCAAGCCAAGGCACCAGTTGTACCCGCCAGCCAGGCTTGCGCTCGCCGAGTAACCATCGGCCTAAGCCCCGCCCGAAGCGGGACAGGGCGCCGGTCACGTAGGTCAGTCCGATTGGCAGCCCGTTGACCTCTTCCACGACCGCATTGATCATGCCCATCGCGATCACGGCGCCTATCAGCGCAATCAGCGACGCAGGTATCGCCGCTGCAAGGCCCAGGAGCGCGGCTACGCTCACAAGCAACGGCCAAGACCGTCGGCCCACCCAGCGCGCGATGATCACGCCCAGGGCATTGCCCGCGATGAACGCCGCGATCAGCGTGGCGATACTGAAGGTGGCGTGCAGGTCGCCCTGGCTGATCGACACGGCAAGTCGCGTGGTATTGCCGCTCATGAATGAGACGAAATCGCCCGTTGCGGTGAAACCTACGGCGTCTGTCATGCCCGCCAGAAACGAGAGCGCTGCGACGAAGGACAAGCCTACCTTGCCGCGTATGCGCGCAATTCGTCTTCCTCGAGCGGTATAGAATCCGGCGTCAGGCAGCATTGTGCGCACTCCTTTTCATGACTTCTCCAGCATTTGCCGCCTCAGCCTATCCCGCCCGACGCGTCACCTGCGCCTGCCTCACTGGGCAAGTCAGGCCCTGCCGGGTGCTCGACTCACTTGCAGCAACGTGTTGCTCCAAGGTCGCCGGTGCGCCTGCGCAGACAGGCTAACCAATTCACGGCGTTGTGAGCAATTGCACTAAAGTCCTTGCGTGCGCTGCGCTGTGGGGAACGTCCAGCGGTGCAAGCTCGCTGGCAGGCAAGTACAAGACCTGAGGCATGCAGCGTGCATACAGTCAGTGGAGCTGCGAGCTAGAAAGCGCAGCGGCCGCCTGGCCCAGGTATCGGTGAGGAGGACCCATGTATCCGACCAGCTTCCACGATTTTGCCCAGCAATGCCTTGGCGCCTTCAGTCACTTCGTCCCTGACGCCCTTGCTGCTGTTTACCGTATCAACGCGCAACGTGAAGCCCATGATTTCCAACTGCGTGGCATGCAGCCACGCATGCATGAGCGATACCTTGAGCATTACCGCGACCTCGATCCGCTGAGTCCCCTTGCGTGCGAAGCTGCAGGGTGCACGGTGATGACTCTCCACCAAGGGCTGCACCGCCGGCCTTCGACGGACAACGCGATTTACCTGGGATTTTTGCAGCGGCACGCAGTCGTCGATGTCGTTGAGGTGATTGCAATGGATGGCGCCTGCCCTGTAGCAGGGATCTCGCTGTTTCGCATGGCAGGAACATGCGCCTTCAGCCCGCAGGAGCAGGCCAACTTGCGGCCCTTGCAGGGGTTGATGCAATTGGCCGCGCGCAGTCTTGCCCCGGACAACGCGCTGTTCGACAGCCTTACCGCCCGAGAACAGCAGATCGCTTTGTTGCTGCGTGACGGCGCGAGCAACAAGGTGCTGGCGCGTGCGCTGGGTATCGGGCTTGCGACAGTCAAGACGCATCTGATCAACCTTTTCCGAAAGTTGCAGGTGGCCAGCCGCACGGAACTCGTCGCCCGGCTCTTCGTGAGGTGATCTGCGCGAGCGACGCCGCAATGTCGCGAGCCTACCTGCCCGGTTGAATCCTGGCACTCAACCCTCTGGTTGATACCCGCGCGGCATCACGCCAGGCAGCATGGCGGCACTTCCATCACAGCAGGTAGGCCCCCATGAACTCACACCACGACTGGATCACCGTTGGCGCGCTCGCTGACGGATTCGCGACGCAAGCGTTCATCTTGCCGAACCTGGCAGATCTGGCAGGCAAGCGTTTCAATCTGTGCTTCGAAAACGGTTGGCAAATCGATCATCGTTTTGACGCGCAGTACGTCAGCTGGGCTCAAGCGGGTGATGACTGCACAGGTCGTGCAGCGTATCGGGCCACGTCGGTACGGCCCGGCATCTACCTGGTTGACTTCCTCAAGCATGAACGTGGCAACGACTACTCTGTGAGCCTGGTGCTCGATACGCTCACTCAGTCCTTCACCGCTGTCATTGCGACCTTGCCTGACGCTGAGCAAGCCAGTGAAGGCCTGTATGCTCGCGCCCTGGCTGGCCAGCAACTGACCGGCGTTCAGGTTGAGTTCTACCACGGAAGCCTTGATCGACCTTGGGTAACCGGTGCATGCCCACATGCACCGACCTCAGCGTTGGTGGGCATCCGCAACCTGTACCGCTACAGCCCGACAGAGGTGTATGAGCATATCTACCTCAATGATGATTTCTACACCTGGCACTGCATCAAAGGGGTGGAGCAAGGCCTGTGCGACACTGATCGCTGCCATTACTACAAAATCGCCGACGAACTGTATTTGTTCGTCTGGCGCGAGAAGATCGTACCCACGCTTGGCCTGGTGATGATCGACATGCAGCACCACCGTAGCGATGGCAAGATTTTCGGCTACGCTGGCGACAGCTTCGATCAACTGTCGAATTTCCCGGTGGCGTCCTACTGTCGTGTGTTGGGTAAAACCGATTACGGCCTCTAGAGGCCGAGCACGTCTCGGTAACCCGCGTTGTAACGACGCGCCCGGCCATCGTGTTGGGCGCGTCGGCGCTTTTGAGGGGGCAGGTCGGTGGTGTACCTTTGCAAGCCGATTCGACCCGCTCAAGGTCGGACGGTCTTTGCTCGTGAGGATGCCCAGCATGCTTGATAGCCCCAGCACTCTGAAGGCGCCGCCGCAGGCCGCGCCTGTGCAGCCGATTGCTGTGCTTGAGGCTTTGCGGTTCTGGCTCAAGTTAGGCTTCATCAGCTTTGGCGGGCCTGCCGGGCAGATCTCGATCATGCACCAGGAACTGGTCGAGCGCCGGCGCTGGATCAGCGAGAAGCGGTTTCTACACGCGCTGAACTACTGCATGTTGCTGCCCGGCCCTGAGGCTCAGCAGCTCGCCACTTACATCGGCTGGCTCATGCACCGCACCTGGGGCGGCGTGATTGCCGGCGTATTGTTCGTGTTGCCTTCGCTGTTCATCTTGATCGGCTTGTCCTGGGGCTATATGGCCTTTGGCGAGGTTCCTGTAGTCGCCGGGATCTTCTATGGGATCAAGCCGGCGGTCACTGCCATCGTCGTCCACGCCGCCTACCGGATGGGCTCGCGTACCCTGAAAAATGGCTGGCTGTGGGCAATGGCTGCGGCGTCGTTCGTGGCCATTTTCGCCCTTGGCGTGCCGTTTCCGCTGATCGTGCTGGCGGCCGCCAGCATCGGCTACCTTGGCGGTCGCTGGGTCCCCGGCGCGTTTACCCTTGGCGCTGCGCAGGCGGGCGCCAAGCGTGGTTATGGGGCGGCGCTGATCGATGACGACACGCCCATCCCGGAGCACGCCCGTTTCGCTTGGCGGCGGTTGGTTCGCCTGCTGGTGGTCGGAGCGGGGCTATGGGCGCTGCCCATGGGCTTGCTGACGTTGACGTTTGGTTGGGAGGGCAGCCTGACGCAGATGGGCTGGTTTTTCACCAAGGCGGCACTGATGACCTTCGGCGGCGCATACGCGGTGCTGCCGTATGTCTACCAAGGGGCGGTCGGGCATTATGGATGGCTGAGCCCAACCCAGATGATCGATGGCCTGGCCTTGGGCGAAACCACGCCAGGCCCGTTGATCATGGTGGTTGCCTTCGTTGGCTTCGTTGGGGGGTATGCGCACCCGATGTTCGCTGCGCAGCACCCTTGGCTCGCGGGGGCAGTCGCGGCGAGCCTGATCACCTGGTTCACCTTCCTGCCGTCTTTCATCTTCATCCTTGCCGGTGGGCCAGTGGTGGAGTCGAGCCACGACGCGCTGACCTTCACTGCCGCGCTGACCGGGATTACCGCCGCAGTCGTCGGGGTGATCCTTAACCTGGCTCTGTTCTTTGGCTACCACGTGCTCTGGCCGCACGGTTTGGATGCCGCATTCGACTGGCCTGCTGCGCTGATCGCAGGTGCCGCCATGCTTGCGTTGGTACGCTTCAGGCGCGGTGTGATTCAGGTGCTGCTGGCCTGCGCACTGGCAGGCCTGGCCGTCTACAGTGTGCGTGCGTGAGGCTGCAAGGCCTCGTTCCTAGGCGTTTGCACCTCAGCCGTTGCGGGCGCGCAGGGCCTGCGCCTGCCCCAGGCGGTACTGGTTATCGCCGCTACGCTTGGCTTCGTACATCGCCAGATCGGCGACGTGGATCAGTTGGTCGCGGGTCTGCGCGTGATCGGGGAACATAGCGATGCCCAGGCTCACGGCGACCCGTTGCTGCGCGTCGCCCAGGCGTATCGGCGCGTCCAGTGCCCCGAGCAAGCGCTCGGCGATTACCCGTGCCTCGTCCTCGGGGAGGCGATCGGTAGGCAAGCCTTCGAGCAGCGTGACAAACTCATCGCCTCCCAGGCGCGCCACGCTGTCGGCGTTGCGCAGTGCACCATGCAGGCGGGTCGCGGTCATACGCAGGACCTGATCGCCGGCTGCGTGGCCGAGGCTGTCGTTGATGGCCTTGAAACCGTTCAGGTCGATGAAGGCCAGCGCAACACGGCTGTGATTGCGCTTGGCCAAGAGCAAGGCGCTCTCCAGGCGTTGTTCGAACACCAGGCGGTTGGGCAGGCCGGTCAGCGGGTCGTGATGTGCCAGTCGGTGCAACTGATTGGCCCAGGCTTTTTCTTCGGTGATATCACGCACCACGCCCATCATTTTGATCGGCGTGCCGCGTTCGTCCTTGACTACGTTGCCGGTTTCGCGAAGCCAGTGCAGCGTGCCGTCCGGCCAGACTACCCGATACTCTTCATCGTGATTCTCACCGGTCTCGATACAGCGCAATTCACCGGCGCGCACGCGCACGCGATCATCCGGGTGAACCGCATTGCAAAACAGTTCGTAGCTCGGTGTCACTTCGTTGGCCGAATAGCCAAACATGCCGTAGATGGCATCGGACCAGTACAAGCGGTTGGTGTCGATGTCCCAGTCCCAGGTCCCGATCCGGGCGAAATACTGGCTGCGCTGGAAACGTTCGGCGTCGACCAGCAGCGGGCGGATCAGCAGCCAATGTCTGGCATGGGTGCTGCCTTGCTGGGTGATGTGCAGGGCGCGCGGCTGGCCGTCATCACCGCTGACTTGCACTGAGCCTGTGGGGGCAGCCATGTGCGGTAGACGCTCTTGCAGGCACTGGCCGCGCAATGGGGTACGGGTACAGCCAAGCAGTTCAGCCGCAGCCGGGTTGTGCCAGAGCACCCGGCCATCACCCGCCCGCTGCACGAGGCCCACGTCCAGCGTCGCCAGCAGGGTACGTTGTTGCTGGCGGTGACGATGCAGGATCCACAGCAGGATTAGGCTGGGTAGGCTGGCGAGCAGGACAACGAACAAGGCAGTCATCGGGCAGTGGCTGATCTAGGGCGGTAGGGAATGCTTGCATTATGCCAAGCTGATGATGGCGATTCGCCCACAAACTGTGTGAGCGTTTTCAATTGCCGCTCGCCACGCCTGAGCCTAGCCCCGGCGCAATATCTCTGACGAATGTGCGACAAAATAGCACGGGCTGGAACTTTTACAGAGTGCCCCTGATGCGGCTTAATACGCGCCTTACTTCATGGGGCGGTCCATGCTGTCACGCGTTCGCACTCACCTCTGGCTGCTCGCCTGTTTCGCAGTGGTATTCAACCTGCTGGCGATGCCGCTCGACCGTTCCCTGCGCGCCCCGGCGGTTGAGCCGTCACTGATTCTTGGCAGCTTTTGCAGCCTGCATGGTGTGCAGAGCTTGCCCAAGTCGCTGTTGGCGCAACTGAAACTTGACCAGCCCGAACTGGCCGATCACGCCGACAGCAAGCTGCAAGCTGGCGATTGCTGCTGCGGCCACGCCGGCCAGGCACTGTTGGCCGGCGACTACTTCAAGCACTTGTTCCCGCGCTTCTGGCCCGCCGCGCTGCTGCTCGGCCATGCCCCGGCCTTGCCGCTACCCCGTGAGCAGTGGCCCAACCTCAATCCACGTGCTTCCCCCTTGGCTTGATTTGTCGATCACTTCGCGGTCCCGCGCAGCGCGCGTGTGATGACCGTGCCCGACTTTTCTTGCCAGGAAGCCTTCTCCATGCCTGCGTTGCATAGCACCGCCCGTGCGGTATTGCCGCTGTTTGCCGTTACCTGTATTTCAACCCTGACCCCTCTGTCGATGGCTGTGGCCGAGACGTTGACCAGCCAAAACGCGACCTTGACCCTCGGAGCGGTCTCCGTGACCGGCACCCAGAGCGGCCCGCTGGCCACCAGCAGCGTGCTCAGTTCGGTGGACATCCTGGGGGGCGATATCCTCGAAAAGATGCCCGTTACCTACAGCTGGGAACTGTTCAGTCGTGCGCCAGGGGTGTTGTTGACCGAGTTCAACCAAGGCACCACCTCAGGCAAGTTGTCGTTTCGCGGTTTCAATGGCGAAGGCGAAGTGAACGCGGTGAAGCTGCTGATCGATGGCATCCCCAGCAACACCAACGACGGCAACATGCCTTTCATCGATTCGGTGTTCCCCATGGACATCGACAGCATCGAAGTGGTGCGCGGTACGAGCGACCCGCGTTATGGCCTGAACAACATCGCCGGTAACGTCAACATCAATACCCGCACAGGTGGCAACTACAACAAGGCGCGACTGCGCTACGGCAGCTTCAACACCCGTGAAGTGCAACTGGCCAAGGGCATCGAGACCAGCAACTGGACACAGAACTACTTCTTCGGCCGCCAGCAGGTCGACGGTTATCGCGAGCATGGCGATACCGAGCGCTACAGCTTTGGCGGCAAGTGGTTCTACACCCCTGACGATGGCAACTACCGTGTAGGGCTGATCGCGCGTCATTACGAGTCCGAAGCCCAGGAGGCCGGTTACCTGACCGAGGATGACGCCCGCCGCCATCCGCGCATGACCAATGACTACAACGCCACGGACAAAGGTACGCGGCGGATGAATCAGGTCAGCCTGCACTTCGACACCGACCTGGTCGAGACGCTGTCCTGGTCGGCCAAGACCTACCTCAACACCTATGACGACCGTCGCTGGACGCAGTACTGGCGCACCAGTTCACAGCAGGAGCGCGACACCTACGAGGATCAGTACGGCGCCATCACCTCGCTGACTTGGCGGCCCCAGGTGGACTGGCTGCACGCCTTCGCCCTGGAAGGTGGCAGCGATGTGCAGAAGCAGCAGAACCGCAGCGAACGCTACCGCACCTTGGAGCGTGTACGCACGGCGCAAACCCGCGATCAGGACTTCGACTTCAACACGCTCGGTGCCTACGTGCAGGCGCAGATCGAACCGTTCGAATCACTGAAGATCGTGCCGGCCTATCGGGTGGACAAGATCAGTGGTGACTTCACCAACAAGATGACCGGGCAGGACTACGACATCAACGACTATGGGCTGATCAAGCAGCCCAAACTCAGCATTGTCTATTCGCCGTGGACATTCGCCAGTGTGTACGCCAACTGGGGGCGCACCTTCCAGGTCGGGACAGGCGCTGCCGCCTACAAAGTGCCGCCGCGCAATGAGGACCTGGCCCCATCGATCAACGAAGGCTGGGAAACCGGCGTCAAGTTCACCCCGTCCAGCTGGGTCGATGGTCGCGTGGCTTACTGGCGTCAGGATGCGACTGGCGAAGTGAGCCGTCGCCTGAACGACCCGAGCGGCGAGTCGGACAACGTCGGCGAAACCCGTCGCTGGGGTTACGATTTGCAGGTCAACTTGCACCCGGACGAGCGTACCGAAGTGTGGATGTCGTACTCTTGGCAGTACTCCAAGATCCTTGAGCCCAGCAGCGCGTTACCAGCCAGCAAGGGCAAGGAAATCGACCATGTGCCGCACCATCTGTGGAACACCGGCATCAGTTATCAGGCGACGCCTGCGCTGCAACTGACCGCCTGGGCGAACGGCCAGACCAACTACTACCTGGAGCGGGAGAACACGCAAGGCACCTATGGCGGGTACGTGCTGATGAACCTCGGGGCCACCTACAGGCTCAGCGAAACCCTGAGCGTGGACCTGCAACTCAAGAACCTGACCAACCGCTACTACGAATACGTCTGGTATGACCCGGATGGCGCCGACGCCTCGCTGCATTCGCCGGGCGACGGGCGAGCGCTGTATGCGGGGCTGACCATCGACTTTTGACGTGAGTGCATAGTTGATTGTCACGTAGGCGTGCATGGGGTGGATAAGGGCATGAGCGGTGCAGCAGCCCATATCTGCCTGTCGGCCAGGCTGACACGCGCATACCGATCCACTCCAAAAAACACCGCCACCCATCACGGGCGGCGGTGCATACGCGGTGCAGCCGGTCGATCCCATTGCGGGTTGATCAGCGTCAGTGGCCGAGGTTTGTCACGGGCTCGCCAGTACCTTCGGCCGGCTGCGTCATATCACTGCAAGCTGGGCGGCTTGAGCGTTGCCGGCAGGCTGGACAAGGCCTGTTCGATATGCGCGATCAGGGCGGCGAGATGCTCGGCTTGCGCCTGTTGGTGGGTCTCAAGGGCTGCCAGCTCGCGGCGAAGGTTCAGTAAGTGCCTCTGCAAAGCGAGGGCAGCGGTATGCAACGGTTCCATGTCGGTCTCTGCGTCTAGGCATCCATGCCGTTGTAGGAAAACCAGCAAGTTATCAGCACAGTCTTGTGCAAAATACTGATTATTCATACATGATCGCTGTAGATCGGATGTTGCCTACGGGCTAGCAGGAATAGTCCTGCACAAAAATCAGGCGAGCCTGAGAGCTCGCTATGCGCCTACCTAACCCGTGGGCCTTATGAATTAAGGGGCGTAGCGATAAACAGGGTGTTTTCAACAATACCGGGCGAGTATCCGGTTAAGGTTCACTTAGAAATGAAATGTTGCAAATGCTGCAGCTGCCATCCGGGTCCCCACAAATCGCCGCCCGTGGTGCATTGACGCACGGCGGTGAGTGGCTCACTGAAAGACTTTCCATGCAGTGGTTACGGCGCCAAGAGGGAGTATTGGCCCAGGCGCCAGGATGAAGAGTCGACATAGGCTTACCAGGCACAATGCGGCGCGTTGAGCGTCGCGGAGGTTCGCCACAAAGTCATCTGATATGGTTTTTTTCCTTGAACCTGAATCTGTAACCGTATCAGCTGTCGGCCCACAATCCATCCCAGGCCCAGCCTTGCGAAGCGGCGTGCTGGGCAGGCTGGCCATCATCATCAGCGGCCAGCACCGCCGTTCAGCCATCACACTGTAGAGGTTCCGATGGGCAAGCTCGCGCTGTTTCTGGGTGGTTTCCTGTTTCTGACAATTCTGATCGGCCTGCTGGGGACTATCCCGCCAAGCTGAACCGTCTGTTCGCGATCGCTGTGAACAGGCCTATCGCAGGCGCAGGACAAACCGCTGGCAGGAGTGTGCCCATTGCCCAAGCGGCGCTGACCTCATAGGCGGTAGACACATTGTCCATCTCGCCCCTCCAGCGTTGTGGCTCAAGGCCATTACTGCTGGACAAGCGGTAGTTTCCAATCGTTCTCAAGGTTCAGGTGCTCGTGTAATCTCCGCGGCCGTTACAGGCCCGGAAACACGGGTCGATCCACCTGCCTTGGAGTCGATGAACACTATGGAACGCAATAAGGGCACTGCAGCGATGCTGGAGTGGCGCAGTCGTTTTCTCGGCGAAGGCATCCTCCATGAAGATGACTACGACCAGGCGTTGCGCCGTGCCGAAGAGCTGGAACATGCTGGAGTCATCAGCACCAGCGAGTGGGTGGAATTGGTTCGACTGGCTAATGCGGCGTTGCTGCGCCTGTAAAAATTCCTTCGAGCTACGTTGAAACTGTCCACAAAAATCGTGGGTAGGTCTGTGGATAAAACGCTACAGGCCAAGTTTCACAGGGCTTCCGTTAGATTGAACAGAAATTGAGCAGCCCTGTTCAGGGCTGTTTGGACTCCAGCGGGGCACCTGCGCGCAGGGCCTGCAGCAGCTCGCGAACCCGTGGCGCTAGCGCACCTGCGGGGTACACCGCATGCATCTGTGGGTCATGGCCAGTACTGGAGGTGAGGCGGTAGTCCGGGCATACCCGGACCAGCCGCCCGGCCTGGACTTCAGGCTCGGCCAGCCAGTCGGCCAGGCGCGCGATACCGGCCCCAGCCAAGCAGGTATGCAGCACCGCGACACCTGAACCCAAGCGCAACCTTGGCTGTGGCCGAAGGCTGGTGATCTGCCCGTCACGACAGAAATGCCAGGCCTTGAGGATGCGTGGCGCGGTATGCAGGATCAGCGCGTGCTGCTTCAAGGCGTCGATGTCCGGGGGCGTGCCTTCACGGGCCAGATACTCGGGGCTGGCATACAGATGACGTGAGTAGTGCCAGAGTGGGTAGCCGATCAGCTCGCTGGATTGGGCAAACGCGCCGCGTATCACGACGTCGAAGCGGCCTTGCAAGGGGTCGAGGGCCTGGTCGCTGAATTGCACGTCCACAGTCATCTGGCGATGGCGCGCGCAGAACCCGGCCAGCACCTGAGGCAACACCCGACTGGCCAATACCTCGGGCGCTGCCAGGCGAATCCAGCCTTGTGCGGTTCCGGTTAGCGCTGCGAGTTCGTCAGCCGCATCGCGTTGCACATCCAGCAAGCGTTCGGCATGTGGCAGCAGGCGCTCGCCCGCTTCGGTGAGTGTCACCGCCGTGGCGTTACGGTTAAACAGCTTGGCCCCGCTGTTGTCTTCCAGCGCCTGTATCGCGCGCGTAACGGCGCTGGGTGAGCGCCCCAAGGCACGCGCGGCCGTGACGAAACTGCGTTTGTGCGCAACGCTGACGAACGCTTGTATCTCGCGCAGCATGTCCAGCGCCATGGTCGATCCTCGTTGCAGTTATTGCAACGTGGCATTTCAACACAAACGCTGCGCTTTGATTAGTCTGGCAAGCCTGTTTCTCGCCACCCGGACACCCGTATGATGGATATCGCCCTGCTTTCACTGCTCGCCTTCGCCGCTGGCCTGATAGACGCTGCCGTCGGCGGCGGTGGACTGATCCAGATTCCGGCGCTGTTCAATGTGTTGCCCGCCGCGCAACCTGCGGCGCTGCTGGGTAGCAACAAGCTGGCTTCGGTGTGTGGCACAAGCTTTGCGGCGCGTTCATTCATTCGCAAGGTGAAGTTGGACTGGGGCTTGATCGTGCCTGCCGCGCTGAGCGCGTTCGTCATGTCGTTCTTCGGCGCAGCGACCGTGTCGCTGGTGCCGGCCAGCGTGATGCGGCCGATGGTGCTGGTGCTGATCGTATTGATGGCGATCTACACCTTCTGCAAGAAGGATTTTGGCACCCTGCACGCGCCCAGCGTGATTGGTCGTCGCGAGCAATGCCTGGCGGTGCTGATCGGGGGCGCGATTGGCTTCTACGATGGCCTGTTCGGGCCGGGCACTGGCAGTTTCCTGATTTTCCTGTTCATTCGCTTCTTCGCCCTGGATTTCCTCCACGCCTCGGCCTCGGCCAAGCTGGTCAACATCGCGACCAACCTGGCGGCGCTGGTGTTCTTCATTCCCTCGGGCAACGTGCTATGGGCCATCGCCTTGCCCATGGCCGTGTTCAACATCCTCGGTGCGCTCACTGGAACCTGGCTTGCGGTGCGCAAGGGTGCCGGTTTCGTGCGTGGGCTGTTCCTGGTGCTGCTGTGCGTGCTGATCGCCAAGCTGAGTTGGGACCTGCTGATGGCCTGAGTCAGCCCTGCTGGCGGCGGCCTTCAGCCTGCTCGACGCGGTTGCGGCCGTGGGCCTTGGCGCGGTACAGCGCCCGGTCGGCTTCGGCCAGCAGCACGTCGAGGCTGGGGGCGTTGGTATCGGTGGCGCAGCCAGCAAGGCCGATGCTCACCGTGATCGGCAGGCGCTGGCCGGCTTCGCTGATATGCAGGTCCTGCACGGCGCGGCGCAGGCGTTCGGCGGTGAACTGCGCCAGCTCCGGCGCCAGCCCCGGCACGATGATGGCGAACTCTTCACCCCCAAGCCGGGCGAACAGTTCGCTTTCATGCAGTTGCTCACCCAGGGTCAGGGCGAACTGGCGCAGCACTTGGTCGCCCACGGCATGGCCGTATTGGTCGTTGATGCGTTTGAAATGATCGATGTCGAGCATCATCAGGGTCAGCGGCGCCATCGGGGTACACTGCTGTCGGCTCTCCAGCAGCTGATTGGCGCGGCGGGTGAATGCACTGCGGGTAAGGGTGCCGGTCAGGTGATCGACGGTGGCCTGGTGGGCCAGGCGGGCCATCAGGCTACGGTTGGCATGGCTGACACACGACACCACCAGGGGGCCGAGTACCAGCATGGCGATACCTAGGCGTGCCGACATCAGAGCATTCACGCCTGGTTCGCTCTGCGGCACGCTGAAGTGCATGAGGTTTTGCGCCACCGCAACGATCAGCGTGCTACCGGCGGTCAACGCCTGCAGTGCGACCAGAAACGGCGAGTAGCTCAGCGCGCACCACAGCAGCGCGGCAATCGGGAAGGCAATCGCGCCAGGGCCGCCAAAGGCGATGCTCAGTGTCAGCGAGGCCAGCAGCACCAGCAACGGGGCCAGGCGGATCCGCTGCGCGGCACTGCGGCTGAACGCATGCGGCGAAGGTGCGGTGAGCAATACCGGCAGTACCAGTACGCTGGTGGAGAACTGCTCGCTGAACCAGGCCAGCCATGTGGCACGCAGTGACTCCTGAAACCAAGGCGCGGCCATCACGCAGGCCAGGCTCGCCGCGACCGCCGCGCCGGCAGCGCAGGCACCGAACAGGCAGAGGGTGCCATGCGGTGTGCGCAGGCGTCGGTGAATACGTGGCAGGCGCGCCATCGCGAACCAGATGGTGACGATTGCGCCAAGGTTGCACAGGTTGAACCACAGGGCGGGCCGCCACGCGCTGGCACAGGCAAGGTCAGCGATGACCATGCCTAGGTAAATCAGGGCGAAACCGCTTGGGCTAGCCAGGCGGGGGTTGCGCAGCAGTACCCCGGCGAGCACCGCATTGACTGGCCAGAACAGCGAGAGGGATTCGATTGGACGGGCCAGAATCCCCGCCAGCGTCAGGGCGAGGGTCAGGCCGAACAGGGCCAGGGGCAGCAACAGGCGTGATGGAACGGGAAACACCATGGGCTCGACCGGCAGGCAAAAACTGAATCCAGGAAAACGACCAGAGGCACCTGGGGCGATATCGTGTCAGTGTGTTTCAAGTAGGTAATTGATGTCAATTCGCCGCAATCGGCGGTTAATTGCTCAGGAATGAAGGTTTCAAGCAGTGGCTTGGGGTGTCAGAACCCGAATAGCCACGGCACCATCACCACGGTCACCGCCATCACCAGCAGTGTGAACGGCACGCCGAGTTTGACGAAGTCGGCGAAGCGATACTGTCCAGGCCCAAGCACCAACGTGTTGACCGGCGACGACACTGGCGTCATGAACGCCGCCGACGCTGCCAGTGCCACGGTCATGGCGAAGGGGTAGGGCGACAGGCCCAGCTGCTGTGCGGTACTGACCGCCACAGGGGCCATCAGCACGGCTGTGGCGGTATTGGAAATGAACAGGCCAATCACTGCCGTGAGCGCGAACAGGCAGGCCAGCATCGCTTGGGGGCCTGCGCCGCCCAGCACATTCACCAAGCCACTGACCACCCAGTCGATGCCCCCAGTCTTCTGTAGCGCGAGGGCGAAGGGCAACATGCCGACGATCAGTACCAGGCTTTGCCAATGGATGGCACGGTAGGCGCTGTTCATGTCAATGCAACGTCCCGCGCCCATAAGCAGACAGCCAATCAGGGCAGCCAGTACGTTTGGCACCAGGCCGCTGACCATCAAGGCCACCATCACTGCAAGGCTTAACAGGGCCAGTGGTGCCTTGGTACGTGCCGGGGCCACTTGGTCGACTTCGGCAGGCAGGCTCAGGACTAGGAAGTCGCGTGGCTTGGCTTGCAGTTGGCGTACCGCTTTCCATGGCCCGACCACCAGCAAGGTGTCGCCCAGGCGCAGTTTCTCCTCCACCAGTTGTTCGTCGATGGCGAGCTGATCACGGCGCAGGCCAACCACGTTGAGGTCGTAGCGCGTACGAAAGGCCAGTTCCAGAATGCTCTTGCCGATCAATTGCGAGCCCGGTGGCAGGGAGACTTCCGCCATACCCAATTCCTGGGATTGGTCGATGAAATAGGCGGCCTTGAAGTGCAGTGGCTCAAGCCGCATGGTTTGGCACAGGTTGCGCAGGTCGTCACGGTTGGCGAACAGGTCGAGCAGCAGGATGTCACCTTGTTGAAGCAGCGTGGCCGAATCGGCGCTGATCACCCGCGTGGTGAACTTGTGCTGGCGCTCGATGCCGATCACGTTGGCGCCGTGTCGCGTACGCAGCGCCAACTCGCCCAGGGTGTGGCCGATGAGGGGCGAATGTGGGCGGATGCGCAGGCGCCGTTCGCGGCCGCTGAGCTTGTAGTCAAGGACCAGATCCAGCAGGGTACGCCGGGTTTCCGTACGACCGTCCTTGCGCACTTCACCCTTGAGCCAGTGGCGGGTCAGCAGCATGTAGCCGATGCCCAACACCAGCACCACCAGGCCGAATGGGGTGAAGCTGAAAAAGCTGAAGCCGGCCTGGCCATGGCGCACCAACTCGCTATGCACCACCACGTTTGGCGGTGTGGCCACCAGGCTGAGCATCCCGCTGATCAATCCGGCGAAGCTCAGCGGCATCATCAGCCGGCTGGGCGAGAGTTTCAGGCGCGCGGCGATGCTCAGCACCACGGGAATGAAGATCGCCACCACGCCGGTCGAACTCATCACCGAACCCAGGCCGGCCACCGCCAGCATGAGCAGCACCAGCAGCCGCGCCTCGCTGTTGCCGGCCCGTTCGCTCATCCACTCGCCGATGCGCAAGGCGATGCCGGTGCGCACCAATCCCTCGCCGATCACGAACAGGGCGGCGATCAGCACCACGTTAGGATCGCTGAAACCGGCCAGCGCCTGTTCCACGCTGAGGATGCCGGACAACGGCAGCACCAGAATCACCAACAGGGCGACCACATCCATGCGCGGGCGGTTGATGATGAACAGGATGACGACGACGCAGAGCAGGCCAAGGACCCAGAGCAGCTCATGGTTCATGGGGAGGGGTGTTCCTTCACACAGGGCACGATCAGGCAATGCACCAGTGTGGCAGCTCTAACGAGAGGCGTCGTTGACGTGCTGCAATGTTTTTACCGGCAGGGTGCCTCGCAGGCTCGCCCGCGAGGCGTGAAGCGTGCGATCAGTGGCGGTGGTGACGTTTGTGCTTACGGTTGCTGCCGTCGTTGTCGCCCATGTGGTTGCCGATCGCGCCACCGGCAGCGCCACCCAGGCCAGCGCCTATGGTGGAGCCGGTCGAGCCGCCAAGCTTGCCGCCGATGAACGAGCCACCTGCAGAGCCTAGGCCGCCACCGAGGGCCGCTTCGGTACGGTTGCCCTTGTTCGCGCCGACCGCGCTGCCGGCGGCGCCGCCGAGGCCTGCGCCAATCAGGGCGCCGGTGCTGCCACCGATCTGCTTGCCGACCACGTTGCCCAACGCACCACCCAGGCCGCCGCCAATTGCCGCAGTACCGTCTCCGGCAAAGGCGCCCTGGCATAGCAGCAGACCAAGAGCAAGGGAGGGCAGAGTCAGACGCATGTTGTGAACCTCGGAGGAATCATCAGGGAGAGTGGTCGCCGTGCGCGGCGAGCGGTGAGGGAAAAGACGCTTCAGCGGTAATCGCGGTCACGGTACGCGCGACGGTCGTCATCGCGGTCGTAGCGGTGGTGAGGGCGATGGTCGCGATCACGCCAGCCGTCGTCGCGGTCGTGGTAGTGATAGCAGCCACCAAGCGACAGCAAGGCGGCGATCAATGAAAGGCTCGCAAGGCGCGGGAGCATGATAGAGGTCCTTGATCTGCAAGGGTTTACTGGACGCACCCTGAGACCTGGATCGTTCGATTTGGTTCTATGCCGCACAAAATTATTGCGCGGCCTAGAACCGTTGCTCAATTGGCGTGGAGGGAGAAGAGAGGCGCGGCTTCAGCGGCGATAATAGCCGTGATCGTAATAGTGCGGATGGCCCCAGCCGCGCCAGCCGTGATCGTGATGATGATAGGGGTAGACGACGCAGCCGCCGAGGCTGAGCAAGGTGGCGAACAGCGAAACGCAAACGATGCGCTTGATCATGATGGGTTCCTTGAACGGTAAAGGTTTACCGGACACCTCATCAGACCCGAACGCGTCGATCTGGTTCTTGCGTACAGCGGCGCGCACCGCGCCAGCCGATGACCGGCGCGGTGTCGTGCTGGCGTTGCAGCGCCTGAGGTTCAGGACGCGGGGTGGATGGCCAGCACGACGCCGTTGGTGATCTGCACCAGCACGTAGTGTTCGCCCATGCGTACCCAGTGGCTTTCCTTTTCCGGGGCAGGCAAGCCTTTGGCGTGCCAGTCACGTATGGCTTGGTCTTCGCGCTTGTACTGATCGGGTGCTTTATCACCGACCTTGAGTTCGCGATTGTGGGTTTCGGGGGCTTGGACGCTTTCTTCGCGGGATTCAGCCGCGGTGGCGGCCAGCGGGACGGTGCTGGTCAGCAGCAGCGCGCAAAGCAGGGTGCGTGGGGTCATGTGCAGTCCTCTGGATTCAAGGGGGTGTTGTTGTGCGACAGCATCTGGCGCCGAACAATTCACTCCAATGCGGCGCGGTGCTAGAGTCGCTTTCTTTTTTGCCCCTGAGGATGGAACATGCGAGCGATTCTGCCGATGACTGTGGCGCTGCTGCTGATGGGCTGTGCGTCATCGACCATGGAGGCGGCCCGCAATGGCGCGCCGAGCGCACGACTGGACTCGCACAAGACCCCGGACGTGGTTGCCCAGTGCATCCAGTTCAGTTGGCAGGAAGAAAACGCCTTTGGCGTCGATGCCAGCGGCTACTTGCAGGCGCGTAAGGCCGGTGGCTTCACCGTCTATACGCGTGAGGCCGAGTCGTTCGTCGATGTGTACGCCCAGGCCGGGGGAACACGGATCGACTACTACGCGCAGAAGGACGACCAGATGTCCCTGCGCCGCCGCGCGGCAGCGGCGACCTGCCTGTAACGGCCAGGCAACGCCCACAGGTTTATGGTGTGACGCTGTGGGCGTGGTCCCTCAGCTCAAGAACCCGCCATCCACATTCAACGCAGTGCCTGTGGTGTAGCTGGATGCCTCGCTTGCCAGGTACAGCACCGCGCCGGCCATCTCGCTCGGGTCGGCCACCCGCTTGAGTGGGATTTGCTGCAAGGCCGCCGTGAGAATCGCGTCATTCTTCACCAGTGCAGATGCGAACTTGGTGTCGGTCAGCCCTGGCAGCAAGGCGTTGCAGCGAATGCCGAACGGCGCGCACTCCTTGGCGAACACCTTGGTCATGTTGATCACCGCCGCTTTGGTCACCGAGTAGATACCCTGGAACAACCCCGGTGATACGCCGTTGATCGACGCCACGTTGATGATGCTGCCCCCGCCGTGCTCGCGCATCAGCTTGCCGGCCTCCACCGACATGAAGAAATAGCCGCGGATGTTCACATCGACGGTCTTCTGGAAGGCCCCCAGGTCGGTGTCCAGCACATTGCAGAACTGCGGGTTGGTTGCTGCGTTGTTGACCAGGATATCGAGACGCCCGAACTGTTCGCGGATACCGGCGAACACCTGCTGGATCTGCTCGATTTCACCGATATGGCAGGCTACTGCGGTGGCCTTGCCGCCAGCGGCAATGATCGCCTCGGCCACTTGCTGGCAGCCGTCGAGCTTGCGGCTAGAAACGATCACATGGGCACCTTGCTGAGCCAGCAGGTGGGCGATGGCTTCGCCGATGCCGCGACTGGCGCCGGAAACGAAGGCTATCTTGCCGTCGAGGTCGAACAGATGGGTCTTGGACATGCCGGGTTTCCTTGTGTAGGGCGCTGCCAGGGTTACAGGCCGGATTTGTCGATCAGTTGCAGGCTCATCTGCTCCAGCAGGCGGTTCATGTGGATGAACTGGGCGAAGCGCTTGTCCTGCGTCTGGCCGTGGAAGTAGCGGTAATAGATCTGCTGGACGATGCCCGCCAGGCGGAACAGGCCGTAGCCATAGTAGAAATCGAAGTTGTCGACAGCGATGCCGGCGCGCTCGGCGTAGTAGTCGACGAACTGCCGGCGTGTGAGCATGCCAGGGGCATTGCTGGGCTGGCGGCGCATCAATTGCACCGGCGCCGGATCGCCTGCCTCGATCCAGTACGCCAGGCTGCTGCCCAGGTCCATCAGCGGGTCGCCGATGGTGGCCATCTCCCAGTCCAGCACGCCGATGATGCGCATGGGGTTAGCGCTGTCGAGAATCACGTTGTCGAAGCGGTAGTCGTTGTGAATGATCCCCGGATGCGGGTGGTCAGCCGGCCGCTTCTCGCGCAGCCAGCCGATCACCTGCTCCCAGCTCGGTGCATCGGGGGTCAGCGCTTTTTCGTAGCGTCCGGCCCAGCCTTCGATCTGACGTTCCACGTAGCCTTCGGGTTTGCCTAGGTCAGCCAGGCCGCAGGCGCGGTAATCCACTTGATGCAGCTCGACCAGGCGTTCGATGAAGCTCTTGCACAGTGCTTCGGTGCGGCTGGCATCTAGGTTCAGCGCTGCCGGGATGTCCGAGCGCAGGATGATGCCCTTGACCCGTTCCATCACATAGAACTCGCTGCCGATCAGCGCTGCGTCGGTGCAGTGCGCATAGGCCTTGGGGCAGTAGGGAAAGCCTTCGTTGAGCTGGTTAAGGATGCGAAACTCGCGGCCCATGTCGTGAGCCGACTTAGCCTTGTGTCCAAACGGTGGGCGGCGCAGAACGAATTCGCGATCCGGGTAGGCCACCAGGTAGGTGAGATTGGAGGCGCCCCCAGGAAACTGGCTGACGGTCGGATAACCTTGCAGGCCGGGCACATGTGTCTTGAGGTAGGGGTCGATGACGCTTGCATCGAGTTCTTCGCCGGGGCGTACCTGGGTGGACTGGTCGGTAAGCGTCATGCGATTTCCTTATGATTCTGAGCAAGGACTATTGGCTAATCTAATTTCCTGCCAAGACTGGTACAAGCGTACCAATGGCTTATTGGCCAGGGTGTTGCTGGGCAATCACTGCCCCTGATGAATGCCAGCCTTTGGCCAAGCCAAAAAAAACCGAAGCGCAGGTGGCTTCGGTTTTCTTGGAGGGGCGATGCGCCGCGCCGATCAGGACGGGAACAGTTCGCTCAGTTTCATCGACAGCATCATGTCGCCTTCGACGCGCAGTTTGCCGCCCATGAACGCCTGCATGCCGTCGGTTTCACCGCTGACGATGCCTTTGAGGGTTTCGCTGTCCATCACCAGGGTGCAGTTGGCGTCTGGGTTTTCGCCTTCCTGCAAATCGCAGGTGCCGTCCTTGACGATCAGCGCGTAGTGCTTGTCTTCGTCGGTGATGTTGAAGCCGAATACCAGGTCCAGGCCAGCGGCCGCGGAGGGGTTGAACTTCTCTTGCATCTTCTTCACGGCATCAGCTACGGAGGTCATGGTGCATTCCTTATAGAGTGATATTCACATCCCCGCAGGGACAAAACAGGCCGGGCTCATCGATAGGTAATGAGTTCCGGCGCCCTCAACAACTGCACATGGGCTTGGCTGTTGAAGGAAGCCAGTGCCACGTCGCGGCCGCGGAATTTCAGCTGGCTGAGCGACGTGTTGATGATTTGCCAGTTCAGGGCGAATGCCTGGACTGGGGTAATACCGGTGGTCAGGTGGAGCAGGGTGGCAATCGTGCCGCCGGAGGTGAACACGGCGATATCGTCGCCGCTGGCTGCGCTGTCCAGCAGGCGTTGCAGCCCCGCGCTGACGCGGCCGGTGAAGGCCTGCCAGGTTTCCAGTTGAGGGTCCTCGGCATGCTCTGCGGTCAGCCAACGCTGCACCATCAAGGCGAACAGGCGCTGGAACTCGCTGCGGTGCGCCGCGCCGTTGCGCAGTACGTGCAGGGCCTCGGGCTCGTCCGGCAGCAGGGCAGGCAGCAGGGCACGGATGACCCCATCGGCGTCGAACTCGTTGAACGCCGCATCGGTTTCGATGGCAGGTACTTCAGCCTGCTGGCCCATGGCCTGCAGCGTGAGCCGGGCGGTGTCCTGCTGGCGGCGCAAGGTGCCGGCCACGCAGCGATCCAGGCGTAGGCCGAGCCGGCCCAGGTACTCGCCGAGGGCGACGCTCTGGCGTTCACCCACGTCAGACAGGACGTCGTAGTCGTCGGCACCGAAGGAGGCTTGGCCATGTCGGATCAGGTAGAGGTTGCCCACGGAGAAGTCCGGCCCGGTTGAAGGTTGTTGCGAGGTTAGGATGCCCCGGGCAGGCTGTCAACGAAAAAGCATACAAGCGTTTGAAAAGGTTGTTTGAACTGTGTTGCCGGCGTTTTCCCTGGCTGGCAGCGAGGTTGGCGCACCGGTATGCTTGGAATCGTTTCGTGCCCAGAAGGGCGTTGGTCTATCAAGGAGTCAATGTGGAGTTTCTTGCCAACTGTCTGGGGGCCCGCAACCACTGGACATTGACCCTTGAGCACATCAGCCGCGTCACAACCTGTCACAACCACTACCCTCGCTAAGGCCTATGTGTACCGTCGAGGACCACAAGGTCTCTTCAGTCTCCGTGTGCGCCTGTTGGGCTCGCACAGGTCCTATACGCTTGCCTTGAAGACCAGTCACCGAGCTACTGCCATGTCCACCTCCCACGCGATGCTGACTGCCCTGAAGGCATTCCACCTCGACAACCCTGAGGCCACCTTTGAGGAACTGACTGAGCACCTGCGCGATATCGCCGAGAATGCTTTGGAGCAGCCACAAGGCGACGTATACGGGCTGGTCCTGTCTGACCTTGCTGAAGGTCTCGCTGAGGCTGAGTACAGCGCTTCACTGACCGTGCCCCAAGCGAAGGCCTTGAAGCTTGCCTATCGGGTCCTAAAGGCTCATAGGGACCGCGTGGAGGGGAACGTAGGGACCTTGCTGGACCTCTTGGACAACGAACTGGCGACTCAAGGGCCCGCCGAGGCTCCGTCCACTGAGCGCCTGTCTGTCTCCCAATCTGTAAATGCAATTCCACTGGGTCACCCTGAAGGTCTCCCTCATGCCAGCCCTGAAGTCATCGCAACGGCCCATGACCCTAAGGACCATCTGAAGGTAGCCCTGAGCGCCCACGCTGAGGCGCCCACACAGACCCATAACGAGCCATTGAGCGGGCGGGAAGGGCGCTCTCAGGGCTTGACCTATATGGCCCTCTTTGAGGCGTACATGCTTGAGCGTGCTAATGACATGGCTCCTGCCACCATCAAGAACTTGACCAGTTCCGCTAAGTCGGTCGCCGAGATCCTTGGAGGCGTGGACATGAAGTCCCATACAAGGGCCGACATGCTGGGCCTACGGGGGACCCTGTTAGAGACCCGTAAACCCTCGACAGTGAACAAGGTGCTGACTAACGTCGGTTCAGTTGTGTCCTGGGGTGTCGCCACAGGGATGATTGAACGAGACTTCACCAAGAAGCTGACCATCATTAAGGGCTCTGACAGTGACCGCCAAGCCTTCGCACCGGGTCAGATCAAGACCATCAAGGATGCCGTAGGCGGATACCTTAAAGGAGACTGGAAGGGTGCCGCTCTGAGCCTGGGCGTGGCCACTGGAGCCCGTATCGGCGAGATCCACCAGTTGTGTGGTTGTGATTTCATCCAAGGTGATGATGGTCAGTGGGCTGTCTCGATCAACGACGACAACGGCAAGACCCTTAAGAACTCGTACAGTCGCCGTATCGTCCCGCTGGTTGGTATCCCTGAGGCGACCTTGAAGGCCCTTGCGGGGGCCAATGGGCGTATCTTCAAGATGTCCATGTCGGGGTTCTCCGCCCAGCTCAATACCGTTATAAGGGACCTGCTCGGCACCTCAACGGGCGAGGGGCTGTCGTTCCATTCTCTACGCCACTCGATGGCCTCTGACCTGAAGGCAGTAAGTGTGGCCTTGGGCGTGAGTCAGGAGATTCTCGGGCATAGCAGTGGATCGATTACCTACGACCTCTACGGGAAGGGTAGCGGGGTTGACCTTGGGCGACTTCGTGAAGCGCTGGAGTTGGTCCGTTAGGTTCGAGGGCACTGAAAGGCAGCCTTTACCCGATTGTTAGGCCATGGTTGCTCATGGGCGGGTGTGGCGCTTCCGTATGTTTGAGGATTGGCTGGATGGTGAAAGGAAGGGCCGCCCTTAGCCACATCGCTAATGCCAAAGTGAAATCAAAATGGCATGATGGATGCAGGGCCTGTGTAGGCGTAAGAATTTGGAAGGGCGGATGGAAGATGAAAGGGATTTTGAAAGAACTGGCAATGTTCAACGTCAAAGCGGTATTCATATTTTTCGTTGTTGGATTGATTATTTACTTTCTGGATACAAAGGCAGGTAACACTAAGGTTGCATTGTTTCTTATGCTTCTGAGTGGCTGGTATTTGCTTGGGAATCTAAAGATAATCTATCGGTCGCGGCGCGTGATTGTGGATTGCTTTAAAAGGGGCAGTGTAGAGGTGGCTGCTGGGGTTATAGAGTTCAAAGAGCACGCATCTGCCAGGGCTAAGGAGAGAATGAGAGAGAAAATGAAGAGCGATAGTGAGTCGCGATGATTTTTCTTGAGTCTATTCTGGTGTGGGTCACCATTTCGGCGTGAGCAGGGTGGGGTGAGCAGTCGGTGAGGTCACTTAAAGCTACGGTCCATGAAGGCCATCAATTTTCTATCGAGTCTGTCGTGGGCTGTTCTTTCAGGATGGTCTGTTAGTTTTCCAATTTATCCGGTCGCTGACATACCTCCATGGTTGAATATGACCCTGCCGGTTGTCTGTATGGCTATTTGCAATAAAGAAATTCGGGCGCAGCCGTAGCTGTTCTCAAGGAGGTTAGATGAGTCCATTCACTGAGTTGGCTATATGGGTCATCGGTGCAGGCGTGGTCGTCAAGGGTGCTCACTTTTTGTGGGTCGAGACCAAGGAATATCGACGCAAGATGATGCACGAACTCGCTTTGGACGTCCGTTATGAGGGCGCCAGGGAAGCTACGAATGTGATGCTTGATCGGCTTGCCCCAATGGCAACGCTGGAGCAGCGTGAGGAAATCGTCAGAGAGGTGCTGAAGACCATCCGTGCCAATGATGCGGCCGTATTCACGGAGAGGGCTCAAGTAAAAGCAAAAGAAGAGTCCGTGAAGCAGCCGGGCAGTTGGACCTGACATGCCTTTGTCAGTTTCATTGATTCGAGTCAAGCGGGATCTTGCATGAGATTAGTGGTGTTTATTGAGTTACCAAGGAGTGGGGTGGCTAATGAATAATGTTGAATTGTACGGTTGTGAAAAAGTAAATAGAGAGTTGCGCGCGCGCTCTATGGATATAGCTCGTCTTTCCTCGTCCGGAGAGAAGTCGGCCCGATCAATGGCGTGGGATCTATTTGTTGCGGATCATTTGAAGCTTGATGACTCTAATGAGCGTACTTCGAATCTGGCTAAGTTGAAGTATTCGGAGGCTAAGGAGCGACTGCCAGAGTATGGTCTGCAAATGGATATTGATTCTGATGCCTTTGTGAGGTACTTCTTTGATGAGCTTTTCATAATCAACAAAAAAGTCACCAATAAAGGTGTGCAGATCGTATTTTATGTTTTCGTAGCGCTTGGGCTTTTCGGCATCTATCAATTGTTTCGATAGGCAATGAGAGGTGGTAGGCCTATCGGGTATCGTCACTCAGGCAACGAGCTGACCTGAATAGTTGAGGCCATTCGGTCACCGCCCAGGATAAGCTTTGCCGCCCTGTGGTCTCCCTGGAGTTCGACCATTTGGTCACCATTGTGGCTGTTTTAACGTAACGCAACCGAGCGGCGGTCGCTGTGAGAGCCACTAAGGTGGCCGTCCGTAAACCTGGGTAAAGCTCGTAATAGGGCACCTATACCCATACCGACACGATGAACATAGAGGCCCTGGCGGGTGACTGCTGGGGCCTTTGTGCATTCTGGGATTTAAAAACCCTCACTACAGACAACAGACCACGCCAGCACCTGCTGAGGTGGCCGACCTGGGCGCGATTAAAAGCCCTCACAAAGACGAGGACACCACCACACCACCACACAAAGGAGACGCCATCATGACCCACACTACCACCATGACCCCGCAAGAGGCCTTCCGCCTTGACCGCATGCTGACCCCTGGCGAGCTTGCTGCCCTGGATGCACGATTGGGTGCCCAGGCTGACGCCGTGATTGCCCAGGTCCCTGAGGTCGCCCAAGAGTCTGGCCCTAAGTCCTCCCGAGGTCGCCCGGCAATGGTCGTACAGAACCCGTTCCACACCCACTATGGCTGCATGACGGACGATGGTCGTTACCCGGCCTGGGCCTTGTCGGTCCTTGAAGGGGTCGCCCGCCTGGACTGGCACGATAGACCTCAAGGGAAGGGCGGCAAGTCTATGCCCCTGCGTGTGTCCCTGCTGGCCCGCCTGCTGGAGACCCTGCCCGAGATCACCAATGAGGCCGTGCGAGCCCTGACCGGCTACGGTGTGCGCCATGCCCGCCGCTACGTCAAAGCCCTATCGCTGATCGTACCTCGCCTGATGGAAATCAGACCTCACCGTGTGGTCGCCGAGATGGCTACCGCGCAGGACCTTGACCGTGACCTATTCGGCGAGCTGGTCGGCTGCCCTAAATAAAGGCCGCATATATGAATAGACCCTAACGGACCTCTGAGGCTGGACTGAATAAAGGCCGCATATATGAAAGGACCTAACGGACCACTGAAGGGCTGACCACCTGATGACCCAATTGGAAGAGTTCGATTTAAAGGGACTCTGTCAAGGACTCATTGGGACTTTGAGTGACCCATGGGTTAGGGATTTGCTATTGCAAAATTAATCCCTACTCACTGAGTCACCGTAAAGGGTCTCTTAGAGGTCCCTTTAAGTCGAAGCACAGAGGCACGTAACGCACGCAGAAAGTGCATTCACAAACCGCCACCACCACACAGGAGACCAACCGATGGACATCAAGCACAAACACTCTGGCCACCTCATCATCATTGAGGGTCACGCCTTCAAGGCCGACCACTCGGGCCGCTGGGACCTCACCGATATCTGGCGCACCTTGGGGCTCCATAAAGGCAAGGCCCCGTCACAGTGGCGTACCAGACAGGCCCAGCGTATGGAAGCTATGCAGAATTTGCACAGCTCTAACGGCACCGGGTCCTGGGCCACTAAGAGAGCGACCATCGCATACGCTGCCTGGGTCTCTGATGAATTCGAGACCACGGTCTATGACGCCTTTGAGGCGATCCTTGAGTCACCCGAGGTAGCCGCCCTGGTCGCCGACAAGATGGCCGCATTGGGCAATGCTCACAGCGCCACGATCCTCAGACGCATGACCTTCAATGACCGTTGCGACTGGAAGGCCCTCAAGGGCTCGCACAGGAACACACAGCAGGGTCTCAAGGCAGCCGTAGAGCTGGGCCATATCAGCCACACCAAGGCCGTAGAGCTGGGCCTGAAGGTCTCTTGAAGGCTGAGCCGTGATGCGCTCGGATTTAAAACCCTCACTATAGACAGACACCCCAAGCATCACCGCTGACGCGCTCAACTCTGAGCCGGTTAACGCATCCAAATCTGGATCGGTTGGCTCCCCAAATCTGGGGCACCACCCTGGCCCTGAATGCTCTCGGATTTAAAGCCCTCACTATAGACAGACACCCTGTCACCCTCTGTGCCCGTCGCTGGGCTGACCCTAAACATCAAGTCTTTCTGAATGCTCCTTGTGCCACAGCCGATGCCCTTGTCGGGGTCTTGATGGTCGGCCCGTGGGAGCGAACTCAGGGAGCATTCAAAAGGAAAACGACAACATGCAAGCCACCGATATGAAACCTGAAGTCACTATGACGACCCGTGAGATCGCCGAGATGACCGGCAAGGATCACCGCAACGTGCTGCGAGATGCTGACCGCATGATTGCCGCTGTAAGGGAAGCCCAAAGAGGACAGCTCAAATCTGAGCGCTCATCAGGGGACCGAACTCAGCTCAAATCTGAGCAGTGTTCAAAAAGTGAACAGCCAGAATCTCGTGGCCCAACTCTGGGCTGCCAGGGAGGACACCTCAGATTTGAGGTCTCATTGCTGGGCGTCACGGAGGGCACCTATAAGGACGGGCGCAACGCCACCCGCCGCATGCTGGTCCTGAACAAGCACGCCGTGTTCACCCTCATTACCGGCTATGACACCGCCCTACGCTTTGCCGTGGTCGGTCGCTGGATCGAACTTGAGCAGGCTGCCAACCCGGCCTTTAACGCCCAGTCCATCGCCGAGACCCTGACCGACCTACAGTCCCGCGTGGACATGATGGCACCGGCCTACAAAGAGCACGTACGTAAGGGCACCTCTGGGTCTGGCATCTTGATTGACGAAGCGGCCCGTATGGTCGGCCTTACCGGTCCTGTGGTCCGCGCATGGTTCCTGCACCGCAAGGTCATCCAACGGAGAACCGTAGGGCAAACCGTAGAGGGTGCCCAGTACGCCTACACGCCTTCGTCACGGTTCATTGACCTAGGCCTGGGCAAGGATAGTCGTCGGACCATCAAGCATGGCGGCGATAAGTACGGCCTCAAGTTGACCCTAAAGGGCGTCGAATGGCTGCGCTCCCAGGTCGCCGAGGTCACCGCATGGGACACCCAGCGCAAGGCCGTAAAGGTCCACACAGACGCTGACGGTTTCGTCGTGGCGGTCACCGGCGAAGGGACTGAAGGCAAGCGCCTGGATCAACTCTGATAGTGAGCCGGGATTTAAAACCCTCACTATAGACAGACACCCAGCAAAACCACTCACAGAAACAGAGACACCCGACACACCCGAGACCTTAACGGGCTGGCCTTACCGCTGGCCCTTGTTGTGCAACGTAGGGTTACAACCCCTGAAGCCGAATAGGAATCCCACCACACCCACCACAAAGGAGACACTGCTATGTCCGCTCATATCCACCACCGCACCGTCCTCACTGGCACCCTGGCTGCCGCTCTCAAGCTGGACAACCCGGACCTGCTGAAGGTCATTCCCGAGGCTCTGCCTGAATTCATCCCCGGTCAATTGCTGACCCGTGCCGAGGCCTTCAAGGTCGCTGAGGTAGCCGCCCCAGGTCACAACCAGATGACCCTTATGGCTGCCCTGCGAGGTGACGTCTGATGAACGCTAAGCGCTGCCCAGACGGTTACACCCTGAGCCCTCGAAGTGCCCTCACTGGCACCCAACGGGAAGCACTGGAGTTCTATCTGACCCTCTCGCTTGAGCCCCGTATGGCCCTGCGTAAGGTTCGCCATGCCATGCGCATGTACCGCATTGCCGCCAAGAAAGAGCGCAACCGCGTAAGGGTCGCTAAGAAGGCCGAGCGCCGCGCCCTGGAGACCTCCAATTAAGGGGCCCGCACAGAGACACCGTAAGGCCGCCAGAGCTGCGTTAGGCCGATACCTGACCGATGCCTTGACGGAGACCAGACGGACCGTAGAGGCGAACCAGTGGCCGCCCATGCCACACCCTAAACGACCTGAGCTGACCCACACACCAGACGCCCAGGTCACCCACTTCTGAGACACACCAGACGCCCGGCCCCAGGAGGACCGCGACGACACACCGATAGGAGATCCCACTATGTCCACTCAAGAGAACCGCACCCACTTTCAAACCTTCACCGCTGAACACCTCGACACCATCCGCTCCCAGATCCTTGCCCGAGACGGCTGCCTGAACATCCAGCCCCGCCGAGTCCCTGACGCTATTGTCGAGATGGGTCCTGACGCCGTGGCCATGTTCCTGGTCGAGCCCGAGTCAATCGAAAGCCTGCTCAACCGTTACGCCTCGCTGCCGACCGCGCAGCACCTGTGCATTGCCATGGGTCGTGGCCGTGTGGGCGTAGGCAACGATACCGCCCGCCTGATGAGCCATTGGGTTGACCACTGGGCACAAGCCCCTGCCGACCTCCTGGCCTCTCCTGGCCTGGGTCCTATTCGCCGGTCCATTCAGGCCCGAGCCGTAGAGGCCCGCAACGTCCTGCCCGAACTGCCGCCCCTGGAGGTCATCCGTACCCTGTGGATGCTGGACCCTGAGTCCCCTTCAGGTCTGGCCAGTGTGCGCACCGGTAAGGCCCTCAAAGGTGAGTTCCGTAGTGGGTCCCTATGGGTCACCTACCGGGCAGCCGGGCAGGGCAAGACCTTATACCCATGCGCTGACATCGTGGACGCCTTGAAGGGTGACCTTGAGGGTGACGCCCTGGACCTTTACGAACGCCAGGAGCTGGCTCGCAAAGCACAACTTAAGGAGGAACGAGAAGCCGTGACCATCATCAATCAGCACGAGCTGGACGCAATCAATGAGGCATTCCCGGCCAGTGCCCGGCTGCCCCTGATCGAAGCCCGCAACAAGTACAACAGCCGACACTGTGTCTTTCGCACCTGGGACCCGGTAGAGCGCCGCGTGGTGTTCGATGCACCGGCCCTAATCGCTGACGCCCGTTTCAGTGTGGGTGACCGCTTTGCCAAGCGCCTGGAGACCCTGACCGAACAAGGCATAGACCTGTCGGCCCTGCTGTGCTCCCACCTGCGCATCCCCATGACTAAGGGGTCCCTGGTCTATCAGGACGAATACGCCAAGACCAAGGTACGCATGGCTCAGGAGGCCGCCGCTAAGGCCGCTTGAAGTCACCCACCGGCAAGCCATGACACGGGCCCATAGAGGCGCCCATAGGACAACTCAAGGAGACCACCAAATGAACCTCACCCCGAGCCACGTTATCGCCACCACCTTGGCCACTGAACACCGTGTCATCAAGTCCCGCGCTGAGTCGCACCTGAAGGCACTCGAAAGCCTGGGCCTGCTGGTCCGTACTGACAGCCGTCACGGCTCGACCTGGGCAACCGCAAAGGACCTCCCAGGCCTGCCGAGTGGCGTAGTGGCCCAGCATGACACCTACTTGAACCAGCGTTCGGCTTCCTATCAGACCCTTTTGCTCTGCCCTCTGATGGTCATGATGCTGGGCGCCTCGACCCGTAAAGACGCTGGGGCTCTCAAGGTCTTCAAGCTGGCCCTGTAAGTCCTCAATGGGAGCCGTAGAGAGCTTGCTGAATCTCAGTCCCATATCAACCTCACTATAACAGCGACACAGGAGGACCCAGTGGCCCTAAGTCTGGAGCACCGAGCGACCAGCAGGCGCGACCCGTCCCCGGTCACTACACCTCACACCACCTTCAAGGAGCCACCACACTATGAAACTGAACATCATCCCGCTGGACACCAACGAATTCAGCGTACAAGGCCAGACCGTTAGCCGTGAGTTCGCTGAGGGCGCCATGCTGTCGGGTCTGCTCGCATCGGCTGGCAAATCCGTACCGGCCATGGCCAACATCATCGACCAGTATGAAGCCGTGGGCCTGCGTGCCACCAACTTCCCCGACCAGTTGCGCAAGGTCCAGATTGACCGTGCTGCCCGTGCTCGTGAAGAGGCACAGCGCAAGGCTGACGCCGAGTATTTCGCTGAGCGTGCTCGTGAGATGGCTACCGCCCACGATCCTCTGGTGCTGGCCCGTAAGAAGGCCGAGCGTGAACGTCGAGCGTCCCAGGCCCGCCAACATGGCGAGGCTATCCGTGCTGCCCGTGGTGGCCGCCCATATGCCCTGGAAGGCTATGACCCGGATGAGTCGAGCGGCTGGGGCCTCTAAGGCCTCACTGAGTCACCACAACCGATACGCCTCCCTTCAAGGGGCCCCATGCGAAGCCCGTACAGGCTCGTTTGAGGTGGCCCTGACACCCCTCCCAAAGAACCCCAAGACCTCTGTATGGGCTCATCACGAGACCACAGGGGCCCCTCATTGACCGACCTAAGGAGACACGCCATGACCATTCGCGACGAAGTAAAATTGAACGACAATACCGCCCTGAGCGCTGCCAGCAAGGCTACCGATCACCGCCACCTGCAAGACCGTTACGTTGTTCCTGACCGTATGACCAGCGTGGCCACTTTCGGCGACTCGACCGAGGCCCGTTTCGGTCACTCTTCGATCCGTAGCGGTGACGCACATGACCCGCAAGCCTGGGTCTCTTTCATGGCCAAGACCATGGATGGCTACCTGAACAGCGATGAGTGGCGCGAAGCTGCCCTTGAGAACATCTCGTGCGAGTTCCGTCCGTTCGGCACCGAGGCCACCGCGCAGCAACTGGTAATGCTGGATGACCGCAACGTCGAGTTCGACCCACGTACCAGCCTGTACGACCGCACCCAGGTCATCACCAAAGGCAAGGCGATTGCCGGTGACGTAGTGTTTAGCGAAGCGTGCGAGCGTGCCGCTATGTTCTCTGCCCGTGTCACCCTGTTGGATGCCAACATGGTCGGCGGTATGACTGAGGCCGCTGCCGAACAGACCATTGCCCATGCCCTGGCTGAATTCCAGATCAAGGCAAACACCACCGTTGCCAAGGTCCTGGCGACCAGCTCAAACCTGCGTAAGGTAAGCGCTGCCATGCCTACCGGCTCGCCACGCGAAGTGGCTGAAGACCTGATCGACATCCTGGCCGTGAACGTTGATACCTCGTTCGGCCTGTCCATCGGTGACTTCACCCTGTTGGTCCCTAAGCGTCTGTCCCCAATCCTTGACCGTGCCGCGCAGCGTGCAGGCCTGGAAGAGGTAGACGAGCTGATCGGTGCGGGCGTTCTGTATCACACCGGCCCTGAGGTCATCTTTGTGATCCCTCGTTCGATGGCCGCTCTGTCGTTCCGTGAGAAGCGCGATGGCGACATCTGGACCGTACGGGTCTCCCGCAATAGCTCCCTGCAAGCCTGGGAACTGGAGATCAATGGTGTGGCTGACGTAATGGCTAACGCCCTGGTCCGCCTGAAGCTGGCCAACCCTGAAGACCCAACCGAGAAGCTGCAAACCGAAGTCGTGCCTATGCCGATCATCACCATGATTGACCTGCGCGGCGAGTAACACCCGATAACCTTCCTGGGCCCGTAATGGGCCTGGGAGGGCTTCGCAAAGGAACCACTACGTGACCCGTTCAACAGTCATCTGCTCATGATGCTCACCAGCACCGTGAAGAGGCCTCGAAGGGGCGTAAGGTTTCACCACCCAAAGCGATGCACCCTAACGTGGGGCGCGTGGCGGTTCCTTTGCGAAGTCCTCTCACCTGTCCCAAGTGTCCACCTCAAAGCGCCCCTTGCGGGATGACCCTACGTGCCCCTTGCGGGCTTTCTCCTTGCTGCACCGCTTAGGCCACTGGTCCTGGCTGGGCCGTAGAGGGAGGCCGTAGTGGGCGCTTTGTGGTGGGCACTGGTGACTGTCTCCCACCCGATCAACCTACCTACAGGAGCCTGACCGATGGAACCTAACGAACTACCTGAAGACCCAGGCCCGGCACCTGTCGGTGATAGCCCGATTGTCCTGCACGCGATGCCGTTGGTCTGTGCTGGGGTCACCGTCCTGGCCTCGCATACATCGTGGGGTCTGCCACCTATGTACTCCGAAAGGGCTGTCGTAGAGGCAACCCCAGGTGCGACCTATGACCAGCGCTCTATGTTGGCCGAGCTGGGCCACCCTGTGGAGGTCCCGTTCTACACGGGGGACCTTATGGGTGCCGAGGCTGCTGCCTTCCTACTGACCCGGCGCCTTGTGCAACTCAAGGTCATTGACCGTACGAAGCACCTCGAAGAACTGATCTCAGACTATGAGGCCATGACCCGAGAGAACAACAAGCGCATTCAGGACTTCATTCGACTGCTCCCGCTGACGTACCGAACGTGGTCCGCTGTGGCTGCTGTCATCGGTGACGGCTCACTTGTCTATGACGGCCCTGTCGCCCGGCCATCCTGGGGAGCACCTACCCGTTAGGCTGCTGACCCTTACCCCAATCCGCCAGTGACCTTACCTCTCTCAGAAAGCCAAACCCCATGGCGGGTCCCTGGCTCTGTCCCTAAAGGAGGGCATACACGATGAAAGAGGAAACAAAGCGCACTGTGTGGGCTGTGGTGAAAGCCATGCTCAAGAGCAAAGCAACGTGGCGCCTACTGGCGTCCCTACTGGTCATCGCTGGGTTTACCCTGCCGCCTGACCTGCTGGAGATCCTACGGGCCTTCGTGGCTGACCTGCTGGACGCCGTAGGTGTTGAGGTCGTTACGGCCCTTGTGGTTGACCCTATGGTCTCCCTGGTGGCTGGACTGTGAGGGGCCTTTGTGGGCTCCAGGGCGGCGCACCATCAGAGGACCATAAGTCAAGAAAATCTCGATCCCATTTCAACCTCACTATAGACCGTTAGGGCCCTTACCCTATGATCCTTAATGAGCCTTACAGACCCTCACCTTATGGTCCCCCAATGGGAGCCTTTACGTAATGGTTCGTGACGATCCCTCTATGGGGTCCTTTGTGATCCCGTCACGGTCTCATTACCGTCTACTGAGTGAAGGGTGTTTATTGCTGATAAGCACACCCCACCATAAAGCACCCCTCTATGCCCTCTGATAGATAGACCTCATCGGTGAGGCTACTGCCCGTCCTGCTCTACAGTGCCCGTGTATGGTCTCCCTCGGGTGGTTGATCGTGTGGTGCGATAGGTGGCGCAGTGGTGATCGTATGTCGGCCCTGAGTGGTTGACGTGCAGTAGCCTCACCGATTCGGTCTGCTGGACACAGCCGGGTCTCTTGAAGTTAGTGTGAGCGTGCACCGTGTGGTGACCCTGTGATGACTTTGTGTGAGGTCTGAGGGTCGCCCGCGCTGTGTTCCATAGCCTTTATTTCGTTCATAGCCTTTGTGAGAGTGACCAGCAGGAGCGGCCAGCCATAGCCTCACTCGCCTGTCGGTCATTCCCACAAGGCCTGTGCGCCACCTGTCTGGGTCATTAGGCGCTCTTTGGGTCTGCTGGCCCGCTGCGCGCTCCGATAGACCCAGGTCATTGTGGCCCTTAGTTTTGATTGTTTACGTCCAAGCACATAGGTCCGCTGCGGTCCGCTAAGGCCCATCCTAAGCCCATAGGGTCACCCTCTGAGTCACTGCGCAGCCTGGAGCTGTGAGGCACCCATAGGGGAGGGCTTTGGGAGGTCTTAGCGGTCATGGGGCTTTCAAAAATTACCGCAAATTTTCGTGGCGCCACCTGTCATATAGTACCCAGGCAAGTACCCCCATAGGGCTCGCGTAGGCCCCTGAGCGTGCCCGTGTGCGGATGCCTGTGCGGGCGAGGGGTCCTTATTCGCGTGGGCCTGTCTGCGCGCGCAATACTGCCCAAGCGGTGACTTGGCGGGGTGTCACAAGCATGTTCCAATGCGTCACAAGTCATGGCATTATCTACGCACATTCAAAGGACAACCGGACATTATGGAGTTTCTTGCCGAATACGCAAGCTTTCTCGCCAAAACCGCCACGCTGGTGATCGCCATTCTGGTGGTGCTGTCGGCTATTGCCGGCCTGCGCGGCAAGGGGCGGCGCAAGCCGGGTGGGCAGTTGCAGGTCACTCGCCTCAACGAGTTCTATAAAGAGCTGCGCGAGCGCCTGGAATCGGGCCTGTTCGACAAGGTCGAACTCAAGGCCCTGCGCAAGCAGCAGGCCAAGGCCGAGAAGCAGCAGAAGAAGAAAAAGCCGGAAGAGAAGCGTCGGGTGTTCGTGCTCGACTTCGACGGCGATATCAAGGCCTCGGCCACCGAAAGCCTGCGTAACGAGATCACCGCGCTGCTGACCCTCGCCACCCCTCGTGACGAGGTGGTGCTGCGCCTCGAAAGCGGCGGTGGCCTGGTGCACAGCTACGGCCTGGCGGCCTCGCAACTGGCGCGTCTTCGCGAGGCGGGTATCCCACTGACGATCTGCATCGACAAAGTCGCTGCAAGTGGCGGCTACATGATGGCCTGCATCGGCGAGAAGATCGTCAGCGCGCCGTTCGCCGTTCTGGGCTCCATCGGCGTCGTCGCGCAGCTACCTAACGTCAATCGCCTGCTCAAGAAACACGACATCGACTTCGAGGTGCTCACCGCGGGCGAGTACAAGCGCACCCTCACCGTGTTCGGCGAAAACACCGAGAAGGGGCGGGAGAAGTTCCAGGAAGACCTGGACATCACCCACCAGTTGTTCAAGGACTTTGTCGCCCGCTACCGCCCGCAGCTGCACATCGATGAGGTGGCTACGGGCGAGGTATGGCTGGGCATCGCTGCGCTGAACCGCCAATTGGTGGACGAGCTGGGCACCAGCGACGAGTACCTGAGCAAGCGAGCCCGCGAAGCCAACCTGTTCCACCTGCGCTTTGCCGAACGCAAGAGCTTGCAGGAGCGTATCGGCGTCGCCGCCAGTGGCGCGCTGGAGAACACCCTGGTCGGTTTGTGGAGCAAGCTCGGGCGGCTGCGCTAACACCTTGAACCCCTTGAAGATTTTTTTCTGAAAGGGGGTTGCAAGGTGGGCCGAATGTGGACATAATGGCGTCCATCGAAACGCAGCTGACTTGAAAAAGAACAGCGGTTTCAAGGAGATAGCGAAAGCTGTATCCGACTTTGAGGCCGAGTAGCAAAGTGGTTATGCTCCGGATTGCAAATCCGTCTACGCCGGTTCGATTCCGACCTCGGCCTCCACTATTCGAAAGCCCCGCAGATTAACGTCTGCGGGGTTTTTCTTTGGGCGATAGAAAATCTGATCGTTTCCGCATCCCAAGGCATCGTTTCGGCATCAGCCCTCTACTTGGTCGGGCTCACTACTTTGCCGACCCGACGATAAACGCGCTTGGTGATTTCCTCTTTGGAGTGCCCAAGCAGCCGACAAGGTTGATGAGGCTCTCAATCGGGTAGTGCCGTAAGCTCGCCCCTCTCACCACTCTTACGACTGCGGTACTCAGTGACGCCGAGCATGATTGCTGCTGTCAAGCCCGGCATCAGGAATGTGAGTAAGACCGTGAGATCCCAGTTCACTGCCGCGCTGCATGGAAAGGCCCAGAGAGTCGCCACGATCACCGCGGCGATAACCCGCCAGTCACGCGGGTGTTTGGGGTGGCTCGCCATCGATGCTGCATAGGCTTTCCAGCAGCCCCATAGGCTCGGTATAGATATGACGATTACCGCCACTGGCAAAGCGGGGTTGTTCAAATAAAGGATTGCGGTGACCAAATAAACTAACCCCCAAACGAAGATGAGTGTCACCGGAGCAATTCCGACGATCGCGCCAAGCGTGAGGGTAATGCGAATCTTGGTTAGTTTGGTCATCCCGATCCCTTCGGAGCCATCTCTTCGCGGGTAGCATAAGTCCGCCGCGCCAAAAAATCGACATGCGCCATTTTGTGGTGCCAACACGGCGAGAGGGCTTCACCATGGGCAACCAGCGCAAGAAGATCGCCGGCTACCGTGACCTCACCTATAACGAGATCGACAGCATGCACTCGATCAAGGCCTTGGAGCCCGATGTCGGGTGAGCTGTTCGGGTAGATCGGCAGATTGAAGGCGTGGATCAGCGTACCTTAGCTACGTACACGGCGGTTCAAATTATGCGGTTAAGCCGGTTGATCGTATCAGCGGGGCGCAGCAGCGGTGGAAGTCGGTGCAGAGCTTTTGTCGGACGACGCTTTTTAAAAAAAGCCCGCCACGCAAGGGCGGGCAAACGTCGTTTTGAAGGGAGAGGCTCAACACTGCGCCTTGGCGGTTAAGCCAGGGTTAACGCCCATGGGATTGACCGGCTGCCGTGATCGGCTTATACAGGCGGGCTGTAGCCACCGGAGCCTGCGATGCACGACGAAGACGACCTGCACGAACCCGAGCACGATCACCTGCTTGACCCTGAATTCCATGACGCTTTCCAGCCTGAGGCTGATGCCTATGGTGCACTCGACGACGCCGAGGAAGACGAAGCCGGGTTGGACGACTTCGACGACGAAGACGATCACCCCGCCTGGCACGACGACTGCGACGACTGAATCGGCAGGTGTGCGTGCTGGTGTGGTTCAGCGTCGGTCAAGGGAATAGCGGCCTGGCCCTGAAACGGCTAAGGCCAGTAGCCCGCCGATGATGCTGAGGTTTTTCAGGAATTGAGTCATGTTGGCACTGCGCTCAGGGTCCACCATGTTCCAGAAAGGGTGGCCGATCAGGGCGGTGCCCAGCACGAACAGGGCGAACAGCAAGGCCAGTGGGCGGGTGTAGAAGCCCAGGATCAGTACGATACCAACCACGAACTCCATGATTACCGCGACCGCTGCGGCGAGGGTGGGCATGGGGGCACCGAGCGAGGTCATATAGCCGACGGTGCCTTCGAAGCCGTTCAGCTTGCCCCAGCCGGCGAGCACGAACAGGGTCATCAGCAGGATGCGGGCGAGCAGCAGGATGATGTCGCGTTGCCCTTCAAGCAGTGCATGGCGCATGGCGGCGCTCCGGTGGACGGTGACACTGTCCACTCTAGCAGCTGGGCGGCGGATTTCCGGCGTTTAGGCGGGCAAGTGCTGTAAAGATCAAAGGAAAAGCAGCGTTGGCGGCGAGTAGTCTCGCAGAGACAGCCAAGTGCGGGTCGCGAGGGGGTGCGAGCGATGGTGCCCCGAGCCGGACTCGAACCGGCACACCTTGCGGCGGCGCATTTTAAGTGCGATGTGTCTACCAATTTCACCATCGGGGCGCGATGGGCAAGCTGCCGATTAGACACGAAATGTATGCGCAAATCAACGTCTTAGGGTGCAAGCAAGGCTCAGGCAGCCGACCATCGAGGTCTTCGCCGGCGCTCGCATTGCAAACCCTCACGAGCGCGGGTCCTCAGGGGGTGATCCCCTGGGCGATATCGCGCATTTCACTTGCGGTTTCCCGCAGATCCTGGGCGTGGCCATCGAGGGTGCGCGCCTCGTGCCGGTGGATTGAATAACGCAGGTAGCGGGCGTGGCCATCGAGGGCTTCGGACAGGCTTTCCAGGTCGCTTGCGGTACTCAAGAGGTCGTCCTGCAGGTCTTGCATGCGGGGTTTGGCGGGCATGTGACATCCTTGTATGCGGACATGGCAGCTCACTATAGGGCAATTGGCAAAGCGCAGCTATGACACTAATACCCGCCGACCGCCGCCCTTCGAATACATCAGCATGCGTGCTTGTTGCACGGCCAAGTGGCACAATGTCCGGGCGTCCCGAAGGCGGGGGCGGACTGTCATCGATAGTCACGATGGGGGGCGTTGCTTTTGGCTACGCTCAACGGTGTCCTTCGCGGTACATGGGGTATTTCATGGTTTCAACGGACCGCACCAGCCCCACGGTCATGTCTGAAACGCGCTATGAACAGCTGGTTCAGGCCGTGGTCGATTATGCCATCTACATGCTCGACCCCACAGGCCATGTGGTGTCGTGGAACGCCGGCGCGCAACGGATCAAGGGCTATTGCGCTGACGAGGTGATTGGCCGGCATTTCTCGTTGTTCTTCAGCGACCACGACTGCGCCGAAGGGCGCCCTGAACGCTTGTTGCGCCAGGCTCTGGAGCAGGGCGTGGCGCAGGACGAGGGCTGGCGGGTGCGTAAGGATGGCACGCAGTTCTGGGCGTTGGCGGCGCTGGATGTGATTCGTGATGAGCATGGCGAGGTCATCGGCCTTGCCAAAATCACCCGTGATATCACCGATAGGCGTGAATCTAGGCTGCAGCTGGATGCCATGCGTGCGCAGCTGTTCCAGGCGCAAAAACTCGAAGCGCTGGGGCAACTGACCGGGGGGCTGGCCCATGATTTCAACAACCTGCTGACCATCATCCTGAGTTCCGCCCGGCTGGCGCTGGCTAGCCAGGATCCGGCCCGCGCGCGGCGTTTGCTGGAGCACATACTCGCCGCCGGCCAGCGAGGCACGGACCTCACCCAGCAACTGCTCAGCTTCGCCCGGCATCGGCAACTGAGCGTGACCTGCATCGCACCGCTACAGGTGGTCGCCTCTACCCGAAGCATGCTGGAGCATGCCTTGCCCCGGAACATCGATCTGATTGAACAGGTACACGCCGACCTGCCTCTGATCGAGGTGGATGCGGGCCAGTTGCAGATGGTGTTGCTCAACCTGGTGTTCAACGCCCGTGATGCGATCAGCGGGCGGGGTCAGATCCGCCTGGTGGTCGAGCAGGTGCGCTTGGCTGGCGAAGTGGAGGGCCTGCATGGCCTGTTCGTGCGCTTCGAGGTGCAGGATGATGGGCAAGGCATCGATCCGCAGGTATTGCCGCGCATCTTCGAGCCCTTCTTTACCACCAAGGCGTTTGGCAAGGGCACCGGTCTTGGCCTGAGCCAGGTATATGGTTTCGCCAAGCAGAGCAATGGCGCCATCAGCGTGACCAGTGCTCTGGGCGAGGGGACCTGCATGAGAGTGTACCTGCCCGCATGCGTGGGCACCGATCAGCCTTCCACTGATGGATAGACAGCCATGGTTGAACAACTCAAGCGCTTGCGAACGGGCATCACCGGACTCGATGCTTTGCTCAAAGGGGGGTTGGTGGTCGGGGCGGCTTATGTCGTGCAGGGCCATCCGGGCTCGGGCAAGACCATCCTGGGCAACCAGCTGGCGTGCAACCATGTGCGTGACGGCGGGCGCGTGCTGGTAGCGACCCTGCTTAGCGAGTCCCACGAGCGCTTGTTCCAGTACCTTTCGACACTGAGCTTTTTCGATCGCCAGTTGGTGGGGGACAGCATTCAGTTCCTCAGTGCCTTCGATACCCTTGAGCAGGACGGATTGGATGCTGTCGTGCGCCTGCTGCGTCAGGAGATCGCCCGTCAGCAGGCCACGCTGCTGGTGGTCGACGGAGTGCTGAACGCGCGAAACCGCGCGTCCAGCAGCCTGGATACCAAGAAATTCGTTTCCGAGCTGCAGGGCCATGCCGCTTTCGCCGGCTGCACGGTGCTGTTGCTGACCAGTGCCCGCCTGGAGGAGGGCAGTCCAGAGCACACCATGGTCGATGGCGTGATCGAACTCAGCGAGCAGTTGGTCGGCAATGCCGCCGTGCGCCACGTGCAGTTGCGCAAGACACGTGGTAGCGGCGCCTTGTCGGGACGCCACGAATGCCTGATCGACGAAGATGGCCTTCGGGTGTTCCCGCGTCTGGAGTCGTTGTATGGCCATCCCAGCCAGCACGGGGCGCAGACTCTGGATAAAGTGAGCACCGGCGTGGCGGACCTCGATGCGATGCTCGGCGGTGGCCTGACGCGCGGCTCGGTAAGCTTGCTGATGGGGCCGTCCGGGGTGGGCAAGACGGCGTTGGGCATTGCGTTTCTAGCGGCATCCACCCCACAGTCGCCCGGCTTGCACTTTGGTTTCTACGAAACGCCGGTGCGGCTGCGGCACAAGGCTGCCGCGCTGGGTGTGCCGCTGCCGGCGCTTGAGCAGAGCGGCGCTGTGCGCCTGTGCTGGCAACCCACTACCGAAGGCTTGCTCGATCAGGTCGGCCAGCGTCTGCTTGACCAGGTGCAGGCCAGCGGCGCCCAGCGCGTCGTCATCGATAGCCTTGGCGCCTTTGGCCGCTTGGCGCTGGATCCGACACGGCTCAATAGTTTCTTCCGCGCGTTGACCGGCGAGCTGCGGGCGCGCGATGTGACGGTACTGCTGACGTGGGAGATGCGTGACATCTTCGGTGCCGAGATCACCGCGCCAGCGCCTGATCTTTCGAGCATCGTCGACAATTTGCTGCTGCTGCGTCTGGCCGAACTTGAGGCGCGCTTGCACCGCGTGATGTCGATTGTCAAAGTACGTGACAGCGACCACGATCCTACCTTGCAGTCACTCTCCCTTGGCCCGCACGGCATCAGCCTGGCGCGCGCCTTCGAGGGGGCTGCCGGGGTCCTTAGCGGTACGGCGGTTACCCAGGAGGATCGCTGATGCGATGACGCCATGTACACCATCTTGATCGTCGATGACGAGTACCTGATCGCTGATATCCTGGGTTTTGCCCTGGAAGACGAAGGCTTTCTGGTGGAAAAGGCCAGCAATGGTCGTAAGGCGCTGGACGCGTTGAAAGAGAAACGCGTAGACCTGGTGATCACGGACTACATGATGCCTGTGCTCAACGGCAAGGAGCTGGCCGAAGCCATCCGTGGCGAGTTGCAGCTCGCCGACTTGCCGGTGGTGTTGATGAGCGGTGCGCAAGCCAGCCTGGGGCGTGTATGCCCGGAGCTGTTCGCGGCAGTGTTCGACAAGCCCTTCGACATGGACACAATGATCGCCACGGTGCGTGAACTCCTGGGCACCTGAGGTTCAGGGGGAGGCTCCCCGCGTGGGCGGGCAATCGATCAGTCGCGTCCGTGCGGCTCGATGTTGTAAAGGTGGTATTACTGATCGTTGTGTTTCTCCGGTGCTGGACTGCCAGCCTGGATGCGTTTGAAAATCTCTTCACGGTGCACCTGAACATCCTTGGGTGCATCGATACCGATCCTCACTTGCATACCCTTGACGCCCAGAATGGTGACTTTGATGTCATCGTTGATAACGATGCTTTCGCCAACTTTGCGGGTGAGTATCAGCATGTAGTTCTCCTTGGTGGTGTAGATGGCCGCGAGCCGTTTGCCCTGCGGTGGGAGCTTGTCCCTCTTCCCTCTCATTAAAGACGCTTTCGGCGGATAAGAATTCCCCGACAGACAAATTCTGTAGCTTCTCTGTGCAGCAGGTGTCGATGGCTGATTGCACGCCACCGGCGAAGGTGCTCGGTGGCAAGGATAGGGGGATTGGTTGAATATGGGAAATTTCGTTGTTCAATAGGGTAAATAGTTGACCTGCATGATCGTTAGGGCGACAGCGCTTGCAGAAAGCGCAGCAAAACCACTTCGTCGGCTTCCAATCCTTTGCGTTGCCGAGCGCGGGGCAACGCTGCCAGTCGCCCCAGATGGAAGTGCTCCAGCACCGCTGGGTGAATGTAGCAGCGCCGACACACCGCTGGGGTGTTGCCCAGGCGTGAGGCCACCTGGCGTACGATGGCTGCGGCCTGGCGTCGGGCCTCGACATCGGGTTGCCAAGCCAAGGGTCTGAGCAGGCTCAGTGCCAGGCTGCTGCCGGCCCAGGTACGGTAGTCCTTGGCCGTGAAGTCGGCGCCGGTCAACTGTTGGAGAAACTGGTTGACCTCGGTGGAGCCGACGCTATGGCGTTGACCTTCTTCGTCCAGATACTGGAACAACGCTTGCCCTGGCAGTTCCATGCAGCGCTTGAGCAGTGCAGCCAGGCGCCGGTCGCGCAGGGTGACGTCGTGCTCGACGCCACGTTTGCCGCGGAACTGGAAACGGATGCTGCTGCCGCGTACCTCGACGTGGCGGTTGTTCAGGGTGGTCAGGCCATAGGAGCGGTTGTCGCGCAGGTACTGGCGATTGCCAATGCGAATCAGCGTGCAATCGAGCAGGCTGATCACCAAGGCCATCACTTTCTCCCGATCCAGGCCAGGCCGGGACAGGTGCTGCTCCAGTTTTAGGCGCAGGCGTGGCAGCGCTTGGGCGAAGGCGAGCATGCGCGCGTACTTGTGCTGATCGCGCAGCTCGCGCCATTGCGCGTGATAACGGTACTGCTTGCGGCCGCGGGCGTCACGCCCGGTAGCCTGCAAATGCCCCTGCGGGTCGGCGCAGATCCACACCTCGGTATATGCAGGCGGAATGACCAGTGCCGCGATGCGTGCCAGGGTTTCTGGGTCGTGGATGCGTGCGCCGTCGGCGTCGAAATAGTGGAAGCGGTCACGCCAGCGGCGTCGGCTGAAGCCTGGCTGGGTATCGTCGACATAGTGCAGGCTGGCGGGCAACGGGCAGTCGTTCATCGGCGCAGTCCATCAAGTGGCTCTGCTCAATGGACAACGCGCGCTCCGGGGTTGCTCAGCCTAGCAGCGCTACCGACTTGATCTGGGCCCATAGCCGCTGTCCGGGGCGCAGCGCCAGTTGATCGGCCGAGTACCGGGTGATGCGCGCCAGCAATGCACTACCGCCAGCATCCAGATTGACCAGCAGGTGGGCTGGGTTATCGGCCGCACGGCATTCACGCACGTAGACCGGCAGCCGGTTTAGGATGCTTGAGGCACTGTCGGCATCCAGTGCCAGGCTGACGTCACGGGCCTGTACCTTCAGTCGAAGGGTCCTGCCCACCTGCAGGCCGGGATGCGCGATGCGCAGTTGCGGGCCATCACCTCCCGGCAAGCGCAGGTCGAACAAGCCGTAGTGCGGATCGTGCCTGATTACCAGGCCTTCAAGCACGACGCCTGCGTCTTCTCCTTGGGCCAGCGGCAGGTCCAGGCGTGACAGGGTCTGGCCGATCGGACCGCTGGCCAGCGCCTTGCCTTGCTCCAGCAGCACCAGATGATCAGCCAGTCGGGCGACTTCGTCCTGCGCGTGGCTGACGTACACCAGCGGGATGTCCAGCTCATCGTGAAGGCGCTCCAGGTAGGGCAGGATCTCGCGTTTGCGCGCGCTGTCCAGGGCGGCCAGCGGCTCATCCATCAGGAGCAGTCGTGGGCTGCTCAGTAGCGCTCGGGCGATGCCCACGCGCTGTGCCTCGCCACCGGAGAGGGTGGCCGGTTTACGTTCGAGCAGATGGTCGATGCCGAGCAACTGGCAGGCCTGGTCCTGGCTGATCTTGCGCTCGCGCGCAGCCACGCGGCGCCAGCCAAACGCCAGGTTGCCGCGCACTGACAAGTGCGGGAATAGGCTGGCCTCCTGGAACACGTAACCTACGGGGCGCTTGTGCGGGGCGACGAAATGGCCGCGTGCGCTGTCTTCCCAGATCTCGCCATTGACCTCGATGTAGGCGCTGGTCGCGCGCTCCAGGCCAGCCAGGCAGCGCAGGCAGGAGGTTTTGCCGGAGCCTGAAGGGCCGAACAGCGCGCTGATGCCGCGCCCCGGCAGTTGCAGGTCGACGTCCAGGGTGAAATCGTCGCGGGCAAGGCGCAGGCGCGCCTGTATCGATGCACTCATCTTAGCTCCAGCCAGCCTTGCCACGGCGGCCAGCGTAAAGCACCAGCAGCACCAGGAAGGAGAACACCAGCATCGCCCCGGCCAGCCAATGGGCCTGGGCGTATTCCATGGCCTCGACGTGATCGTAGATCTGCACCGAGACTACGCGCGTCTTGTCCGGGATGTTGCCACCGATCATCAGTACCACGCCGAACTCGCCGACGGTGTGGGCGAAGCCGAGGATACTGGCGGTGATGAAACCGGGGCGGGCCAGCGGCAGTACCACGTGGATGAACGTATCCCAAGGACTGGCGCGCAGGGTGGCGGCCACTTCCAGCGGACGCTGGCCGATGGCGCTGAAGGCATTTTGCAGCGGCTGGACCACGAACGGCATGGAGTACACCACCGAACCGATCACCAGCCCGCTGAAGCTGAATACCACGCTGCCCAGCCCCAACGCCTGTAGGCTCTGGCCGATCCAGCCGTGCGGGCCGAGGGCCAGCAGCAGGTAGAAGCCGATCACCGTCGGCGGTAGCACCAAGGGCAGGGCCACCACCGCACCGATCGGTCCGCGCAGCCAGGAGCGGGTGCGCGCCAGCCACCAGGCGATGGGCGTGCCCAGCACCAGCAGGATGGCGGTGGTCAGGCTGGCCAGTTTGAGGGTCAGCCAGACCGCACCCAGGTCACTGGCATCTAGCGGCATCAGATTTCATAACCGTACGACTTGATCACCGCAGCGGCTTTCGGGCCCTTGAGGTACTCGACCAAGGCCTTGGCTGCTAGGTTGTCCTTGCCCTTGTTGAGGATGACCGCGTCCTGGCGGATCGGGTCATGCAGCGTGGACGGCACGATCCACGCTGAACCTTCGCTGACCTTGCCATCCTTGTAGACCTGCGACAGGGCCACGAAACCCAGTTCGGCATTGCCGGTGGAGACGAACTGGAAGGCCTGGGTGATGTTCTGGCCTTCGACGATCTTGGCCTTGGTGGCCTCGGTCAGTTTCAGCTTGTCCAACACTTGGGTGGCGGCCAGGCCATACGGGGCGGCCTTGGGGTTGGCAATGGACAGGTGCTGGAACGCGTTGTGCTTTAGCACTTCGCCCTTGGCATCGACGTAGCCGGGCTTGGCCGACCATAGGGCCAGGGTGCCGATGGCGTAGGTGAACCGCGAACCGGGGACGATCTCGTTTTCCTGCTCAAGCTTGGCTGGGGTGGTGTCGTCGGCTGCCAGGAACACTTCGAACGGCGCCCCATTCTTGATCTGCGCGTAGAACTGGCCAGTGGCGCCATACGCGGCGACCAGCGTGTGGCCGGTGTCCTTCTCGAAGTCCTTGGCGATAGCCTGGATGGGCGCGGTGAAGTTGGCTGCCACCGCAACCTGCACTTCATCGGCCCAGGCGCTGTTCAGAGAGATCACGCTGACCAGAGCGCTGGCGACCAGGTGGGGAAGGCGAATACGCATCAAGATGGCTCCTAGGGACGGCTTATCGTTATAGCGCAAACTATATAGCGATGCGCCATGTGTCGGAAAGCGTCCTTTCGATTTAAAAGCCTATCTGGTGGTCAGGTTTTTATGTGGTGCCCGGCAATTGCGCAGGTCAGCTCGGCTGCCGACAGGTGTTTGCCCAGGCCTAGCCCCTGGCCCGCCCAGAGGTTGCTGAAATCGCTGTTGCCCTGTGGGTCGGTGATCGCTCGCAGCGGCATCAGCGCGCCGCCTGCCAAGGGAAAACGCGGTGCCAGTGGGCTGATCGGGCCCAATTCGCGCATCAGGCGGTTGTTGATGCCACGTGCGGGGCGCCCGGTGAACAGGTTGGTCATGGCGGTATCGCTGGCTGGCACGTTGTCCAGTGCATGGCGATGGGCCGCTGAAACCTTGGCCTCGGGGCAGAACAAATAGGCGGTGCCGGCCTGCACGGCCGAGGCGCCCAAGGCCAGGGCAGCGAGGAGTCCGCGATGATCACCGACCCCGCCAGCGGCGATCACCGGCACATCCACCGCATCCACGACCTGCGGCACCAGGGCGAATGTGCCGATCTGGCTGTTGAGGTCCTGACTCAGGAACATGCCACGGTGCCCGCCGGCCTCGCTGCCCATGGCAATGATCGCGTCGCAGCCGTGCTCTTCCAGCCAGCGCGCTTCTTCTACCGTGGTGGCGCTGGAGAGTATCTTGGCGCCGCAGGCCTTGACCCGCAGCAACAGGTCGGGCGCTGGCAGGCCGAAGTGGAAGCTGACCACTTCCGGGCGTAGTGCTTCGACCAGTTGGCACGCCTGTTCGTCGAACGGCGCGCGGTTGGACACCGGCGTAGGGGCGTTGAAATCGGCGCCAAGCTCGTCGTAGTAGGGCTTGAGCGCCTGCTTCCAGCGTGCATCCTGCTCAGGATCTGGCGCCGGCGGCTGATGGCAAAAGAAGTTCAGGTTGAGCGGACCGCTGCAAGCACTGCGAAACGTCTCGACCTCGGCGCGCACCTGCGCATGGGTGAGCATGGCGCAGGGCAGGGCGCCCAGGCCACCGGCATTGCCTACGGCAATCGCCATGGCCGAGCCACTGGCGCCGGCCATGGGCGCCTGGAGAATGGGCAACTCGATACCTAGAAGGTCGAGGATGCGGCGGTCTTGCCAGGGGCTCATGGGCGACTCCTTGAGTGCGGGGGTTACAGGGCCTTGCTGACCTGGATATCGCTGATCTTGTTGGCGTCGTCGCCGTGAATCTTGCGCAGGGCCTCTTGGGCTTGCTCGAGCGAGGCGTCGGGCATCAGCGCGAAATCCCAGCGGCGCTGGCCGTCGAGCTTGTATTTGATGACGTACTTGGTGGTCTGGGTCATGCGAGTCTTATCCGAGTTTCGACGACGAGCGACGAATGATCTTGATCTTGTGGGTGAAGGCCGGTTTGCGGGTTACCGAGATCGGCCGTGTCGTCACGGTGTCCAGGGTGATGTTCCAGAAACCGGTGCTAGGCACGGTGATCTTGGCGGGAAAACGCTCGAAGTGCCCACCGTGGTAGGTGTGGCGCCCGCCGTTTTTGAAACTGCGGAAGTTGGCGTCGTTCATCAGGCGGATATTGCAGCGCTGGGAGCACTCGACGACGACGATGTCGTCCTCGTTCAGGTGCTCGCGCTGGTGTACGAATTTCATGGGTTGCTCCGCAAGGATTGGTTCAGCGAACGGGAAAGATACCACGATGTGGGGGCGACTTCCCTCCGCTGGCATGCTCGCGATTTGCACCCTTTGCGGGAGCTAATCGGCCGTTGCGCGGTCACAGGAGGCATTTGCAATGGGAGAGCGTGTACATGAAATGGCTGGTGGTCGGTTTGTCGTTGCTGGTAGGCGGTTGCGTCAGTGTGTCGGAACTGGAGCGCTCGCATGAAACCATGGACGTTATTTCGGGCAAGGCGCCCCGTGAGTATGCCGACTGCGTGAAGCACCTGCTCGCTGACAGCCGTGGTGAGCTGCAGGTGCAGGTGCGCGGCGACGAAGACTTGCGCCTGATCGTGCCGCAGAAGCTGTCGAGCCTGGGCGGACCTGCGGCGCTACTGGACATCGACAAGCGCGGTAATGGCAGTTCGATCAAGGTCTACGAGCGGCTGAACAATTTCCCGCTGCGCCTGGGCGATGTACGCACGGCTGCGACCGCCTGCATTTCGGGGAATTGATCCAGCTCAGTAGAAGTCGGGTTAGCCTCGCGGTGGCATGTTCCTGAGTGGCACATAGGCCTACTATTTCCTTGCTTATGCTTTTGGGGCCTAAGCTTATAACAAGGAAATGGAGACTCCGTGATGAAACCCCTGAGCCATGCCCTGATCAGCAGCCTGCTGATACTCGGTGGGTCTTCGGCGTTTGCCGCCGATGGCCAGCGTATTTACAACCAGGGTGGGAATAACCCCGCCGCCATGGCCTGCATGGGCTGCCACGGCCCGGATGCCAAGGGCATCGCTGCCGCAGGTTTCCCCCGGCTGGCGGGCCTGCCGGCCGGCTACCTGGCCAAGCAATTGCGCGATCTGCGCGGTGCCAGCCGACAGCAAGCGGTGATGACGCCGTTAGCCAAGGCGTTGGACGACGCCGAAATCGATGCCGTCAGCGCCTACCTCGCGCAGTTGCCCAGCGATTCGCCGCCTGAGCTGCGCCGGCAGCAGATCGCGGGCGACCCCACCACTCGCCTGGCGCTGTATGGCGACTGGAGCCGTCAAGTGCCCGGTTGCGTGCAGTGCCATGGTCCGGGTGGCGTCGGCGTGGGTGAGCACTTCCCACCCCTTGCCGGGCAGCCCGCGGGCTATCTGGTTGCGCAATTGCAAGCCTGGCGCAATGGCACGCGCAGCAACGACCCCAACCGTCTGATGGTCGAGGTGGCCAAGGCGTTGACCGATACCGAGGTCACGGCCCTTGCCGAGTATTTCGCCAACGCCGGTGTGCAGCCTGCCCAGGAGGTCAAGCCATGAAAGCCCTGATTGCAAGCATGTGGCTCGTACTGGGCAGTGCCCAGGCCGCTCCCGTCGCCATGGACGATCAGTCGCAACTGACAGTCACCCCAGCAAGCGTCGCACCGCAGTTCGTGCCACCTGCTGAAACGACCATTCCTGACAACGCGTTTGGCAAGATGGTCCGCGAAGGCCATGCGTTGTTCGTCGATACCCGGCGATTGATGCCGGATGCGGTCGGCAATGGCATGAATTGCAGTAACTGTCACCTCGATCAGGGGCGCATGGCTCACTCCGCGCCGCTGTGGGGCGCCTATCCGATGTATCCGGCCTATCGCAAGAAAAACGACAAGGTCAACACCTTCGCCGAGCGGATCCAAGGCTGTTTCCAGTTCAGCATGAACGGGCGTCCCCCGGCGGCGGACAGCCAGCAGATGACTGCGCTCAGCGTTTACGCCTACTGGCTCTCGACCCAAGCACCTACCGGTGTCGAGATCGCAGGGCGCGGATACCCGGAAGTGGCGCAGCCAGCGGCGGGTTACGATTTCAAGCGTGGCGAGCAGGTGTACCGCGAACAGTGCGCGATCTGTCATGGCAGCCAGGGCGAAGGGCAGAAGGTGGCTGGCGAGTATGTGATGCCGCCGTTGTGGGGGAGGGATTCCTATAACTGGGGGGCGGGCATGCACCGGATCAACACCGCAGCGTCGTTCATCAAGTACAACATGCCATTGGGCAAGCCCGGCAGTTTGAGTGACCAGCAGGCGTGGGACGTAGCGGCTTGGATCAATCGCCACGAACGTCCCCAGGATCCGCGTCTGGTCGATGGCTCGATCGAGAAAACACGTGTGAAGTTCCATGCCAAGGATGGTGTCAACCTCTATGGGCAAAAGGTTGACGGCGTGCTGCTAGGCCAAGGCACTGAAGGCTGACGCAGGCGATCGCTCCAATGGCCGGCATCGGGCCTGATGCTGTTCACTTAAGATTGAGCGAACAGCATTACGGCTTCGTGCCGGCCTGCGTATCGGACGCGTCGCCTCAGATCTTCGACGGATTGCCCTGTAGCAGCCAGTGGCGGCTGTTGTCCGCCATGTCCTGGGCGAAGGTCGAGATGCCGTTGGCGCTGCGCGACTTGGCGTCACGGCTCAGGAGCGTGGCGATCAGCTTCAACTGATCCTGCGACTTGCGCTCGGCATCGGAGGTGGTGTTGTCGGACTTCAGCACCCCTTCCTGGTACACCCGCACCCGCTCGCTGCGGCTGGCCTGCTGGGCGGAGCTGGCTTCGCTGAGTATGCCGTTGACGATCGATGTCCGGGTGGTGTTGCGGGCGTCGTCGTTGACCTGATGGTAACGGTAGTTCTGCGAGGCGTTATCGCGCGTCAGTTGCAACCCCACCAGCGGGTTGAGACTTGAGTGCCAGGCTGCGCTGAGGCTCGATTGCTGTTCCTGCTCCAGCGAGAAGCTTGTGCCCTTGCCTGTCTTGGTCGTGGTCTGCGACACCGTGTAGTCGAAGCGGTCCGCTTCCTCGGGGCGCATCGGGTTGCTGTGCTCGACGGTTTGCTTGATGGACGCGTTGAAGTCGGCCAGCCCGCTGAGCAGCGAGCGGCTGAGGGTATTGATGGTCGAGTTGTGCCGGGCAGGGCGTGCGCTGCTGTCATCCACGCTGTTGAGTTGGCTGAAGGCATCCTTGAACAGGGTGTTCAGCTGCTCATCGCCTTTGCCCCGTTGGCGAGCCGCGTCGAACTGCTCGAGGTAGTTGCTAAGCGCTGCCTCGCGCTGGGCCTTGCTGCCAAGCATGGCGCCGTCATGGCTGTCCAGCTCCAGCTGCAATTGGCCGCTGGGGCCCTGCAAGCTCAGGCTTCGGGTCGAGCCGTCAAGGCGCAGGTCGAACGTCTGCTGCTCGCCACTGACCAGGTCGAGCTTGGCCGTCATCTGCAAGCCGGTGAACAGGCGTTGGTCGACGCTGAGCAGGTCACCAAGCTTCAGGCTCGGTGGTTCCTGGTTGAGGCCGTCGACGGCGCTCTGAAAACCATCAGCCAAGGCGGCCAGGGCCTTGAGTTCGTCGTCATTTAGTTCGCCGCCCGTGACCGAAGCCTCGACGGCCAAGCCCTGTTCGCCGCTGTACAGGCCGAGGGTGATGGTGGCGCCGGAAGCGCTGGTGAGGTTGAGGGTGACACTGTTGCTGGCGTGTTCGCGCAGGTTCGCCCGTTGCAGCTCGAGGATGGCTGGGTCGGTCGCGCTGTTATCGCTTGCCGCTAGCGCCGATTGCGCGACGCGCTGGCCACCGTTGGCTGCCAGTTGTTCGATCAACGCGGCGCCCAGCCCCTGGAAGCGACTGCCGATGCTGGTGCTGGCGATGCCAGTGAGCATCTGCGTGGTCAACCTGTCCTGGGTACCTTCTTTTTCCCAGATGTAGCGCACCACCGGGGTGCCCAAGGTGCCCTTGAGCGAATAGGTTTCGGCGTCCGCGACACGGTTGTCCTGGCCTAGGGTGACCTGGCTGCTGGGCGTGTCGGTCACGCTACTGGCTTGCGATACGCTGACCGTTGGCGTGGGTGTGGGCGTAGGGGCGCTGTAGGCGGGGGAGATCCGCAGTGCGGAAGTGACAGGGTTCATCATCGCTTTCCTTGCGCGTTGAATGAGTCCCCATTGATATCGGCTTGATATCAATAAAGCTGAGGCAGGCACTGAAAAATCTTTCGGGCCTGCAAACGCAACGCGGGGCAAGTCGGGATAGTCTCCCGGCTTGCCCCGCGTGCAGGGACGCTTAGCGGCGACGGAACAGCGGCAGCGGTTCGTCAGTGGCGGCCTGGTAGGTGACAGAGAAGTCCTTCAGGCTTTGCAGTGCGTCTTCAGGGTCTTTGTCGGCGCGAATGGCGAACGCATCGAAGCCGCAGCGAGCCATGAAGAACAGCTGGTCGCGCAGTACATCGCCGATGGCGCGCAGCTCGCCCTTGAACTTGTAGCGATCACGCAGCAGGCGTGCGTTGGAGTAGCTGCGCCCGTCGGTGAAGGCTGGGAAATTCAAGGCGATGACCTGGAAGTGCTCGACGTCTTCGCCGATTTCCTCGGCTTCTTCGTCGCTGTCCAGCCATACGCCCAGGCCGCCGTCGCGGGCCTTGAGCACGTGACCATGGTCGCGCCACAGGTGCAACGGGACGATGTAATCGTCGCAGTTGGTCAGCTCGTCCAGCGACGTTTCCTTGGGCAGCAGGTGCCAGGTTTCGTCGACGATCTGGTTGTTCTTAATGATTCGCTGCATAGACGCGTTCCTTGAAGGGGTCGATGCCGATACGCTGGTAGGTGTCGATGAAACGCTCTTCCTCGGTACGTCGTTCAACGTACACGGCGATCAGCTTCTCGATCACGTCGGCCATGTCGTCCTGGGCGAAGGATGGGCCAAGGATCTTGCCCAGCGATGCGTCGCGTGCGGCATTGCCGCCCAGCGAGACCTGGTAGAACTCCTCGCCCTTTTTGTCGACACCCAGGATGCCGATATGGCCGACGTGGTGGTGGCCACAGGCATTCATGCAGCCAGAGATGTTCAGGTCGATCTCGCCGATGTCGAACAGGTAGTCCAGGTCATCGAAGCGGCGCTGGATCGATTCGGCGATCGGGATCGACTTGGCATTGGCCAGCGAGCAGTAGTCACCGCCCGGGCAGCAGATGATGTCGGTCAGCAGGCCGATGTTCGGCGTGGCGAAACCGTTCTCGCGCAGCTCCAGCCAGAGGGCGTGCAACTGGCGCTGCTCGACGTCTGCCAGAATGATGTTCTGCTCGTGGGAGGTCCGCAGGAAGCCGAAGCTGTAGCGCTCGGCCAGGTCCGCGACGGCGTCCAGCTGTTTGTCGGTCAGGTCGCCTGGGGCAACGCCGGTGGGCTTGAGCGACAGGGTCACGGCCACGTAGCCAGGGCGCTTGTGGGCACGGGTGTTGCGCGAGCGCCAGCGGGCGAAACCTGGGAATTCGGCGTCCTGGGCGCTGTAGTCGACGTTGTCCAGGGCCAGGTAGGCAGGGTCGACGAAGTGACGCGAGACGCGCTCGACTTCGGCTTCGGTCAGCGTGGTGCTGCCACCGCGCAGGTGGACCATCTCGGCCTCGACCTTCTCGGCGAAGACTTCCGGGGTGAGTGCCTTGACCAGGATCTTGATGCGCGCCTTGTACTTGTTGTCACGACGACCGTAACGGTTGTACACACGCAGGATGGCATCCAGGTAGCTGATCAGGTCCTGCCACGGCAGGAACTCGTTGATGAACGCACCGACTACTGGCGTGCGGCCCAGCCCGCCGCCAACCAGCACTCGGAAGCCCAACTCGCCAGCGGCGTTGCGCACCGGCTCCAGGCCGATGTCGTGCACCTCGATGGCCGCGCGATCTTGCTCGGAGCCATTGATCGCAATCTTGAACTTGCGCGGCAGGTAGGCGAATTCAGGGTGGAAGGTAGTCCACTGACGGACGATCTCGCACCATGGGCGCGGGTCGATGATCTCGTCGGCGGCCACGCCAGCGAACTGGTCGGTGGTGGTGTTGCGCAGGCAGTTGCCGCTGGTCTGAATCGCGTGCATCTGCACGGTGGCAAGCTCAGCGAGAATATCCGGGATGTCTTCCAACGCCGGCCAGTTGAACTGTACGTTCTGGCGGGTGGAAATGTGAGCGTAGCCCTTGTCGTAGTCGCGAGCGATCTTGGCCAGGGTACGGACCTGGTTCGCGTTCAGCTGGCCGTAGGGCACGGCGACGCGCAGCATCGGGGCGAAACGTTGGATATAGAGGCCGTTCTGCAGGCGCAGAGGGCGGAATTCTTCTTCGCTCAGCTCCCCGGCCAGGTAGCGGCGGGTCTGATCACGGAACTGCTTGACGCGGTCCTCGATGATCCGCTGATCGTACTCGTCGTATACGTACATAAAAGTCCTGTCTCAGGCTGCATGCAGCTATTCGCGCGCACGGCCGCGCACTCCGGTTCGGAGCCGGGGCACGATATCAGGTTGGAGTTATGCGCTAAAGTGATGTTTTTGCATATGAAAAGAACTAAAAGAACTAAGTGAGATTGACTGGCATTTGTGCGCCCGTCAAAGCAAGGGGTTTATAATCTTGCGTTTGTTCCAAAAGGTGTAATCGCATGCTCAAGGCGCTGTGCCAAAGCTTGTGCCTGAGCCTGCCATTGGCAGCCACCGCTCAGGCAGCGTCGGTGGTGTTCATCAATCCAGGCTCATCAAGTGAAGTGTTCTGGACCAGCTATACCCGGTTCATGCAGGCCGCCGCGCACGAACTGGGCATGAACCTGCGGGTGGAGTACAGCGAGCGTCGTGCCGACCTGATGCTGAGCCAGGCGCGAGCCGTGCTCAAAGGACCTGCGCGCCCGGACTACCTGGTGTTGGTCAACGAACAGTATGTAGCCCCCGAGATCTTGCGCCTGTCTCGCGATACCGGGGTAAAGCTGTTTCTGGTCAACAATGGCCTGACGGCGAGCCAGGCCCAGAGCATCCAGGCCCAGCCCGGCAAATACGCCCCGCTGCTGGGGACACTGACGCCCAATGATGAACAGGCCGGCTACCAGATGTTGCAGCAGATGGTCGCGCTGTTGCCGCGCGATAGCGGGCCGGTGGACTTGGTTGCTTTTGTCGGGATAAAGACCACGCCAGCCTCGCAACTGCGCGAGCAGGGCATGCGCCGGGCCCTGGCGGACTTCCCCCAGGTGCGTTTGCGCCAGGTGGTATACGGAGGCTGGAGTCGCGAGCGCGCCTATGAGCAAGCGCGCCTGTTGCGCGAACGTTACCCGCACACCCGGCTGGTATGGTCGGCCAACGACGAAATGGCGTTCGGTGCGATGCGCGCGTTCGAAGAGGCAGGGCAGGTTCCGGGGCGCGATGTGCTATTTAGCGCCGTCAACAGCTCGCCACAAGCTCTGCGCGCGCGCATCGACGGGCGCCTGAGCGTATTGATGGGTGGGCACTTCAGCTTGGGCGGTTGGGCCATGGTCATGCTGCATGACGATGCCCATGGGCTGAACCTGGCCGGTGATGGCGTGCGTGAGCACCAGGTCCCGGTGTTGCAGTTGATCGATGCGAACAAGGCGCGGCGCTGGCTGACACTGCTCGAGCGCGACGATTATGGCATCGACTTCAAGCGCTACAGTGCCGAAGGCCAGGCGACTGGCTTTCGCTACCCGTTCCTCACGTCACCCGTCGATTACTGAAAGCCCCTGCTTGAGCAAAGGGCATTGCTGGACTTAACTGCTGCTTGAAGTGCATTCCTGATAATCACTACAAGAGGCAATGCAATGGGCAACCCAACCAAGGTCCGCAAAGCTGACAGCAGTGTCGATGCCTGGGCGATCCTATGTCTGATCGTGCTGGTGGTGGTCACTGCCGTGTACTGGGTCAGTCACCAGTAGCCTGATCGCCCTCGCATCGACACCGTGATGCACACAACGACGCCTGCGCGAGGCAATCGTGCAGGCGTCGTTGTGCGTGGCCTCAGCGCGCGGTCAGGTGCAGGGCCAACTGCACCAGCCCCACCAGCACCAGGATAAACACCAGCGTGAACAGCGTACCCAGTACGATGAAGTGGCTGGCCTTGCCATAGGTGAAATCGCGGGCGCGGTTCTTGCCGCTCTGCACGCCGAAGGCGGCGGCGAGGATGCTTTGCAGCATTTGCCAGAAGGTAGGCGGTTTGCCTGGGGAGTGGTCGTCCATGCTGGGCTCCTGTTGGAATCAGCGGCAATCAGCTCCAGTGTAGAAGATCGTCAGGGCAAGGGCGGGGTTGGTGGGAGCGGGCCTTGCGATGCTCCCACGCAAGGGTCAGGCGAATTCGAACGGCGCCAGTTGGAAGCCTTGCTCGTCCACCTGCAGCGTCCAGCCGCGGCGGTCCCAGTCACCCAGCACGATGCGCCGGGCCGGTTCGCCATCGACCATCAGCTTGTGGATCGCCGGACGGTGGGTGTGGCCATGCACCAGGGTGCGTACGCCATGGGTCGACATCACCTCGGGGATCTGCTCGGGCGTCACGTCGACGATCTCGGTGGCCTTCATGCGCGTTTGCGTGCGGCTTTCGCTGCGTAACTTGCGCGCCAGCTTCACGCGTGCGGACAGCGGCAGGTGCCGCAAAATCCACAGGCTCAGCGGGTTGCGCAGATAGCGCCGCAACTTCATGTAGGCCACATCGCGAGTGCATAGGGTATCGCCGTGCATCAGCAGCACCGGCTCGCCGCCCAGTTCGACCACGCACGGGTCGGCCAGCAGCGTGCAGCCGGCGGCCTCGCAAAAGGCCTGGCCGATGAGAAAGTCGCGGTTGCCGTGCATCAGGTAGATCGCCGTGCCGCTGTCGCTCAGCTGGCGCAGGGCCTCGCAGATCGACTGCTGGAACGGCGTCATCGCATCGTCGCCGATCCAGGCCTCGAAGAAATCGCCGAGGATGTACAGCGCCCGGGCGTGGCGCGCGCGGCCGTCGAGCAGATCAAGAAACGCCCGGGTAATGTCCGGGCGTTCTTCTTGCAGGTGCAGATCGGAGATCAGCAGGATCACTCAATGATCTCGGCTTTCTCGATGACCACGTCGTCCTTCGGTACGTCCTGGTGGCCCGCTTTGGAACCGGTGGCCACACCCTCGATGGCGTCGATCACTTCACGGCCTTCGATCACTTCGCCGAACACCGCGTAGCCCCAGCCCTGCACGTTCTTGCCACTGTGGTTGAGGAAGTCGTTGTTGCTGGAGTTGATGAAGAACTGCGCGGAGGCCGAATGCGGCTCCATGGTACGGGCCATGGCAATGGTGTACTTGGCGTTCTTCAGGCCGTTGTCAGCTTCGTTCTGGATGCTGGCGCGGGTTTTTTTCTGGCTCATGCTGGCATCGAAGCCACCGCCCTGGATCATGAAACCCTTGATCACGCGATGGAAGATGGTGCCGTCGTAGTGGCCGTCCTTGACGTACTGAACGAAGTTCTCGGTGGTCAGTGGCGCTTTTTCGGCGTCCAGTTGCAGGACGATGTCGCCATGGTTGGTGCTCAGTTTGACTTTGGACATGCTTAAGTTCGCTCTCAAGGCATTCGGAAAGAGTGAGCGCAGTGCGCTGGGCGGCCATTCTGCCGGTTTCGACCGCTCAGGGCGACAAAATGCTGCGACAAATCGCGTTAGATTGGCCCTGCGCGGCTGTCGGCGGCTTGACTGCTTCGGCTATGATAGGCCCTTTGATTCAATCGGCCTACCCGGCCGGCTACCAGCATTCAAGGACACTATGAGCAAGCCCACTGCCGACAACGCGCCCAACGCCGCTGCCAAAGGCGCCCCCGCCGTCCCTGCGAACTTCCTGCGGCCGATCGTCCAGGCCGACCTGGACTCGGGCAAGCACAGCAGCATCGTCACTCGTTTTCCGCCAGAGCCCAATGGCTACCTGCACATCGGTCACGCCAAGTCGATCTGCGTGAACTTCGGCTTGGCCAAAGAGTTCGGTGGTGCCTGCCACCTGCGTTTCGACGACACCAACCCGGCCAAGGAAGACCAGGAATACATCGACTCCATCCAGCGCGATGTCAAATGGCTGGGCTTCGAGTGGGCGGGCCCGGTGCGCTATGCCTCGGATTACTTCGAGCAGTTGCACGACTGGGCGGTGGCGCTGATCAAGTCGGGTGATGCCTATGTGTGCGACCTCAGCCCGGAGCAGGCCAAGGAGTATCGCGGCAGCCTGACCGAGGCGGGCAAGAACAGCCCATTCCGTGAGCGCAGCGTCGAGGAAAACCTCGACCTGTTCGCGCGCATGAAGGCGGGCGAGTTCAAAGATGGCGAGCGCGTGCTGCGGGCCAAGATCGACATGGCTTCGCCGAACATGAACCTGCGCGATCCGATCCTCTACCGCATTCGCCATGCCCACCACCACCAGACCGGTGACAAGTGGTGCATTTACCCTAACTACGACTTCACCCACGGCCAGTCGGATGCCATCGAAGGCATTACCCACTCGATCTGCACCCTGGAGTTCGAAAGCCACCGTCCGCTGTACGACTGGTTCCTCGATAAGCTCCCGGTGCCGGCGCGTCCACGTCAGTACGAGTTCAGCCGCCTGAACCTGAACTACACCATCACCTCCAAGCGCAAGCTCAAGCAGTTGGTCGATGAAGGCCATGTCGATGCCTGGGACGATCCACGCATGTCCACGCTGTCGGGCTACCGTCGCCGTGGCTACACCCCGGCCTCGATCCGCAACTTCTGCGAGATGATCGGCACCAACCGTTCCGACGGCGTGGTTGACATGGCGATGCTCGAATTCAGCATCCGTGACGATCTGGATCGCACCGCGCCACGCGCCATGTGCGTGTTGCGTCCGCTGAAAGTGGTCATCACCAACTACCCCGAAGGTCAGGTCGAGCAGCTCGAACTGCCGCGCCACCCGAAAGAAGACATGGGCGTGCGCGTGCTGCCATTCGCCCGCGAGCTGTACATCGACCGCGACGACTTCATGGAAGCGCCGCCCAAGGGCTACAAGCGCCTGGAACCTGCCGGCGAAGTGCGTCTGCGTGGCAGCTACGTGATCCGTGCTGACCAGGCCATCAAGGATGCCGACGGTCACATCGTCGAGCTGCACTGCTCGTACGACCCGGACACCCTGGGCAAGAACCCCGAGGGCCGCAAGGTCAAGGGTGTGATCCACTGGGTTCCGGCCGAAGGTAGCGTCGAGTGCGAGGTGCGTCTGTACGATCGCCTGTTCCGCTCCGCGAACCCGGAGAAGACCGAAGACGGCGGCAGCTTCCTCGATAACATCAACCCCGATTCGCTGCAGGTGTTGACGGGTTGCCGTGCCGAGCCGTCGTTGGCTCAGGCCCAGCCCGAAGACCGCTTCCAGTTCGAGCGCGAAGGTTACTTCTGCGCCGACCTCAAAGACAGCCAGCCGGGCCGCCCGGTGTTCAACCGCACTGTCACCCTGCGTGACTCCTGGGGCAGCTGAGGAATCGCCGTGCTCAACATCTACAACACGCTGACCAAGACCAAGGAAGCTTTCAAGCCCCTTGATGGCAACAACGTGCGCATGTACGTCTGCGGCATGACCGTGTATGACTACTGCCACCTGGGCCACGGCCGCAGCATGGTGGCCTTCGACCTGATTACCCGCTGGCTGCGCAAGAGCGGTTACGCGCTCACCTACGTGCGCAACATCACCGACATTGACGACAAGATCATCAATCGGGCCAACGAGAACGGCGAGTCGTTCGACGCGCTGACCGCGCGCATGATCGACGCGATGCACGAGGATGAGCGCCGCCTGAACATCCTCAAGCCCGATCTGGAGCCGCGTGCCACCGACCATATCCCCGGCATGCACGCGATGATCCAGACCCTGATCGACAAGGGTTATGCCTACGCACCAGGTAACGGTGACGTGTACTACCGGGTCGGCAAGTTCGTCGGCTACGGCAAGCTGTCGCGGCGCAAGATCGAAGACCTGCGTATCGGCGCACGTATCGAAGTGGGCGAGTCCAAGCAGGATCCGTTGGACTTCGTGCTGTGGAAGGGCGCCAAGCCCGGCGAGCCGTTCTGGGATTCGCCGTGGGGTCCGGGGCGTCCGGGTTGGCACATCGAGTGCTCGGTGATGTCCACCTGCTGCCTGGGCGAGAGCTTCGACATTCATGGCGGCGGCAGCGACCTGGAGTTCCCGCACCACGAAAACGAGATCGCCCAGAGCGAGGCCGCCACCGGCAAGCAGTACGCGGCGGCCTGGATGCACTGCGGGATGATTCGTATCAATGGCGAGAAGATGTCCAAGTCGCTTAACAACTTCTTCACCATCCGCGATGTGCTCGAAAAGTATCACCCGGAGGTGGTGCGTTACCTGTTGGTAGCCAGCCACTACCGCAGTGCGATTAACTACTCCGAAGACAGCCTGCGCGATGCCAAGGGCGCGCTGGAGCGCTTCTATCACGCCCTGCGTGGCCTGCCCCGTGTAGCGCCTCAGGGCGGCGAGGCGTTCGTCGAACGTTTCAGTGTGGCGATGAACGACGACTTCGGCACGCCCGAGGCCTGCGCCGTGCTGTTCGATCTGGTGCGCGAGATCAACCGTGTGCGCGAAAGCGACCCTGAGGCCGCTGCGGGCCTGGCCGGTCGTCTGCGCGAGCTGGGCGATGTACTAGGCGTGCTGCAACTTGAGGCCGACGACTTCCTGCGTGCAGGCGCCGAAGGCAAGGTCGATGCGGCGCAAGTGGAGGCCCTGATCCAGGCGCGTTTGCAGGCACGTGCCGACAAGAACTGGGCCGAGTCTGATCGCATTCGTGATCAGATCACCGCCATGGGTGTGGTGCTCGAAGACAGCAAGGGCGCGACGACCTGGCGTCTGGCTGACTGATCGAGGTCAGCCAGTTAATCCATTCGGGCTGCTTTGCAGCCCATCGCGGCACAAGGCCGCTCCTACAACGACCGCGTAAGCCTTCCGTTACATGGCGCACGCGGCCTCTGTAGGAGCGGCCTTGTGCCGCGAAAGGGCCGCAACGCGGCCCCACTTTATTTGCTCGGCAGCGCCAATGGGCAATGCAGCACCAGCTTCGCCCCGCCTAGCTCGCTACTGCCTACCTCCAGCCCGAAGCCATGCAGATCGACGATCGCCGCAACGATCGACAGCCCCAGCCCGAAGCCTGCGTGGCGATGACCTTCCTCGCTACGGTAGAAGCGCTTGAGCACCGCCTCGCGCTCATCCACCGGAATCCCCGGCCCGCTGTCCTCGATGGCGAGGTGCACGCCTTTTTCGTCCTGGCTGGCCTTGATGCGCACTTGGCCGCCTGCGGGGGTGAACTTGATTGCATTGCCGACAAGGTTGGCCAGCGCTTCGAACAGCAACTCGCGGTCACCATGCAGCGGCGCAAGTTGCTCCGGCTGCTGCAATGCCAGGCGAATACCGCCATCTTCGGCCAGCGGTAGGTAGAAGTCGTACATCTCGCTGAGCAGCGCCTGGGGGTCGAGCTGCTGGAAGCCCGCGCGGCGACGGCGGTCCTCCAGTTCGCTGATACGCAACAAGCCGCGAAAGCGCGCCATCAACGTGTCGGTTTCACCGATCGCCTGGTCCAGCGCCTGGCTTTCGGCCGAGTCCGCGGGGCTGTGCTGGCGGATGCGGTACAGCTGGGCGCGCAAGCGCGTCAGCGGAGTGCGTAGGTCGTGCGCGATGTTGTCGCACACGCCCTTGACCTCGTGCATCAGCCGCTCGATACGGTCGAGCATGGCATTGACGATGGCCGCCAGCATGTCCAGCTCATCGCGTCGGGCCGACAGTGGCAAGCGGTGGGTGAGGTCGCCTGCGACGATCAGCTCAGCCTGGGCCTGAATCGCACGGATGCGCTTGAGCGGGCGCCGACGCAGCAAGTACCAACCGGCAAAACCTGGGATCAGGGTCAATGAGATCCCCCACAGCAGCGCATGCAGGATGATCCGGGTGACCACGAACAGCGAACCGTTGTCACGCACCAGCACCAGCCAGCGGCCATCCTGCACGCGGATCGCCACGGCATCGCAACTGTCGCGTGGCAGGCGAGGATCATCGGCGTCCAGGCAACGCTTGAGTTCGTGAATCTTGCCGTCCAGGCCCAATTCGGGCGGGATCGCGCGGATGCGTCCGCCGAGGGGGTTGAGCTGTGGATCGAACAGCCCGTAGGCATCGAAGCTGCGTTCCTCGAAGGCTTGGCTGGCGATCAGAGCGTCGTCCAGTTGCTTGCCGCTCATGTGGGTGAACAGGTGCTGGCGTTGCAGCATCGAGTGGCGGGTGAGCTTGTTCAGGTAGTTGGATACCTCGAAGTACAGCACCCCCATGAGGATGCTGCTCCAGGCCACGAAGAGGAAGCTGTACAGGGCCAGCAAGCGGCTGGTGGATGAACTCCAGCCCTTAGACGGGTTCGGCAATGGCATAGCCTGAGCCCCGCACGGTACGGATCAGCGGGGTCTGGCCGGGTGAGTCGATTTTCTTGCGCAAACGGCCGATGTGGACATCGATCAGGTTGGTGCCGGGGTCGAAGTGGTAGCCCCAGACCTCTTCGAAGATCATCATCCGGGTGATCACCTGGCCGGAATGCCGCATCAGGTACTCCAGCAGTTTGTACTCGGTGGGCAGCAGGTTCAGCGCCTGCTCGCCGCGTCGGGCTTCGTGGCTGATCAGGTCCAGTTCCAGGTCTGCCACGGTCAGGCGGGTCTGGGTCATGGGAGTGCTGTTGCGGCGCAGCAGCACTTCGACCCGGGCGGCCATTTCATCGGAAGCGAATGGCTTGGTCAGGTAATCGTCGCCGCCAGCACGCAGGCCACGCACACGCTCATCCACGTCCGACAGGGCGCTGATCATCAGGATCGGTGTCGCGATCTTCAGGCTGCGCAGGGTGGTGACGATGGTCAGGCCGTCTACCTCCGGCAGCATGCGGTCCACGGTGATAAGGTCGTAGCCCCCGGCGATGGCCTTGGCCAGACCCTCCCGGCCATTGTCGGCCCAATCCACTTCCAAGCCGTGGCTGGTCAGTTCGGCGACAATCTCCTGGCCGGTGACGGCATCGTCTTCAATGGTCAGTACGCGAGGCATGCGGGTTCCTGGATGGCAAATGTGTGGTTCGATTGTGCCAAAGAATAGCCAAGCGGCGATTTAAGAAAAATTCATCTGGCGGGATGCCGTGCAATCGCTGGCCGAGTACATCGCCAGGTCGGCTTGAACCGCGCATCGTAGACGGGATACGCCCACTCCCGCTGGGCCTGAGTTGAATCAACCTGTCGCGATTCGACCCAGGGGAGGGCGGTTGGTGCAAAGTGGGCTCAGCTCACCACTTGATAGCACGGTACATAGGCCGCGCCGCCTGGCAGTTTCATCCGGTGTTGATCGACGAAGGCCTGCAACAAGCGGCCCAGCGGATCGAGGATCGCTGCGTCGCCGCGGATCTGGTACGGCCCGTGCTCTTCGATCAAGCGGATGCCCTTGTCCTTGACGTTACCCGCGACGATGCCAGAGAAGGCCCGGCGCAGATTGGCAGCCAGCTCGTGGGGCGGCAGGTCGCGGCGCAGGGCCAGGTTCGCCATGTTCTCGTGGGTTGGATCGAACGGGTGCTGGAAGCCCTCGGCGATTTTCAGCAGCCAGTTGAAGTGGAAGGCGTCGTTGCGTTCGCGGCGGAACTGCTTGACCGCCTTGAGCCCTTCGACCATGTGTCGGGCCACTTCGGCCGGATCGTCGATGATGATCTGGTAGTGGCGCTGGGCGGCTTCGCCCAAGGTGGCTCCGACGAAGGCGTTCAGTTGCTGCAGGAACGGCTCGGCGCTGCGCGGCCCGGTCAGGATGACCGGGAAGGGTAGGTCTTGGTTGTCCGGGTGCATGAGGATGCCGAGCAGGTAGAGGAATTCCTCGGCGGTGCCGGCCCCGCCGGGGAAGATGATGATGCCGTGGCCCACGCGGACGAAAGCTTCCAGGCGTTTTTCGATGTCCGGCAGGATGACCAGTTCGTTGACGATTGGGTTGGGCGCCTCGGCGGCGATGATGCCCGGCTCCGTCAGACCGAGGTAGCGGCTGCCGTGCATGCGCTGCTTGGCGTGGGCGATGGTCGCGCCCTTCATCGGGCCTTTCATCACTCCAGGGCCGCAGCCGGTGCAGATGTCCAGCTTGCGCAGGCCCAGCTCGTGGCCGACTTTCTTGGTGTATTGGTACTCTTCGCTGCTGATCGAGTGACCGCCCCAGCACACCACCATTTTCGGCTCCACGCCCGGGCGCAGGGTGCGGGCGTTGCGCAGCAGGTGGAAGACGTAGTCGGTCAGGCCTTGGGAGCTTTCCAGATCGATACGCTGGCTGGCCAGCTCACTTTCTGTGTAGACGATATCGCGCAGGGCGCTGAACAGCATTTCGCGGGTGCTGGCGATCATCTCGCCATCGACGAAGGCATCGGCCGGGGCGTTGAGCAGTTCAAGGCGTACACCACGATCTTGTTGATGAATGCGTACTTCGAAGTCCTTGTAGGCTTCGAGGATGGTCTTGGCATTGTCGACATGGGCGCCAGTGTTGAGGATGGCCAGGGCGCATTGGCGGAACAAGGTATAGAGACTGCCGGTACCGACTTCGCTCAGTTGCTGGACTTCACGTTGCGACAGCGTCTCCAGGCTGCCTTTGGGGCTGACGGAGGCGTTGATGACATTGCGTTGGGGCATCTAAGTCTTTCCTGTGCAGGTAAAACATCCTTCTTTGACAACACCATACAAGCAAATCGGCGTTGCAACGAGGGGGGCTTTGAAAAAGCCTGCGCAGTGTCGGGTGTCTCGATCAGCCTGCGCGTGCCGGTGGCGATGAACGTGCCAGGAACGGCTGGGGCGGATGCGCGGGGAAGGGGCTTGGAAAAGCCGCAGACGGGGGCATTCGGTGACGAAGCGAACAGAGAAGGGGGCATTGCCTAATGCCAGTCAGTTAAGCCTTTGTTGCAGTAGTTGGGGTCGCAAAGCGGCCCCATTGGCTTAACTGACTTGCATCAGGGCATTGCCCCCTTCCCATCGACAAGGCTCTTAGTGGCTGAGCACCTTCAAGCTATCGCGGCGGCTGGCCTCGTAGGCTTCGCGCTCCATCGGCTTGGCCTGTGGATTGCCCAGGTCTTCCATCGCCAGGCGATGCGTCTCGGGTGCCAGGTACGCGGCAAAGGCGCATACGCACGTGATGAAGAATGCCAGGCTACCTACAACCAGCGGAATGTTGTCCGAGCCAGGCGGGGCAACGGCGGCGAACAGCGCCGGCAGCATGGCGGTCAGCATGGTGCCGATGTTCTGCGCGATGGCCATCGCCGACACCCGGTAGCGGGTTTGGAACAGCTCAGGGTAGAAGCTTGGGAACACCGCGTTGTAGCCCTGGTAGACCATGCCCCACATGACGATCGAGGCGGCGAATGCCAGCGGCACGTTTTGAATGCTGATCGCGTACAGGTAGACGAACGCCAGCAGGCCCGAGCCCAGGCATCCGGCGATCATGGTTGGGCGACGGCCGATCTTGTCCGACAGATTGCCCACGAACGGAATGACCAGTACCGCGACGATGTTGCCCACCACCGGAATCCACAGGTACACGCTCTTGTCGAAGCCGATGCCATAGGCCGGTTGCACGGCATAAGCTGCACCGAAAATGGTCGCCACCACCGGGATCACGTTCATCAGGGCCATGAACATCACCAGCACCATATGCCGGCCACTGTGACGGAACGCTTCGCCGATTGGCGACTTGGCCACTTTGTCCTGTTTCTCTTCCTGGACGAAGGCGGGCGTCTCGTGCACTTCCTTGCGGATGATGAAGCCTGCGATCAGCACCAATGCGCTCATCAGGAACGGAATGCGCCAGCCCCAGTCGTTGAACGCCTCGCTCGGCATGAAGTAAGCCAGCGGCAGGAATACCGCGGCAGCCATCACCTGACCGGCCTGTACGCCCTGCAGTGTGAAACTGGCGTAGTAGCCTCGACGTCCGAACGGCGCATGCTCCATGATCATGGAGCTGGCCCCGGAGATCTCGCCGGCCACCGCGAAGCCCTGGATCAGGCGCAGCACGACCAGCAATGCCGGGGCCAGCATGCCGATGTCGTGGTAGGTGGGCAACAGGCCCACGGCCATGGTCGAAATACCCATGAGGAACATGCACAGCAGCAGCACGTTCTTGCGCCCGCGGGTATCGCCCCAGTGGCCGAGCACGAAGGCACCAACCGGGCGTGCCAGGTAGCCCACGCCATAGGTGGCCAGCGAGGCGATGATGGCCATTTTCGGGTCGGTGGAGGGGAAGAATATCTGCGGGAAGATCAGCGCCGCCGCTTGGGCATAGATGAAGAAATCGTAGTATTCGAGGGCAGAGCCGATCCATCCGCTGGCGGTGGCTTTCTTGGCTTGGGAGCTTGAGCGGGCCATGTTGTCTCCGTTGTTCTTGTCAGGGGCCGTGGGATCAGCGTGCGCAGCGGCTACGCGACATACCAGGGCGCGGGCTGTGAGAAGAAGACGAACGAGGCGATGCGGATCGCAGGGCGAAGGAGGTGTGCATAGGTCGGTACCCGTTTTATTGAACTTATTATGTGGTGACGCTGGGCTTTGCGGCGCAGGACCTGCCGAACGACCGGCGTGGCAGCAAGAAGGGGCGACAGGCCCTGCGACTGGTGATCATGGTTGTTCACGGGATGCAGCGAATCAATTCACCGAAACGGGTTTTGTGCGGTAATCGAACAAAAACTAACTGTTTCGTACAAAGTGCATTGCGGGCCTGACTTTACCTGCGAATAATCGATCATGCCAGTTGATAGGGCGCGTTTTACAGCCTTGCCTTATCGCGGGGCAAGCCCGGTTTCCTGCACACGCCAATAACAAGGAACTCCTCCATGCAGCGTTCGATTGCCACCGTGTCCCTCAGCGGCACCCTGCCAGAGAAGCTCGAAGCCATCGCCGCTGCGGGCTTCGACGGCGTCGAGATCTTCGAGAACGACCTGCTGTACTACGCAGGCAGCCCCCGCGAGATCCGCCAGATGTGCGCCGACCTGGGCATTGCCATCACCTTGTTCCAGCCGTTTCGCGATTTCGAAGGCGCGCCCCGTGAGCGCCTGCAAAAGAACCTCGACCGGGCCGAGCGCAAGTTCGACCTGATGCAGGAGCTTGGCACCGACCTGGTGTTGGTGTGCAGCAACGTGCAGCCTGATGCCCTGGGCGACGAGGGCCTGCTGGTGGACGATTTGCGCCTGCTGGCCGAACGTGCCGGCCAGCGTGGCCTGCGTATCGGCTACGAGGCCCTGGCCTGGGGGCGCCACGTCAACACCTACCAGCAGGTCTGGAACCTGGTGCGCCAGGCCGACCATCCGGCCCTGGGGGTGATCCTCGACAGCTTCCACACGCTGTCGCTCAAAGGGGATCCGGCGGCGATCCGCGACATTCCGGGAGACAAGATCTTCTTCGTGCAGATGGCCGATGCGCCGATCCTGGCTATGGACGTGCTGGAGTGGAGCCGTCACTTCCGCTGCTTCCCCGGGCAGGGCGAGATGGACCTGTCGGGCTTCCTGGCGCCGATCCTGGCTACCGGGTATCGCGGGCCGCTGTCGTTGGAGGTGTTCAACGATGGTTTTCGCGCCGCGCCGCCTCGGCAGAACGCCGCCGATGGCCTGCGTTCGCTGCTGTACCTGGAGGAGAAGACTCGCCTGCAATTGCAGCGCGAGGCGCGCGAGGTCGAGCCGGGCGTGTTGTTCGCACCGGCGCCTGCCAGCCGCTACGAGGGCGTCGAGTTTCTTGAGTTCGCTGTCGACGAGGCGGTCGGTGCGCGCCTGGGTTCCTGGCTCAAACGCCTGGGCTTCGCCGAGGCTGGCGCACATCGTAGCAAGGCGGTGAGCCTGCTACGCCAGGGTGATATCAATATCGTGCTCAATGCCGAGCCGTATTCGTTCGCGCACAACTTCTTCGAGGCCCATGGCCCTTCGCTGTGCGCCACCGCCTTGCGGGTGACCGACAGCCAGACCGCCTTGCACCGCGCCACCGCCTATCGCGGCCAGCCGTTCCGTGGCCTGGTGGGCCCCAACGAGCGCGAAATTCCAGCCGTGCGCGCGCCTGACGGCAGCCTGCTGTACCTGGTGCAGCCCGACGCCAGCGGTCAGACCATCTACGACACCGACTTCCGTCTGGACGGCGTGGCCGAGGCCAGTGGCGGCCTGCTGCGCATCGATCACATGGCTTTGGCGCTGCCGGCCGAGGCACTGGACAGCTGGGTGCTGTTCTACAAGAGCCTGTTCGATTTCACCGCGGATGACGAAGTGGTGTTGCCTGACCCGTATGGGTTGGTCAAGAGCCGCGCCTTGCGCAGCCCATGCGGCACCTTGCGCGTGCCACTGAACATTTCCGAGAACCGCAACACTGCCATCGCCCATGCGCTGTCCAGCTATCGTGGGTCGGGCGTGCACCATATCGCCTTCGATTGTGCGGATATTTTCCGGGAGGTGGCACGCGCCAAGGAGGCGGGCGTACCGCTGCTGGACATTCCGCTGAACTATTACGACGACTTGGCCGCGCGCTTCGATTTCGACGACGAGTTTCTCAGCGAGCTGGCGTATTACAACGTGCTCTACGACCGTGACGCGCAGGGCGGCGAGCTGTTCCACGTGTACACCGAGCCGTTCGAGGGGCGTTTCTTCTTCGAGATCCTGCAACGCAAGGGCGGGTATGCCGGTTACGGTGCGGCCAACGTGGCGGTGCGCCTGGCGGCGATGGCCAAGGCGCGCAGTGGCGCGGGGCGCTCGACCAAGCTTTGAGGGGGCAGGGCCGTCGCCCGCCTGGATCGCCCCGGCCAGGGCGCTCCAGGCAAGCGCAGCCGGTTCAGAACCAGCGGTCGTTGCGCTTGCGCCCGCGGCTCAGCGCCGGCAGGATCAGCCCCGCCAGCAGGCCTGCTCCGGCAATGCTGCCGCCGTACACCATGTAGCGCATCATCACTTGCTTGTTCTCGTCACCCAGCCGCGCCTGGGTGTCGCGCAGGCTCGACTGGCTCTGTTCCAACTGCTCGTTAAGTGCTTTGTTGCGGGTTTCCAGCTCGTCGATCAATGCCTTGCGCGAGTCCAGCGTCTCCTGCATGCCTTGCACACGCTGTTTCCAGCTGTCATCGATAGTCTTGAGCTGGCCCGACAGTTCGGCGACCTGCTGGTCGAGTTGCGGCAAGCGCTCGGCCTGGCCGGGCTCGGCCTGAAGGTCGCTGCTCAGGATCCACACCAGGTCGCCACTTTGGCCACGCACCTGACTGTAGTTACCCTGGCTGGCGACGAGGGTGACTTTCTGCCCGGACTTGAGCGAGCCAACGATGCGGTGGCCGTCGGTAGGGCCACTGCGTACGTACGTGCTCAGGCTGTCGCTGACCCAGCGTGCGTCGCTGGCCGACTCTTCGGCGTGGACCGGAGCGGCGAGGCCGATCAGGGCGGCGATCAGGCCGCCGCGCAGGGCGGGAAGGGCGGAGTTGGCGGGCTGCTTGTCTGGCATGGTGGTCTTCGCTGAAACAGGACAAATGTAGGCCCGGTGAATGGGCCGGCGAACGGGTCTGGTGAATTGACCGTCAGCCAAAGACCGTTTTTTTGTAAGCAGGTTCACTGCTTGGCGTAGGAAATGCCCTCAGAGTTCCAGTGAAGTGTTGCCGGATGTGCGCAGAAACGAAAACGGGGCAGGCCATCGCTGGCCTGCCCCGTTCGTTGTGTTTCAGGTGTCTTAGGCGACCTTGACGATCCAGCCAGCCGGTGCCTCGATGTCACCGCTCTGGATGCCGGTCAGCTCGTTGTAGAGCTTCTGGGTGACCGGACCTACCTTCTCCAGGTCGTGGAACACATGCAGCTTGCCGTTGTACTCGATGCCGCCGATCGGGGTAATCACTGCAGCGGTGCCGCAGGCGCCCGCCTCGACGAAACGGTCGAGCTTGGCAATCTCGACATCGCCTTCGATGACCGTCAGGCCCAGGCGCGATTGAGCCAGTTCCATCAGCGACAGTCGGGTGATGCCTGGCAGCACCGAAGCCGATTTCGGCGTGACGAACTCGTTGTTGGCGGTGATGCCGAAGAAGTTGGCCGAACCGACTTCTTCGATCTTGCTGTGGGTCAGCGGGTCCAGGTAGATGGCGTCGGCGAAGTTGGCTTTCTTCGCTTCGGCACCCGGTTGCAGGCTAGCGGCGTAGTTGCCGCCGACCTTGGCGGCGCCGGTGCCTTGCGGTGCGGCGCGGTCGAAGCTGGAAATCTGGAAGTTGTGCGGCTTCATGCCGCCTTTGAAGTACGAGCCGACCGGGATGGCGAACACCGAGAAGATGAACTCCGGGGCGGTGCGCACGCCAATGTTGTCACCCGTGCCGATCACGAACGGACGCAGGTACAGGGCACCCTTGCCATGCGGCGGGACGAAGCGTTCGTTGGCCTTGACCACTTGTTTGCAGGCTTCGATGAACACATCGGTGGGCACGGCCGGCATGAGCAGGCGCGCGCAGCTGCGCTGCATGCGCGCGGCGTTCTGGTCGGGACGGAACAGGTTGATCGAGCCATCCTTGCAGCGATAGGCCTTGAGGCCTTCGAAGCACTGCTGGCCATAGTGCAGGGCCGTGGAGCCTTCACTGATGTGCAGCACGTTGTCTTCGGTCAGGGTGCCCTTGTCCCACTCGCCGTCGCGCCATACGGACAGGTAGCGTTTGTCGGTCTTGATGTAGTCGAAGCCCAGCTTGTCCCAGTTAATGCTTTCGTTGCTCATGACACCCTCATTGCTCAACGCCCGAACACGGCGGGCTGCTTATATATGCGCACCCCGCCACCTTAATACATCCCGGGCGTATCGGAAACGTCCGGTCGTAGAATCTACGGGGCGTGCATGCGCAGGGTCATTCGGTGTCGAGGTAGCGATGGCGATGATGGAACAGGCTTGAGCCGGTGCAGATCAGAAAGGGCACGGCTATCAACCACTCCAGGCCCAGATATTGTGCGCAGCGATTTCAACGCAACCGCCGGTTCCAGTCCCCGCCCTGGTCGCGCCAGCACGCCTCTTCGCTGTCGAAGCGCACATGCCAGGCCACATGGTCGAGGTGGATGCCGGCATCCTTCAGCGCTTGTCCGGTCAGTCCGAGCATGCGCGCCCGCGCTTCACCGGCCAGGGCTTGGGCCTTGGCCGTGTCGTCGCTGAACACCCAGGTGATGCGCAGGCTGGCGGGGAAGTCGTCCAGGTCGACGCGGTGGGTGAGCCAGGCGAAACCGACGATCTCGGACTGGGCGGTGGTGCAGGCCTCGGTCAGGCAAGCGATCATCTCGCGTTCCAGGCGTGCCAGTGCGCGTTTGTTGCCAGCCATCGATCAGTTCTCCGGGGTGTGCCTTGTCGCGGTGCGTCAGTGTAGCGGCGTTGGCACCGCACTGGGGCGCTGATTGCCCCTCGATTGCACAGGTTTGGCTGTGCGCAGGTAGCCATTCGCACCCATGTACGAAAATTCATTTTGATTAATCCGGCGACTTGGCCTGCAACCTGCAATATCCCGTTCCAAGAATTTTGATCGAATGGTCAGGCGCGTGCCCTGGCGGGGTGCCTTGTGCACCAAGGCATGGCGCGTAGGGCCAAGGATTACAGGGGTAGGGCATGTCGTTGCCGGAGCACATCGAGTCACAGGGCCAGCATGAGGGATGGCGTGCGCATCTGCATTTGCGCTTCGTCCTGCGTGAGGGTGTGACCCGCCTTGGTGCGCGTCGCCATTATGGACCTCTTTTGGTGCAAAGACCGTTTTACCCGGAAGGCGGTCCTTGCCATGTCTACGTCTTGCACCCACCAGGCGGGATCGTTGCCGGTGACCGCCTGGAGCTGGACATCCACCTCGAACCTAGCAGTCATGCGTTGCTGACCATGCCCGGCGCGAGCAAGTTCTATCGCAGTATCGGCCCCACCGCGTACCTGGCCCAGCACTTTCACCTGGCCGCTGGCAGCGTGCTGGAGTGGTTGCCCCAAGACAGCATTTTCTTCAATGGTGCCCGCGCCAGTCTCGACAGCCGCTTCACCCTGGAGCCCGGCGCCCGTCTGCTGGCCTGGGAGACCCTGTGCCTGGGCCGCCCGGTGATGGGCGAGCGCTTCGAGCAGGGCGCGCTGGACAGCCGCCTGCGCATCGAACTGCCTGACGAACCCGGCCTGCACGAACGCCTGCGCATCGCCGGCGGGCAACTGGCCAAGGTCGGTGATCACCCGCTGCTGGCGACCTTCTGCGCCGCCCCGGCAGACGCAGCAGCGCTGGAGCGGGTGCGCGAGTTGCTCGATGAACTCAACACCCCTGCCGGTGCGACCCTGCTCGGGTCGCTGCTGGTGATCCGCCTGCTCGACCACGACAACCAACATTTGCAACGCAACCTGCAGCGCCTCTGGCACCTGCTGCGTCCGGCCGTGCTCGGCCTGGCGCCGTGCCCGCCGCGCATCTGGGCCACCTGAGAGAGCCATCATGGAGCTGACCCCGAGAGAGAAAGACAAACTGCTGCTGTTCACCGCCGCGTTGCTGGCGGAACGGCGCCTGGCCCGTGGCCTGAAGCTCAACTACCCAGAGGCGGTGGCGCTGATCAGCGCTGCGGTGCTCGAAGGTGCTCGCGACGGCCGCACTGTCGCTGAGCTGATGAGCCTGGGCCGCGAGGTGCTGGGGCGCGAGCAGGTCATGGACGGGGTGGCAGAAATGCTCCACGACGTCCAGGTCGAAGCCACATTCCCCGACGGCACGAAGCTTGTGACCGTGCATGACCCCATCGTCTGAGGAACTGCCCATGATTCCCGGAGAAATCCAGGTCGCCGATGGCGACATCGAACTGAATGTCGGCCGCGCTACCGTCAGTGTCAGCGTTGCCAACCACGGCGACCGTCCGGTGCAGGTCGGTTCGCACTACCACTTCTATGAAGTCAACGACGCCCTGGTGTTCGAGCGTGAACCGACCCGTGGTTTTCGCCTGGACATTCCAGCCGGCACCGCGGTGCGCTTCGAGCCGGGTCAGGCGCGCAGCGTGCAACTGGTTGCGTATGCCGGCAAGCGTGAGGTGTACGGCTTTCAGGGCAAGGTGATGGGCGCGCTGGAGGAGCAGGCATGAGCCGTATTTCAAGGCGCGCCTACGCCGACATGTTCGGCCCCACCGTGGGTGACCGCGTGCGCCTGGCCGACACGGCGCTGTGGGTCGAGGTGGAAAAGGACTTCACCGTCTACGGTGAAGAGGTCAAGTTCGGCGGTGGCAAGGTCATTCGCGACGGCATGGGGCAAGGCCAGATGCTGGCCTGCGAGGCCATGGACCTGGTGCTGACTAACGCCCTGATCATCGACCACTGGGGTATTGTCAAAGCCGACATCGGCGTCAAGCATGGGCGTATCGCAGTCATCGGCAAGGCCGGTAACCCAGACGTTCAGCCTGGCGTGACCGTGCCGGTGGGGCCGGGCACCGAAGTGATCGCCGCCGAAGGCAAGATCGTCACCGCCGGCGGCATCGACTCACACATCCACTTCATCTGCCCGCAGCAGGTCGAGGAAGCGCTCACCAGTGGCGTCACCACCTTCATCGGGGGTGGAACGGGCCCGGCCACCGGCACCAACGCCACCACCTGCACGCCGGGGCCTTGGTACCTGGCGCGGATGCTCCAGGCCGCCGATAGCCTGCCGATCAACATCGGCTTGCTGGGCAAGGGCAACGCCTCGCAGCCCGAGGCGCTGCGCGAGCAGATCGCCGCTGGCGCCGTGGGCTTGAAGCTGCACGAGGACTGGGGCTCGACCCCGGCGGCTATCGACTGCTGCCTGGGCGTGGCCGAAGAGATGGACGTCCAGGTGGCGATCCACACCGATACCCTCAACGAGTCCGGCTGTATCGAGGACACCCTGGCGGCCATCGGCGATCGTACCATCCACACTTTCCACACCGAGGGTGCCGGTGGTGGCCACGCCCCGGACATCATCCGCGCGGCGGGGCAGGCCAACGTGCTGCCATCGTCCACCAACCCGACCTTGCCGTACACGGTCAACACCGTGGACGAGCACCTGGACATGCTCATGGTGTGCCACCACCTGGACCCGAGCATTGCCGAGGATGTGGCCTTCGCTGAATCGCGCATCCGCCGCGAAACCATCGCGGCCGAGGACATCCTTCACGACATGGGCGCGTTTGCCATGACCTCGTCCGACTCCCAGGCCATGGGCCGGGTCGGCGAAGTGGTGCTGCGCACCTGGCAGGTGGCGCACCAGATGAAAGTGCGCCGCGGCCCGCTGGCACCGGACAGCAGCTACAGCGACAACTTCCGGGTCAAGCGCTACATCGCCAAGTACACCATCAACCCGGCGCTGACCCATGGCATCGCGCATGAAGTGGGCTCGATCGAGGTGGGCAAGTTGGCCGACCTGGTGCTCTGGGCGCCGGCGTTCTTCGCGGTCAAGCCGGCCTTGGTGATCAAGGGTGGAATGATCGTTACAGCCCCCATGGGCGATATCAACGGCTCGATCCCGACCCCGCAACCGGTGCACTACCGGCCGATGTTCGGCGCGTTGGGCGCGGCGCGGCATGCCACGCGCATGACTTTCCTGTCGCAGGCCGCGATGGATCGAGGCCTGCCCGAGCAATTGAAGCTGCAAAGCCTGATTGGCGTGGCCCACGGCTGTCGTCGGGTGCGCAAGGCCGACATGCTGCACAACACCTTGCAGCCGCTGATCGAGGTCGACTCGCAGACCTACCAGGTGCGCGCCGATGGCGAGCTGCTGGTGTGCGAGCCGGCGACCGAGCTGCCGCTGGCGCAGCGCTATTTCCTGTTTTGACGGTATGCCCCAGCGCCAGCCTGATTTTGTGTGAAAGGAGTGAACATGATCGTACTTACCCGCAGGCTCAGCGACGCCGACACCGTGACCGGCAGTGTCACCTTGAGTGTTGACAGCCGCATCAAGAGTCGTCTGCGCGTGACCCTGGACGATGGCCGGGAAGCCGGGCTGATGCTCGAACGCGGGCACCTGCTGCGCGGTGGCGAGTTGCTGAGCGACGCCGAAGGCGTGCAGGTGATTCGCGTACTGGCAGCCCCGGAGGCGGTATCCACGGTGCGCTGCGCCGACCCCCACCTGTTGGCCCGCGCCGCCTATCACCTGGGCAATCGCCATGTGCCGTTGCAGATCGAACCGGGTTTGCTGCGCTACCAGCACGACCATGTGCTCGACGACATGCTGCGTGGCCTGGGCCTTGAGGTACAGGCCGAGCAGGCGCCGTTCGAGCCTGAGGCCGGCGCTTACCAGAGTGCGCCGCACGGCCACAGTCATTCGCATGGCGACGATCATCCGTTCGTGCGCCTGCCCGCCCATAACTGAACCTCCCGGAGTCCATGATGAAGAAGACCCTCGCTGTGTTGCTGCTGATGGTGGCCGTCCCGGCCTTCGCCCACCCTGGCCACGATGCCAACCCGCTACAAGATGGCCTGCTGCACCCGCTGACAGGGCTCGATCACTTGCTGATGTTGCTCGGCACCGGCGTGCTCGCGGCGCTGACCGGCCGCACCCTGGCGCTGCCGCTGGCGACCTTGGCGGCGATGTTTGGCGGTGCCGTGTTTGGTCATTTGTTCGGTGACGTGGTGGGCATGGAACAGATGATCCTCGGCTCGTTGGTGGTGGCGGCCGCGGCCATGCTGCTGCCCCGTCGTCAGCTGTTGCTGTCGCTGATCATGCCGGTGTTCGCCCTGTTCCATGGATGGGCCCACGGCGTGGAAGCGACCCCGAGCGCGTTCTGGCAGTTCAGCGCAGGCTTCGTCACCGTCAGTGGCCTGCTGCTGGCCGCAGGCTTCGCCTTGGGCTGCGTGCTGCGCAGGCATGCTGGCTTGCAAAAGGCCTTCGGCGGTGGCCTGCTGGCGGGCGCTGCACTGGTCATGGCCGGCTGATGAACGCCGACCTTGCGCTGCTGCGCCTGTTGCAACTGGCCAGCCCCGGCCTGCCGGTGGGTGGCTTCACCTACTCGCAGGGCCTGGAGTGGGCGGTGGAGGCCGGCTGGGTGAAAGACACCGCAGGCTTTGCCGCCTGGCAGCGCGAGCAGTTGCACGACACCCTCGGACATCTCGACTGGCCGCTGCTGGCGCGGCTGTACCACGCCAGCCTTGCCGACGACGCCGAGGCGTTCGCTCACTGGAGCCGTTTTCTGCTGGCCAACCGTGAAACCGCCGAACTGCGCCTGGAAGAACAGCAACGCGGCAGCGCCCTGGCGCGCCTGCTCGATGGCTGGCAATTGGGCCAGGACGCGCCGTGGCGCAGCAGCCTCGAACTCAGCCAACTGGGCGGCATGGCCTGGCTCGGCGCGCATTGGGGTATCCCACTGCGCCAGCTCGCTCTGGGCCATGGCTTTGCCTGGCTGGAGGGGGCGGTGATGGCCGGGGTCAAGCTGGTGCCGTTCGGCCAGCAGGCGGCCCAGACCCTATTGCGCGACCTGGGCGAGGAATTGCCCGCTGTGCTCGAACAAGCCTTGCTGCTCGGTGACGACCAGCTCGGCGGCGGCCTGCCGCTGTTGGCCATCGCCTCGTCACGCCATGAAACCCAATACACCCGTTTGTTCCGTTCCTGAGGACTGCCTAGATGGAAAACTACCAGCAACCCCTGCGCGTCGGTGTCGGCGGCCCGGTCGGTTCCGGCAAGACCGCGCTGCTCGAATGCCTGTGCAAGGCCATGCGCGACCACTACCACATCGCCGTGGTGACCAACGACATCTACACCAAGGAAGACCAGCGCATCCTCACCGAAGCCGGTGCGCTGGAGCCTGAGCGTATCGTCGGTGTAGAGACCGGCGGTTGCCCGCACACCGCGATCCGCGAAGATGCCTCGATGAACCTGGCAGCCGTCGAAGGGCTGGCGCGCAAGTTCGGCAACCTAGAGGTGATTTTCGTCGAAAGCGGCGGCGACAACCTCAGCGCCACCTTCAGCCCGGAGCTGGCTGACCTGACCATCTACGTGATCGACGTCGCCGAAGGCGAGAAGATCCCGCGCAAGGGCGGACCGGGCATCACCAAGTCGGACTTCCTGGTGATCAACAAGACCGATCTTGCGCCGTACGTCGGCGCCTCGCTGGAGGTGATGGAGCGCGATACTAACCGTATGCGCCCCGAACGGCCATGGACCTTCAGCAACCTGAAGAAGGGCGAAGGTTTGCAGGCCGTGATCGACTTCATCGTCGAGCGCGGCATGCTTGGCGTCAGGGGCTGAAACGGCTGTCGATTGCTTGCCGGGTAGGGCGTCCCGGTGCCTATGGGGGGGCTGCGCACGTTACGGTCGCCAGCAGGTTCGGGGCGGCCTTGCGACTCCTAGCAGGTGCCGTGTCCTGGGCCTTGGCAGCCCTACCAAGGAGTAAATCATGAGCATGAAAGTACTGGCCTTTATTGCATCGCTGATGCTGGCTGGCGCAGCGGTCGCCCAACAGTCGGATGACCCAGAGCCACTGGATCCAACAAGCGTAGAAGCCGATAGCGCGCAGGGGCACGAGCCGCGCTCGCGTGTACGGCGGGGAGTTGGGCCTGTCGTTTCCATGGCCTGCGCCTCTGGCCTTAAGTCGATTGGCGACGACTGCATTCCAGTCAGCATCGAGTTCGAATGATTTTTTGAAGCACGGTGGGGCCGGGCGTTTTGCCTGGCCTCACCCCTTGGCAGGTATACGACAACAAAATATAATAAGTCGCATTTACATTTTGTTCATGTGCCGATCCGATGACCAACCGCTACGCGGTACCTGACCCCAGCATCGATACCCTCTACCGCGAACACCGCAGCTGGCTTCACAGCTGGCTGCAACGGCGTCTGGGCGATAGTTGGGCCGCCGCGGACCTGACCCAGGACACTTTCGTACGCGTGCTCGCCGCGCAGCAGGCGCGCACCTTGCCCAGCCTGCGCGAGCCGCGCGCCTACCTGCTGACCGTGGGCCGACGCCTGTTGGTCAACCATTTCCAGCGCCGCGACCTCGAACGGGCCTACCTTGAAGCCCTTGCGAACCTGCCCGAAGCCTTGGTGCCATCGCCCGAACAGCGCTGGCTGTTGCTGGAGACCCTGCACGCCCTCGACGAGTTGCTCGATGGCTTGCCGCGCGCGGTGCGCCAGGCGTTCCTCTGGTCGCAGCTCGAAGGACTGGGCTATGCGGCCATCGCCGAACGGTTGCGGGTGAGCGAGCGTACTGTCAAGCGCTACATGGCCCAAGCCTACGAGCACTGCCTGCTGGTGGAACTGTGAGCCGCGACGCTACGGCGCGCCAATTGGCACGAGAAGCGGCGCAGTGGCTTGCGTTGCAGGACGCCGGCACGCTGAGCACTCAGCAGGCCCAGGCGCTTGCCCGCTGGCGCCAGCGCAGCGCCGCGCATGAGGCGTTGTGGCAAAAGGCCGAGGCCTTGCGTCGGCGCTTTGCCGAGGTGCCCGCACCGCTGGCCGTGGCGTGCCTGGATCGTCCCGATCCAGGCCGTCGCCGCCTGCTGGGCCAGGCCCTGGCCTTGGGGGGGATGGCGCCATTGGCTTGGCTGGCGTACCAGCAACTGCCGCTGGCCAGCTGGCGCGCCGACCTACATACGGCCACCGGTGAACGACGCGGACTGACACTGCCCGATGGCAGTCGTCTGCAGCTCAATACCGCCACGGCGGTAAACCTGGATTTCCGCCAGGGGCATCACAGCCTGCAATTGGTCGAGGGCGAAATCGCGGTGGACGGCAGCGGACCGCTGCAGGTGGAAACCGAACAGGGGTTGCTGCGGGCCTGGGGGGCCAGTTTCTGCGTGCGCCAGGTGCCAGGGCAATGCTGGGTATCGGTTAGCCGTGGGCAGCTCGATCTGCAACCGCTGGCCGGCCCGACGCTGCGCCTGGTGGCCGGGCAACGGGCTGTGCTGATGGCCAATGGGGTGGGCACGCGGGAGGCATTCGATGTGCAGTTGCCGGGTTGGCAGCAAGGTTTGCTGATTGCCGACAACCAGCCGCTGGGTGAGGTGCTGCGCGAGCTGCGCCGCTATCGTCCGGGCCTGTTACGTTGGGATCCGGCGCTGGAGCCGTGGCGGGTGACCGGCACGTTCCAGCTCGACGATATTGATCGGATCTTCGCGTTGCTGGCTGCCAGCCTGCCGCTGGAAGTGCGTTACCGGACGCGCTACTGGGTGTCGCTGGCGCCCCGGCAGTTGGCCGGCTGAGCCGTTGGACTGGCCAAGCGGCCCGGACCTCTCTTTTACAAAATCACTGTCCCTTTTTTTTCGCTCGCCTGTCATTCAGGGCATCACTCCGTCAACACGAGCATTCTGGATGTCCATGAGCCCTCTGCTGCGCCCGCTTTCCACGCCCCTTTTATTGCTTGCTCTGGGCTTGCCCGGCGCCGTCCAGGCCGCTGACAGCGCACGGCGCAATGTCGATGTACCGGCCGGCAGCCTGGCCGGCGCGTTGACCCGCTTCGCCGGCCAGGCCGGTGTCAACCTGTCGGTGGACCCGGCGCTGGTGGCAGGGCGCAGCAGTGCCGGGCTGCGTGGCGAGTACAGTGTCGAGGAGGGCTTCCAGGCTCTTTTGCACGGCTCGGGACTGCAACTGGTGCCGGCCGGGCAGGGTGGCTACACCTTGCTGCCACAGGTCCAGAGTGAGGAGGGCGCGCATCAGTTGCCCAGCACCACCATCAACGGCCAGGGCTATGCTCCAGCCGATGACGCCTATGCCGGTGGTCAGGTGGCGCGGCGCGGCAACCAGGGCTTGCTGGGCGAGCGCGACTTCATGGAGACGCCATTCAACATGACCTCGTACACCAGTGAGGCGCTGCAGAACCAGCAGGCCCGCACCCTTGCCGATGCCGTGGCCAATGACCCCTCGGTGCGCACCACCAACCCCTCGGCTGGGCGTTTCGAGCAGTTCTCGATACGCGGTTTCAGCTTGTATAACAGTGATGTTGCCTACGGTGGTCTGTACGGGGTGCTGCCGACCTATTCAATCGACATGGAACTGATCGAGCGGGTCGATATCCTCAAGGGGCCGGGCGCCTTGCTCGGCGGTCTGGCGCCCAACGGCAGCATTGGAGGCGGGGTCAACATCGAGCCCAAGCATGCCGGCGACGCCCCTTTGACTGAGTTCACCGCCCTGTATGCCTCGGCGGGGCAGGGCGGCGGACACGTGGACATTAGCCGGCGCTTTGGCGAGGACCAGCGTTTTGGCCTGCGCCTGAACGCTGTACGCCAGTCGGGCGATACCGAATGGGATCATCAGCGCCTGGAGCGCGACGGCGCGGTACTGGGTTTCGATGTGCGCGGCGAGCGCGCGCGGGTGTCGCTGGATATCGGGCACCAGGCGCGAGATGTCGATGCACCCATGGAGCGGGTTGCCCTGAACCCTGGGGTGAAGGTGCCGGATGCCAAGGACGTACACCACAACTTTGCCCAGCCCTGGAGCTATTCCAAGGCCCAGGACACCTTCGGCGCCTTACGCGGCGAGTACGATGTCAGCGACAGCTGGATGCTCTACGGCGCCGTGGGCGCGCGCAAGGGCGACTACGATTTTTTGCGCCACAACGTACAGGTGGTCAACGATGCCGGGCGCTTCACTGTCAGCCCACGGGCGTTCCAGCGTGAGGAGGACGTGCGCACCGCAACGATTGGCGCGCGCAACTGGTTCAGCACTGGCGCTGTCGCGCATACCCTGAACCTGAGCTTGAACCGTTTCGAGTTGACCTTCGACAACAGCGGTGCCCGCTATGCCACTGGCGTGAGCAACCTGTACGACCCGGTCGCGCTGCCGACGCCGGGCATCGCGACCCGCGCCGACGATCCGACCCACACCGAGACCGTGCTCTCCAGCCTGGCCCTGGCCGACACCCTGAGCCTGGCTGATGATCGCGTGCTGCTGACCCTCGGCGCTCGCCTGCAGCGGGTCGAGGTGGACAGCGACACCGACGGCGTGCCTGAGCAGGCCTACGACGAGCGTGCCACCTCGCCGGCCATGGGCCTGGTGTGGCGCACCACCGAGCAACTGTCGCTGTACATGAACTACATGGAAGGCCTGACCCAAGGCCAGACCGCAGGCGAGGGCCTGGACAACAATGGCCAGGTGTTCGCGCCATTTCGCAGCAAGCAGCTGGAGGTTGGCGCCAAGTACGACATGGGCCGCTTTGCCGCCACGCTCAGCCTGTTCCGCATCGAGCGGCCGATGTACTACACCGAGCAGAACGTCCTGCGCGACGACGGCGAGCAGCGTAACCAAGGCCTTGAGCTGAATCTGTTCGGTGAGCCGCTGGACGGCGTGCGGGTACTGGGCGGTGCGATGTTCCTCGACGCGACCCAGGTACGTACCGCAGGCGGTCGCACCGACGGTAACCGGCCTATCGGCACCCCGGTGGTCAACGCCAACCTGGGCGTGGAGTGGGATATCCCTGCTGTGCAGGGCCTGACCCTGAGCGCGCGGATGATCCACACCAGCAACCAGTACCTGGACCTGGCCAACACCCAGAAGCTCGACGCCTGGCAGCGTTACGACCTGGGTGCGCGCTATGCGCTGAAGCTTGGTGGCAAGGACGTGACCCTGCGCGCCAGCGTGGAAAACGTGCTGGACAAGGCCTACTGGGTGTCGGCCAACGTACCGGAAGGCACCGCCACCGGCTTGACGATGTCGACCCCGCGCACCTGGCTGATGTCGGCCACCGTGGGCTTCTGATCGATCAGCGGCGCCGGGGCTGGCAGGGGTCCGGCGTATTCGCAAGGCGCCTTTGATCTTGGTCGGGTATACCTGTGCTTGGGGGCAGTGCAGTTAAATTTATGCTGTAGGATGTTCGGCGCTTTTTTCCCCTCAATAGGCATGGCGACCTGGCTAACTTCTACCCATGCGTTGCGGGTTTTGAAGACAAGCGTGGCAGCGGCGCGGGGGAGGGGTAAATCTCAACCTGCCCACCGCGCCAGCGAGGCTGAGTTCATGGTCCAGCTGTAGGTGGCGCTGGCTGCGGTGACGACCGATAGATTTGCCCGTTCAAACTGATCCCAGTCACCAACGCCGCTTCGAATACGAAGCGGCGTTGGCCTTTTTAAGGCTGCATGACAGATTTAATCTTGTCGGAATCCCGGCTTTCCATTTGCAGCAAGCCATTCCTTAATCACCGAGATCACTCCGGCAGGGCTATCTTCTACACCCTCGGCAGGATAGTAAATGAGGTCGCTTTTGTCCGGGTGATCAATAAGGCTTTCAAAATGATCGATGAGCTGATTGATATGCACGCCCAGTGCATCGCCTTTGAGTTGACTTGGATTTTCGAAGAATTCTTTTAGAAATTCGGTAAGCTCAGCTTCTGAGTATTCATCGATTTTATATTTTAGAATTATTTCACGATTTTCTGTTGGGTTCGACATTGTAGGGTCCCGTTGGCCTTGGTCGAGTCGACCTTTGCTTGGGGCGGCGAGGTTAAATCTATGTTGTAGGGTGTTCGGCGTTTTTTCTCGGCGCTCGAGAGGGTGTTCCTGATGACGCAAAGCCCCTCATCACTTGGGTTGGGCTTTGCGTCGATTGTGAAGTTTTATTCGGTTTTGAAACCTGGTTTGTTGTTTGCTAAGCGCCACGCTTTTATCACTGCGACGACAGCTTCTGGGCCATCCTCTCCAGGGTTTGGATAATAAAGTAGGTCGGACTTTCTCGGGTGTTCGGAAATTCGTTCGAACTCGAATATTTCATCAATGTGAGCTTGGTCGGTTGGGTAGTCGCCTTCATAGATTTCTGAGACGTATTTTAAAAATTCGCTCTCAGTGAAGTCGCTGATTGTCTTTTTCATTGTTTTCGCCGTAATGGATTGTATGATGCTGTTTGGGCGTGACTATTGTTAAGTTCTCTGAGTTGTAGACGTCGCCACCTTCGGAAATCGGTATTTTGTGATGAATTTGAAGCGAAGCGATGTTTCCTACCCGCTCATGCACGCGGGCCAGAGGGGGCCTTCCTCTTCTCATCCTCCCAATGCTGCCGGGGCCAAATTGGGCACTTAGAAATGGATCATCCGCCACCGCCTTCCACAGTGCATTCCTGTAAGCGGTCCAGTTCCTGAATGACAATCCTTTCAGCAGGGTGGCTACTTGAGCAGGTATGGGAGCACCCTCAAGTGTTTCAACGTGCTTAGACCAAGACTCGCCAACCTCAACTCCGTTACCGTTACCAGTCCCCGGCTCCTCCCGCCGATCCCGAAACATTACATACAGCGGTGGCAGCCCCGAGTCTGCCGGAAACACGATGATGTAGTCATCCAGGCTAGCGTCGGCGACCTCTGGGTAGCTGTCGATCCTCACCTCGACAGGTGTCAGCGTCGCCCCTTCATAGACCGGAGGCTCCGGTCGCTCGGCAGGCAGCGTGGTGGAGGCATCAGGTGGTTGTGCGATCGGTGTCCACGTCAGTGTCCGCGATGGTATGTCCGCAGTGACTACGCTGTAGACGTTGCGTTGTGGGTCGTGAGTGGCAGCCAGGATGCGCACCTGGGCAGGCACGGTTTGTCCGTCGGTCTTGACGACGAAGATTTCCGAATCACCCGCTGCCGTGGTCCGAGAGCCGAAACGAAAAGGAAGGTCGGCATGACTGGCTGTCGGATTGCCGGGCGCCATTGCTTTGCTGAGGTCAGGATCCAGCCCCTCGAGCGGGGTTTGCAGAAGATAGCGTTCCGGCAGTTCACCGTTGCCCAGCCGGGATGGCACCAGCATGGCAATGGTGCCGACCGCGAGCCCTGCTGCGACACCTGCACCGAGTCCGACCAAGGCGCCAATGGCCGCTTGAATCGCGCCGAGCAGGGAGAATCGGGCGATGTTGGTGATTACCGTTCCGGCTGCGGTGACGATGACCGGGCTGCTGACTGCAATGGCCGAATAGCTATTGGCTCGCCTGATGGCTTCGGCAATGGCGGCTTCGGCTACTTGTTGTGCGTTCTGAGCATGCAGCAGCGCCACCGTTGCGGTAGCGGCTTGTTCTTGTTGCTGAAGAAGTTGCACCACCTGGGCCAGGGTCTTGGCGTCATAAGCGGTATAGAGCCCGTCGGTGAACGATTGGACAGCGGAGTGCTCAAGGCTTGCCCCTGCGTGTCGAATGAATTCGCCGAACAGGGTCGAGTCTGTTGCGGATACAGGATCGAAGTTGAAATACTTGCTCAGCGCGCCACGGAGTTCAGACAGTTCTGATTGTTTTTCAGTGATGAGGCGTTGGAGGACCTGTTGCCGGGTGGTCGCGATTTCAAGTTCGCTTCCACTGGCGCTGGATAGTTCTGCTTCTACTTCTTCGGTGACGATATTTTTCAGCAGTAATATATGCCGCTCGTGTGCCTGGCGCACTTTATTTCGAATGGCAACGCCTATTTTTCCGGCATGGTGGCGCCGGATGGCATTGTCGGTTGCGCCAGGATCAAACGAATTTGATAACAAACCTTCCAGGTCGACGGGCGTGATCCGGTATTTGCCGTCAGCACGGACAAGTTGAGCGGGGAGTATGACAGGGTCCTGCATGGGGTTCCTCCATGTAACGCTAGGCAGGTGGTTTGGCGAGCGTTCTTATTGCACGGAAGTGCATGGGAACGCCTGCTTGATAAGGGCTAAAGCTAGATTCTCAATGGTGGTTTAAATGATGGATGTGCGCCGGAAGACGGTCCCTGGCTGACGAGTTTATTGTTGTTTTTGGAAGCTCTAAATAGGTGTTTGGCACAGGCGAATTGATGCTTCCAGACATAACGGTTTAAAGCCATGCTGCGGAGAAAGTTTTTATACTTTGCCGCTCAGATGGCTGTTGGAATAGTCAGGAATTTCCAATCTGCCTTGAGAGAATTTTCCCGCAGAGCTGGATGAAAACTGGAAGATAAGTGTTGGAGCTTTCGCTGCGCGTGCTCCTGGGGCCTGGCGGAACGGCGTCAGTCGTGTATTGCGGTCCTTGAGTTCGAGATCAATACGGCGGTATTTACATCCCACCACGCCGCACATGCTTGACCAATACCTTCTCCAGCAACTCCCACATCGCCGGATCCGTACTGAACGCCACATTGAAGCGCATCCATCCAGTGGCCTTGGCATCGACCATGAACAACTGCCCAGGCCCGAGCATGATGCCTTTTTCCAGCGCATCGTCGAGCAGCGCGGCGCTGTCGGGGATCGCCGGGTGGCGGGTCCAGATGTACATGCCTTCGTCCGACTCGATGAACAACTCGAAACCCAGTCGGTGCAGGTGCCGGCCGACTTCCTGATGCGCCTCGGCCAGGCGCTGGCGCAGGCGCTTGAGGTGCTTGCGCCAGCGCCCGTCGATGATCGCGGCGTAGACCACGCGCTCCATCACCTGCGAGGTGGTCAGGCCTGAGCGCATCTTCAGATGAACCAACTGCTGGGTAAGTTCGGGATTGGCCAGCACGTAGCCCACGCGCACGTTGGGCGAGATGCTTTTCGAGTAGCTGCCGACGTACACCACCTGTTGCAGGTGGTCGAGGCTGGCCAGGCACGGCAGCGGGTCGGCGATCATGTCGGCGTACAGGTTGTTCTCCACCAGCCGAAAACCGTGCTGGCTGGCCAGTTGCAACAAGCGGTGCAACTGCGTCAGCGGGGTGCGCGAGCAGGTCGGGCTGTGCAGGTGCGGCTGGGTGAAGAAGGTCGTGGGCCGGTGGTGACTGAGCAGGCGTTCGAGCTGGTCGAGGTCGTAGCCGGCCGGGGTGCGTGGCACACCGACCAGGGTCGCACCCTGGGTGCGCAGGATGCTCATCAGGTTGGGGTAGCCGGGGTCGTCCACCAGCACCACGTCACCCGGACGCACCAACGTGCGTACGGCCAGATCCAGGGCCTGGCTGGCGCCGTGGGTGAGCATCAACTGCGCAGGGTTGGCAACGATCGACAACTCTTGCTGCAGGTTCTGCGCGGTCAACGCGCGCAATTCGGCAAGGCCCATCGGGTCGCCGTACCCGGACAACTCCAGTGGGCTGCCAGCTACCTGGCGTAGGCCACGGCGCAGGCCTTCCTCGTACATCCAGTCGTTGGGCAGCCAGCCGCACCCTGGCTTGTACGGCAGTTGGCGGATTTCGAAGATCTGTTGCAGGTACCACTCGGAATTGAACGTTGGGCGCGAGGTGTCGGTTTCGACGCTCTGAGTCTCCAATAGCTCGCTTGCCGCACGATTGACGAAGAACCCCGCATTGCCCTTGCTGACCAGCAGGCCCTGCGCCACCAAGCGGTCGTAGGCTTCCACCACGGTGAAGGTGCTGACCGAGTAGGTCGAGGCGAACGCGCGGATCGACGGGACCTTCGCGCCGGGCTTGAGGGTCTGGTTGTCGATCAGCTCACGCAGCCCGTCGATGATCTGGTTGACCAACGGGGTAGGGGAATCCGGGTGTAGCTGGAGCATTCGAAGGTGCCTTCAGGGGTGCGTAACGCCAAGCGCCTGCAGGGTGTATTGCATTGGCGGCCTGTACAGTGCAGTGAGGATTTCATGCCACTGTGCATGGCTCTCTGTGTCAGACATTTTTACATTACGTGTCAGATATATCCAACACAGCGCGTACCAGCGTCATGAACAATCACAAAATCGCCGCTTTACCGTCGAGGCATGCCTCGCATCTTCTTTCTGCCCGGTCGGCCGCCTTCGGGCCGCCCCCAGCATGGTTCAGTTCGTTCAGAGGGCAACCTCTGACGGCGTAAGCAGGCCGCCACGGATGGCCTGCGTGTGCACTGCACACCTCCCTGCCCGCATTAGCACTGATGTACAGGTGAGACCGACGACCATCGGGGTTTCACAGTTTTCCTTGGATAAAAAGAAGCACGGGGTACACAACTGATGGACGCAACATCCACATCCACCACCGCGAATGGCGGGCACGAGAGCAAGCTCAGTGCCTCGCTGAAGTCGCGCCACCTGACGATGATGTCCATCGCCGGGGTTATCGGCGGCGCGCTGTTCGTCGGTTCCGGCAGCGTCATACACAGCGCCGGCCCAGCCGCCGTGCTGGCTTACCTGGCGGGCGGCATCCTCGTGGTGCTGATCATGCGCATGCTCGGGGAGATGGCGACGTCCTCGCCAGACACCGGCTCGTTCTCCACCTACGCCGACCGCGCCATCGGTCGCTGGGCCGGTTTCACCATCGGCTGGTTGTACTGGTGGTACTGGGTGATTCTGATGGCCTGGGAAGCCTACGTGGCTGGCAAGATCCTGCACGGCTTCTTCCCTGATGTCAGCGTCAACGTGTTCGTGCTGGCCACCACGCTGGTGCTGATCACCGTCAACTTCTTCAACGTCAAGCACTACGGTGAGTTCGAGTTCTGGTTCGCGCTGATCAAGGTGGTGGCGATTGTCTGCTTCCTGGTGGTGTGCACCGCGGCGGTGATGAACATCTGGCAGTTTGGTGAAGTGCGCGGCATCACCCACCTGACCGCCGAAGGCTTCATGCCCAACGGCATCACCACGGTGATCGGTGCGCTGCTTGGGGTGATGTTCGCGTTCCTGGGCGCTGAGATCGTGACCATCGCGGCCTCCGAAGCTAAAGACCCGGCCACCCAGATCGTCCAGGCCACCAACTCGGTGGTGTGGCGTGTATGCCTGTTCTATGTGGGCTCGATCTTCCTGATCGTCTGCCTGGTGCCGTGGAACGACCCGCAACTGGGCGTCTCCGGCTATGGTGCCTACCGTCGTACCCTGGAACTGCTGGGGGTGCCTTACGCCGAGTTGCTGATGAACTTCGTGGTGCTGACTTCGGTGAGCAGCTGCCTGATCTCCGGCCACTACACTGCTTCGCGCATGCTGTTCTCCCTGGCCCAGCGTGGCGATGCGCCGCGCCTGTTCAAGTTCACCCGCACTGGCACCGGTGTACCGGTGAACGCGATCATCGGCTCGTGCCTGGTGGCGGTGTTCTGCGCCCTGATCAACTTTAGCGACGCGCTGCGTCCGAAGGACGTGCTGGAAACCCTGATGAACACCACCGGCATGATTGCCCTGCTGGTGTACCTGGTGATCGCCTTCTCGCAGCTGCGCATGCGCCGCAAGCTGATCGCCGAAGGTAAGGAAGTGCGCTTGAAGATGTGGCTGTTCCCGTGGCTGACCTACCTGGTGATCGCGTTCATCGTGGTCTGCCTGGTGGTGATGGCGTTCCTGCCTGACTACCAGATCCTGGTGATCTCCACCGGCATCGCTGCTGCGGTGGTGGTGGCCATGGGGGTGGTGCACCAGATTCGCTGCGCCAAGCGCCAATAAGCGTTTGAAGCGATGACCGACGGCCGGGCCCTGTGCGGGGGCCGGCCGTTTTTGCAGTTGCTGGTGTGGTCTTGCGGCGGTTGTGCAATGCCTGCCCGTAGGTGTGGCTGTGCGCCGCGATAGGGCGGTTTCTGGCGTATGCTAAGCGCAACGCTACCCAAGGAGCCCGCCATGTCTTGGTCTGCCACTCAGTACTCGCTCTTCGAAGACGAACGCACCCGTGCCGTGCGTGACTTGCTTGCTGCCGTTCCGCCGCGTCCGGTACGCCACGCCACCGATTTGGGCTGCGGCCCTGGCAATTCCACCGAAGTGCTGCTGCAGCGCCATCCCGATGCTCAGGTCACCGCGTTGGACAGTGACCCTGACATGATCGACAAGGCCCGTCAGCGGCCACGCCTGAGCATCCCACGGGTGCGCTGTGAAATCGCTGACATCGCCAGTTGGCAGGCTAGCGAGCCCCAGGACCTGATCCTCGCCAATGCCTCGCTACAGTGGGTGCCCGACCACGGCAGCCTGTACCCGCATCTGGTGCGTCAGCTCAGTGAAGGCGCAAGCCTGGCGGTACAGGTTCCCGACAACCTCGATGAGCCGGCTCATCGGCAACTGCGCGAGATCGCGGCGCGTGGGCCCTGGGCCGACAAGTTCGCCGACTTCGCGTTGCCGCCCCGGCATAACGCCGCCTTCTACTACGACCTGCTGAGCCCGCTGTGCGCGCGGGTGGATGTCTGGCGCACCACCTACCATCATCCGCTGCTTGGCGGCGCCGAGGCGGTGGTGCAATGGTTCAAAGGCTCGGCGCTGCGGCCTTATCTGGCGCGACTGGATGATCAGGAACAGGCCGACTTCCTGCAGTTGTACCTGCAAGCCATGCAGCATGACTACCCGCAGGCTACGGATGGCAAGGTGTTGTTGCCGTTCCCGCGTCTATTCGTGGTGGCGACGCGTTAGGCGCCCGCGCGGCTGGGTAGCACAGGGTTTTCGTTGAGGGCGGCGTCGGATCGGCGAGGGTGTCTGGACGTTGTTTGCGTTGACGGGCCTGCGCCCGTCACGCCAGGGCTGCTCATCAGCGAATGAAGTGCACCTTGCCGGTATTGTCATTGCCCATGTAGATCCCGTAGACACCCGCCTGACGTTCGAGGATGTAACGTTCGAGGATCTGTCGGATGGCTGGGTAGTAGATCTCTTCCCACGGAATTTCATCAGGCTCGAAGAACCGGTAGGCTAGGGTTTCGGGCCCGAAATCGCCGGTCTCCTCGGTGGCGATGGCGCGGAAGATGATGTACACCTCGCTGATTTTCGGCACGCTGAAGATCGAGTAGGGCGAAACGATCTCGGCGCGCACGCCACTCTCTTCCCAGACTTCGCGCAGCGCCGCCTGCTCGGTGCTCTCGCCGGCCTCCATGAAGCCTGCGGGCAGGGTCCAGGTGCCGGGACGCGGTGGGATCGCGCGCTGGCACAAGAGGTACTTGCCATCGCGTTCGATGATGCAGCCGGCGATGATCTTCGGGTTGACGTAGTGAATGTAGCCGCACCCGGCGCAGTGCAGGCGTTCGTGGGTATCGCCGTTGGGCACGCCCCGGGCCAGTTCCGTGGTGCAGTGCGGGCAGTAGCGCGGGGCGGTGGGCATGGTCAGCGGCCTATGCGAGGGTCCTTGAGGGGCAGGGGTTCGACGATTTCGCGGACCTTGGCGTTGTCGTCCTGTTTCTGGCGCAGGTAGTCCAAGGCGACCTTGGCAGCGGCGCGTACGTGGTCGACCGAGGCCTGATGGGCTACTTGCGGATCACCGCCCTTGATGGCTTCGACGATCTTTTCCATTTCGCGGTTGCTGGCGCCGCGGCGGTTTTCCTGCGACACCGAGGTTGCACGCAGGTAGCTGATGCGCGCCTGCAACTGGCGCAGCTGTTGGGCTGCAACCTGGTTGCCGGAACCTTCGAGCAACACATCGTAGAAGCCCTGCACCGAATCCAGCACCTGGGCCAGTTCGCCTTCTTCGAGCGCTTCGCGATTGACTTCGAGTGCTCGCTCCAAGGCGCGAATGTCCTTGCTCTTGGCATTGAGGGTAAACAGCTGGACGATCAGGCCTTCGAGCACGCAGCGCAGCTCGTAGATGTCGCGGGCATCTTCCAAGGTGATGATGGCGACCCGTGGGCCTTTGGCGTCGGCGAACTCCACCAGGCCTTCGGACTCCAGATGGCGCAGGGCCTCGCGCACCGAAGTACGGCTGACCCCGAGGCGGTCGCAGAGGTCACGTTCGACCAGGCGGTCACCTGGCAGCAGGTGGAAGTTCATGATCGCGTTGCGCAGTTTATCGAGCACGATTTCGCGCAGCGTGACCGGGTTGCGGTTGACCTTGAAACTGTCGTCGAGGGGTTGGCGTTTCATCAGGGGCGCTCTTTTATGAGGCTGTTGCGCCAACATCGCGAAGTGCCACGCAGCGCGGCACTCCTTGCAGTGGTTCGAACAGCCCGCTGTTAACGGGTTGAATCCGCATCGGCTTCGGCGAACGCTTCGCGGGCCAGGCGGAAACTGTCCACCGCCGCAGGTACGCCGCAATAAATACCGACTTGTAGCAGAATCTCGCGAATCTGTTCGCGGCTCAGGCCATTACGCAAGGCACCACGGATGTGCAGCTTGAGTTCGTGGGGGCGGTTGAGCGCGGAAATCATGGCCAAGTTTATCATGCTGCGCTCTTTGAGCGACAAACCATCACGGCCCCAGACATGCCCCCAGCAGTACTCGGTAACCAGCTCCTGGAGCGGCTGGGTGAAATCGTCGGCGTTCTGGATCGAGCGGTTGACGTAGTCCTCGCCCAGCACCTGGGTGCGGATCTTGAGGCCTTTTTCGTACTTTTCGTTGCTCATCTGCCGAAGTCCTTGAACGTGGAATAAAAATGGGGGCCGCAACCGAAGGTGAGGGGGTATGCGCGGCCCCCGGAAACGAGGGGGATCGGTGTTGGCTTCTTTGCGGGGTTGCCCGCGAAGAAGCCAACAAACACCGATTGCCGATCAGGCCTCAGCCCAGTGGCGGCAGCGAGCCAAGCTTGCCCTTGTGATACACCATCGGCGTTACCGGCTGCTCGGGCAACACCAGGTTTTTCACCGCGCCGACGATGATCGCATGATCGCCGCCGTCGTACTCGCGCCACAGCTCGCACTCAATGATCGCCGTGGCCTTGGGCAACAGCGGGTTGCCCAGTTCGCTCAGGTGCCACTCGATGCCTTTGGCCTTGTCCTTGCCCTTACCGGCGAAGGCATAGGCTTCGGCGGTCTGGTCGGCGGACAGCAGGTGGATCGCGAACTGCTTGCTGTCACGCAGGATCGGGTAGGTGTCGGAGGCGTAGTTGGGGCAGAACAACACCAGCGCCGGGTCGATCGACAGCGCGCTGAACGCACTGGCGGTGATGCCGACGATGCCGCCGTCGGCGTCCAGGGTGGTGACCACGGTGACACCGGATGGGAACGAGCCCATCACGTCTTTGTAGATGCCTGGTTCGATCATCTTGTGCTACCTCATCAACGCATCACGAACGGGTCGGGCATGGGCGCGGTGGAGAGGTTGATCCACACCGTCTTCAGCTCGGTATAAGCAAGCACCGAATCGATGCCGCTCTCGCGGCCGTAGCCGCTGTTCTTGAAGCCGCCGATCGGGGCCATGGCCGACACGGCGCGGTAGGTGTTGACCCAGATGATCCCCGAGCGCACGTCGCGAGCCAGGCGGTGAGCGCGGCTCAGGTCGCGCGTCCAGATGCCGGCGGCCAGGCCGAATTGCGAGTCGTTGGCGATGGCCAGGGCTTCTTCTTCGGTCTTGAAGCGAATCACCGCAGCGACCGGTCCGAACACCTCTTCCTGCATGATGGTCATCGAGTTGCTGTCGCACTCGAACAAGGTGGGCTCGTAGAACCAGCCGTCACCTTCGACCTCGGCACGCTTGCCGCCCATGTGCAGCTTGGCGCCTTCGGCCTTGGCCGCCGCGACCAGGCCTTCGACCACGGCCAGTTGCTGGGCGGTAGCCATCGGGCCCATTTCGCTGGCGTCATCCTGCGGGTTGCCGATGCGGATGCGCTTGGCGCGGGCGATCAGGCGCTCGACGAATTCGTCGAAGATCTCATCCTGCACCAGCAGTCGCGAGCCGGCCACGCAGCTCTGCCCGGAGGCGGCGTAGATGCCCGCCACCGCGCCGTTGATGGCGCTGTCCAGGTCGGCGTCGGCGAAAATGATGTTCGGCGATTTGCCGCCCAGCTCCAGCGACAGCTTGGCGAAGTTCTCGGCGCTGCTGCGCACCACATGGCGTGCCGTGGCGGCACCACCGGTGAAGGCGATCTTGCGCACCAGCGGGTGGCGGGTCAGCGCCGCGCCGGTGCTTGGGCCGTAGCCGGTGACCACGTTGACCACGCCAGCTGGGAAGCCGGCTTCCAGGGCCAGGCGTGCCAGTTCGAGGATGGTCGCCGAGGCGTGCTCGGACGGCTTGAGCACGATGGTGTTGCCAGCGGCCAGGGCCGGGGCGAGCTTGATCGCGGTCAGGTACAGCGGGCTGTTCCAGGGGATGATCCCGGCCACCACACCGATCGGCTCGTGCACGGTGTAGGCAAACAGGTCGGGCTTGTCCAGCGGCAGGGTGCCACCTTCGAGCTTGTCAGCAAGGCCGGCGGTGTAGTGGAAGAACTCCGGCAGGTAGCCGACCTGGCCACGGGTTTCGCGGATCAGCTTGCCGTTGTCGCGGCTCTCCAGCTGGGCCAGGTGCTCTTTGTTCTCGGCGATCAGGTCACCGAGGCGGCGCAGCAGCTTGCCGCGCGCGGTGGCGGTGATGCTGCGCCAGGCCTGGCTGTCGAAGGCGCGCTGGGCGGCCTGCACGGCCAGCTCGACATCGGCTTCGTCGGCGTCGGGCAGTTGTGCCCAGGCCTGGGCGGTGGCCGGGTTGAGGCTGTCGAAGGTCTTGCCGCTCTGCGCATCGAGCCACTGGCCGTCGATGCACATCTGGAAACGAACGAGGGTCATGCAACAATCCCCTTGGCAGATTCGGTAAGGATGCGAGCTTGCTTGAGGAAGTCCAGCAGCATCTTGTTGACTTCGCGGGGTGCTTCCACCGGCATCATATGCCGTTGCTCGGCCAGCACCACGCTTTGCGCACCTGGAATACTGGCGGCGAGCTGGCGGGTCATGGCCGGGGTGGAGCCTGCGTCAAGTTCGCCGGTGGCGATCAGCGTCGGCACCTGGATGTTGCCCAGGTCGGCGGCGCGGTACATGTCCTGGGTGGCGAACAACGAATAGGTGGTGTGGTAACCCTGCGGATCGTTGCTCGCCAGGATCTGGCGGATGGCGGCGACCTGCGCGGGGTTGGCGGCTTTGTATTCGCGGCTGAACCAGCGGTCCAGGGCGGCGTCGACGTTGGCGTCGGGGCCTTGCTCGAAGGCTTGTGCAGCACGTGCGATAACCCCAGCGCTCTGCTCGGGGGTGCGGTTGAACACGCTGTTGAGCACCACCAGCGCAGCCAGGCGCTGTGGGTAATTGAGGGCGAAGGCACGTGCCACCAGGCCGCCCATGCTGAAGCCGATCACCGTGGCCTGCGCGATCTGCAAGTGGTCGAGCAGTTCAGCAAGCTGGTCGGCGTAGCCTTCCAGCGGCGTGTCGACGGTCGGTACGCGGCTTTGGCCGTGGCCGAGCATGTCATAGACGATGACGCGGTAGTCGTTGGCCAGGCCCACGATCTGCCCGCCCCACATTTCCTTGTTCAGGCCTACGCCGTGGATCAGTACCACGGGCTGGCCTTGGCCGTGGACGGTGTAGCTGGTCCCGGCCGGTGTACGTTCAGCGACAGGCTGAATCATGGAGGGCGCTCCTTGAAGGTCGGGCGCGGCGGGTATGCACGCCACGCCCCGGCCCGTCTTGGTTGTTGTTATTGAGCGTTGGCTTTTTCGGCGGCCAGTTCTTCCAGGTCGATATAGCGGTTGCCAATGCGCGGGTGCAGGCGGCCACCGTCGGAGGCGCCCAGCACCACCACGATTTCGTCGGCGCGCGGGGCGTCTTCGATCTGCATTTCCAGGGTGATGTAGTGCGAACGCAGGCCTTCGTCGTCCTTCTGCATCATCGGGATCTGGATCGAGGTGCCTGGGCCGCCGCGCTTGTTGGTGAAGCTCAGGTAGCTCTTGGCTTGCACGGCTTCACGGTAGTGGTTGCCGAAGCGCAGGGTGTGGATGACCGCCGAGGCGTGCTCGATCTCGCCGTCCGCACCGACCACAGCCGCCTTGCCGTAGGCCTCGATCTTGTCGGCGCCACCAATGGCAGCGGTCAGGCGCTCGACCATCAGTGCACCCAGCTCCGAGCAGTTGGCGCGGATTTCAGGCTTCAAGTCTTCGACGAAACCGCGACCGGCCCATGGGTTCTTGATCACCACGGCCAGACCGACCATGGTCACCGGCTTGTCGGTGGCCTTGCCGCCTTCGATGCGGGTCTCTTCGGAGTAGGTGACGATCTTGCGGATTTCGAAACTCATGGGGGGCTCCTGGTTAGGGTTATCAGCTCTTGTTGTCTGATGGTATACCATAATATTTGTTCTGCAAGAGCAGACTGAAAAAATCCTTTGGGAGGGGACGAAAGGTGCTGAGCCGCAAGCCGAACGCGGTCCCGCTCTTGCTTGCCGCTTGCCGCTTGCCGCTTGCCGCTTGCCGCTTGCCGCTTGCCGCTCAAAAAAAGCCCGCTCACGCAGACCGCAGGGCCCACGAGAGCGGGCTGGTTCCCGCAAGGTTTCAGGCAATGGGAATTCAGGCGAACGCCGGCACCACTTCCTTAATGAACAGTTCAAGGGATTTTTTCTTCTCGGCGTGGGGCAGGCTGTTGTCGCACCAGAAGCTGAACTCGTCGACGCCAAGTTCCTGGTAGTACTTGATGCGCGCAATGATCTCTTCTGGCGTGCCGATCATGGTGTTCTTGCGAATGTTGTCCAGCTCGAACGCCGGGACTTCGGCGAACTTCGACTCAGGGCTTGGCTCCAGGAAACCGTTGACCGGGGTGGTCTTGTTGCCGAACCAGGCATCGAAGGTACGGTAGAAGCGCGAGATGGCCTGGGCGCCGACTTTCCAGCCGTCAGGCTCGGCCGGGCTGTGCACGTGGGTGTGGCGCAGCACCATCAGTTGCGGGCGCGGCACCTCGGGATTGTTGTCCAGGGCTGCCTGGAACTTGTTCTTCAGGTCCAGGACCTCTTCGTCGCCCTTCATCAGCGGGGTGACCATGACGTTGCAACCGTTGGCCACGGCAAAGTTGTGCGAGTCCGGGTCGCGCGCGGCGATCCACATCGGCGGCTGGGCGTTGAACGGTTTCGGCACGCTGGTGGAGGTGGGGAACTTGTAGACTTCGCCGTCGTGGGCGTAGTCGCCTTCCCACAGCTTGCGCACCACGGGGACCATTTCGCGTAGTGCCTTGCCGCCGTCGGTGGCGGGCATGCCGCCGGCCATGCGGTCGAATTCGAACTGGTAGGCGCCGCGGGCCAGGCCCACTTCCATGCGACCGTTGCTGATCACATCGAGCAGGGCGCATTCGCCTGCCACGCGGATCGGGTTCCAGAACGGTGCGATGATGGTGCCGGCGCCCAGACGGATCTTCTCGGTGCGCGCGGCAAGGTACGCCAGCAGCGGCATCGGGCTCGGCGAGATGGTGTACTCCATGGCATGGTGTTCGCCGATCCACACGGTACTGAACCCGCCGTCTTCGGCCATCAGGGTCAGTTCGGTCAGGTCTTCGAACAGTTGGCGGTGGCTGACCTGTTCATCCCAACGTTCCATGTGTACGAACAACGAAAATTTCATGGGGCTTTCCTCGGAGCTTGTTGTTGTCGCCTGCCCGTAAGGCAAGCTTCGGTAGCGTAGCGGTGCGTCTCAGGCGAAGGCGGGCAGGCTGGCCATTTTGCCGCGGCAGTAGACCATCGGGCGTGGAGCCTCTTCAGGCACGATCAGGTTGTGCACCTTGCCCACCATGATGGCGTGGTCGCCGCCTTCGTATTCGCGCCACAGTTCGCATTCGATGACGGCGGTGGCGCCGGCCAGGATCGGGTTGCCCAACTCGCTGAGCGTCCACTCGATGCCGGCAGCTTTGTCCTTGCCTTTCTTGGCGAACGCGTAGGCTTCGGCCTGCTGCTCACCGGAGAGCAGGTGGATGGCGAAGCGCTTGTTCTTGATCAGGACGGGGTAGGAGTCGGAACTGTAATTGGGGCAGAACAGCACCAGCGGCGGGTCCATGGAAAGCGAGGAGAACGCGCTGGCGGTGAGGCCGACGATCGAGCCGTCGTCGTCCAGGGTGGTGATGACGGTTACGCCGGAGGGGAAGGAGCCCAGGACGTGCTTGTAGACAGTTGCGTCGATCATCTCGTGTACCTCGGAAGGGCTGCGGTGGTCCGCGGTTTTTATCGTTGATGTGTCTGATGGTATACCGTAATACCTATTTTGCAAGTGGAATTTTCCACCTGCCGATTTACACGATGAACGGCTCGGGCCCTTGAATAATGGGGCTTTGAGCCTGAGCTGCGGTTGCTGAACGGGTTGCGCAAGCAGATCAGTTGCGGTTTTTTCGAGCGGGTCAGTGTTGTCAAAAGTTTGGAATACCATAATATGGTCTTCAGCTGAGAGGCCGCCTTGATGCGGTTTCCTTACAAAGATAAAAACGACCTTTCGAGCTGAATTCCTATGTCCCAACCGTCGTCGCAACACCAGTTTGTCGAGAATCACACGGTCGATTACGTTCCACCTGCCGAGCGCCATGGGAAGGCGCGTGACCTGTTCACCCTCTGGTTCAGCACCAACATCGCGCCGCTGCCCATCGTCACCGGGGCGATGGTGGTGCAGGTGTTCCATCTGAACCTGCTGTGGGGGCTGATCGCCATCGTGCTGGGCCATCTGCTGGGAGGGGTGGTGATTGCCCTGGCGTCTGCCCAAGGCCCGCAGCTGGGCATTCCGCAGATGGTGCAGAGCCGTGGCCAGTTCGGCCGTTATGGCGCACTGCTGATCGTGTTCTTCACCGCGCTGATCTATGTCGGCTTCTTCATCTCCAACATCGTCCTGGCTGGCAAGTCGATCCACGGCATCGCCCCCAGCGTGCCGATGCCCAGCGCCATCGTCATCGGCGCGTTGAGCGCCACCGCCATTGGCGTGATCGGCTATCGCTTCATCCATACCCTGAACCGCATCGGGACCTGGGTGATGGGCACGGCGCTGCTGGCCGGTTTCATCATGATGTTCATTCAGGATCTGCCGGCTGACTTCTTCAGCCGTGGTGCGTTCAACCTGTCCGGCTTCGTCGCCACGGTGTCGCTGGGCACCATCTGGCAGATCAGCTTCTCGCCGTACACCTCCGACTATTCGCGCTACCTGCCGCGCGAAATCGGTATCGCCAAACCGTTCTGGGCCACGTATTTCGGGGCCACCCTGGGCACTATCCTGTGCTTCAGCTTCGGTGCGGTGGCGGTGCTGTGTGTGCCGCAAGGTACCGACGCCATGGCGGCGGTCAAGCAGGCTACTGGCTGGCTGGGTCCGATCCTGATGGTGCTGTTCCTGCTCAACATCATCAGCCACAACGCCCTTAACCTGTATGGTGCGGTGTTGTCGATCGTCACCGCGATCCAGACCTTCGCAGCCCAGTGGACCCCGAGCATCAAGGTGCGCGTGGTATTGGCTGCGTTGATCCTGGTGGGCTGTGGTTTGGTGGCACTGAACGCTTCGGCCGACTTCATCGGCGAGTTCATCGGCCTGATCCTGGCGTTGCTGCTGGTCCTGGTGCCGTGGGCATCGATCAACCTGGTGGACTTCTACCTGATCAAGCGCGGCGAGTACGACATCGCCTCGATCTTCCGCGCCGATGGCGGCATCTATGGCCGCTTCAACCACCACGCGATCGTCGCCTATGCCTGCGGCATCCTGGTGCAACTGCCATTCGCCAATACTTCGCTGTATGTCGGGCCGTATTCCAACATCGTCGAAGGGGCAGACTTGTCCTGGCTGTTCGGGCTGCTGGTGACAGTACCGCTTTACTACTGCCTGGCCAGCCGTAGTCAGCCGGTGAAGGCGGGGCGTGTGGTCGGGGTGAATGACTGACCTGTAGCGTTACTTCGCCACTTACCATCGCGGGGCAAGCCCGCTTCCACAACTCCCGGTGTTCGGGGTGTGGAAGCGGGCTTGCCCCGCGATGTTTTCAAGTGGCGTAAAGGCGTCGATTCAGAGCTTGAACTGCGCGACCATCCCGTTCAGCTCCACGGCCAGGCGCGACAGATCCTGTGCGGCCGCACTGGTCTGGTTGGCGCCGGCGGAGGTCTGCATCGCCAAGTCGCGGATGTTTACCAGGTTACGGTCCACTTCCCGTGCTACCTGCGCCTGTTGCTCGGAGGCGCTGGCGATCACCAGGTTGCGCTGGTTGATCGAGGCGATGGCTTCGGCGATCACTTCCAGTGCCTGGCCTGCGGCCTGGGCCACTTCCAGGGTGCCGCTGGCGCGTCCCTGGCTGTTGTGCATGGCGCTGACGGCCCGCTCGGTTCCGCTCTGGATGCCACCGATCATCTGTTCGATCTCGGCGGTGGATTGCTGGGTGCGGTGAGCCAGGGCGCGCACCTCGTCGGCGACCACGGCAAAACCACGGCCGGCTTCCCCTGCGCGGGCTGCTTCGATGGCCGCGTTCAGGGCCAACAGGTTGGTTTGCCCGGCGATTGCGCCGATCACATCCAGCACCTGGCTGATCTCGTTGGCGTTGTTGGCCAGTTGTTCGATTTCCTGCGAGGTGCCGGTGACGTCCTCGACCAGGTGCTGGATCGAGTTGAGCGCCTGATTGACCTGGTCGCGACCATCGCGGGTGCTCTGGTCTGCGCCTTTGGAGGCGTCGGCGGTGCTCACCGCGTTATTCGCCACTTCCTCGACCGCAGCGGTCATCTGGTTGACCGCGGTGGCGGCTTGGTCGATCTCGGCACTTTGCTGGTGCAGGCCGCGGCTGGTGTCTTCGGTGACCGAATGCAGTTCTTCGGAGGCCGAGGCGAGTTGGTCCGAGGATGCGGCGATCTTGCGCAGGGTCTCGCGCAGGCTTTGCTGCATCTGACTCAGGGCGCGCAGCAGCAGCGCCGGCTCGTCGCGGCCGCTGATGCTGATCTCGCGGGTCAGGTCGCCTGTGGCCACGCGCTCGGCCACGGCCACGGCTTCGGCCAACGGACGGACGATGCTACGGGTGAGCAAGGTGGCGATGGCGATCAGCGCGAGCATGATCACCACCAGCGAAGCGATGATCACATTGAAGGCTTCGTCGGCTACATCGCTGCTGCGCTGGGAAGCGTCTTCGGCACCCTTGCCGTTGTACGCGATCAGCGCTGCCATGGCGTTCATCATGGCATCGGCTTCCTGGGTGAGTGGACCGCTGATGTGGCGCTTGGCCTCATCCAGCTTGCCGGCGAGGATGTCTTTGAGTACGTCCTGCTGCTGGGTGTAGTACTGCTGGTAGGCTGTATTGAAGGTGTCGAACAGGGCACGGTCATCGGCTTCAATGATCGTGTCTGCATAGGTCTGGAGACCGTTTTTCAGGGCTTCGTCAACCTTTCCAGCCATGGCGATGGTGCGTTCGCGTTCGGCGCTGTCGTCGTCCAGTGCGCTGCGCAGGGTGAGCGCGCGGACGCGTCCGAGGTTGCTGTTGATGTCGTTCAGGGCGACCACCGCTGGCATCCAGGTGATGCGAATCTCATCGGTCGCGCTGTCCATTTGGCGTGTTTCGTACAGGGCTAGCAGGCCCATGACCAGCACCAACCCACCGAGCAGTGCAAACACGGCGGCGGCTCGCTTGCCGATCTTCATATTCCGAAACTGCATGAATGCTCCTTGACGTGATTTGGCAGGCGTCAAGAGCTGGTCTTGAGGGCCTTGTGGCGACGGTCGCCAGGCTCTCGATGCGCTGCGGCTAATTAGGTATTCCCCACCTTCTACGGTTTTTTTGACGTCAATAATGTCACGGTGCTGCTATTGCTGACCAGTCATTCGATGTAACAACCAGTATGAACGGTTTCGTCATGGACTGACCGATACGTCAGGTTTTGTGCCTTCAGGCGACAGCGCCTGGGGGCTGTGGCCGGTAGCGCCTGTTCACGATTGGCCGCCAGCTCAGGCTGGGACCGCGCTGTGAAGGGCCCGGCTCTTTTAGTGACGGGTCATTCTTTGCGCAACGCAGGCCTGGGATTGCCGGGTCAGCTCATCGAGCCGGGCATCGCGTGTCCGTTCCGCCTCGCGCATCGCCGCTTCGCCATGCTGCTTGAGCAGGTAGGCGTGGATTTGCATCACCTCGACCGTCTGGTAGATCGGCGCGATGTCCAGGCGCCCGATCAACGCACCGCTGGCGCGCCCGCTACTGCTCATCAACACCTGCGGGCCGGCAGTGGTCACCACTTGTAGCCCCATCGCCTCGAACCAGGGCACCTGCTCGGCGAAGGTGCTCAACTCGACACAGGCAAAGCGGCCACGTAACGCGTCCACCAAACCACGGGCGATGCCTTGGCGACGGTAGTCGGGGTGCACGGCGAGGTAGGCCAGGGCGCAGGCTTGTGCATCGTCCTGGGCGGGTAGGGCCAGGGCGAAGCCCAGCAAGCGGTCGGGCGACTCGGCATGCAGAGCCAGCGTGAGCTGTACTGCCAGGCCGCGCTTGCCATCCAGAGCCATCAGGTATTGGTGCACCTCCAGGCCTACGCCGTACTGGTACAGCGGATAGAGCGGGTTGTCCGCTGCGATGGCGACACTGCTGAGCTGGCCGACATGCTCGATCACCAACTGGCGGATCTGGTTCTGGAAGGCTTCGGGCGGCACGCCGTCGAGGCGGCGAAGGATGAACATCGCGGGTAGGGCTCCGGGGTGTACTGAAACGCAGCGCCTTCAGCGAGGCGGTGGCACAGTCTACCCGTGAAGGTTAGTTCAGCCCAGCCAGCAGCAGGTCGAGATTCTGCACCGCCGCCCCCGAGGCGCCTTTGCCGAGGTTGTCGAACACTGCCGTCAGCAGCACTTGCCCGTGTTCGGGGTTGGCGAACAGCGCCAGGCGCAGGTCGTTGCTGTCGTTCAGCGCCTGCGGGTCGAGGGTCGGTGCCGGGCCGTGTTGGTGCAGCGGCATCACCTGCACATGACGGGCGCCTTGGTAGTGCTGCTCAAGACAGGCCTGCAAGTGCTCGGCGCGTACCCCTGGGAGCAAGCGCAGTTGTAGCGGGATGCTCAGCACGATGCCCTGGCGGTAGTGGCCATAGCCCGGGATGAAAACCGGCCGCGTGGCGAGCCCGGCGTGTTGCTGGATCTCCGGCACATGTTTGTGTGCAAGCTCCAGGCCGTAGAGTTGCAGCGCTGGCAGGTAGCTGTCGCCAGGCTGCTCATGGCGCTCGACTGCCGCCCGTCCGCCGCCGGAATAACCCGAGATGGCGTGGATGCTCAGCGGGTAGTCCGTTGGCAGCAGCCCGGCAGCGATCAACGGGCGCAGCAAGGCAATCGCACCGGTGGGGTAGCAGCCGGGGTTACTGATGCGCGTGGCGCGGGCAATGCGTTCGGCTTGTTGCTGGTCCAGTTCCGGCAGGCCGTACACCCAGCCCGGCGTGGTGCGGTGTGCGGAGCTTGCATCGATCACCCGCACCGCGCGATTGCGCACGGTCGCCACGGCATCGCGGGCGGCGGCATCGGGCAGGCACAACAGGGCGATGTCGGCGCTGTTGATAGCCTCGCTGCGACGTGCCGGGTCCTTGCGCTCGGTCTCGGGCAGGGTGAGCAGGCGCAGGTCCTGGCGACCCTGCAGGCGGGCGTGGATTTGCAGGCCGGTGGTGCCTTGGTCGCCATCGATGAAAACAAGCGGCTGATTCATGAAAGGTATCCGTGCAAGAAGGGCGTTGGTCTATCTTCGTGGGTAGCGTGTATAAAGAAAATTTGAATATCATGATGCTCTTATTCAGAAAAACTGAATTACGACCATGCGCGAAATCAGTCTTGACCGCTTGCGTACCCTGGTGGTGATCGCCGACCACGGCTCGTTCGCCGACGCCGCCCGTCAGCTCAACCTGGCGCCACCGACCATCAGCCTGCACGTGGCCGAGCTTGAAGCCAGGGTTGGCGCGCCGTTGTTGACGCGCACCCGTGGTCAGGTGCGCCCGACACCGGTCGGCCAAACCCTGCTGGCGCGTGCCCGGCGCCTGCTGGCCGATGCTGACCAAGCACTGGATGAGGTACGCCGGCAGGTCGAGGGCCTGACCGGCCGGGTGCGCCTGGGGGCCTCCACCGGCGCTATCGCGCACCTGCTGCCGCAGGCGTTGCAGGCATTGCGGGTGGATCACCCCGGGATCGACGTGCAGGTGCAGGTGCTCACTTCCCAGGCGTCCCTGGCGCGCCTGCGCGAGGGCACTCTGGATATCGGCTTGGTGGCCTTGCCGCAGGTGGCGAGCAAGGGCGTGAGGCTTACGCCCTGGCGGCGCGATCCGATCATGGCTTACCTACCTGCCGACTGGCAGCCGCCGGCACGCATCACCCCGGCGTGGCTGGCGGGGCGCGCGCTGATCCTCAATGACAGCACCACGCAGCTGTCGCGGGTGACCTCGGAGTGGTTCGCCGGTGCTGGGCTGTACCCTGAGCCGCGCATCGAGCTGAATTTCAACGATGCGATCAAAAGCCTGGTGGCGGCGGGCTACGGGGCGACCTTGTTGCCTCAGGAGGGCCAGGTGCAGGCCCAGGATCCGCGAATCGTCCAGCGTCCCTTGCGGCCAGGGTTGTGGCGCCAGTTGGGGATCGCCAGCCGCGATGCAGAGATTGAGCGGGCGACCGGGCATGTGCTGGAGGCCCTGGGGCGGTTGTGCCAGTGAACCGGTGTTGATCGGCTTCGGTCAGCCGCGCCAGTCGCTGGTGTCTGGTGTAAGCTCGCCCTGGCGCCCCCGACCCTGGGCGGCGTTCTGATTCCTTTGCCCACAAGGATTGCAGCATGCCTTTCGAACTGGACGATCGCCTGGTAATCGGCGTCGCCTCAAGTGCGGTGTTCGACCTCAGCGAGTCGGACGCGGTGTTTCGGCGTGATGGCGAGGCGCAGTATCGCAAGTATCAGGAGCAGCACCTGGACATGCCGCTGGGCAAGGGTATCGCCTATCCGTTCATCAAGCGCCTGTTGGCGCTCAATGATCTGCGCAGCGACCCGGAAGACCCGTTGGTCGAGGTGGTGCTGTTGTCGCAGAACGACCCGGACACCGGATTGCGGGTCATGAAGACCATCAAGCATTACGGCCTGAACATGACCCGGGCGATCTTCACCCAGGGCCGATCCCCCTACGAATACATCCCGGCGCTGAACATCGCGCTGTTCTTGTCTGCCGACAAGCAGCACGTCGATGCCGCGATCCAAGCCGGCTATCCGGCCGGTCAGGTGCTCGATTCACAATTCGATGATGACGAAAGTGACGCCAACCTGCGCATTGCCTTCGACTTCGATGGCGTGCTGGCCGGGGATGAGTCGGAGGCGGTGATGCAGGCCGGCGGGCTGGACCATTTTCACGCGTTCGAGGTCAAGAACGTCGCCCAGCCGCACAATCCAGGGCCGTTGAAGGCGTTTTTCGTGCGCATCGCGCGCATTCAGGCCGAAGAGGAAGCGTATAAGCTGCGGCACCCGGACTACGTCAACCGCGTGCGGGTGTCGATCGTCACCGCGCGCAACGCGCCATCCCACGAGCGTGCGCTCAATACCCTCAAGAGCTGGGGGGTGATGGCCAACGATGCGTTCTTCCTGGGCGGTATCGACAAGCGCCGGGTGCTACAAGTGCTCAAGCCGCATATCTTCTTCGACGATCAGTCCGGGCACCTCAAGCGCACCAGCACCGTGGTGCCGTCGGTGCATGTGCCATTTGGCGTGACCAACCGCGCAGTTGAAGGCTGAACGTTCGCGACCAACAGCGCGCTTCCCTGTGCCGCCCGGCTCACGGATAATCGTACGGATTCGAATAACGAGCCTGTGAGTTGGTATGAGTGAGTCGCACGTCCAGCCTGAAGCCGAGGGCACGCGCAAGACGCGCAAGAACAACCCGGAGAAGACCCGCGAGAACATCCTCCAGGCGGCCATCACCGAGTTCGTCCAACAGGGCCTGGCCGGCGCCCGGGTGGATGCCATCGCCGAGCGCACCGCCACCTCCAAGCGCATGATCTATTACTACTTCGGCAGCAAGGAGCAGCTGTACGTCGAGTGCCTGGTCAAACTCTACGGCGATATTCGCAAGACCGAGCACGGCCTGGACCTGGAGTCGCTGCCGGCCGAGCAAGCGATTCAGCGCTTGGTGGAGTTCACGTTCGATCACCATGCCAACAACGTCGATTTCGTGCGCATCGTCTGCACCGAGAACATTCACTATGGCGAATACGTCAAGCAATCACCGGCGATCCGTCAGATGAGCAGCATGGTGCTTGAGGCCTTGGGCAAGATCCTCGCCCGTGGCGTCGAGCAGGGTGTGTTCCGTGCCGGCATCGAGGTGATCGACCTGCACATGCTGATGAGCTCGTTCTGCTTCTACCGGGTATCGAACCGCCACACCTTCGGCGACATCTTCCAGATCGACTTGTCGGATGAGCAGATCAAGCAACGCCAGAAGCAGGTGATCTGCGAGGCGGTGATGCGCTACATCAAGGCCTGAGCCAGCGCAGAGGCCTTAGCCAGCAAACACCACCCCGGTGCGTGCTGCGGCATTGCGAATGTGCTCCTGCATCGCGCGCTGCGCCCCAGCTTGTGAACGACGGGTGAGGGCGCGCAGGATCTTGCGGTGCTCCTGCCAGGTTTCCATGGCCCGCTCTGGCCGGATGAAGGGCAGTTTCTGGCTCTCCAGAAAGATTTCCTGGCTGGCGGTGATCACCTGCAGCATCGCGCGGTTGCCGCTCGCTTGCAGCAGCTTCTGATGGAAGATGAAATCCAGCCGCGCCGCGGCTTCGAAGCGCCCGGCGCGCAGCTCGATGGCCATGGCCTCGACGTTGGCCTGCAAGGCGTCCAGGTCGTCCGCCGTGAGCGCCAGGGCCGCTTGGCCTGCGGCAAAACCTTCCAGGGCGTAGCGCAACTGGAAGGTATCGGCGGCCGAGACCTGCTCGGCATACGGCCAGGCAAAACCGCCAGACGCAGGCGCCCCCGAGGCCGGTGATTGGACGAATACGCCCTTGCCCGGTTGCACGCTGACCAGCCCCAATGCACTGAGCGAAGACAGCGCCTCACGCAGCGACGCCCGGCTGACCCCCAGACGTTCGGCCAGGTCACGCTGCGAGGGTAGGGCGTCGCCGGGCTGGTAGCCGTCTTCCTCGATCAGTTTGCGGATCGCTTGCAAGGCGACTTCCGGGACGGGGCGGGCGGGGGTGGCAAGCATGCTGAAGGAACCGGTCTGAGGGCAATGGGCACCCTTTTACGGCGAATTCGCCCAGCCTGGCAAGCCTTGCTTCGTTGTGGCGCAGTGCTGCTGGCGGCTGCGCGAAAGCAGGGCAAGGCCGCCCCGGATCGGTTCAACTGTTCAGACCAGTAAGACCTCGGTGATGACGCCCGACCCGCGTCGTTCGTGGGTTTTACCCAGTCTGGCATGACCCGTGCACTAGCCCTGTGGTCCCTTTCCTGGATTCCTGCGCGAGGCCTTTCGATGAAAATGATCCGTTCCCTTTTCCTGGCAACCCTGTTCTGCGGCACCAGCCTGGCGCTGCCTGTGGTCCAGGCCGATGCGCTGGCTGATATCACCGCCCGTGGCGTGCTCAAGGTCGCCGTGCCCCAGGACTTCCCCCCATTCGGTTCGGTCGGTCCCGACCTCAAGCCTCGTGGGCTCGACATCGACACCGCGCAACTGCTGGCCGATAAGCTCGGTGTGAAGCTGGCGTTGACCCCGGTCAACAGCACCAACCGCATTCCGTTCCTCACCACTGGCAAGGTCGACCTGGTGATCTCAAGCCTTGGCAAGAACCCCGAGCGCGCAGCGGTGATCGATTTCTCGCGCCCCTACGCACCTTTCTACCTGGCTGTGTTCGGCCCGGCCGACGCACAAATCGGCAGCATCGACGCCATCGCTGGCAAGACCATCAGCGTCACCCGTGGCGCTATCGAAGACATGGAACTGAGCGCCGTCGCGCCCAAGGGCACGGTCATCAAGCGCTTCGAAGACAACAACTCGACTATCGCCGCGTACCTGTCCGGCCAGGTCGAGCTGATCGCCAGCGGCAGCGTGGTCATGGCGGCCATCGCCGAGAAGAACCCGGCCAAGGTCCCGGTGATGAAGGTCAAGCTCAAGGATTCGCCGGTGTACGTAGGCCTGGCCAAGAACGAGCCGGCGCTGCTGGAGAAGGTCAACGCCACCCTGGAGGCCGCCAAGGCCGACGGCAGCCTGAACCAGAATGCCGAAAAATGGCTCAAGCAGCCGCTGCCAGCCGACCTCTGAGCACCTGACCGATGGCTTATCAATTCGATTTTGCCCCAGTGCTGGCCCAGGCCGACCTGTTGCTCAAGGGGGCACTGTTCACCTTGGAGCTGACGGTGGTCGGCACCGTGTTCGGGGTGGCCATCGGCGTTGTCGGCGCGGTGGTCCGCGCCTGGCGCCTGCGGCCGTTCGATGGGGTGTTCGGTTTGTATGTGGAGCTGATCCGCAACACCCCGTTCATCGTCCAGTTGTTCTTCATCTTCTTCGGTTTGCCGGCGCTGGGCGTGCGTCTGAGCGAATGGCAGGCGGCCTCGCTGGCGATGGTGATCAACCTGGGGGCGTATTCCACCGAGATCATCCGTGCGGGCATCCAGGCGATTCCAAAGGGCCAGCTGGAGGCCGCTGCGGCGCTGGCCATGAGCCGTTTCGAGGCGTTTCGCTACGTGGTGCTGCAACCGGCACTGGCCAAGGTCTGGCCGGCGCTGTCGAGCCAGATCGTGATCGTCATGCTGGGTTCGGCGGTGTGTTCGCAGATCGCCACCGAGGAGTTGTCGTTCGCCGCCAACTTCATTCAATCCCGCAACTTCCGCGCCTTCGAGACCTACCTGCTGACCACTGTGCTGTACCTGCTGATGGCCATTGTGGTGCGCCAACTGCTGGCCTGGATCGGCCAGCGTTTGCTGATGGGGAGACGCTGAATGGATTTCACCCTATGGGATATCGTGCGCAACCTGTTGACCGGGTTGCAGTGGACCTTGCTGCTGTCGCTGGTGGCGTTCGCCTGCGGCAGCCTGGCCGGGCTCTTGCTGCTGGTGGCGCGGATCAGCGACAACACGCTGCTGCGCGGCGTCGCGCGTGGTTACATCGAGCTGTTTCAGGGCACGCCGTTGCTGATGCAGCTGTTCATGGTGTTCTTTGGCATCGCGCTGTTCGGTATCGACGTGTCGGCGTGGATGGCAGCGGCCATCGCCCTGACCCTGTTCAGCAGCGCGTTTCTCGCCGAGATCTGGCGCGGCTGCGTGGAGTCGATTCCGCGCGGGCAGTGGGAGGCCTCCGGCAGCCTGGCCCTGAGTCGGCTTGAACAGTTGCGCCATGTGATCCTGCCGCAGGCGCTGCGCATCGCGATTGCCCCGACCGTGGGCTTTTCGGTGCAGGTGGTCAAGGGCACGGCAGTGACGTCGATCATCGGTTTCACCGAGTTGACCAAGACTGGCGGCATGCTCGCCAACGCAACCTTCGAACCCTTCCTTATCTACGGCCTGGTGGCCGTGGGCTATTTCATCCTCTGCTACCCGCTCTCGCTGAGCGCCCGTTACCTGGAAAGGAGGCTGCATGCCCCTGCTTAGAGTGTCTGCGCTGCACAAGTACTATGGCGACAATCACGTGCTCAAGGGCGTGGACCTGAGCATTGAGGAGGGCGAGGTGGTGGCCATCATCGGCCGCAGTGGCTCAGGCAAGAGCACCTTCCTGCGCACCCTCAATGGCCTTGAATCGATCAACGACGGGGTGATCGAGGTGGACGGCGAGTACCTCGACGCCAGCCGCGCCGACTTGCGCGCGCTGCGTCAGAAGGTCGGCATGGTGTTCCAACAGTTCAACCTGTTCCCGCACCTGACCGTGGGCGAGAACGTGATGCTCGCACCGCAGGTGGTCAAGCGCGCCAGTAAGGCTGATGCGCGCCGCCTGGCCGAGCAGATGCTCGAGCGGGTGGGGTTGGCCGACAAGATCGATGCCTACCCGGATCGGCTGTCTGGCGGGCAGCAGCAGCGAGTGGCGATCGCCCGGGCCCTGGCCATGTCGCCCAAGGTGTTGCTGTGTGACGAGATCACCTCGGCGCTGGATCCCGAACTGGTCAATGAAGTGCTTGGGGTGGTGCGCCAGCTGGCCAAGGAGGGTATGACCTTGATCATGGTCACCCATGAGATGCGCTTCGCCCGCGAGGTCGGTGACAAGCTGGTGTTCATGCACCAGGGCAAGGTGCATGAAACCGGCCACCCACGCGAGGTGTTCGCCGCGCCGCGCACGGCGGAGCTGGCGAACTTCATCGGGGCGGTCAGCTGAAATTAGCCAAGTTGTGCGGGGCAAGGCGCGGCCCCGCAATCGCGGCTATCACACGAGACGTGCGAAATGCGCCTGCATGCGTTCAGCATCGGCTGGGCGCCCGCTGAACAACTCGAAGGCTTTGACGGCCTGGAACACCGCCATGGTGCCGCCATCCAGGGTGCGGCAGCCCAGCGCGCGCGCCTGACGCAGCAACTCGGTTTGCAGTGGGAAGTAGATGATCTCTGCCACCCACAAGCGCGCGTGAAGCAGCCCCTCCGGCAGTGGCATGCCTGGCAGCTTGGCCATGCCGACCGGTGTGGTGTTGACCAGGCCATCGGCGTCGCCCAGCACTGCGGCCAGATCACTGCCCAGCACCGCGCGCCCGGGCCCAAAGCGCGCTGCCAGGTTTTCCACCAAGGCTTGGCCGCGAGCCGCATCCACCTCGAACAGCACCAGTGTCTGGACGCCTTCGGCCAGCAGCGCATGCGCCACCGCAGACCCCGCGCCGCCTGCGCCCAACTGCACCACCAGGCCTTTGTTCACCCCCGGCAGGCCGCGTCGAAAGCCTTCGGCAAACCCCAGGCAGTCGGTGTTGTGGCCGACGCGCTTGCCGTCGCGCAGGACCACGGTATTCACCGCACCGATACCCCGTGCTTCATCCGACAGTTCATCGAGCAGCGGCAGGATCGCCTGCTTGAACGGAAACGTGATGTTTAGCCCGGTGAAGCCGGTGTTCTGCGCGGCGTCCAGCAACTGGGGCAGGGCGCTGTCGTCCAGCCCCAACTGGTCAGCGTCGATCAGCCGGTACAAGTAGCGAAGCGCCTGGGCGTCACCCTCATGCTCGTGCAGCGCCGGCGTAAGTGAGGCTTGGATGCCGCGACCGATCAGGCCGGCGAGGATGCCTGTGCGGCTCATGCGTGTTGCTCCTTGAAGTGTTCGCCGAACCAGGCAAGGGCCATGCGGTAGCCCTGACTGCCCAAGCCGCAGATCACTCCCACGGCGATGCTGGAGACGAACGACAGGTGGCGGAAGGGTTCGCGTTTGTGCACGTTGGACAGGTGTACCTCGATCACCGGCAGCTCGGCAGCCACCAGGGCGTCGCGGATGGCCACCGACGTGTGCGTCCAGGCGGCGGGATTGATGACGATGCCGTGGCAGCGGCCACGGGCGGCGTGGATCCAGTCGATCAACTCGCCTTCGTGGTTGGTCTGGCGGAACTCCAGCTCCAGGCCTTGGGCGCGCGCGCTGTCGGCGCACAGGTTGGCCACATCAGCCAGGGTTTCGTGGCCGTACTGGGCCGGTTCTCGGGTGCCCAGCAGGTTCAGGTTCGGGCCGTTGAGCACGAGGATTCGGGGTGTCATGGCGGGGGTATCGCTTTGTTGTTTTTGGTTATCCCGAGTTTTGTACTATCCGGTTAGTTTCGTCAAATCCTTGATCTTGGAAAATGGGCGATTATCGGACTGGATGACAGAATTGTAATGTTCATGCCACCGCGCCGATAACCGCGCCTGCCTACAGTCCCTCGCCCATGTCGACGAGGACTTTAGCCGTGCCCTTACCCCGCAAGATCGCCTTGCTCTGCCTGTTGCTGAGCGGCCCTGCCGCCGCCGATGGGCTGAGCCTGGCCCAGGCGCTCGACGCTGCGTCTGCACAGAACCCCGAGCTTGCGGCAGTCGGCCGTGAGATTGGCATGGCCGAGGGCGAGCGCCTTCAGGCTGGGTTGATTCCCAACCCCGAGCTGTCGTGGGAGGTCGAGGACACGCGCCGCGACAGCCGCACCACCACGCTCATGCTGAGCCAGCCGCTGGAGCTGGGCGGCAAGCGCCGTGCGCGTGTCGACGTCGCCGAGGCAGGCCAACTGATCGCTCGGCTGGCACTTGAACGCCAGCGCAACGTTTTGCGCGCCGAGGTGATCCAGGCCTACCACGCGGCACTGCGCGCGCAGACCGCACTGGAGCTAGCGCAGCAGTCCCAGGCCCTGACCGAACGCGGAGTGCGGGTTGTCGAGGGGCGGGTCAAGGCCGGTCAATCGTCGCCGGTCGAGGCCACCCGCGCCCAGGTCCAGCTGGCCCAGGCTCAAGCTGCGGTACGCCGCGCGCAGAGTGCACGCAGCATCGCCTGGCAAGCCTTGGCGCGGCTGACCGGCAGCGCCGAGGCCGGTTTCGAGCGCCTTGACGACAACACCCTGTCGCCAGGCCCTGCGCCAGAGGTCGAGAACCTGCTGGCCAAGGTCGAGCAGACCGCCGAATGGCGCCTGGCCGCTGCACAGATCGAGCGCAGCGAGGCCAGCCTGGGGTCGGAGAAGGCTCAGCGGATTCCCAACCTGACCGTCAGCCTCGGCAGCCAGTACAGCCGCGAGGAGCGCGAGCGCGTCAACCTGATTGGGCTGTCGATGCCGTTGCCGTTGTTCGACCGCAACCAGGGCAACGTGCTGGCCGCTGCCCGGCGTGCAGACCAGGCCCGTGACCTGCGCAATGCAGTGGCCCTGCGCCTGCGTAGCGACACTCTCAGCGCGGTGCAGCAGTGGGCCACGGCCATGGGCGAGGTGCAGGCCTATGACCGCACCATCCTGCCCTCGGCGCAGCAGGCCGTGGACACCGCCACCCGTGGTTTCGAGACGGGCAAGTTCGCTTTCATCGAGGTGCTCGATGCCCAGCGCACGTTGATCGAGGCACGCGGGCTGTACCTCGATGCACTGGCCCAGGCCGTCGATGCGAAGGCGCAGGTGGAACGCATCTACGGCCAGCTTTAAGCCCCACGACGGCGTGCGAACCGACCCCATTACCCAGCAGGAGCCCCCATGACCACCCCCCGCAAACTCGCGATTCTCGCCACCGCCCTGGCCGCCCTCGGCCTCGGCGCTCTGGCCTGGACCGGCACCCTCGGCCAGGCCAGCAGCCAAGCCCAACATGACGACCATGGTGACGAAGGCCATGGTCATGACGACGAAAAAAACGGCGTTGGCCAAAGCGCGGACCACGCCGACGCAGAAGGCCAACTGCACTTGTCCGCCGAGCAGATCCAGGCTGCTGGCGTGCAGGTGGTCACTGCCGGTCCCGAGGCGCTAGGCAGCGCCATCAGTTTTCCAGGTGAGATCCGCTTCGACGAGGATCGCACGGCCCATGTGGTGCCACGGGTGCCGGGTGTGGTCGAGTCGGTGCACGCTGAACTGGGCCAGATAGTCAAGCGGGGCCAGGTGCTGGCGGTGATTGCCAGCCAGCAGATCTCCGAGCTGCGCAGCGAGCAGCAGGCCGCCCAGCGCCGCCTGGAGTTGGCACGCCTGACCTTCAGTCGTGAGAAACAACTGTGGCAGGAGCGTATCAGCGCCGAGCAGGATTACTTGCAAGCGCGCCAGGCCTTGCAGGAGGCCGAGATCGCCGCCGCCAACGCCGGGCAGAAGGTCGCCGCCGTGGCCCCGGCAGGCCGTGGCAATCGCTTCGAGCTGCGCGCACCGTTCGACGCGGTGGTGGTGGAAAAGCACCTGGCCGTAGGCGAAGTGGTCGGTGAGGCCAGCAATGCCTTTACCTTGTCCGACCTGAGCCGGGTCTGGGCCACCTTCGCCGTGGCCCCGCGCGACCTGGAAAAAGTGGTCAGCGGTAGCGGTGTGACCGTCACCGCCCCCGATCTCGGCGCCCAGGTACAGGGTACGGTCAACTACGTCGGCAGCCTGTTGGGCGAGCAGAACCGCGCCGCCACCGCCCGCGCCACCCTGGCCAACCCCAACGGCGCCTGGCGTCCGGGGCTGTTCGTCAATATTGCGGTCAGCGTCGAACGCTTCGACGCGGCCGTGGTGGTGCCGCAGAGCGCCCTGCAGGTGTGGGAGGAGCAAACCGTGATCTTCGTGCGTACCGACGAGGGCTTCGAAGCCCGTCCAGTGACGGTGGGGCGACGTGATGGCGAGCGGGTAGAAATTCGCCAAGGCTTGAGCGCCGGCAGCCTGGTGGCCGCCGCTGGCAGTTTTGTCCTGAAGTCCGAGCTGGGCAAAGGCTCGGCTGCGCACAGCCACTGACAGGGATGCCTGATATGTTCGAACGCCTTATCCAGTTCGCCATCGAGCAACGCCTGGTGGTGATGCTCGCCGTGGTGCTGATGGCTGCCGTGGGCATCCACAGCTACCAGAAACTCCCCATCGACGCGGTGCCTGACATCACCAACGTGCAGGTGCAGATCAACACCGCAGCGCCCGGCTATTCGCCGCTGGAAACCGAGCAGCGCATCACCTATGCCATCGAAACTGCCATGGCTGGCCTGCCGGGCTTGCAGCAGACCCGTTCGCTGTCGCGCTCGGGGCTGTCGCAGGTGACGGTGATCTTCGATGACAACACCGATGTCTTCTTCGCCCGGCAACTGGTCAACGAGCGCCTGCAAGTGGCCCGCGAACAGTTACCCGAGGGCATCGAGGCGGCCATGGGGCCGATTTCCACGGGCCTGGGCGAGATCTTCCTGTGGACCGTCGAAGCGCAGGAAGGCGCGCTCAAGGACGATGGCACGCCTTACACCGCCACCGACTTGCGGGTGATCCAGGACTGGATCATCAAGCCGCAGTTGCGCAACGTGCCCGGTGTCGCCGAGGTCAACAGCATCGGCGGGCATGCCAAACAGTACCTGATCGCCCCGGAACCCAAGCGCCTGGCCGCCTACAAGCTGACGCTCAACGATCTGGTCTCGGCGCTCGAGCGCAACAACGCCAACGTCGGTGCCGGCTACATCGAGCGCAACGGCGAGCAGTTGCTGATTCGCGCCCCAGGCCAGGTGGCCTCGGCCGAGGACATCGCCAACGTGGTGATTTCCAGTGTCGACGGCACACCGATTCGCGTCAGCCATGTGGCGCAGGTGGGCCTGGGCCAGGAGCTGCGCTCCGGCGCGGCCACCGAGAATGGCCGTGAGGTGGTGCTGGGCACGGTGTTCATGCTGATCGGCGAGAACAGCCGCACGGTGTCCCAGGCCGTGGCGGCCAAGCTCGAAGAGATCAACCGCAGCCTGCCCAAGGGGGTGATGGCTGTCACCGTGTATGACCGCACCCATTTGATCGAGAAGGCCATCGCTACGGTCAAGAAGAACCTCATCGAAGGCGCGATCCTGGTGATTGCCGTGCTGTTCCTGTTCCTGGGCAACATCCGCGCGGCACTGATCACGGCCATGGTGATCCCGCTGTCGATGCTGTTCACCTTCACCGGCATGTTCAGCAACAAGGTCAGCGCCAACCTGATGAGCCTGGGAGCGCTTGATTTCGGCATCATCGTCGACGGCGCGGTGGTGATCGTGGAGAACGCCATTCGCCGCCTGGCTCATGCCCAGCAGCGCCATGGGCGCATGCTCAGCCGCGCTGAGCGCTTCCATGAAGTATTCGCCGCCGCCCGCGAGGCGAGACGCCCGCTGATCTACGGGCAGTTGATCATCATGGTGGTATACCTGCCGATCTTTGCCCTGACCGGGGTCGAGGGCAAGATGTTCCACCCCATGGCGTTCACCGTGGTGCTCGCGTTGCTGGGGGCGATGATCCTCTCGGTAACCTTCGTGCCAGCGGCCATCGCGTTGTTCGTCACCGGCAAGGTCAAGGAAGAAGAGGGCGTGGTGATGCGCACCGCGCGTCGCCGTTATGCACCCGTGCTGGGCTGGGTGTTGCGCCGGCGTAAGCTGGCCTTCGCCGGGGCTGCCACGTTGGTGGTGTTGTCTGGCGTGCTGGCCAGCCGCATGGGCAGCGAGTTCATCCCGAGCCTGAGCGAAGGCGACTTCGCCTTGCAGGCCTTGCGCGTACCGGGGACCAGCCTGTCGCAGTCGGTGGACATGCAGCAACGTCTGGAAAAAGCCATCATCGAGCAGGTGCCGGAAATCGAGCGGGTGTTCGCCCGTACCGGCACCGCCGAGATCGCCGCCGACCCGATGCCGCCGAACATCTCCGATGCTTACGTGATGCTCAAGCCGCGCGCGCAGTGGCAGGATCCGAACAAGCCACGCGAGGCACTGATCGCTGACGTACAGCGTGCTGCTGCCGGTGTGCCGGGCAGCAACTACGAGCTGTCGCAGCCGATCCAACTGCGCTTCAACGAGCTGATCTCAGGCGTGCGCAGCGATGTCGCGGTGAAAGTGTTCGGCGACGATATGGACGTGCTCAACCGCACGGCTGCGCAAATTGCCACGCGCCTTGAGCAGGTGCCGGGGGCTTCGGAAGTGAAGGTCGAGCAGACCACCGGCCTGCCGGTGCTGACCATCGACATCGACCGCGACAAGGCCGCCCGTCTCGGGTTGAACGTGGGCGATGTGCAGGATGCCATCGCCATCGCCGTGGGCGGACGTACCGCTGGCACGCTGTACGAGGGGGATCGGCGCTTCGACATGGTGGTACGCCTGTCGGAGAAGCTGCGTACCGATGTCGAAGGGTTGTCCGGGTTGTTGATCCCCGTGCCTGCCAGCGCGGCCAATGGCGCCGCGCAGATCGGCTTCATCGCGCTCGGCCAGGTGGCCACGTTGAACCTGCAACTGGGGCCCAACCAGATCAGCCGCGAGGACGGCAAGCGCGTGGTGGTGGTCAGTGCCAATGTGCGCGGGCGCGACTTGGGCTCGTTCGTCGAGCAGGCCTCGCAGGCGCTGATCGACCAAGTGCCGATTCCGCCTGGCTACTGGACCCGCTGGGGTGGTCAGTTCGAGCAGTTGCAGTCGGCGGCCGAACGCTTGCAGGTGGTGGTGCCGGTGTCGCTGCTGTTGGTGATGGCGCTGCTGCTGATGATGTTCAACAACCTCAAGGATGGCTTGCTGGTGTTCACCGGGATTCCGTTTGCCTTGACCGGCGGTGTGCTGGCGCTGTGGTTGCGGGACATTCCGCTGTCGATTTCGGCAGGTGTGGGTTTCATTGCATTGTCCGGTGTCGCCGTGCTCAACGGCCTGGTGATGATCGCCTTCATCCGCAACCTGCGCGAGGAGGGCCGTGGCCTGCGCTCGGCGGTCGAGGAAGGGGCGCTGACGCGCCTGCGGCCGGTGCTGATGACAGCCCTGGTGGCATCGCTCGGCTTCATCCCGATGGCCCTGGCTACCGGCACGGGTGCCGAGGTGCAGCGACCATTGGCGACGGTGGTGATCGGCGGGATCCTGTCGTCGACCGCGCTGACCTTGCTGGTGTTGCCGGCGCTGTATCAGTGGGCGCATCGGCGCGAGGAGGACGAGGAGGTGTAGCCGGAGCGGGCTTGCCCCGCGAAGCAGGCGACTCGGTGCCATGCACCGAGTCGCCTGCTTCGCGGTGGTCCGGCACTCCGGCAACCCCATTCCCACGGGATTGTGCAAGGCCCGAATCCACGCTACACGTAAGGGCAGCTAGATCATCGCACCATGCACAACCTCATTCCTCGTCCAGCCCGATCTCTTCGGTCAGTTGCTTGTCGAGCGTCACGTCGTTGTAGACCATCCGCGCAAACGCCAACGCCTGCATGTCCTTGTCGACCAGCAGGTTGCTGCTCAGCGCAAGGTCGGCACTGCGCCGGCACAGCTGCACCACCAGCATCGATGAGTCGATCATGTCCTCATCGTCACGGTTTTCGGTGATCGTGCGTTCGGGTAGCTCGCCGTCGTAGGTGGTGCCGGTGGAGTAGACCGGGCACAGGTCCTGCTCCCTGCCGCGCATCAGTGGTTTCCATTGCAGGCTGCGGTCTAGCCCGACCTTGCTGATCACCACTTGATAATGGCCGAATACCGCGCCGGGTACGGCGGTGTCCAGCAGTGTCTGAAGACCGTCGTAGTCCAGCCGGTTCTGCAGCGCCAGGGTGCTGGCCAGGGTGTGCGCGGCACGCTCCAGGTGCGCACGCGCCTGGCTGACGTTGTACAGGTCGGCGATCACCAAGGTCGCGCCGATCAGCAGCGGCAGGACCAAGGCAGCCTCTACCAGCGCATTGCCGCGCTGTCGCTTGGGCACGCGCATGCTCAGTAGTCCTCCGCCTTGTCACTGGTCAGGTTGCCCAGCAGTTGTCGGTACTGGTACTGAAACGCATCGCCAATGCCGAACAGCATCGGCAACGGCGTCATGAACGGCTGGGTGAGGTCGACGGTGACGCTCAGCACCGGCGGTGAGCGGTCCTGCTCGTCGATCTCTGCATCGGGCTGACCGCCACCGAACTGGCGCAGGGTGTCGAAGGTGAAGATCTCGACCACGAAGTTGTCCTTGTCGAGCAGGCCGTAGGCGTAGTCCACCAGGCGCGCCTCGATGGCGTCCTGCAGGGCCTCGGGGCCTTGCTCGTAGAACGCCTTGTCGCTGCGAAAGTCCTGTAGTGCACGTTCCAGCCCCAGGTTACCGATACCGATCATCAGCGAGATGCGCGCCAGTTCGAACAGCATCATGATCCCGAATAGGAGCACCGGCAGGATCAGTGCGGTTTCCACCGCAGTGACGCCGTGCTGCTGGTTGAGCAACTCGCGCAGGCGGACAGCGATCATCGGCTCATTCCTCGACCAGCTTGAGTGGATGCTGGCTGGCGGCAAGCAACTCGCTGGTCAACGGCGCCCCTGCAGCGACCCGCGACTGGGCGGTGCGAAAACCCGCCAGGATCGCCTCGGCCTGGGCCGGTGCCAGGTTTTCCAGCAGCACGTTGCGCGCGGTGTCGTCATGGCCGGCCAGCACGTAGGCCAGCGCTAGGTTCAGTTGCAGCGAGATATCGCCCAGGCCACGGGCCTGATTGAGCAGGCCGATGGCGCGAGGGATGTCGCCAGCGGCGAGCCAGTTCAGGGCGAGGTTGTTCAGGGCTGGGGCGTAGCCGGGGTCGATCTGTAGCGCGGCCTCGAACTGCTGGCGGGCCTGCTCGCCTTGGCCTTGCAGGTTCAACGCAACACCCAGGCCATTGAGCGCCTGGGTGTTGCGCGGGTCGGCCTGCACGGCGCAGCGCAGGTCGCGTTCGGCCTGGGCGCTCTGGCCCAGGGCCAGGCGTGCACGCCCCAGGCCGTTGCACAGGGCCAGGCGCTGGGCGTCGGGCAGCGCCTTCAGGTCGCCGCCCAATGACAGCCGGGCGCGTTCCAGCAGGCCCAGCGCTTCGCGCGGCGGGCGCACCGCCGAGGCGATGCTGGCGTATTCGAGCAGGTAAGTGCCACTGAGTTGCTGGCGCTCGTCCATGCGCGCGTATACGCCGTGGGCGGCTTGTAGGCGCTGGGCGTCGCGCAGCGTGTGGGCGAGCTTGAGGGCCTCGCGGCCTTGTTTGTCCAGTGATGGCTCGTTACCGGCCATGGAGCCGAGGTTGGCACAGCCACTGAGGGTCAGGGCCAACAGGGAGCACAGCAAGGTGGAGCGATGGGTACGCATGTTCGGGTCTCGTTTCATTGGCTGAGCAGGCGGATGACGCGCACCATGGGGGGAGCGCCCATCATCGCCACGATAGGCGGCAGGATCAGGGTCATCAGCGGCACGCTGAGCTGGGCCGGGAGCTTGCCGGCGCGTTCCTCCAGGTTGAGGATCAGCGTCTTGCGGCTCTCTTCGGAAATCGTGCGCAGGGCCTGGGACAGCGGTGTGCCGTAGCGCTCGGCCTGGATCAGCGTCGCTACCATGCTTTCGATGCCGCTCACCCCGGTGCGCTCGGCCAGGTTGAGCAGGGCGCGCGGGCGATCGCTCAAGATTTGCAGCTCGGCGCAGGTGTAGCGCAGTTCTTCGGCCAGCTCCGGCGCTGACAGCGCCAGCTCCTTGGATACCACTTGCAGCACCCGGCCCAGCGGCAGGCCGGCCTCGGCGCAGATCACCATCAGGTCGAGGGCGTCTGGCAGGTTGCGGGCCAGACGCTCGCCGCGTCGGGCGCTGCGCAGGCGCAACCAGAACTCCGGCAGGGTGGTGCCGGCGAATAGCGCCAACAGCCCGCCGGCCAGGCCGTTCAGGCCCAGGCGCGAACCCGCTGGCACCAGGCCGAACAGCACCACCAGCGCGAGGCTCAGGCCCAGTGCCAGCTTGCCGGCCATCAGCAGCCCCAGGCCCTGACGGCTGCGCAATCCCGCCATGTTCAGCAAGCGCCGCAGTTTTTGTTTGTCGCTGTCGCTGCCGGCCAGTTGCTCGCCAAACCGCGCCACTGGCAACAGCAGCGCTTGCAGGCGCGGCGGCAATTGCAGGCCTTGGTCGCGGGTCAGGTGTTCGGCCTGCTGTTGCGCCTGCCTGGGGTTGCCGGCCTCGCCCTGCAAGCGGGCGCGTAGCGGGGCAGGCTGGGCGCGGCGGTGCAGGCCGATCAGCAGCAGGCCAATGCCCGCCAGCAATACGGCCAGGGCAAGGGCTACCCAGGGATCGTCGTACCAGGCCATCAGGACACTCTCCTTACCATCAGCTGGGTGATCGTCAGGCCCAGGGCGACGCTGCCGAAGGCGTAGAACAGCACGGCATTGCCGGTGGGGTCGTTGAGCAGGAACTTGAAGTCGTTCGGCGCGCTCATGTACAGGTAGCCCAGTGCCAGCGGCACCAGCGAGGCGACGATCTTGGCCGAGGCGCGGGCCTCGGAGGTCTTGGCCTGGATCTTCAGGTTCAGTTCCTGGCGCTCACGCAAGGTGGCGGCCAGGCGGTCGAGGGTTTCGCCCAGGCGCCCGCCGGCCTCCTGGTTGATGATCAGAATCACCGCGAAGAAACGATACTCGTTGAGCGGTACGCGCTTGGCCGAGTCCTGCATGGCTTGGCGCAAAGGCACGCCCAGGCGCAGCCAGTTGTCGATCAAGGCAAATTCCCGCGACAGTGGGCCCGGCAGGTTTGGCGCCACCAGGGCGAAGGCGTTGCTCACCGGCACCCCGGCGCGGGCGGTGCGGGTGATGGCGTCGATGGCCTCCGGCAGGCTTTGTTTGAGTTCGCTTAGGTGGCGGGCCATGCCCTTGCGGTAACCGACGTTGGCCAGCACGCCGAAGGCCAGCAGGGTCAGCAGCAGGCTGCCTAGCAGCGGAAACGACGTCTCGCGGCCCAGCAGCACACCGATCATCAGGCTGGCCATCAGCGTGAGCCCTGCGCGCAGCACCAGGCTCTGGCGCCAGCCCAGCACTTGCAGGCCTAGCCATAGGCGGGCCAGGTGCGCGCCAAACAGTGGCAGCTCGGCGAATGGGGTGTGCTCCAGGTCCTTGAGGATCCCGCTAACTCTGGGCTGCGCGGCGCTGTCGCGGGCCTGGCCGGCGAGTTCCTTCTTGAGCTGTTCCAGGCGCAGGGCCAGCGCTTTGTCGTCCGGACCACGGGCGCGTAGGCTGCGCGTCGCGAGTACCGCCAGCAGCACGGCGAGGAACACCAGCACGGTGAGCAGATCGAGCAGGGCGTCCATCAGGCGTGGCCCCCGAACAGGTGCGCGTGGGAGGTATAGAACTGCGGGCGCTGGCCGCTGGCCACGTACTGGCCGATCAGCTTGCCGTTGGCATCGACGCTGGTGGTCTTGAAGCCGAACAGCTCCTGGGTCTGGATCACGTCGTTCTCCATGCCGCAGATCTCGGTGATCGAGACGATGCGTCGGCCACCGTCGCGCATGCGCTCGACCTGTACGATCAGGTTCACGGCACTGGCGATCTGCCGGCGGATGGCTTCCAGCGGCAGCTGCATGCTGGCCATCATCACCATGTTTTCCAGACGCATGATCGCGTCACGTGGGGTGTTGGCGTGCACGGTCGACAGCGAGCCGTCGTGGCCGGTGTTCATTGCCTGGAGCATGTCGAAACACTCCCCGCCACGCACCTCGCCGAGGATGATGCGGTCGGGGCGCATGCGCAGTGCGTTGCGCACCAGGTCGCGCTGGTCCACCTTGCCGGTGCCTTCGGCGCTGACTGGACGGGTTTCCAGGCGTACCACGTGGATCTGTTGTAGTTGCAGCTCGGCGGCGTCCTCGATGGTGATCACCCGGTCGGCGTCGCTGATGTTCTGCGACAGCGCGTTGAGCAGGGTGGTCTTGCCCGCACCGGTCCCGCCCGAGACGATGATGTTCAGGCGCGCCAGCATGGCCCGCTTGAGCACCTCGACCATCTCCATGGACAGCGCGCCGCGCTCGGCGAGGATCTCCAGGGACATGTTGCGGCGCATGAACTTACGGATCGAGATGCTGGTGCCGTCGATTGCCAGTGGGTAGGTGATGACGTTGACCCGACTGCCGTCGGCCAGGCGTGCATCGACCATCGGGTGGCTTTCGTCGATGCGCCGGCCAACGGCTGCGGCGATGCGCTGGGCGGTGTTGAACACGTGCTCTTCGTCGACGAAGGTAATGGGCGAGAGTTCCAGCTTGCCGAAGCGCTCGACGAACACTTGGCCAGCGCCGTTGACCAAAATGTCGTTGACCGAATCATCGGCCAGCAGTGGCTCGATTGGGCCGATGCCGACCATCTCGTTGAGGGTTTCCTCGGCGATGGCTTCTTCTTCGGGGCGCGACAGTTGCAGGCGGTGCTCGTCGCAGATGCGCCGGATCAGCGTCTCGATCTGCAAGCGCAGCTTGTCACGGCCCATGGCTGCGGCCTTGAGCGGGTCGATCTGGTCGTACAGGTGATGGCGCACCAGCTTGCGGTTCTGCGCCCCGGGGGTGTCCAGCGGGCGCAACTGGGCGCTGCGCTGGGTGCTGCTGGCGCGCAGCTCTGGTTGTGCAGGCGCCGCCTGTTCAGCGGCGTGCTTCACATCGGCGCGCACCGGCCGGGGTTTGTGCGGTTGCTTGATCAGCATCGAAGGCTCCTTCAGGCGGCGCGCTGGCGGCTCAGCGCCTGCTTGAGACGGGCCAGCAGGCCGTTGCCGGCGTGGACGCGTTGCGGCGTGTGGCCGGTGGCCAAGTCAGCCAGGTCGAGCAGGGCATTGTGGAACGCCGGGGCCCCCGCCAGCTTGAGCGGGCCAGCCAGCAGGCTGCCGGGCAGCGCTGTGCCGGCCCACGGCAGGGCCAGGTCGATGCGCCGTTCGACGAAGTCTTCGAACTGGCTGCGCTCGATGATGCCTGGGTGCTGGCCACGCGCGGCGTTGCTCACCAGCAACAGGTGCTGGCCTTCGCTTTCATCGCCGATCTCGCGCAGCAGGCGGTGCAGGTTGCGCGCGTCCTGTACGGTCAGGTCGGTCAGCAGGATGCGCGTCTGGGCGTGGGCCAGCACGTCCAGGCTGCCGTGCTGGCGGCCAGCGGGCAGGTCCCAGATCACTTGGTTGAACATGCTGCACAGGGTACTGCCCAGTTCCAGCACGTGCTCGGCGCTGAAGGTGTGTGTCGGGCGCAAGTCAGGGGCCTGGGCCAGCAGGTGCAGGCGCTCGTTGATACGGCCCATGGCCCGTTGCAGCAGGCGGCTGTCCAGTTCGGTGGTGGTCAATGCACTGGCAAGGCCGGCTTCGCCCTCGTAGCCCAGCAGCAGACTCTGGTCACCGTTGCAGCGGTCGAAATCCACCACCGCAGTGGGCGTATGACGCTGTTCGGATAGCAGCAGCGCAAGGCTGGCGGCCACAGTGCTGGTGCCTACGCCACCGGACGCACCGCTGATGGCCAGGGTGCGCCCACTGCGCACGCCCTGGGCGATGCTATGGCCGTTGCGCGCACGGGCCACGGTGCTGGCCAGCAGGTCCAGCGGCACGGGCTTGGCCAGGTAGTCGAAGACGCCACTGTGCAGCAGGGTGCGGTACAGGTCGATGTCCTGCTTGCGGCCCAAGGTCACGATAGGGCAGGACGGGTCGCACACATGGGTCAGTTCTTCGAGCGATTGCAGCGGCAGCGGGTCGCCGTCGATATCCACCACCAGCACCTCGGCCGGTGGGTTGCTGCGACACCAGGCGATGGCGGCGGCAATGCCACCGGGTTGGGCCTGCTCGGGCGACTGGCCCAGGCGGGCGAGCATTTCGCCAAAGCGCGCCGCCTCTTCGCGGCTGGCGGCAAACAGCATCAGGTCCTGGGCGGGGAGGGTTGTGTCGTTCATGTCGCGGTTCTCTCTGCGAGCGGCCGAAGCGCTCAGTCCTGGAAGTCGATGTCGAGCAACTCGCGCACTTCATCCTCGTGGTAGCGCTGCATGGCGCCCACCGCATGGATGCCGTCGGCGCTGTCGAGGACGCGTGGGCGGGCCAGGTCGCGCGGGTCGGCGACCATCGCGGCGATGTTGGCGCGCACCGCGCAGCCGGGCTGGCCGACGGCATGGAACGGCTGTACGGTCCAGGTCTGGGCGTTGGCCACGCTGCAATCGGGGATCTTCGCCACGATGGCCTCGGACACCACCTGCAGGTCCCAGTCGTGGGCCTCGCGGGCATCCAGGCGGGTGGGGCGCACACTCACCTCGGCAACCCCTTGCTCGCGCAGCACGATGGCCAGACGTTGGGCCAGGCGGTCGCCGCTGGGGGTGTAGGGTTGCAAGGTCAGGTGCTGGTTGTGCAGGCGACCTTGGGCGTTGAGCAGGCTGTTGAGGTTGTCCAGCGACTCGGCGGTAAAGCCGCCGCTGGCACTGGCCTTGAGCGCAGCCACCAGCGCCGAAGGCGCGACGCTGGCCTGCGGCACGGGGGTAAAGGGCGCGAAGCGTTGTTCGCGGTATTGGTTGACGTGACGATCACAGCCGCTGACCAGCACCGCCAGCGTCAGGAGGGGCAACAAAGCGCGCTTGGACATGATGGTTCTCCTCAGAACAGGTAGCCGGCGGTGGCCACGGTGGGCAGTACGGCGTCCATCGAGCGGATGCCGCGCCCCGGGTTTTGCAGCTCGCCCGGTGCGGTGGGCTCGACCACGTAGGCGGTGGCGATGATCACCAGTTCGGTGTCTTCCTGGGTGCTGGTCTCGGTTTCGAACAGTCGGCCAAGGCCTGGGATGTTCTTCAGGCCCGGAACGCCCGTGTTGCTTTGCCCAACGTTGCTGCGCAGCATGCCGGCCAGGGCGAAGCTCTGGCCGCTGGCCAGTTCCACGGTGGTGTCGGCGCGGCGCACCTTGAAGGCCGGGATGGTGAAGCCTTGCAGGTCGACCGCGCCGTCGTCGGATAGGTCGCTGACTTCGGGGGCCACGTGCAGGCTGATACGGTTGGGCGAGAGCAGTGTCGGCGTCATGCGCATGATCACGCCGTACTGCTTGTAGTCGATGGTCACTTGGTTGTTGTTCATGATCACGATCGGCACTTCGCCCCCGGCGGCGAAGCCTGCGGTCTCACCGGACATGGCGGTGAGGTTGGGTTCGGCCAGCACGGTGGCCAGGCCGTCCTCGGACAGTGCGGTGAGCAGCCCGCCGACAGTCAGCGAACCACGGGTGCGCACGCCGCCGGCCACTGCGTTGGTGACCGTGCCACCGGTGAACGCACCCGTGGTGGCGTCGAACAGGCTCGCGCCACTGCGGAAGAAGTAGTTGCCGTCCTTGAGTGCAACGTCCCAGTTCAGGCCCAGGGAGGTGGTCATCGAGCGCGATACTTCGACGATACGCACGCTGATGTTGACCTGGGCAGACAGCTCGACCTTGAGTTGGTTGACGATGCGCGGGCTGTCGCCACCGGCACCACCGCCAGCACCACCACCACCGCCGCCACCGCCACCTGCACCATCGGTTTCGGCGCCCACGTAAGCCTGCACGGCGTCGATCACCTGCTTGGCCTGTTGCGGGGTGCGAACATGCCCGCGCACGATCAGGCCATTGCCCGAAGACGGGCCAAACTCCACCTGGGAGCCGGGCACTTCTTCGGCGATCTGCTTGCTCAGGGCCGCCAGGTCATAGTGGCTGTTCAGGGTAATGGCACTGATCACCTGATCGTTGCCATCGAGCGCGTACAAGGTGGTGCTGCCGGCGCCCTTGGCGTAGACGAACACGTTGCCCGGCGAGGGGATCTGGAAGCTGGCTATGGTCGGGTCGGCCACCAGCACGTTGGCGGCATAGGCCGGCAGTTGCAGCAGGCGGCCCTGGCGTACGGTCAGCTCGACGGTCTCGTTGGCTTGCACCTGGGTCAGCTTGCGTGGCAGCACACGCGCAGGTTTGCGCGGCGCAGCTTGCGGCTCTGGATCGGCGTCGGTCGCCGGCAGGTTGGCGTAGATCGACGGGTCGCCCCAGTTCTCGAAGTTATCGGCTGGGTTTTCCTGGGTGCTGGCTTGGCTGTCTTCGGCCAGCACGGCAGGGGGAACCAGGGCGCAGCCGAGGGCCAGGGCCAGGGAAGAAGCGAGTGTTGCGTGGGCGAACTTCATCGTGGGACTTCCAGAAGAGCTGCTGTGTCAGGTGGCAGGCGTGGTTGTTAGCGCTCAGCGGGGCAGACGCTTTTCCTCGAAGGCGTCGCCGCGGAACAACTGCAGCTTGCCTTCGCGTTCACGCAGGGATGTGTAGATGCCGGTGGCCTGGCCAAGGGTGGTAACGCCGTAAGCCTCGGTAACTCCGGGCTGACGCGGCTCGCGGGCGCCGCGCAGTACCAACTGCAACGTGCCGATTTCCTTGGCCAGGGCCAGGCGCTCGGCCTGGGCCGGGGTCACTTCCAGGGTTACGGTCTCGAAGGCGGTGTAGCGCTTCTTGTCCTTTTCCTCAGGCTGCGTTTCGCGCACGGTCAGGGCGCCACGGGTGACGTTGTTCAAGGCCAGCACGCGCACGTTGCGCAGCAGCGTTTGCGAGGCCAGGCGTGGCATGCCGGAGGCGGCATCGCCGGTGGATTTTTCCTGTTTGCGCTCAAGGCTCAGCACCACGTCGACGCGATCACCGGTAGCGATCATCCCCGAGTTGCTGGCCACCGCACTGGTTGGCACCGAGATGGCTCGCAGGCCTGGTTGCAGCACGGCGGCAATGAAGCCCGATTCGCCAGGTTTGATCAGCAGCGTGCTGGTCAGCGGCTGGCCTTGGCGCAGCGGGCGGCGCACGGTGCCGCCGACGGCCACGGCGAGGTTGTCGCGGTTGTCGAGGAAGTACAGCAGCGCCGAGTGCTCGCCTTCCAGTTGTTGCCAGCGTACCGCTGAGGGGTCGAGGAACTCGCCGGGGTGCAGGTCGCGCGCGGCTACCAGCACCGATGGCAGCGCCGGTGGCGCCGGTGGGGGCGCTACTACCACTGCCGGGGCGGGCGCCGGTGCCGGCTTGAGCATGACCCGGACCAGCAGCGCGGCGCTGCCAGCGACCAGCAAGGTGCCGGCCAGCAGAAGGACTGAAGGGGTTTTCATGGTGAAGTCACGTGCTCAGGAATGGATGGGAATGAACAGGATGTAGAAGGCACCGGTGACGATGGCCAATCCGTAGGGAATGCCCTGCGGGCACTGTTCGGTGATCACCACCGGGGTGTGGATGCCCAGTCGCGGAAAGCGTTGCGCCAGACGCTGCACGGCATGTCCCAGCACCTGCTCGACTCGGCCCAGCAGCGGTAGACCCAGGGCCAGCAGGCCGCCGGCCAGCGCGGTGACGATCAGGAACGCCAACTGGTCATGTGGCCCTACCCACAGGCAGATGACCGCCATCAGCTTCACATCGCCTGCGCCGACCCGGCCCAGGAAGAACAGGCCGCAACCGACCAGCAGCACCAGCGCAGCGCCCAGCAGGCACCCACCCATGGCGGCGAACACCGCGAGGGTGTCGAGCTGACGCCAAGGGCCTACGCCCAGCAGGCCTGCAACCGGTTGTACGCACCACAGCGCCAGCAGGACCAGCACCAGCAGGTTATGGATGCGCCGGTAGAGCAGGTCGGAACCGACCACGAACAGCAGCGCCGGCAGCAGCACGAGTACGGCGAGGGAGTTGTCCATGCTGCGCTCCGGGCTCTGGGTTACTGGCCGGGGGCGTTGGTGTTGGTGATCTGGTCGGCGATGGAGGAGAAGCGTTCCTTCAGCGCGGTGACGAACACCCCGTCGGAGCCGAAGATCACGCCAATGGCCGCAGCCATGGCGGCGGCGAGGATGCCGTACTCGATCGCGGTGACGCCGCTTTCATCGGCGAGGAAGTGTTTGAATCGCTTGAGCATGGCAGGCTCCATTGAAAAGCAGTGGATGAGAATTGGTTGGTATTAAGATTTATTCTCATGTGCCGGACAAGCGTGGGTGTATTAAGAATGCTTAAGGAAGCGGACGTGGGCGATGGTATGCGCGCAGGGACGGCGCTCTGTTCAACCGCGATGCAGGCGGTGCAGTCGCCCCTGGCATGGCCGTGGATCGAGACGCCGCTTCAATCGGCCGGCGCTTTGATCTCCAGCGTTGCGCACAGCCCCGGCTGGTTGTCGACCAACAGCAATTGCCCGCCATGCAGGTCGCAGATGGCGCGGGTGAGGGTAAGGCCCAAGCCGTTGCCCGGTATATCGCCGCTGGTGTCCAGGCGCTGAAAGCGCGCCATGGCGCGGTCGTTCAGGGCATTGGGGATGCCACGGCCACGGTCGGCCACGCTCAGGCGCGAGCGGTTGCGCACTTGCTCGCCACGCAGGGTCACCGGCGAGCCGCGCGGTGCGTATTTGAGTGCGTTGTCCACCAGGTTGGCCAGGGCCTGGAACAGCAGCGCGCGGTCGCCGTACACCCGGCATTGAGCACTGCACTGCACCACCAGCAGGCAGTCGCGCTCCTCGGCCAGCGGCTGGTAGTACTCGGCGATATCCTGCAACAGCGCTTGCGCGGCATGGCTCTCGAACTGGTGTGCGCAGCGCCCGGTTTCCACTTCGCCGATGCGCATGACCGCGCGAAACAGGCTCTGGATCCGCTCGCTGTCGGACACTGCCTGCATCAGTTCGGCGCGCGCCGGCTCGTCTTGTAACTGCTCGGCCACGTCCAGCAAGCGAGCTTGCAGGCGGGTCAGCGGCGTGCGCAACTCGTGGGCAATATGACTGGTGATGTTCTTCACTTCCTCCATCAGCCGATCAATGCGTTGCAGGCTGTGGTTCACCTCGCTGCCGAGCTGGTCGAACTCGTCGCCGTCGTTGTGACAGGCCACCCGCGAGCCGTGATCTCCACTGGCGTAGCGGGCGAGGGTGTCGCGAATGTGGTTGATGCGTTCGAGATTGCGACGGCTGAACGGCAAGCTGGTGAGCAGGATCAGCAACAGCACCAGCAGCATGGTGGCGCCGGTCATCAGCGGGATGATCCGCGTGCGTTCGAGCATCGGGCGCAGGTTATAGGCGCTGAAATAACTGCCGCCGTCGGCCAGTGGCACCAGCAGGCCAAGGATCTCTGCCGGGCCGTTGGCCGCCGGCACCACGGCGTGGCGCCAATTGCCCAGGCAGCCGCTGGTGCAGTCGAACTGCGGCACCAGCCAGGCATTGCCATAGCGCAGCCTGCCCTGGGCGTCGACCACGGTGGGCAAATGCTCCTTGCGCGCCTCGGTAGGTTCGCGTTGTTGCAGTGCCGTTACGACCTGCGTGGTGCTGCGCAGGCTGCCATGCAGCTGTTGGGCGCGCACGTCGTTGAGAATCATCTCGCGCACATGGCTGCGGGTCACCACTTCCAGCAGGTGGTTGCTGCAGATGATCGAGATCAGCGAGATGAGCAGGCAGACGAAGGCAATGGTGGAAGCCTGACGGAAATTGCTGGTGCCCAGCAGCTGGCGCAGGCTATAGGCGTTAACCAAGGACATAGCCGATGGCGCGGATGGTGCGGATCATCTGGCGGGCGAAGCCTTTGTCGATCTTGGTGCGCAGCTTGGACAGGTGCACGTCGATCAGGTTGGTCTGTGGATCGAAGTGGTAACCCCATACCCGTTCGAGCAGCATGCTGCGGGTGACGGTCTGGCCACGGTGCTCGGCCAGGACCTGGAGTAACTTGAACTCCTTGTCGGTAAGGTCGATACGCTGACCGTCGCGTCTGACGGTGCGCCGCCCCAGGTCGACCTGCAGGTCGTCGATCAGTAGCAGTTCGTCGTGCGAGTGCTGTTGGTGGCGGCGCGCGAGCAGCTCCAGGCGCAGCAGCAGTTCGGTGAAGTCGAACGGTTTGCCCAGGTAGTCATCGGCACCGGCACGCAGGCCCTCGACACGGTCTGCGGTTTGATCGTTCGCCGATAGCACCAGGATCGGTGGGCGGGGCTTGCCGGTGAGTTGGTTGAGCACTTCGATGCCATCCATTTTCGGCAGCACTCGGTCGAGGATCACCACGTCGAAGGCTTCGCGCTGGATCATGTCCAGGGCACCTTCGCCGTTGTCGGTCATCCTGCAGTTGTGGCCACAGGCGTGCAGCTTGCTGCCTAACCAGTGACTGACCGAGGGGTCGTCTTCCACCACCAATACGCGCATGGCGTTGATCCTTTAAATAGCGTCGAAGGAGTGTTGCATTCTCACGGCTGGCCACTGACCAACTGAGTTAAGAATTATTAAACAGAATGAGAATACTTATCAATAAGATTTGATGTTATTTTGCGATTACGTTCCATTACTCGCAATTTTCGAGGTTCTATGGCGTGCGAATCAGGTAAAAACCCTTGGTATAGCGAGGTTATACGCAAGGAGATTGCGCAAGTGTGGGCGCATCCGTAGGTGGCTGCTCGCGCGATGAGGGCGGTGCATTGTGTGCTGGGGTAGCCGATCAATTGGCAGCCGTTACGCAAACGCTGCGTCCATGAACACCTCCAGACCGGCCGCCTCGATGATCTCGATGGAAAAGTGCCCGAAGCGTTTGGGCAGCCAGATGATCCGCGCTCCGGCTGGAGACGTCAGGGCTTCACGGGGCAGGGGTTGGCCGTTCTCGTCCTGCGGTTGCACGCCATTGGCTATTAGCTCGTCATAGGCCTGTTCGATGTCTGGGGTGCTGTAACAATGGCGGTAGATCATCCCCTCGCCATGTTGATCGAGCAGCACTTTCAGGTTGCCGGCCAGCGGCTGCACCAGCATGAAGCGCTCCTTGCCGATGCGGGCGACGGCGTAGCGCACGTGCAGGCCGCCTCGCTCCCAGACCTGCGTGGAGGAAATCTCGGCACCGAGTATCTGCCGATAGTAGTCGCAGGCGTGTTCGAGCTGGCTGACCAGTACATCGACGTGGCTGAAGGTAAGCTGCATGAGTGGGCTCCTGGGTGCTCGGCGAGCATAACCCAGGCGCCCGCCCGGCGGGGTCTGGGTTATCCGTCGCGGTTGAGCATGGACCAGGGTGCTGCATGTGCAGGGCACGTCCAGCGTCAAGACCGAGCAGGCCCCCGCTCAAGGTTGCTTGCGGTAATACCCGCTCATCATCAGCGGCGAGTCGGCTTCGGCGTTGTAGTTGAGCACGGCGAAGCCCTTGACCAACTGGATGTGATACGGGCCGGTAAGCTTGGGATAGAGCGGATCCTGCACGATGATCAGGTTTTCGGTCAGCATGGGGACGCGGTGCTGCTCGGTGATGATCGGTTCGCCGGTCTTGCTGTTGGTCAGGCTGATCGTGAACTCCGCCACCTCGCGCCCTTGCTGGTCGCGCTCGGGTAGGATGGTCAGGTCGAGCACGCCGTCACGGCCCAGGAAGTCATCGAGCATCTGGTAACGGCCGCTGCGCTGCGCGGCAGGCAGGTCGTTGAGCTTTTCCAGGGGGGCTCGGCGTCGCTGGGTGCCAGGTCGATGGTCAGTTCGGTGTTGTCGGTTCGGTCCGGCTTGACCCATTCGCCAGTGAAGCGCAGTGGATCGGCTTGCCCGAGGGTGATCCGCCAGATCCCGGTGCGTCGGCCATCGTCGGTGAACTCATGCAGGTAGACGTACGGCGTGTCGTTGTATTGGCTGCGGTTGCCCACCAAAGTGATCGGCTTGCCATTGCCGCTGCGGGTGTAGCGCACCTCGCCGATGAGCACCGCGCCTTGCTCCTGGTACCACAGCTCGACCGGCAGCTTGCCGGCTAGGGTGCCGCTGAACGATTGCGGGTGCTCGATGACCGGGCCTTCGACTCTGGGCGTTTCGACCCACCGGCCGGCCTGCCACTCGCCGCGGCTGCGGAGCATGTAACCGCTGGGCATGCTGGTGCTGTCGTCGAGGCTGGCAGGTATCTGTTCCTGGGTGAAGCTGCTCAGGCGTATCGGCACATCACCCTGCAAGCGCCAGCGCGTGGTGCGGGTCCAGCAGCAGCCACGGTCGGTCTGCTGGATCAGCGTGCGGTCCTTCTGGCTGGTGTCGAACATCTGGCCGTCGGGTTGGCGTGCCAGGTCCGTCAGCGGTTGGCTCAAGGTCCAGCGCGGCGGTTGCGCAGTCTGTAGGTAGACATCGTAGGCGTAGCGTTCATTGGCCAGGTTGCCGTTGCGGATGGCCAGGTCCAGGTGGCCGTCGAAGTTGAAATCATTGAAGTACAGTAGGCCGCTGGGGCCCAGCAGCCAGCCGTTATCGGCCTGCGCACCGGCGCGCGGTGCGTTGCCCGCATCGCTGTACAGTTGCTGGATGACCTGCAAGGTGCGACGGTCGCGCAGGGTGATGTGTACCGGGGCCAGCTGGTTTTCCACGGCAGGTGCATCGGCGAACAGCACCTCGACCAGGTACTGGCCGCTGGGGTCGTTGACCGCGAACGAGCGGGGTTCGGCCAGTGCCGGCACAGCGCCGGCCGTGCACAGCAGTACACCGCAGTAGAGCCTGCGCATGGGTCGCTTCCTTGCTGAAAATGGGCGGCGAGTATAGCGGTAACACGATCGGCCGTAGGAAATTTCCCGCCAATGGCGTGTGACGTTCTGAGGGTGGCGATTACCCTACGCGCGATTCACCTGCAAGGGGGAAGCCTCTGCGCGGTGGCGGCCAAGCGCGCGGGCTTGCAGGTGCAGATGGACTTGCCTGCCGAGGCTTGGCGCCGGTCTGGACGGCGCTCGATCAACGTTCTGCCATGACGTATGATTGCGCGCCCGCCCTTGGAGCTGCGCCATGGCCAAAGATATCGAAAACCCCTGCGTATCGCTGTGCCAGCTCAACAGCGAGCTGTGCGTGAGCTGTGGCCGAACCCGCGAGGAGATTCGCAAATGGCGGGGTATGAAACGCCCTGAAAAGATGGCCACCGTGCAGCGCGCGGCAACGCGGATGAAAACCATCGTCAAGAAAAACGCCAAGCGCGAGGGGCGCCAATAGCCGATCCTGTGTACCCCATCACCGGGTCAACGGACAAGGCAGCACCGTCGATGCCGCCTTGCCGGGCGTGACTCAGTGATCGAGCTTCAGGTCGTCCTGCGACAGCAACGCCCTGGCTAATTCCTCATCGCTGACCTGCATGCCAGGGTTGGCCTGGCGCGCTTGCTCCAGCGCCGACTCAAGGTACGCACCGCGAATGGCGCCGCCGCTGGCGACGAAGGCGCTCAGTTCGTCACGGGCCGGAATGATCCGTTTGTCGTCCTTGAATGTCGAATACAGCGAAGCGGAAACCCCTGCCGAGGTGGCGACGTCGCCAGCATCGACGCGGGCCAATGCGGCACCTGCTGGGAGCAGGAGCAGCAATGAGGGAACAAGCAGTAAGTGGCGCATGGTGTGACCTCCGGTGGTGAAGCCCAAGGGAACTACTGCATGAGGGTTGGAGATACAGTGTAGGCCCGGAGTTCCGCAGCAGCGTACGCGGATGCAAAAGAATCACGCGTCGGGCACAGGGTCGGTGCCCGGCGTCGGCATCAGCTCAGTTCGAGCCAGATCGGCGCGTGGTCCGACGGTTTTTCCATGCCGCGCAATTCGTAGTCCACGCCTGCGGCCTTGAGCCGTGGCAGGAGCCCTTGCGAGGCCATGATCAGGTCGATACGCAGTCCGCGCTTAGGCTCGTCCTCGAAGCCGCGACTGCGATAGTCGAACCAGCTGAAACGGTCGGCCACGTCGGGGTGCAGGTGGCGGAAGCTGTCTACCAGGCCCCAGCCCTTGAGTCGCTCCATCCACTCACGCTCCTCCGGCAGGAAGCTGCACTTGCCGGTCTTGAGCCAGCGCTTGGCGTTGTCCGGGCCGATGCCGATATCGCAGTCCTGGGGCGAGATGTTCATGTCGCCCATCACCAGCAGGGCCTGGTCGTTGCTGAACTGGCCTTCGAGCAGGGCTTGCAAGTCGCTGTAGAAGCGCTGTTTGGCCGGGAACTTGGTGGGGTGGTCGCGGCTTTCGCCCTGTGGGAAGTAGCCATTCATCACGGTGACCGGCTTGCCATTGGCGTCGGCGAAGGTGCCCCAGATGAAACGGCGCTGGGCGTCTTCTTCATCGCTGGCGAAGCCCTTGAACAGCGCCAGCGGTGCCTGGCGCGAGAGCAGCGCGACGCCGTAGTGGCCTTTCTGGCCATGGTAGTGGACGTGATAGCCGAGCGCCTCGACCTCGGCGAGCGGGAACTGCTCGTCGCTGACCTTGGTTTCCTGCAGGCCGATAACGTCTGGCTGGTGCTTGTCGATCAGCGCGGCCAGTTGGTGCGGACGGGCGCGCAGGCCATTGATGTTGAACGAGACGACTTTCATGGAAAGACAATCCTGGTAAAAGCCTCCGATGCTAGCCGACATCGGCCTTCGCGGCCAGCATGGCAGGGGCAGGTCGGCGCTGCTAGGGTGCTCTGGAAAGGTGAACCAAGCGCGTACCTGCGCCTCCAAGGCTGTGTACGCCCATTCCAGGAGGAACACCCGCAATGCCCGACGCCTCGGCCGCACCGGCCCGCATTTGCCTGCTCGACGAAGGCTACGCCCGCGAAGCACGCTCGTTGCTCTACCACGCCTACCGCCACGAACCGACCTATGGCTGGTTGTTGGACAGCCAGCGCCCTGGCTACGAGCGGCGTCTGCGCGTGGTGATCCGCGAATGGCTGCGCCAGCACTTCTACCTGCAACTGCCGGCCATCGGCTTGCTGGTGGAGGACCGCCTGGTGGGCCTGGCGTTGATCGTGCCGCCGCTGCGCAGGCTGGGGGTGGCCGACAGCTGGGCCTGGCGCTTGCGCATGATCCTGGGCACTGGCCTGCGTTGTACGCGCCGCTACCTCGACTATCAGGCCGCGCTGGCTGGCGTGTTGCCGAGCGCGCAGGTGCACGTGTTGCCTCTGTTGGGGGTGCATCCGCAATTTCAGGGCCAGCATTATGGCGAACAGCTGTTGCAGGCGGTGCACGATTGGTGTGCCGACGATAAAGGCACCCAGGGCGTGGTGCTGGATACCGGCAACGCCCATTACCTGGATTTCTATCAGCGCCAGGGCTATCAGGAAATCGGCGAGATTGCTGTAGGGCCTATCAGGGAGCGGGTGTTCTTTCATCCGAACCCTTCGTCGGGCAAGGTAACAATAGTGTGACTGAAATTACCTGCGGCTCCGCAGGCCGCTTCGCTCTGGTAGCATGCCCGGCATGACGTATTCAGGAAGACTAGGCTGGGGCCTGCTGCTGCTGGCCGCCAGTTCCATGGCATGGGCCCAGAGTGAACTGCTGGTGCGGGTCAAACCGGCCAACAAGGCGCTCAAGGGCAATATCGAAAACTACATCGGCAGCCTGGGTGAGCGCGACGAAGAGGCCTTGTTGCGCTTCAGCCGTGGCGCCGAAGAGCAGGCGCGAAAGGCGGCTCAGGCCCTGGGCTATTACCAGGCGCACATCGACACCGAAGTCAAACCGCCTGCCGAGGCGGGCAAGCCTGCGCAGTTGCTGATTCGGGTCGAGCCTGGAGAGCCGGTGCGCTTGCGCAACGTTACCGTGCGTATCAACGGGCCGGCCAGCGAACTCAAGGCGTTCCGCATCCCCAACAGCAAGGCTCTGCGCCCGGGCGAGCCACTCAATCATGGCCACTACGAGGACGCCAAGCGGCTGATCCAGAACCAAGCCTCGCGCTATGGATTCTTCAGCGGTCGCTTCGAGCGTCAGCGCCTGGCGGTCGATCCCCAGGCGGGTGTTGCCGATATCGAACTGATCTACCAGAGCGGGCCACGCTACCGCCTGGGTGCTGTGACCTTCGGTGGCGACACGCCTCTGGACAACGACCTGTTGCAGCGCATGGTGCCGTTCAAGCCTGGCACCCCCTACGACTCGGAACTGATCGCTGAGCTGAACAACGACTTGCAGTCGAGCGGTTACTTCGAAGGCGTTCGGGTTGACGCAGCGCCCACCGCTGCGGTGGCCGAGCAGATACCGGTAGAGGTTCACCTCGATACCCGCAAACCCCGCACGATGGGCCTGGGTCTGGGCTATTCGACCGACGTCGGGCCCCGCGCCAAAGCCAACTGGACGCGCCATTGGGTCAACCCCCAAGGCCACAGCTACGGCTGGGAAGCAGAACTGTCGGCGCCACGCCAGAACGTCGGGCTGTGGTACGACGTTCCGTTGGATCCACCGCTGACCGACAAGCTGCGTTTTGCCGGTGGCTACCAGAACGAGGAAATTTCTGGCACCGACACCCTGAGCAAGCTGCTGACAGTCGGCCCCGAGTGGCACAGCAAACTGCCCAGTGGCTGGCAGCGGGTGGTTTCGCTCAAGTACCAACGCGAAGAGTACCGTCTGGGGGACGATTCGGGCCTGAGCAACTTGCTGATGCCAGGGCTGAGCTACTCGTACTTGCGCAGCGACAACCGCATCGATCCACATCAAGGCTACCGTTTGCAATTCGATGTACAGGTGGCTAAGCAAGGCTTGGGTTCGGACACCAACCTGGTGCATGGCAACGTATTGCTCAAGGGCCTGACCACCCTTGGTCAGAACCACCGTTTCCTCGGTCGCGTGCAGTTCGGCGGCAGTGCCACCAATGGCTACCAGCAGAACATTCCGCCATCGCTGCGCTTCTTTGCCGGTGGTGACCAGAGCGTGCGCGGCTACGACTACCAGTCGCTGTCGCCGGAAAACAACCAGGGTGACCGCATCGGTGGCCGTTATCTGGTCGCCGGCAGTGCCGAGTACCAGTATTCGATCGCCGAAAAGTGGCGCGTGGCGACCTTCATCGACCAAGGCAACGCGTTCAATTCGCTGGAGTTGCCCAGCCTCAAGACCGGTGTCGGTATTGGCGTGCGCTGGGTCTCGCCGGTGGGGCCGCTGCGCCTGGACCTGGCCCGGGCGCTGGATGACGACGGTGGTTTTCGCTTGCACTTCTCCATGGGGCCTGAGCTGTGATACGTGTGTTCAGATTCATCCTGCTTGGCCTGGGCGTGTTGCTGGTACTGGCCGCCCTGGCGTTGGCTTCGGTGCTGGGTACCCAGGCGGGCAGCCGCTGGGCGCTGGGGTTGGTGCCAGGTCTGGAGGTCAGCGACTTTTCAGGGCGTTTGGGCGGCAGTTGGCAAGCCAGCCAGCTACGTTGGAGCAACGCCACCGACCAGGTTGAGCTGCTGGCGCCACAGCTGAGTTGGTCGCCTGGCTGCTTGCTGCGTGGGGCGCTATGCATCGAACGCTTGCAGGCGACCCGCATCGACATGGCGTTCGCTCCCGGCGAGCCTGCGTCTGACGATACGCCGCTGAGCCTGCCTGCGTTGAACCTGCCGCTGTCCATCGAGCTGGGCGAGGCCAGGATCGGCCAGTTGCGCCTGGACGGCAGCGATCTGCTGGGCGAGCTGCAACTGGCGGCCCACTGGACGGCGAGCGGGCTGCACATCGACACCCTGCAACTGCGCCGCGATACCCTGCAATTGAGCCTGCAGGGCGATGTGCAGCCGCAGGGGGATTGGCCGCTGCAACTGCAAGGTTCGCTGCAATTGCCCGCGGTTGACGGCCAGGATTGGCAACTGGCCCTTGACCTCAAGGGCCAGTTGCAGAAAACCCTGGCGCTCGAGGGCATCAGCAGCGGATATCTCCAGGCGCGTCTGACGGGTGAGGTTCAGGCATTGGCCGAAGGCTTGCCGGCCAAGCTGAGTCTGCGCAGCGAGTCGTTCAAACCGGTCGCCAGCCTGCCGGATACCCTGCAATTGAACCAACTGCGATTGGACGCCCAAGGCGACCTGCAAGCGGGCTATCGGGTGTCCGGCGATGCCACGTTGCCTGCCGAGCAAGGCCCGTTGGCTCTTGTCCTTGCGGGCAAGGTCGACGCCAACGGCGCGCGGCTCGATGCCTTGAACCTCGATGCCAGTGACACCCAGCGCCTGAAGCTGCAAGCCAGTGCCGACTGGCAGCAGGGCCTGAGCGCCGAGGCGAACGTCGACTGGCTGGATTTCCCTTGGCAGCGCCTGTACCCACTGGAAACACCGCCGCAAGTCAGCCTCAAGCGCCTCGATGCCCAGGTGAAGTATCAGGACGGCACCTACAGCGGTCGCCTCGACGGCGATCTCGATGGGCCGGCCGGCGCCTTCAAGCTGGTCAGCCCGTTCGACGGCGACCTCACCCAAGTGCGCCTGCCGCAACTGGTGCTGACGGCAGGGCAGGGCAAGGCCGCAGGCAGTGTCGAGCTGCGCTTTGCCGATACCCTGGCCTGGGATGTCGACCTGCAACTTTCAGCCCTTGACCCCGCGTACTGGCTGGCCGAGTTGCCCGGCACCCTGGCCGGCCCGCTACGCAGCCAGGGACAACTCAAGGGCGAGCATTTGCAACTCAAGGCCCAGCTTGACCTCAAAGGGCGCCTGCGCGGCCAGCCGGCCATGCTCAAGGTGGATGCCGACGGCGCCGGTGAGCAATGGACCCTGGGCAGCCTGGCGGTACAACTGGGTGACAACCGCATCAACGGCAGCGCCAGCCTGCAACAGCGCCTGGCCGGGCGCATCGACCTCGACCTGCCAAGGCTGGGCCAGCTGTGGCCGCGCTTGCAGGGGCAGGCCAAAGGCCGTTTGGACCTGGCCGGAACCTTGGCGGCCCCGCAAGGCAGTTTGGTGCTGCAGGGCCAGCAGTTGGCGCAGCAGGACAACCGCATCCAGCGCCTGAACTTGGACGCCCGCCTGGACAGCGCCCAACGGGCCCAGGTGTCGCTCAAGGCGGTGGGTATCGGCGCAGGCGACACGGCGTTGGGGGCACTGACCGTGCAAGGCACGGGCGATATTCGCCAACAAGCCGTGACGCTGGCGCTGGACGGTCCGCAGCTCAAGCTCGATCTGGCCCTGGACGGCACCCTGGCCAAGGGCGACTGGCGTGGTCGGCTGGCCAGCGGACGTATCCAGGCCGGCGGCCAGGACTGGCAGCTCCAGGCGCCGGCGCGCGTGCAGCGCCTAGCCAGCGGCCAGCTGGACTTCGGCGCCCACTGCTGGCGCTCCGGGCAAGCCAGCTTGTGTGGCGAGGACCAACGCCTGGCGCCGGAGCCGCGTCTGCGCTACCACCTCAAGCAATTCCCTCTCGACAGCCTGGCGCAATGGCTGCCCAAGGATTTCGCCTGGCAGGGCATGCTCAATGCCGACATCAACCTCGACATCCCGGCCAGTGGACCCAAAGGCAGCCTTCACATCGATGCCAGCAGCGGCACCTTGCGTGTGCGCGATAGCGGGCGCTGGATCGACTTCCCTTACCAGGTGCTGCGTCTGGACAGTACGCTCGCGCCACGCCGGATCGATACCCGCCTGGATTTTCGCGGCGAGCGGTTGGGGGAGCTGGCGTTGAATACCCGGCTTGACCCGCTCGGGCGTAACAAGCCGCTCTCAGGTGACTTCCGCCTGAGCGGTCTGGACCTGTCGATCGCTCGGCCCTTCCTGCCCATGGTCGAGCGCCTGGCCGGCCACCTCAATGGCAGTGGGCGGCTGGCGGGAAGCTTGATGGCGCCCGAAGTGGTCGGCAATATCGCCCTCAGTGGTGGGGAGGTCAGCGGGGCCGAGCTGCCGTTGAGCGTGCAGGGATTGGCGGTGCAGGCTCAGATCGCTGGCGAGCAGATGCAGCTCAAGGGCGACTGGCGCAGCGGTGAGGCGGGGCGTGGGCAGTTGTCGGGCCAGGTGACGTGGGGCCAGGCATTGGGCATGGACCTGCGCCTGCAAGGCACGCAGTTGCCTGTGATGGTCGAACCCTACGCTGCCCTGGAAGTGGCGCCGGACCTGAGCATACGACTGCTCGGCGAGCAGTTGGCAGTGACGGGCAAGGTGCTGGTGCCCAAGGGCAAGATCGAGGTACGCGAACTACCGCCTTCAACGGTCAAGGTCTCCGATGACACGGTGATCGTTGGGCACCAGACCGAGCAAGGCGCGCCACCGATGGCCATCTCCATGGACATCGACGTCGACGTGGGGCGCGAGAAACTGTCGTTCAGCGGCTTTGGCCTGACCGCCAACCTGCGCGGACAAGTGCATATTGGCGATAACCTCGATACCCGTGGCGAGCTGAGCCTGGCCGATGGCCGTTACCGTGCCTACGGCCAGCGCCTGACCATACGCCGCGCACGCCTGCTGTTCGCAGGACCCATCGACCAGCCTTACCTGGATATCGAGGCGATTCGTCAGGTCGATGAGGTCGTTGCCGGCATCCGCCTGAGCGGTAGCGCCGAGCAACCGACCACCACGGTGTTCTCGGAGCCTGCGATGAGCCAGGAACAGGCGCTGTCGTACCTGGTGATGGGACGGCCGTTGGGCACTTCCGGCGAGGACAGCAACATGTTGGCCGAAGCCGCGTTGGGTCTGGGCTTGGCTGGCAGCGCCGGGGTTACCGGCAGTCTGGCATCGAACTTGGGTATCGACGACTTCCAGCTCGATACCCAAGGATCGGGCAACCGCACCAGCGTGGTGGCCAGCGGCAACCTGACCGAGCGCCTGAGCCTGCGTTATGGGGTAGGGGTGTTCGAGCCGGCCAATACCATCGCCTTGCGCTATAAGCTCAGCCGCAAGGTCTATCTGGAGGCTGCCAGTGGGCTGGCCAGCTCGCTGGACATCTTCTACAAGCGCGACTTCTGATCGCCTGGGACCCTTTCGCGCCGGCCAACATGGCCGGCGACGAGTTGTGCGTTGGGGGCTTGGTGCTCTCGCACCTTTACAGGCGCGGTTCAACGGGCAGGGCATTCCAGGCGGCGGATGTTGCCGATCTGGCGCAAGCTCAGGCCGTACTTGTCAGCCAGCAGGCTACGTGACAGGCCGTTGGCGCTTTCTTTCTGAATCTGCAGGTTGCGTAGCTGACGCTGGAAATGGTCGGCCTTGGGAATTTCCAGGGCCATGCCGGCATAGCGCTTGATCAGCGCATCGAGTGCCTCGGCCGGCAGGACGTCGGCCAGTTTGGTGCGCTCGCGATGCTTGGGAATGTACTTGGGACGACCGCCGAATGCGCACGTCAGGTGGTAGGCGTTTTCCAGGCCGATACATTCGATCAGCGATTGCAGAGAGTGGGGCAACTGGCTGACATCGATATTGTTGAGATCGGGCGTTTCCATGCAAGGCTTCCTTCTGCTGTGTGGGGGACGCACCGCAGGGGTGTGTCTGAACGTCGCCGGGAGGACCCGGTGGCTTGATTGGATTTTCGAACAGCATCAGAAAGCGTCGCTAGGCGCGAATCGGGCCGGGAGTTGTAGCCACAAACGCTCGGCGTTCGCAGGGATTGTTTTCACGCGTTGTAGGAAAAACACCAGCTCAATGCGTGCAAGCCGCTAAACATCCAGAGAAGGCGTTCCATGATGGCGAAGTGGGTGCATACCCTATGACAGTCGTCTGACCGTACGCCATGCTGGCCAACCTACCGGGGTATTCGGGCAGGAAAGTCAGCGTCTCGGCTGGCTGCGCGGTATCATGGCGCCGGCTCCCAAGGAGCCACATGTCCCTGATGTTGCAAGGAACCTTCGATGACACACGTGCAGCGCCTGAAATATTCGATCCTGATCATTGTGGTGGTCCTGGGCATGATGCTCGGGCTGAGTTACCTGCAGAAGCAGGGCACTATCAGCGAGCAGACATTCCAGTACTTCGCCATTGCCATCGCGGTGGTCGTGGTGGTGATCAACGGGATCCTGCGGCGTAAGGTCAAGCCCTGACGGGTGAGGGCCGGCTGACAGCGGCCGGCCGCGCACTCAGCGCGCGGCGGGTTGTTCGAGGACGGCCTTGGCCTGCGGGTTGAGGCTGTAGCACTTGTCGTTGCCCAGGCTGATCACGCCTTCGGCGCACAGCCGTTTGAGCACCTCGCGCACGCTCAGGAACGACAGCGGGATGTCCAGCTGTTCAAGCTGGGCATGCACGCCACGCACGCCGATGCTGCGACCATCGCGGTCAGCCTTGTGCAGGGCATCGATCACTTTCAGGCGAATAAGACTGGTGCGCAGGCCGAACGTGCGCAGCAGCTCGCGAATCTGCTCATTGCCCACGCGCTCGTTCTGCGCACAGGGCATGGCTGCTGGGTTTGGCGGCGTCTGCAGCGAAGGGTGCGGGTTGTACATTGTGAATGCTCCTTTTCGTGGACTGTCCCAAAAACAGGGGGGCCTCACTACTTAAGACGAATGGGAACGGTAAAACTGCAGGCCTTGGTGAAAAAAAACCGGCACGCCTTGTTCAAGACGTTGCCAACCCGGCAAAGGCGTAAAATTTTCATCAAGCTATTCGTCTGATCGGGATGATCCCCGATGCGCACGAGGAGTGCCTGTGAACCTTTCTTCATCTGCTGTTTTGCGCGTGTGCCTTGTCGCTGCGCTGGCAGCTTCGAGTCTTGCCAGCCAAGCCCAGGAAACGGTCGGCGATGCTTCGGCAGAGATCCGCCGCACCCGTTTCGGCACCCCGCACATCTTGGCCAAGGACGAACGCAGCCTGGGCTACGGCATCGGCTATGCCTACGCCCAGGACAACCTGTGCCTGCTGGCCGACGAGGTGCTGACGGTCAATGGCGAGCGTTCCCGGTATTTTGGCGCCGACAGCAAGACCACCGACCAGCGCGACAACCTGCCCAGCGACCTGTTCTTCACCTGGCTCAACCGCCCGGCAGCGGTCGAAGAATTCCTCCAGGCGCAGCCAAGCGCTGTGCGCGACCTGTTGGGCGGCTACGCAGCAGGTTACAACCGAGCCCTGGGCGAGCGTCGTGCCCAGGGCTTGCCTGCTGAGTGCGGCAACGGCGACTGGGTGCGCCCGATCAGCAGCCAGGACTTGGTCAAGCTCACCCGACGTCTGTTGAGCGAGGGGGGCGTGGGGCAGTTCGCCGAGGCCGTGGTCGCGGCGACGCCGCCGACGTTGGCGGCGCAGCGGCCTGCCGTCGACTATGGGCAAGCCCTGGCGCGCCAGGAGCATTTCGCCCAGGCCCGTGGCAGTAACGCCGTGGCGATTGGCGCCGAGCGTGCAGCTTCGGGCCGTGGTCTGCTGCTGGCCAATCCGCACTTTCCGTGGATGGGCGGCATGCGTTTCTATCAGATGCAGTTGACCATTCCAGGCCAACTGGATGTCATGGGGGCTGCGTTGCCGGGCTTGCCGATGATCAACATCGGTTTCAACCAGCACCTGGCCTGGACCCATACTGTCGATACTTCCAAGCATTTCACGCTGTACCGCCTGCAGATGGACCCTAGGGATTCGACCCGCTACCTGTTCGATGGCCAGTCGCTGCCGCTTGAACGATACAAGGTCAGCGTCCTGGTCAAGGGCGAGGCGGGTAGTCTGCAAACGGTCGAGCGGGTGTTGTACCTGTCGCGGTTCGGCCCAGTAGTGCAATGGCCTGGCCGCCTTGACTGGGATGCACAGGCTGCCTACAGCCTGCGTGACGCCAACCTGGACAACACGCGGGTGTTGCAGCAGTGGTACCAGATCAACCGCGCCGATAGTCTCCAGGCGCTTAAAGCCTCGGTCGGTCAATTGCAAGGGATCCCCTGGGTCAACACCCTGGCTGTGGATGACAGCGGCAGCACCTTGTACCTGAATCAGTCCGTGGTGCCTTTCGTGGACCAGGCCTTGCTGGCGCAGTGCGGCAACCCGGGCTTGCGTGGGCCGCTGGTGGTGCTCGACGGTTCGCGCAGTGCGTGCCAATGGAAAGTCGATCCGCAGGCCGCTCAGCCGGGCATCTTTCCCGCCCGTTTGCTGCCCAGCCTTGAGCGTCGTGATTTCGTCCAGCATGCCAATGACTCGGCCTGGCAGGCCAACCCCAGCGCGCCGCTGACCGGCTTCTCGCCACTGGTCAGCCGTGCCGACCAGCCGTTGGGCTTGCGCAGCCGCTTTGCCTTGCAGCGTTTGCAGGGCAACGCCAAGCTGGCCGCGGCCGATTTGCAGCGCATGGTGTTCGATGACGAGGTGTACCTGGCTAGCTTGCTGCGGCCGGACTTGCTGCACTGGTGCCAGGGCGTGCAAAGCGACCTCAAGGCGCTGTGCGCCAGCATTCAGGCTTGGGACGGCAAAGCCGACGTGCAGGCCGGACTTGGCCTGGTGCACTTCCAGCACATCGCGGCGGCCTTGGCCAAGCATCCAGAGAGCTGGCGCGTGGCGTTCGATCCAGCCGACCCGCTGCACACCCCGCGTGGTCTTGCGGTTGAGCAGGCGGCGGTACGCCAGTGGCTGCGCGAGGCGGCGCTGGCGTCCCTGGAACGCGTGAAGGCGGATGGCCTGACAGACGATACGCGCTGGGGCCAGGTGCAGCAGGCCATGAGCGGCATCCCGGTGCCAGGCGGGCCGCAGGAGCTTGGGGTGTACAACGCGATGCTCAGCGTGCCGGTGGCGCCGGGCAAGCGCCTGGTGGTCAGTGGTTCGAGTTACTTGCAGGTGGTCAGCTTCACCGAGCAGGGGCCCAAGGCTGAAGGCCTGCTGGCGTTCTCGCTGTCGAGCGAGGCGGCTTCCAGGCATTTCGCCGATCAGACCCAGGCCTTCGCGGCAGGGCAATTGGCGCCGATTCCGTTCACCGAGGCGCAGATCAAGGCCGACCCGCAGTATCAGTTGCTGGTGATCCGCGAGCAGGAAAAGCCGGCGTTGGCCAGCCAGCGCTGATGTGAGTGAATCCAACGCTGCCTCTGTAGGAGATCACCCAGCCCTTAAGGGCTGCGCTGTCGCGCAGAGAACTGATTTCGCAAGCGCGCAGCGTACCCTGTGGGAGCGGCGGTTCGGCGCCCCGATTTACCCGCGAAGCAGGCGACTCGGTGTATGGCACCGGCTTCGCCGGTGTTCGCGGGTAAACCCGCTCCCACAGGTCTCTGCTAAATCAACAAGTTATATGTAGTTCTATGAGAGCGTCTTTAGCCGCGAACACCGGCGCAGCCGGTGCCATACATCGCGTTGCCCACCCACAGGAATCGCATGCGCCGAGCCTGTGGGGATGGGTTTGCTCGACTCAATCAGCTGTCGTAGCCCAGGTTCGGCGCCAGCCAGCGCTCGCTCAGGCTGACCTCCTGGCCTTTGCGCGCGCTGTATTGCTCGATCTGGTCCTTGTCTACCTTGCCCACGGCAAAGTACTGCGCCTGCGGGTGGGCGAAGTACCAGCCGCTCACGGCAGCTGCCGGGAACATGGCGAAGTGCTCGGTGAGGAACACCCCGCTCGGGCCGGTTTCGCCGATCGCGCTGCCATCGAGCAGGCGGAACAGCGTTTCCTTCTCGGTGTGATCCGGGCAGGCTGGGTAGCCGGGAGCAGGGCGGATACCGCTGTACTGCTCCTTGATCAGCGCTTCGTTGTCCAGGTGCTCGTCCTTGGCATAACCCCAGTGCTCTTTGCGCACCCGCTCGTGTAGCCATTCGGCGCAGGCTTCGGCCAGGCGGTCGGCCAGCGCCTTGACCATGATCGAGCTGTAGTCGTCGCCCTTGTCCTGGTAGGCCTTGGCGACTTCTTCGGCACCGATGCCAGCGGTGGTGATGAAACCACCGACATAGTCGGTCACGCCGCTGTCCTTGGGCGCCACGAAGTCGGCCAACGACCAGTTGGGCTTGCCGTCGGGCTTGATGGTCTGTTGGCGCAGGTGATGCAGGGTGGCCAGGGTCGCGCCATCGTCAGCGTAGACTTCGATATCGTCATGGTTGACCTGGTTGGCCGGCCAGAAGCCGAATACCGCGCGGGCACTGATAAGCTTTTCGTCGATCAGCTTGTCGAGCATCTCACGGGCATCCTGGTACAGCGCCGTAGCGGCTTCGCCGACCACTTCGTCGGTGAGGATGCGTGGGAACTTGCCAGCCAAGTCCCAGGAAATGAAGAACGGCGTCCAGTCGATGTAGGCGGCCAGCTCGCGCAGGTCGATGTTGTCCAGCACCTTGACGCCGGTGAAGGCAGGTTTTGCCGGCTGGTAGCTGGCCCAGTCGTACTTCGGCTTGGCAGCGATGGCCTGGGCGTAGCTCAGGCGCTCGGTGCGGGCGCTGCGGTTGGCGGTGCGCTCGCGCACCTCGACATACTCGGCACGGGTCCTTTCGACGAAGCCGGCTTTCAGTTCCTTGGACAGCAACTGCGTGGCCACACCGACCGCGCGCGAGGCATCGGTGACGTAGATCACGGCATCGTTGGTGTACTTGGGTTCGATCTTCACCGCCGTGTGGGCCTTGGAGGTGGTGGCGCCGCCGATCATCAACGGCAGGTTGAAGCCCTGACGCTGCATTTCGCGGGCTACGTGGACCATTTCGTCCAGCGAAGGGGTGATCAGCCCGGACAGGCCGATGATGTCGCAGTTCTGCTCGCGGGCAGTCTGCAGGATCTTCTCGGCCGGTACCATCACGCCGAGGTCGACGATGTCATAGCCGTTGCAGCCCAGCACCACGCCAACGATGTTTTTGCCGATGTCGTGCACGTCGCCCTTGACCGTGGCCATGAGGATCTTGCCCTTGGCCTCTGGCTTGTCGCCTTTTTCTGCCTCGATGAAGGGGATCAGGTGCGCCACGGCCTGCTTCATCACGCGGGCTGACTTGACCACCTGCGGCAGGAACATCTTGCCGGCGCCGAACAGGTCGCCGACCACGTTCATGCCACTCATCAGCGGGCCTTCGATGACCTCGATGGGGCGTGCGCATTGCTGGCGGCACTCTTCGGTGTCTTCGACGATGTGCGCGGTGATGCCCTTGACCAAGGCATGCTCCAGGCGCTTGTCGACCGGCAACGAGCGCCAGGCTTCGTTCTCCACTTCCTTGGCCGCGCCGCCGCCCTTGTAGTCGTCGGCGATGGCCAGCAGGGCGTCGGTGCCTTCGGGGGTGCGGTTGAGGACCACATCTTCGACTTTCTCGCGCAGCTCGGCGGGGATCTCGTCGTAGATCTCGAGTTGGCCGGCGTTGACGATACCCATGGTCAGGCCGTTGCCGATGGCGTGGTAGAGGAAGACCGAGTGGATCGCCTCGCGCACCGGGTTGTTGCCGCGGAACGAGAACGACACGTTGGACACGCCGCCTGAACTCAGGGCGTGGGGCAAGTGGTCGCGGATGTAGGCACAGGCCTCGATGAAGTCCACGGCATAGTTGTTGTGTTCTTCGATACCGGTGGCCACGGCGAAAATGTTCGGGTCGAAGATGATGTCTTCTGCTGGGAAGCCCACTTCATGGACCAGGATGTTGTAGCTGCGCTGGCAGATTTCTTTCTTGCGTGCGGCGGTATCGGCCTGGCCGACTTCGTCGAAGGCCATGACCACCACGGCGGCGCCATAGCGCTTGCACAGGCGGGCGTGGTGCTTGAATTGCTCGACGCCTTCTTTCATGGAGATCGAGTTGACGATGCCCTTGCCCTGGATGCACTTCAGGCCCGCTTCGATGACTTCCCACTTGGAAGAGTCGATCATGATCGGTACGCGGGAGATATCCGGCTCGCCGGCGATCAGGTTGAGGAAGCGGACCATGGCCGCCTGGGAGTCGAGCATCCCTTCGTCCATGTTGATGTCGATCACCTGGGCGCCAGCCTCGACTTGCTGCAGGGCCACCTCCAGCGCTTCGGTGTAGTTCTCCTCGCGGATCAGTCGGGCGAACTTGGCGGAACCGGTGATGTTGGTGCGCTCGCCGACGTTGACGAACAGCGACTGGCGATCGATGGTGAACGGCTCCAGGCCCGACAGGCGGCAAGCCTTGGGGATATCCGGGATGGCCCGCGGCGGATACTTGGCCACGGCCTCGGCGATGGCCTGGATATGCGCTGGGGTGGTGCCGCAGCAGCCGCCGATGATGTTCAGGAAGCCGCTGGCAGCGAACTCCTCGACCACTGCCGCCATTTCGGCCGGGGTCTCGTCATATTCGCCGAAGGCGTTGGGCAGGCCAGCGTTGGGGTGGGCCGAAACGTGGGTGTCGGCCTTGCCGGAGAGTTCTTCCAGGTAAGGACGCAAGTCCTTGGCGCCCAGGGCGCAGTTCAGGCCGACGGAGATCGGCTTGGCGTGGCGCACCGAGTTCCAGAAGGCTTCGGTGGTCTGCCCGGACAGGGTGCGGCCGGAGGCGTCGGTGATGGTGCCGGAGATCATGATCGGCAGCTCGACGCGGTCCTCTTCGAACACCTGTTGCACGGCGAAGATCGCCGCCTTGGCGTTGAGCGTGTCGAAGATGGTCTCGATCAGGATCAGGTCGGCGCCGCCTTCGATCAGCCCGCGGGTCGCCTCGACGTAGTTTTCCACCAGTTCATCGAACGTGACGTTGCGATAGCCCGGATCGTTGACGTCGGGAGAAATCGAGCAGGTCCGGCTGGTCGGGCCGAGCACCCCGGCGACGAAGCGCGGTTTGTCGGGGGTTTCGCGGGTCTTGGCGTCGGCCACCTGGCGGGCGATGCGCGCACCTTCGACGTTCAGCTCATAGACCAGCGATTCCATGCCGTAGTCGGCTTGCGAGATCTGCGTGGCGTTGAAGGTATTGGTTTCGAGGATATCGGCGCCGGCGTCCAGGTACGCTTTCTCGATGGCGGCGATCACATCCGGGCGGCTGAGCAGCAGCAAATCGTTATTGCCCTTCACGTCGCTTGGCCAATCGGCGAAACGCGTGCCACGATAGTCGTGTTCCTCGAGGCGGTAACTCTGGATCATAGTACCCATGCCGCCGTCGAGGATCAGGATGCGCTCCTTGAGTGCGTTCTGGAGTGCTTGGTAACGAGCGCTGCGGTCGGACATAGGACTACCTGGTCGGGCGAATATCAGAAGGTGCCGAATAATAACAAACCTGCACGGTTTTTAGACGCACCGCCAATTTGCATGAATTTCTCTCATGTTGGCACCTGCTCGATAGCACCCAAGGACCCGCTCAGGCATATCGTGATGGCTTCAAGAACCAGGACTTTCGGCACATGTCGCTTCGCATACTTGCCAGCGCCTTCGCACTGTTGATCAGTGGCGCGGCGTTCGCGCAGGCCCCCCAATCGAGCCCGGCGATTTCGTATGCCCGGGATATTCAACCGATCTTCACCGAGAAGTGCGTGGCGTGCCATGCCTGCAACGACGCCGCCTGCCAGCTCAACCTGGGCAGCGCCGAGGGGGTCGAGCGCGGCGCGTCCAAGGTGCCGGTCTATCAGGGTGAGCGCAGCCAGGCGGTGGCCACCACGCGGCTGTTCTACGATGCCCACGACGAGGCCGGCTGGCGCAAGCAGGGCTTCTACTCGGTGCTGGACCAACAGGGTAGCCAGGCCGCGCTGATGGCACGCATGCTCGAACTGGGCCATCAAGCACCGCTCACCCCCAACGCCAAGCTGCCGGACGACATCGTTCTGGGGCTCGAGCGCAACAACATGTGCCCTTTGCCCCACGAGTTCGAGGCCTATGCCGGCGTGCATCCCAAGGAAGGCATGCCGCTGGCGGTGACCGGCCTGACCGACCAGCAGTACCAGACCCTGCAACGTTGGCTGGCGGCCGGTGCGCCGGTGGAGAAGAATCCGATCAAGCCCAGCGCCACCGAGGCGCAGCAGATCGGCGAATGGGAGGCACTGCTCAACCGCCCCGGCTCCACCGAGGCGCTGGTGGGGCGCTGGCTGTACGAGCACCTGTTCCTGGCGCATATCTATTTCGTCGGCGGTGAGCAGGGTCACTTCTTCCAGTGGGTACGCTCGCGCACGCCGAGTGGCCAGCCGGTGGACCTGATCGCCACCCGCCGCCCGAATGATCCGCCCGGCACCGATTTCTACTATCGCCTGATCCCGGTGCAGGGTGTGATCGTGCACAAGACCCACATCACCTACCCAATGGGCCCGCAGAAGCTCAAGCGGGTCAAGCAACTGTTCTACGCCGGCGACTGGCACGCCGCCTCGCTGCCTGGCTACGGTCCGCGCCACCGTGCCAATCCGTTCGAGACGTTTGAGGCAATTCCGGCGGTGGCTCGCTACCAGTTTATGCTGGATAACGCCGAATATTTCGTGCGCACTTTCATCCGTGGCCCGGTCTGCCGCGGGCAGATCGCCACCGACGTGATCCGCGACAACTTCTGGGCCTTGTTCCAGGAACCGGCCCACGACCGTTACCTCACCGACGCCAAGTACCGCAGCGAAGCCACGCCGTTGCTGGCCATGCCGGGGCAGATCGACGATGTGGGCAGTGTGCTGAGCCTATGGCATGCCTACCGCGACAAACGCAACGAGTACGAAGCGCTGCGCCGCGAGGCCTACGCCCAGATGCCGGCGCCGAGCTGGTCGACGCTGTGGGCGGGCAACGACAACGCGCTGCTGACCATTTTCCGCCATTTCGACAGCGCCTCGGTGACCAAGGGCCTGATCGGTGACGTGCCCCTGACCCTGTGGCTGTTCGACTACCCACTGCTGGAGCGCACCTATTACCAACTGGCGGTGAACTTCGACGTGTTCGGCAACGTGTCGCATCAGTTGCAGACGCGCCTGTACTTCGACTTGATCCGCAATGGCGCCGAGGTGAACTTCCTGCGCCTGATGCCGGCCGACCGGCGCGGGCATATCCTCAGCGACTGGTACCAGAATAGTGGCAAAGTGAAGATGTGGATGGACTACACCGACATCGACACCAGCACCCCGAGCGCGCTGAAGCTGAACGAGCATGATCCGAAGCGCGACTTCGGCCTGCAACTGCTACAGCGCAGCGCCAGCCTCAATGCCGCCCCCGACCCGATCAACCGCTGCCAGGGTGCCTATTGCTCGCGGCCGCAGATGAGCGAAGTGTTCCGCGATGTCGAGCAGTCGCTGAGCCGTCTGGTCTCGCGTCCGGCTGCTGGCTTGAAGGTGATCGGCCAGTTGCCTGAGGCGACCCTGCTGCGCATAGAGGCCAAGAACGGCGAGCGTCAGGTCTACAGCCTGCTGCGCAACCGCGCCCACAGCAACGTCGCGTTCCTGCTGGGTGAGGCCTATCGCTATGAGCCTGGGCTGGACACCCTGACCCTGTACCCCGGCGTGCTGAGCAGCTACCCCAACTTCATCTTCAATGTTCCGGCCAGCGATGTCGCGGAATTCGTCGAGGACTTGGAGGCGGCGCGCGACGATACCGGTAAATTCGAGCGCATCGTCATGCGCTGGGGCGTGCGCCGCAGCCACCCCGAGTTCTGGCGTTACTTCCATGACTTGACTACCTACATCAAGGAGACCGAGCCGGTAGAGGCGGGGGTGTTGGACATGAATCGCTACCAGAACCTCTAATCGGGCCGTCTGACCTTTCCGGCATCACTGCGGTCGGACACGGTGGATGGGCCAGGGTGGGCTGCTGACCCTGCGCCTCGAGGATTCGCGCGATCCTCGAGGCAGCAGCGGCTTGGCCGCACTTGCCTTGGCTTCAATGCACCGAAAACCGCAGGGTAACTCATGCTGTATTCGCTCCAGGCTCTCCGGGCATTCGCCGCCTGGGTGGTGGTCTGTCACCACTTCATGCAGATCTTCTTCGACTTCCATGCCAGCGGCCCGATTGGCCGGCTGTTCGCCGAACGCGGCGCGGTGGGCGTGGACATTTTCTTCGTGATCAGTGGGCTGGTGATCTATCTCTCGACCCGCGACAAGGCCATCGCCCCCGGCGAGTTTCTGCTCAACCGCGCCTTGCGCATCGTCCCCGCCTATTGGTTCTACACCTTGCTGATGGCGGTGCTGATGCTGGTCGCCAGCCGCTGGATGCCGCATCAGGTATTCGAATGGCAGCACCTGCTGCTGTCGCTTCTGTTCATTCCGGCCGAGAACCCGGGCGGCTACGGGTTGTACCCGACCCTCAACGTCGGTTGGACGCTGAATTTCGAGATGTTCTTCTACCTGCTGTTCGGCTTGGCCTTCCTGGTGCGCCAGCGCCACCACCTGTTGCTGGTGACTGCGGCGTTGTTGCTGGTGAGCGAGGTGCTGGGCCGGCTCGGGGTGCTCAGCCGGTTCTATAACAACGACATCATCTACGAATTCCTGCTCGGGATCGGTCTAGGCGTGCTGTATCGCCGGGGCCTGATCCGCGAAGGCGTGTGCCTGCCACTGGTGCTGCTGGGGCTGGCGGGGTTCGCGCTGTTCCAACTGGACGCCTCCCAGCGCCTGTTGCACTGGGGACTGCCCAGTGCGTTGGTGGTACTCGCGTTCGTTGCCCTGGAGCCGTATTTCAAGGGTAGCCGCGTGCTCAAAGCGCTCGGCGACTGTTCCTACTCGGTGTACCTGATCCACGTGCTGGTTTTGTACGCGGGGTTGTTCGCCAGCGAGCGCCTGCGCCTGAACCCGTACCTCGTATTCGCCCTGTGCATCCCGTCAATCGGACTAATGTCGTGGTTGAGCTACCAGTGGCTGGAACGCGGCTTGTATCGGCGCCTGAAGGCTGGCTTCGCGGCCCGACAGGGTATGGCACCTGAGTCGGCGCTATCCCGAGTCAAATGCTAGGACTTTGTTCGGGGCACGGGTTGGCGTACACTGCCGACAAGTCTGTGAGGAACTTACATGAGCGCTATAACCATTACCGACGCCGCGCATGATTACCTGGCTGATCTGCTCTCCAAGCAGAACACGCCTGGCATCGGCATCCGCATTTTCATCACCCAGCCAGGCACCCAGTACGCCGAGACCTGCATCGCCTACTGCAAGCCGGGCGAAGAAAAGCCTGACGATGAGCCGGTCGGCCTGAAAAGTTTCACGGCCTACCTCGACGCTGTCAGCGTGCCCTTCCTGGAAGACGCGCTGGTGGACTACGCCACCGATCGCATGGGCGGCCAGCTGACCATCAAGGCACCGAACGCCAAAGTGCCGATGGTCAATGAAGACAGCCCGATCAACGAGCGCATCAACTACTACCTGCAGACCGAAATCAATCCGGGGCTGGCGAGCCACGGCGGCCAGGTCAGCCTGGTGGATGTGGTCGACGACGGCATCGCGGTGCTTCAGTTCGGTGGCGGCTGTCAAGGCTGTGGCCAGGCTGACGTGACACTTAAGGACGGCATCGAGCGCACCCTGCTGGAACGTATTCCAGAACTCAAGGGCGTGCGTGACGTGACTGACCATACCCAGAAAGAAAACGCCTACTACTAAGGCGTTCGCCGCCTTCGCGGGGCAATCCGGCTTCCACGTTCAACCCGTGGGGGTAGGTTTGCCCCGTGATGCGTTTGATGAATCGCGCATTGATCCTTAGCAACAAACTGTTACGGATTCAATCCCTGCGACAACCGGTCGCGCCCCGTATTCAAAGGGCTGGAGCCCGATCTGACCTGCGTCGGGTGGATGGTCAGGGGGTGTCATGACAGAATGCGCCGGTTTTCTGGCCGACCCACCCCAAGGGCCGGCACCTTCCCTGTAAAGGATGGTTCCATGACTGATCTGTTGACCCGGCGCGCGGTCGTCGCCGGGATGGGCGTTCTGGGGCTGGGCCTGTTGGCCGGCTGCAACCCGGCGCGCGGCCTGGACTTCAAGTACGGCAAGAACATGAGCAACGAGATCCTCGGGCGCAAGTTCAAGCTCAAGGACACCCAAGGCAACGAGCGCACCCTGTCGAGCTTCTACGGCAGTATGCCGATGATCTTCTTCGGCTTTACCCAGTGCCCGGCAGTGTGTCCGACTACGCTCGCGCGTGCGGTACAAATCCGCAACATGCTAAGAGGACGTGACCGCGAACTATTCCAGGTGGTGTTCATCACCCTCGACCCGGAGCGCGATACCCCCGAGGTGCTGGATGCCTACGTCAAAGCGTTTGACCCGAGTTTCGTCGCGCTCACCGGCACCCCGGAAGAAATTGCCGAAGTAGCGCGAGAGTTCAAGGTGTTCTACGAGAAGGTGCCGGCCGGCGATACCTACACCATCTCTCACTCGTCCACCAGCTATGTCTACGACACCCGTGGCACCCTGCGCCTGAGCCTGGGTCATTCCCTGAACGCCAAGGAATGCACCGAGGACCTGCTTACCCTGATGGAGATCTGCTAAATGTCGATGCAACCGATCAAACGTGCCCTGGCAGCCTTGGCCCTGTTGGGCCTGGCCCTGCCGGCGTTCGCCGAGACCCGCGTGAGCGATGCCTGGGTGCGCGCCAGCGTGCCGCACCAGCAGTCCACCGGTGCCTTCATGACCTTGACCGCGAGTACTGACAGCAAGCTGGTGGGCGTTGCGTCGTCGGTGGCCAAGACCGTGCAGGTACACGAGATGACCATGAACGGCGACGTGATGGGCATGCGTGAAGTCAAGGCTGTCGATCTGCCGGCCGGCAAGCCGGTCAAGCTCGACCCGAACGGCTACCACGTGATGCTGATGGGGCTTAACCAGCAGGTGAAGGAGGGCGAGCAGGTGCCGCTGAGCCTGACCATCGAAGATGCCAATGGCACGCAAGAAACCGTGCAGGTGCAGGCTGGCGTACGCGCCCTCAACGCCGAAGCCGGGCAAGATCACGCGCACATGCACTGAGTCTGAGGGCAGGCGGGTAGGTGTGCACCTATCCGCTAGGTCGCTTCGCGCAACTTGCGGTATTCGCCCGGCGGTACGCCGAACCAGCGCAGGCAAGCCTTGTGAAAGCTGCTCGGGTCACGAAACCCTAGCGTGGCCCCGATGTACTTGATGCTGCGTGCGGAGTCATGCAGCAAGCTATGTGCCTGGGTCAGGCGCGCTTCATCAAGCAGGGCGCTGTAGCTCACCCCCTCACGCTCCAGGGCGTTTTGCAGGCTGCGCCGGCTCAGGCGCAGGCGCTCGGACAGGTATTCCAGCGCAGTAGGCTGGCCCATGGTCAGCTGTTCGGTGAGGGCACGGCGTACGCGCGCTGTGGTTGAACCTTCGATGCGCTCCTCGAGCCTGGCTGCTGCGTATTCCCCGTGTAAACGGTCCAGCGTTGGCGAGGCCGTGGGCAGTGGCAGGCGGCATACCTCGGCGGACAGCCGCAGGCTGTTGTATGAGCGGCCGAACACCAGTCGTTCGCCGAATAGCTCGCGCAGCACCGTGGTATCGGCAGGCTCTGGATAAGCCAGCTCCACCTCCAGCGGCACGAAGCGGCACGCTGGCGTCAGCCATTGCAGCAGGCCCAGGGTCATGGCAGCACCGGCGTCGATGAACACGCGGGGTGCGCAAGGACCCACTTCGAAACCGATCAGCCGCATTTCATCGGCGCTCTGTTCAAGGCGCAGGATCGAGCCGTTGGTGGTCAGCGGGTGCAGGCTTACCAAGCGCTCCAGCGCATCCCCCAGCGTGGCGCAGGACATCACCGCGTAGCCCAGTTGCCCGAGCATCGCCGGGTGTGCGTGGGCATGCACGCGCACGCCGATGTCCGCATCGCCGCTGCGTTGCACCACCTCCTCCAGCCACTGGTATACCCGCACCAGACGAATGTGGCGGCCGCTCTCGGCCAGGATCGGGTCGTGCGGGTCGACGACGGCGCCAGCACGGATCAAAGCCTGGGCCAGGGTGGTGAAGTAACTGCGGGAAACGGTATGCATGACGCTGTCCTGGAAACGCGTTAGTTCGCTGCGAAGGTGTGGTGGTCCTAACGGGGCCTGCGGGTCAGTATCCGCCGGGGTGGGTCAGGGGACAACCGATGAGGGCCGGGGAACACTGTTCGGTCCAGTCGGTGGATGGGACCATGCGTGCCAACATGGACGGTGTGTTTGCCAGCAGGAAGCCGGCTGATCGTTGGAGCCAACAGACTGATGAACACCCCCCTGGATGCAGATCCCGTACAAGACCGGGATGACCTGCGTCGTGCACGCCTGGTCTACCAGCAACTGGCCTTGAGCCACTTCATGCTGGCCTTTCAGCCTGTGGTCGATGGGCGCGACCCCACCTGTGTGCTGTACCACGAATGCCTGCTGCGCCATGACGGCCCGCCCTTGGGCTTCAACCCCATCGCTGTTCTGGAGCGCCGGCAAGCCATGGGCCTGCTCGACCGCAGCGTGCTGGGCTGCGTTATCGATATCCTGGAGCGCTATCCCGATCTGCAGCTGGGGTGCAACCTGTCCGCCCAAAGTGCCTGCGATGGTTTGCTTTGGCAGCCGCTGTGGGCGCGCCTGCGCCAGCGGCCAGAGGTCGCTGCGCGGCTGGTGCTGGAAATCACCGAAAGTGCCGCGCCAGCAGACCCTGAACGCGCGTTGGCCTTCATCGCCCAGGCTCAGGCACTGGGCTGTCGCGTGGCAATTGATGACTTTGGTGCAGGATTTGCCAGTCTCGCGTTCGTGCGCCAGGCTCGCCCGGACGTGCTCAAGGTGGACCGCGGTTATCTGCACAGGGCCCGTGAGTCGGGGACTGAAGCCCAGGTGTTCCATCATCTGGTCAGGCTGTGTCAGGGGCTGGCTCCGCAGGTGGTGGTCGAAGGGGTCGAGGATGAGCAGGATTACGCATGCGCGCTATCGGCCGGTGCCGTGGGAATGCAGGGCTTCCACTTTGGCCGACCTTCGTTGCAGTCTCCGGTGGCAGGCTGCCGCGTATCGTTGGAGCGCTGAGGGTAGCAACTGCCCGATTGATGCCTAAGTGCCATTATCGCGATTATGCCCAGCTACAACAATGGTGTGGGGCGGTTCGAGAGCGTCAGGTATAGGCACTCGCGCGCCGAATGGGCGGGCGAGTGCTACACGCTGAATATGCTCGCGATGGGCTCAGCGGAAACGCGGCAGTGGGCGATCGACGGTCAGTGACGTCAGGGTTCGACGGACTCTGGCTTCATCGGCCTCGAGCGCCTTCAGGCTTTCGCGGATCTTGCCCGCGACCGGGATATCGCCTTGGCGGTCGATCCAGTCGGCGATTTCCTTGCAGGCACTGCTCAGACAAGCCTGGCGCTGGTTCATCAGAGACAGGAGCGTGGTGATTTCTCGTTCGGACATGATGGGCTCCTCCGTTCGACCTGATCAGTGTAGCAGTGCTTGGTGCAGGTCATTGCTCCAGGTTGCGAAGCAAGCGTTATGGGCGGACGGTGCGCTTGTTAGGTGTAGGTGCAATGTGAACGGCCGTGCTGAGTAGGCATGCCTGTCGATAGGTCCCAGGCGTCACACCATACGCCTGCTTGAACTGCCGGCTGAGGTGGCTCTGGTCAGCAAAGCCCAGGGTCACGGCGACCGCGAGTGCAGGCAAGCCGCTGCGTAGCAGCTCCCGCGCCCGTGCCAGACGACGCTGCTTGAGCCAAGCGTGAGGCGCAAGGCCGGTGGCTTGGCGAAATACCCGGGCGAAGTGAAACGGCGACAGGTTAACGGCAGCTGCCAAGTCCTCCAGCGAGGGGGGCTCGGCGAGTCGGCTTTCCAGCAACTCGCGGGCACGCGCCACGGCCAGCGGCTCGTTGCCGGGTGTGGCCGGCTCCAGGCGTTGGCCGTGGCGCTGCACCAATGCCAGCACGGCCTGGCGCCAGGCGGTCTGTTGCTCCAGGGCACTGGCACCGGCCTCGCAGCGTTGGTTCAGCTGGCTGAAGGCGCGGGCCAGGATCGGGTCGTGGATCACACTGTCCTTGAAGTACGGCATTCCATGGCGCCCCAGCTCCAGCTCATCAAGCACCCCGGTCACTCGCGCAGGCTCAGGGTAGCAGCCCCTGTAACGCCAACCGGCCTCGTGGGCCGTTGCGCCGGTGTGCAACTCGTCGGGGTTGATCAGTACCATGCTGCCGACCGGTGCCAGGTGCTCGCCACCACGATGCCAGAAGCGCTGTGCGCCTGCCTCGATCACGGTGAACACATACCCTTCATGCACATGCGGTGCGAAACGTTGCTGCAGGTAGCGCGCATGCAGCATCTCCACGTCGCCGAGCGCCGTGGACTGCCACAGGTGGGCCTGTTCGCGCAGTACGGCGGTCATGCCAGCCAGCCGCGCAGAAGGAAGAAAATCAACATGCTCGCCAGCATGCTCAGCAATACGCTACGGGTCAACAGAACCAAGGCTATGGCCACCAGCGCGCCGAGTAGGTAGGGGTTGAGCAAGCTCAGATCGAGCTGACGGTCAGGCAGGAAGATAATGGGTCCGCAGATTGCCGTGAGCATGCCGGGCACGGCGAAGCCCAGGAACTGCCGGGCGTTCGAACTCAGCCGCAATGGCAGGCGCGGTTCGAGAAAGGCGTAGCGGTTGAGGAATACCACCGCGCCCATGGCGAAAATCAGTAGCCAGATCATGCACGCGCTCCGCAATGTTTCTGACAAGCGAACCCTGCGCTCATACCTAGCAGGCCAGCCGCCACTAATGCGGTTTCCCAATGCCAGTAGCTGAACAGCACCGAACAAAGCAACGACACGCTCACGCACACTACCGTGGAGAGGTTGCGTACCCGCGGCGCGATCAGCGCCACGAAGGTGGCGACGATGGAAAAATCCAGGCCTAGTTGGTCAAGGTGTGGGATGTTCTGGCCCAGCACGATGCCGGCTAGGGTGAACAGGTTCCACGCCACGTAGAACGTCAGGCCCACGCCCAGCGCATACCAGCGATTGAACTGCTGCTGGTCGTGATGGCTGGTAAGGGCAAAAAATTCATCGGTGAGCAAAAAGCCCAGGCCCAAGCGCCAACGGGTTGGCAAGCCCGACAGATGCGGGCGCATCGACAGGCCGTAGAGCAGGTGCTGAGATGTCAGCAGCAAGGTCGTGAGCAGGATCGACACCAGGCTCGCGCCGCCTTTGAGCATTCCGATGGCCACCAGTTGGGCGGCGCCGGCAAAGACGATGGCCGATAGGCCTTGGCCTTGCCAGGCCGAGAGGTTGGCCTCGATGGCCATCGAGCCGGCCAGTAGGCCCCAAGGGGCGACGGCCAGAGACAGCGGCACAATGGCGATGGCGCCTCGCAGAAAGGCATGACGGGCAACAACGATGGTGGTCATAGGCAGGGCAACACATCGACAAGGCAGGTCAGCATGCCAGAGGACGCCTGGGCCAAGCTTGAACGATCTTGCTCAAATGCGTGAAAGGGGCTTTATCGGCTGCTGGTGAGCTGCTGCGCCGCGTCCACGCAGCCGTTGATCTCCACGGCCTTGCGCAGCAGGGTCTGGCGGTGGGGCAGGTCGAGGTCACCCAGCAGCCGATATACCTCGGCCTGGTAGTCGCGTTGGCGTCCCCACTGCATTTCAAGGCCCTTGGGGCGCGCGCGATTGCACGCCAGACGTGCGGCCGGTTGAGGGTAGTAGGCAGCGTACAGCGTCGCCATGCCGGCCACCGCTTCCAGCGCCTGACGATAATCCGGGCTGGCATTGTAAGGTTTGCACCAGTGGGCGATGGCCAGTGCTGGCGGCGCGAAACCCTGATGCAGGCTGGCTTCCAGTAGCGGGCAGGCGGCTTCGGCAATCTGCGTGGCGGGCAGGTACGTGGTGTAGTACAGCGCCAGGCGATACTGCGCCACTGGATGGCCTAACGCCACGGACTTCTCCAGCAATGCCACTGCACTGGGCAAGGTACGCGCCATGGCCTGGCCTTGACGGCTCAGTTCGGGATCGTTCTGGTTGGCGGCGCGCAATGGACTGGGACTGTCATCCAATTGGTCGGCCTGTTCCAGCAGCGGCAGCGCCTGGCGGTACAACAGGTCGGCGTGAGGGTCGATGCTTACCTCCGCGGCCTGGGCGGCGAACGCTGGCAGCAGCGCCAGGGCGGCGATGCGCACGCTGCGAGAGCGGGGGCGAACAGCAGGGCAAGTTGCTTCGACAGTCATGGCGGTACGCGTATGTCTCGGGCGAGTCAGGGGCGATGGCGTATTCTAGCCAGCCACTGCCTCAGACCGAAAGCCCAGCGCAGATCAAATCGGACGAAGCCCCTCAGGGCAGCTTGTCCACAGTTGATTTACGCTGGCCTGGCTTGTCCAGGGCAAGCCCCAGCTTGGCGGTGATCACCTTGGCCAGCGCGTTGTTACCACGGTCATTGAAGTGCAGTCGGTCGATGAATAGATGCTCGCCGAAGACCGGCGAACTGCTGAGCATGCCATTCATGTCGTAGCACGGCACAGGGTCGGCCTGGCACTTGATCCGGCGGAAAAAGGCCGAGTGCAGCTGGCGGTCGAAGGTGGCAGCAAGCAGGCGGTCGAAATGACTGGGGTTGTGATCCAGACCTTGGAGCATCAGCTGTTCACCGGCAGGCACGGTTTCACGGCACCACGGCAGCAGGGGTTGGAGGATGAACGTAAGAGAACTGTGGCTGTTGGCCAGTAGGCGTTCCCACTGGCAGAGGGTGCGCGCGATGCAGTCGGCAGCACGTCCCAGACGTTTGTCGGGCGTGGGCAGTGTATCCAGCGTCGGCCAGGGTTGTTGTTCACGGGGCGCGAACACTTGCGTCAGGCGTCGCCACACCGAGTCATGGTGCTGTGCTTCAGGGACCTTAATACCTTCATTGAAACGGTTCAGAAAAGCCTGGTAGGCCTGGGCCCGGTGTGGTTCATGGCTGCCTGCCAGCAACTCGTCCAAGGTGTCCTGGGCCAACGTGTTCAAACCGCTGAGCAACACCACATGGCCAATCTGGCCAAGGCGGTGCTGGTGGGTGAGGAACATCAGCAACTCCTGGGGAGCGCTCAGGCCGCAACCGGCCAAGGTTAGCCATACCTCGCCGGTAAGCGCTGACAGGTAGGAGGCTACGGTGTGCTCATCGGAGCTGGCACCGATGCCCATGGCGCTGGAGCCGCCCACCAGCAGGTTAACGCGCGCCGCGCCACCGCGCTCTGCCAGTGAATAGCGCTTGCCCGCACAATGGCTGTAGCGCATGCCCAGTGCGTCGGTATTGATGGTTGCGGAGCGATAGCCGCGCTCGTGCGCATGGGTTGTCTGTGGGGCGCGGCGGCTGCCCAGCAGCAGAAAGCGCTGATAGTCCTGCTGCAACGGGAAGGCGGCGCCCACGCAGCCTGCCGGGAAGGTATCGAGGGTGCTCATGGGCGCTCCTTGGGCGGTTTCAGGCCGTCAGTTCCCGCACGTTGTAGGCAAGGCCCACAGCAGCGATCAGCAGCAGTGCGACCCCCGAAGCCAGGCTGATGATACGGCTGCTGCGCTGCGAGGCGATGCGGCCGATGGCGAAGATGTACAGGCTCAGCACGGCGAAGTCGATGGCGCACCACAGCAGTGACAACACCACCATGCTCTTGCCGAACGACTCGGTGATCTGGATGAACTGGGGGAAGAACGAGATGAAGAAGATGATGTCCTTGGGGTTGGAGATCCCTACCATGAACCCTTGCAACAGGCCGCCACGGCCCGGTTGTGCATCGACCTGAGCGGCAGCGGTGGGGACCGATGTGGCCTGCATCGCCTCGCGCAGGGTGCCCACGGCGATGTGGCCAATGAACAGGCAGCCCAGCAGGCTCATGCCGTTGAGCCAGGCCTTGTCGATGGCGGCGCTGGTCATGATGACCCAGGCGGCGGCGCCGATCAGCACCAATGAGGCCCAGTTGGTTCCGATGGCCGTGAACACGGCCTTGCGCGCGCCTGAGGCCGCAGCGGTGTTGACGATCAGTGCCACCACCGGGCCGGGTGTGGCGATCAGCAGCAGGACAGTGAGGGCGTATGTGGCGGTCAGGGCGGTATTCACGTTCAGTTCTCGCTCAGTGAGTCAGGTACAGCAGCGGTGTGGAACGGGCAGCGTGGCGGATTCAGCGAACCGGGCTCCTGCAACTGGTACTGCTTCCATTCGTAGTTGTCGTGGTGGCCGAAAAAGCCCAGCGAATCGGGCATGACGCCGTTGTTGTAATGGCGTACCCGGTCGCGGATACGCGCACGGATACGTTGGCCGCTTTGCGTGTCGGCGCTGGCCACTTCGTCGAAACTTTCGCGTGGGTTGACGACCCAGGCGATATGCGGGCCCAGGTTGCGGCTTTTCATCAGCCTGTGGGCTGGGAAGTTCATGTTGATGAACAGGGGCACGCCGTCGAAGCAGAACGCCCACTGTGCGTCATGCGGGTCGTGGGGCATGTCGGCGGGCCAGGGTTGCGGGTCGCGAGCGTGGACCTCGCACAGTACCTCCCAAGCCAGCGCCTGCTGTTGCATAAGGTCCGTGTCGCGTGCGGTTTCCAGAAAGACCAGCAACGGATTGCCGACCCGCTGCTTGAGCGGGATCTGCTTGATCGTGCCTATGTAGTCGGTCAGGCCTCGGGCGATGTCGCCGGCCAGGTCGCCTGCGTGGGCGAAGATGATGTGGCAGGTGCGTGCGTTCACCGCTTTACGCCCGAACAGGCACGGGAAGTCGGGGTTGGCGAGGGTTTCCTTGAACTGCTGTAGGGTCTTGTACGTCCAGTGGTGCTTGTTCTGGACATGTTCATCGGCAAGCTCGAGCGCATCCAGGCGATAGCAGTTTCCATAACCCGTAAACATGATTTCCCCAGGGGTATAGCAGTTAATAGAGTTTTTCCGGCTTATCCATACGGTTTTGCCCTCTATAGTCATTGTTTACAGCATTTTCCGAGACCGGACCCAGGTTGTAAAACGCCTGGAACTATGACCTACTATTAGTCTCGCTCATGCTCTGGAAGCCAAGATGTCCGAACGGATTCAAGCCCTGCACGCCTTACGTGCATTCGAAGTGGCGTCGCGCTATGGCTCGTTCACCCGCGCTGCCCAGGAGTTAGCGCTCACCCAAGGTGCGGTCAGCCACCACATCAAAACCCTTGAGGCCCTGTTCGGTTGCGATTTGTTCGAGCGCCGCGGCCCCAAGCTGCGCCTGACCGAGCATGGCAGCCTGCTGGCCCAGGAGCTCAAGGTGGGCTTCAAGATCATCGAGAACGCCTGCGCGTTGTTGCGCCAGGACCGTCACGGCTTGCGCCTGAAGGCGCCGTCGACGCTCACCGTGCGCTGGCTGTTGCGGGCCTTGGACGGCTTCAAGAAACTCGACAACAGTTGCCCGGTACAGCTGTCGAGCGTGTGGATGGACATCGATGCGGTAGACTTCTACTCAGAGCCCTATGACTGCGCGATCCTGCTCGGTAACGGGCGTTTCCCGGCTGATGTCGAGAGCCTCAAGTTGTTCGATGAATGGCTGATTCCGGTATGCCATCCCGATTACCTGGCTGAGCCTGCCCCCTCGCTTGCGGTGCTGCATGACTGCGAATTCCTCCACCCTTCGCCGGACCGGCGTGACTGGCGCCGCTGGTTGGCGCGGGTCGACGCGTTGGATGTCGGCATCGATCGGGGTCAGGTGTTCGACACCCTTGACCAAGGCATTTCCGCCGCCCAGCAGGGGCTGGGGATCTCGGTGGTGGACCTGGTGCTGGCCAGCGCGGACCTAGCCGCCGGCAGCTTGGCCACGCCGTTCCCCCAGGCGGTGGCGACCGGCGATGGGTATTACATGGTCTGGCTCAAGTCCAGCCCCAAGGCACGCCAGATGCACAGGCTGCGCGACTACCTGCTGACCCAGGTGCCGCCGCTGTCGCGCAAGGACATCAGTTACCTTTATGGCTGAGTGCCGCGCCCGCTGAGCATGGCGCGAGCGTCGCTGGCATGGGCTATTGCGATACACTGGCGGCCTCGCATCCCTTCTCCTGCCGAGGTTCTCGCGGTGCAGCTGCAACAGGGCTTTGTCCTTACTCGCCATTGGCACGACACGCCCGAAGGCACCTGTGTGGAATTCTGGCTGGCCACCGAGCAGGGGCCGCGGCGCGTGCGCCTGGCGCCGCAACCGTCGGTGGCGTTCATTCCCGCCGCCCACGCCGAGCAGGCCCGGCGGCTGTTGGCGGGCGAGTCCGGCGTGCAACTGCGGCCCTTGCAACTGCGCGATTTCGAGCAGCGCCCGGTGCTGGGGTTGTACTGCACCCAGCATCGCCAGATGATCGCCCTCGACAAGCGTTTGCGCGCCGCAGGCGTGGAGGTGTTCGAGGCTGATATCCGTCCGCCGGAGCGTTACCTGATGGAGCGCTTCATCACCGCCCCGGTGCGCTTCGAGGGGCGGCCCGATGCCCACGGCACGTTATGCGATGCCCAGCTCAAGCCTGACCCGGACTACCGTCCCCCCCTGCGCCTGGCTTCGTTAGACATCGAGACCAGCGAGCGTGGCGAGCTGTACAGTATCGCCCTGGAGGGCTGCGGCCAACGCACGGTGTATATGCTCGGCCCGGCCAACGGCAGCGCGCTCGAGGTGGATTTCGATCTGCATTATTGCCAAGACCGCGCCGGGCTGATCGACAGCCTCAACCAATGGCTGGTGCAGCATGACCCGGATGCGATCATCGGCTGGAACCTGATCCAGTTCGACCTGCGCGTGCTGCATGAACACGCCAAGCGCCTGAACGTGCCGCTGTGCCTGGGCCGCGATGGTGCGCCGATGCACATGCGCGAGCACGGCAGCCGCAGCCACTTCTTCGCCGAGGCGCCAGGCCGTCTGCTGATCGACGGTATTGAGGCGCTGCGTTCGGCGACTTGGAGTTTCCCCTCGTTCAGCCTGGAGAGCGTCGCCCAGCAGTTGCTGGGGGAGGGTAAGGCGATTGCCACGCCCTACCAGCGCATGGACGAGATCAACCGCCTGTTCGCTGAGGACAAGCCGGCCCTGGCCCGCTACAACCTCAAGGACTGCGAGCTGGTGACGCGGATCTTCGCCCACACCCGGCTGCTGGCGTTCTTGCTCGAACGGGCCAGTGTGACCGGGCTGCCCGTGGACCGCAGCGGTGGTTCGGTGGCAGCGTTCTGTCATCTGTACATCCCGCCGATGCACCGCCTGGGTTTCGTAGCACCCAACCTTGGTAGTCGCGAGGGCGAGGCCAGCCCCGGTGGCTTTGTCATGGACTCACGCCCAGGGCTTTACGACTCGGTGCTGGTGCTGGACTACAAGAGCCTGTATCCGTCGATCATCCGTACCTTCCTGATCGACCCTGTGGGCCTGGTCGAAGGCCTGCGCCAGCCCGACGACACGCATTCGGTGGAAGGCTTTCGCGCAGCGCGTTTCTCGCGTAGCCAGCACTGTCTACCGGCTATCGTCGAGCGCGTGTGGCAGGGCCGCGAAGCGGCCAAACGCGCCGGTAATGCGCCATTGTCCCAGGCGCTGAAGATCATCATGAATGCCTTCTACGGTGTGCTGGGTTCCAGCGGTTGCCGGTTTTTCGATCCGCGCCTGGCCTCGTCGATCACCCTGCGCGGGCACCAGATCATGCGCCAGACCCGCGCGTTGATCGAGGCCCGTGGCCTGGATGTGATCTATGGCGATACCGACTCCACCTTCGTCTGGCTCAAGCATGCCCATAGCGAGCAGGATGCTGCGCGCATCGGCCGGGAACTGGTGGCCGAGGTCAACCAGTGGTGGGCCCGCCACCTGCGTGAAAGCCTGGGGCTGGAGAGCGCGCTGGAATTGCAGTTCGAGACTCACTACCGGCGCTTTCTGATGCCGACTATCCGCGGTACCGATGAGGGCAGCAAGAAGCGTTACGCAGGCCTGGTACAGCGCGCCGACGGCAGTGCAGAGATGATCTACAAGGGCCTGGAATCGGTCCGTACCGACTGGTCGCCCCTGGCTCGCCAATTCCAGCAGGAACTCTATGGCCGGATATTTCGTGGCCAGCCATACCGCGAGTACCTGTGCGACACCGTGCAGCGCTTGTTGGCTGGCGAACTCGATGAGCTGCTGGTGTACCGCAAGCGTCTGCGCAGACCGCTGGCGGACTACCAACGCAACGTGCCCCCGCATGTGCGTGCTGCACGCCTGGCCGATGCGTACAACGCGCGCCAGGGGCGGCCCCGGCAGTACCAGAACGGTGGCTGGATCAGCTACCTGATCACCACCTCTGGCCCTGAGCCGCTGGAGGACCTGCGCTCTGCGGTCGACCACCAGCACTATCTGACCCGGCAACTGCAACCGGTGGCTGATGCCATCCTGCCGTTCGTGGGGGATGATTTCGGCGCGCTGATAGACCGTCAGTTGCCGCTGTTCTAGCCCTGTGCGCCGAGCACGCAGGCGCGGCTGCCTGCAAACGATGCAGGTGCAAGCCCGAAAAATCCTCGGCACGCAGGAACCGGTGGGCGGGCTGACGATCAGAGCAGTCAATCGCGTAAATCCTTACAGGATGTGAACGAGCGCGCCGTCGGACGCTGCCGTCGGGGGCGCTTCGGCCTTTACCCGCAAGGGCTTGGGCTATGCTCAAGAAGGCCGCACCGTGCCCCGGCGTGGACACCGGAAGTTACTTTTCCGCAGGCTGTCGGACAGGTTTGGTGGTTTAGGCTCGCGTGTCGGACTTTTCGCACAAGTCTGTAGTCATGAGAATTAACAAGGAGATGCCCATGCTCGTCAGGTCACTGACACTCGCCACCCTATTCGCCTTCGCCGGGCCTGTGCTCGCCGCCGACAGCGATGCGCCCTTGGCCAAGGAGCAGGGCAAGGCGCGGCCGCTGGTGGTGATCGCGCCCAGCAGCGCCGACCCGACCCTGCGCGGCCTGCAAGAGGCGCTCAAGGACCCGGCCACCCAGGCCGGCTTCAAGGAACGCGGGCTGGTCCTCTACAGCGTGGCGCAGATGATGGGAAAGCGTGAAGACAAGAACCTCGAACAGCAGACCACCATGGCCCTGATCCGCGAGCTGAAGCTGGGTGCCAGCAAGGGTACTAAGGTCATCCTGGTGGGCAAGGACGGCGAGCGCCATGTGCTCAAGGATGACGACAGCGGCGAAAAACTCGACCCGCAAGTGATCTTCAAGGCCGTCGATGCGTTGCCGGCCAGTGAACAGGCGGTAACTGCACCCGAGCCGGTGGCGGCTGCTCCAGACGAACCCAAGGCCAAGGAAAGCAAACCCGCCAAGCCCAGCAAACCCATGGCGCCGCCCAAGCCACTGGACGACTGAGGCGCGCCGTCCTCGCCGTTTGCCCTGAAAGATCGGCGGCGGTAGGGCACCGGTGCAGATCTGCGCCGTTGCTTGCCTGGCAATGGCGTGTCGGGGCGCTTCGTTGAGGATCGCCCCGGACGTCTGCACTTTAAACGCAAGGCACTCGAATGAAGTGGGCGAGTCGCTGAATATCTTCATTCGGGTGGTTGTCGGTCCTGTGAAAATCCGTGCGAATGCTTACAATCAGCGCTCTTTTGAATGTAAGTCACAGGCACCCGTTTCCATGGCGTTCGATGCGTCCACCCTTCTCACGCTCACCATCGCCCTCGCGGCGGCCTCGGCGCTGTATCTGGCCATCGAGTGGCGCAGCGTACGCGAGTCCTCGTTGCTGTGCTGGAGCACAGGTTTTGCGATTATCAGCATCGGTTCGTCATTGGCGCTGCTGCGCAGCAGTGGCTATTTGTTCATCGGTATCTGGTTCGCCAACGGCTTGCTGATCCTGGCCCACTGGTTGTTTTTGCTTGGGGTCGTGCGTTTTACCGAGACCCGCCTGTCACGGGCCTGGTACTTGGGCATCGTGGTCTGGCTGGCGATGCTGACGTTGCCGGATTGGGCGAGCTGGTCGAAGAGCCTGTTGGTGGTGCAGTCCATGCTGGTGGCGTTGCTCACCTTACAGGCCAGCTGGCTGCTGCGTGCGCATGGTAAATCGCTGAGTGTCGGGGCGGCACAACTGCGTTTCATCCTGCTGCTGCATGGCCTGTTCTACCTGGGCAAGACCCTGCCGGCGCTGGTGCCCGGCACGCTGATCGAGCTTGCCGCATTCCGTGGCCTGATCATCCAGGTGTCCTTGGTGGAGGGCGCGATGGCGATCATGCTGATTGCGCTGTCGATGACCGGCACCGTGCGCTACCGCCGTGAAGAACGCATCGAACGTCTGGCTGCGCGCGATCCACTCACCGCGCTGTACAACCGCCGCGCCCTGGAAGTGCGCGCACCGAGCCTGTTTGCCGAGGTTTCGCCGCATCGCCCGGGGGCGCTGCTGCTGATCGACATTGACCACTTCAAACTGGTCAATGACTGTCATGGCCACGCGGCTGGCGATCGTTTGCTGGTCGCGTTGAGCGAGATGATCCGCGCACTGTTGCCGGAGCGCGCGATTGCCGCGCGCCTGGGTGGGGACGAGTTCGTGATCTTGCTGGGCGGCGCTTCCCGTGGGCAGATCGAAACCCTTGCCGCGACCTTGCGCCAGCAGTTTCAGCACGCGGCAGCGCAGAGCTGCGCGACCCCTGAGGCGGTGACCTTGAGCATCGGCGCGAACCTGTTCGACCGGCCGCCAGCGAGCCTGGCAGCCTTGTTGGAGCAGGGCGATGTATTGCTCTATGCCTCCAAACGCAGCGGTCGCAACAGCGTGCAGTTGGTGGATGGGTCGCGTAATACGGCTTGGCGAGCCGAGGTGAGGTAGGCTGCGCCAGCGCAATCGCCAGCGCAGGCCTACCCACGCGGTTACAACCAGCCTTTGATCTGGCGTGCCACCGCCTCGCTGGAAATGCCATAGCGGTCGTGCAGGGTGGGCAGGGCGCCGGCGTCGAGGAACGCATCGGGCAGGGCGATCTGGCGGAAGCTCGGGGTCACGCCATTGCGCAGCAGCACGCTTGCCACGGCTTCGCCCAGTCCGCCGATGACTGAGTGGTTCTCTGCGGTGACCACCAGCCGCCCTGACTTGCGCGCCTCGGCCAGGATCGTCGCTTCGTCCAGCGGTTTGATGGTCGGCACATGCAGCACCGCCACGTCCACCCCATCCTTTTGCAACTGCTCGGCGGCCTCCAACGCGCGCATGGTCATCAAGCCGCTGGCGATCAGCAGCACGTCGCGTCCACCGCGCAGCACCTGGGCCTTACCCAGCTGGAAGCGGTAGTCGTAGCGGTCCAGTACCAGTGGCACGTTGCCGCGCAACAGACGCATGTACACCGGACCTTGATGGGCCGCGATGGCCGGGACGGCCTGTTCGATCTCCAACGCATCGCATGGGTCGACCACCATCAGGTTGGGCATTGCGCGCATGATCGCAAGGTCATCGGTGGCCTGGTGGCTCGGGCCGTAGCCGGTGGTCAGGCCTGGCAGGCCGCAGACGATCTTGACGTTGAGGTTCTCCTCGGCAATCGCCATGCAGATGAAGTCGTATGCACGGCGCGAAGCGAACACCGCGTAGGTGGTGGCGAACGGAGTCATGCCCTCGCGGGCCATCCCCGCCGCAGCGCTCATCAGCAATTGCTCGGCCATGCCCATCTGGTAGAACCGCTCAGGGTGGGCCTTGGCAAAGATATGCAGGTCGGTGTACTTGGACAGGTCGGCGCTCAGCCCGACGATGTCCTGGCGTTGTTCGGCCAGCGCCGCGAGGGCATGGCCGAATGGGGCCGGGCGGGTCGGTTGGCCTTCGGCTGCGATCGAGGCGATCATCGCCGAGGTGGTCAGGCGTTTTTTCGCGGTGGTTGGGCTGTTCATGCTTGGCTCCCGGCGTCCAGTGCTTGCAGGGCGAGGTCCCATTCGTGTTCATCGACACGGATGAAGTGGGTCTTGTCGCGGTTTTCGAGGAAGGGCACGCCCTTGCCCATGCGCGTGTCGCAAATGATTACCCGTGGTTGCGCGCCAGTGTGCGTGCGGGCCTGGTCGAACGCCTGCACCAACGCGTCGAGGTCGTTGCCATCGACGCGCTGCACATACCAGCCGAAGGCTTGCCAGCGATCGACGATCGGCTCGAAGGCCAGCACTTCGCTGGAATGACCATCGGCCTGTTGGTTGTTGACGTCGACGATGGCGATCAGGTTGTCCAGACGCCAGTGGCTGGCGGACATCACCGCTTCCCAGGTGGAGCCTTCGTTCAGTTCGCCGTCCGACAGCAGGTTGTACACCCAACTGTCCGAGCCTTTGCGCTTGAGCCCCAGGCAGGCGCCGACGGCGATACCCAAGCCGTGACCCAGCGAACCACCGGTGATTTCCATGCCGGGCGTGTAGGCGGCCATCCCCGACATAGGTAGGCGGCTGTCGTCGGCGCCGTAGGTCTCAAGCTCTTCCTCGGGGATCACGCCGGCCTCAATCAAGGCCGCATACAAGGCAATGGCGTAGTGGCCGATGGACAGATAGAAACGGTCGCGTTGTTCCCAGTCGGGGTTGGCTGGGTCCAGGCGCAGGGCGTGGAAGTAGGCCACCGCCAGCAGGTCGGCGGCGCCCAGAGCCTGGCCGATGTAGCCCTGGCCCTGAACTTGGCCCATGCGCAGGGCGTGACGGCGGATATTATGGGCGCGCGCAGCCAGGGGCCGCGCACCCGGGGTAGCGGGTACGGCGTTCATGGAGTGACTCCTTGCAGGATGCGAAAGTGAGGAATTAACGATTGACTAGGCTGGCCGGCACGCGGAACACCAGCAGCGCGCCGAACAGCAATACGGCGGTGATCAGGTACATGCCGATGGCGTTGCTGCCCAGGGTGCTGGTGATCCAGCCAATCAGGAACGGTGAGCAAAAGCCGGCCAGGTTGGCGAAGCTGTTCACCGCCGCGATGCCCGCAGCAGCCGAGACACCGCCGAGTAGCGTGGTTGGCAGCATCCAGAACAGCGACGAGGCGGACAGGATGCCGGCCGCCGCCAGGCACAGGCTCAGGATCGACAAGCTCAGGTGGCTGGCGAACAGCGCTGCCAGGCTCAGGCCCAGGGCGCCAGCGAGCATCGGTATGGCCAGGTGCCAGCGGCGTTCGCGGTGACGGTCGCCGCTGCGTCCGGCCAATAGCATGGCAACGATCGCGCAGCAGTACGGCAGGCTGGTGAGCAGGCCGATGTGCAACGGCTCGCTGACCCCGGCATTGCGCACCAGGGTCGGCAGCCAGAAGGTGATGGCGTACTGGCCCATGACCACGCAGAAGTAGATGCCGGCCAGCAGCCACAGACGTCGGTCGCGGATAAAGTCGCCCACCGAGCCGTGATGGGTCTTGTGCCGTTCGTCTTCGGCCAGTTCCGCACGCACCAGCGCTTTCTCTTCGGCGCTGAGCCAATGCGCTTGCTCGACGCCGTCCTTGAGGTAGCTCAGCACCAGCACCCCGACCAGTACGGTGGGCAGTGCTTCGAGCACGAACATCCATTGCCAGCCGGCCCAACCGTGCACTCCGGCGAAACGCTCCATGATCCAGCCCGACAGAGGCCCGCCAAGCATGCCCGACAGGGGAATGGCGATGAACCACAAGGCGGTCATCTTGGCGCGGCGGTAGGAGGGGAACCAGTAGGTCAGGTACAGCAGCAGGCCGGGTGCCAGGCCGGCTTCGGCAACCCCGAGGAAAAAGCGCAGCACGTAGAACTGCCAGGCGGTTTCGACGAAGGCGAACAAGGCCGAAATCAGCCCCCATGTGATCATGATGCGGGCGATCCAGCGCCGGGCACCGACTTTGTGCAGGATGATGTTGCTCGGTACTTCACACAGGAAGTAGCCGATGAAGAACATCCCGGCGCCCAAGCCATACACCGCTTCGGACAGCGCCAGGTCGTCCATCATTTGTAGCTTGGCGAAGCCGACGTTGACCCGGTCGAGGTAGGCGCACAGGTAGCACAGCATGAGAAAGGGCATCAGCCGCCAGGCCGTCTTGCGATAGGCGTGGCTGCGCGCGGCGGTGGCCGCGTCGAAGGCGAGGGTAGTCATGTCGATCTGATCTCTTGTTGTTATCGATTGCCCCGCCGTGGCGGGGCTCAGATACGAAATATCCGGGTGTGACGTGGGCGTCAGTGGATCAGCATGCCCCCATTGACGTCGAGGGTGATGCCGGTCAGGTAACTGGACAAGTCGCTGGCCAGGAACAGTGCGGCGTTGGCCACGTCGCGTGCTTCGCCCAGACGCCCGAGCGGGATGCCCTCGATGATGGCGTGGCGACGCTCGTCCTGCATCAGCCCACCGGTAATGTCAGTGTGGATCAGCCCAGGGGTGATGGCATTGACCCGCACGTTGTCCGGGCCCAGTTCGCGAGCCATCGCCTTGCCGAGCCCGAGCACGCCCGCTTTGGCTGCGCTGTAGTGAGGGCCGCCGAAGATGCCGCCACCGCGCTGGGCCGAGACTGACGACATGCAGATGATACTGCCGGCGCGTTGGGCGCGCATGCCAGGGATAACGGCCTGGGACATCAGCAGCGTGCCGCGCAGGTTGACGTCGAGGATGCGATCATAGTCCTTGTCGGTGATCTCCAGGGTCTTCACCGGCTGCGTGATCCCGGCGTTGTTGACCAACACATCGATGCGTCCGAAGTGCGCCAGCACTTGAGCCACCGCGTCACGCACCTGGGCTTGGTCAGCGACGTTGGCGGCTACGCCCAGATGTCCCTGACCAAGTTCGGCAGCGGCTGCGCGGGCGGCTTGCAGATCGAGGTCGAGGATCGCCACCTTGGCGCCGTGGGCGGCGAAGGTCTGGGCCGTGGCGCGGCCGATACCGCGGGCAGAGGCGGCGCCCGTGACGATTGCGAATTTGCCTTCGAGTAGCATGGGGAACTCCGACTGTTTGTTGTTGTGTGCACAGCTTGGTGTGCCGGCGCACGTGCGGCAACGCAGTGGCTTTCAGCCTATGCTGAAAAAAATTCAGCACTGGGCAGACGTGTGCGCAGACGGCAGAGTAGGGCGCCTGGGCGCAGCGCTTATTTCATGAAGGCAGTTCGATGAACCATGACTCGGGCAAGAAGCCCATACAGCTACCACCGTTGAAAGCAATTCAGGCCTTCGAGCAAGCGGCACGCTTTGGTAACGTGGCGCGCGCGGCCGAGCAACTGAACCTCACGCCCTCGGCGGTCAGCCATCAGATCGCCAATCTTGAGGCGTTGATCGGGCGCCCGTTGTTCTTGCGTACGGCCAAGGGGGTGAGCCTGACCGCCGCAGGCGAGCAGTACCTGCGCGAGGTGTCCGGAATCTTGCAGAGCCTGGCTACCGCCACCGAGCGCGCCGGTAGCGCGGTAGGCTTCGATTGCTTGCGCCTGCACGCAGCGCCCAGCTTCGGCTTGCTCTGGTTGCTACCCCGACTCGAGCGCTTTCGCGCCAGCCACCCGGATATCCAGATCAACCTGTCTTGCTCTTACGAGGCGCTGCATTTCGGTCGGCATCAGATCGACGTGGATATTCGCCATGGCTATCCCAACTGGCCGAGCCTGGAGGTGCGCACCATTCGCCACGAGCGTGCCACGGTGCTGGCAGCGCCGGCGCTGCTGGCGCGCCAGCCCATTCGCCAGCCGGACGATCTGCTGGGGCAAAACCTGATTCTGTCGGAGTCGGCGCTGGTGCAATGGCCGCAGTGGTTCGCCCAGCAGGGTGTATCGCTGCCCCAGGCGCCGTTCGCGCTGAGTTTCGACCGCTCTTACATGAGCCTGGAGGCGGCCAGCCATGGCTATGGGGTGGCCTTGGAAAGCTCATTGCTGGCGCAGGACTACGTAGCCCGTGGGCAGTTGGTGGATGTGTTCGGCGATGCGCTGGCCAGCCCTGTGAGTGCCCATCATCTGGTGTTCCCCCGTGGGCATGCCGAACTGACGCGGGTGCGAACCTTCTTGGAATGGATGCAGGGACAGCTGGGGCATGACTTCAGCTACTAGTGCCTTGCCTCGGTAATGAGCCGTTCACTTCTGGTGGCGTCAGTGGGCTTTATACGATCAGGGACACAAGCGGCTTTGCGCCGCGATGGGCTGCAAAGCAGCCCGTTTGGCGCCGGTCAGAAGCTCGCCTTGACCTGCAATCCCAGCACCAAGGCATCCTCGATGGCCTGGCCGGAGAACGCCCCCGGCTCGACGATGTACTGCACGTCCGGGCGCAGATTCAACCAGGGCGTGGCCTGGTAGCCGTAGCTCAGCTCGATCAGTTGCTCGGCGCCGTCGAGGTGGGGGAACTGCTGGCCGGCATCGAACGCTTCGTCTTCCTGTACTTGGCGGCTGCGCGGGTTTTGTACCGCGCGGCCATAACCCAGGGCGACGGTATCGCGCGGGCGGCCGTCGAACGGCTTGTACAGCACCACGCCGGCACCATACCAGCGGGTGAACGGCGAGGCGGCTTCGCTGGAGGCCGAGTATTGGCCAAAGGCATGCAGGCTGCGACCCGGCGAGGTCGAGTCGTTCCATATCGCCTGGTCGATCAGCAGGTAGTGGCCGCCACGCCCGGCCACTTGCTTGTCGCTGCCGATGCGTTTGACGTTGGAGCTGTCGTAGTAATACCCCAGTTTGTACTCGCCTGGCAGCTCAGCCTGTAGCTTGTACACCAGTTCCACCGGTAGCACGGTGCCGGTGGTGTGCTTGGGGCCCAGGTGCCAGGCGCGGGTGGGGTTGCCGTTGCTCTCGGGATCGACGTTGAACGCCGCCACGCGCAGTTGCCACGAGGGCGAAAGGTCATATTTGACCCGCGCCCCTAAGTGCGCGTTGGGGTAGTTGCTCCAGCCGCTGCCGCCGGACATGTTCAGCGGGTGGCCGCAGAAACCGGCGTTCATGAAGTTGCACAGGATGCCGCTGTCCAGACCGCCGAGGTCGTTGCCCATGGCCATGTAGCCGAGTTTGAGGTTCAGCGCCGGGGTGAAGTTGCGCTCGTAGCTCAGTTCGGTCAGGCGCGTATACAGGCCACCGTAGTTTTCCTGGATCGGCAGGCGGTTGCCCGCCAGGTCTTCGGAGGCGCTGTTGCCACGCCGATCGTTGATGGTCAACTGGATCTTGCCGGCGTTTTCCAGGCCATAGCGTTTCGATAGGTCGAACTGCACGCCGAGTTTGATATTTTGCGAATAGCGCGCCGAGCGGTGCAGGCCGCCGTGGGCGTTGTAGGCGGTTTCGCCGCTGTAGTCGCCGGTGAACGTGATGCCATCGGCTTCCATTCGATGGCGCAAGCCGCCCCAATCGCCGGTCAGCGTGTTGCGGGTCATCAGATCGGTGTCGGCGAAGGCGGCGCTGCTGGCCAATACCAGCAGCAAGGTAGGGGTGAGGCGCATTGCGGGGGACATTTCGGTTTCTCAGGGGGTGTTCGGGGCCTTTCGCAGGTGATGCCTGCTGCTGCGGGGACTGCACTGGCGTGAGTCCTCGCAGCATCGGGTGCGGCCTGCGCTGGCGTCAGCGGCTTACGGCAGGGAGTAGGCGATCACGTAGTCGCCACGGTCGGTCGACTGACGCGCACCGCCAGCGGTGATCACGACGTATTGCTTGCCGGTCTTGGGCGAGGTGTAGGTCATCGGGCCGCCTTGGCTGCCCACCGGCAGGCGGGCTTTCCAGATTTCGCTGCCGTTGCTGCTGTCGTAGGCACGCAGGTAGAAGTCCTGGGTGCCGGCGATGAACACCAGGCCACCTTGGGTAGACAGGGTTCCGCCGAGGGTCGGCAGGCCGATCTTGATCGGCAGGTGCATGCGAATGCCCAGGGGGCCTGTGTCTTCGACAGTACCAACCGGCACCTGCCAGGCGATCTGGCGGGTCTTCATGTCGATGGCGGTCAGGGTGCCGAACGGCGGGGCCTGGCACGGAATCCCGGCGACCGACAGGAAGCGGTTCTTGTTCACCGCATACGGGGTGCCCTTGAGCGGCACCGCGCCCATGCCGGTGTTCAGCGCTTCGCCACCGCCAGCGGCGGCGCCTTTGTTCTGCGACGGGATCATCTGGATCCACAGGCCCAGGCGCATGTCGTTGACGAAGATGAAGCCATGCACGGGGTCGGTGGAAATGCTGCCCCAGTTCATGCCGCCCAGCGACCCAGGGAAGCTCAGCGACAGGTCCGTGCCGGGTGCGGTGTACAGCCCGTCGTAGCGCATCTTCTTGAAGTCGATGCGGCACAGCAGCTGGTCATACGGGGTAGCGCCCCACATGTCCGACTCGGTCAGGGTCTGGGCGCCGATCTGCGGCATGCCGACCGATTTGGGCTGGGTCGGGGAGTAGGGCTCGTTGGGAATGTTACTTGGCTTGACCGGTACTTCATCGACTTGCGTGAGCGGCTTGCCGGTGGCGCGGTCGAGCACGTAGATCTGCCCGGCCTTGGTCCCGATCACCACTGCCGGAACGCGTTGGCCGTCGTCCTTGGTGAAATCGATCAGGCTCGGCTGCATCGGCAGGTCGAAGTCCCACAGGTCGTTGTGCACGGTCTGGTAGACCCACTTCTGGTTGCCGGTGGTGGCGTCCAGGGCCAGCACCGAGGCGCCGTAGGTGTGGTCCAGCTTGCTGCGCTCGACACCGTAGATGTCGGTGGACGAAGAGCCCATCGGCAGGAACACGGTGTTCATCGCCGGATCGTAGGACATCGGCGCCCAACTGTTGGGGGTGCTGCGCACATAGGTGCTGCCGTCGGCCGGTGCCTGGCGGTCTTCAGGATTACCCGGGTCGAAGGCCCAGCGCATTTGCCCGGTGATCACGTCGAAACCACGGATCACGCCGCCTGGCATGTCAGTCTGGACGTTGTCGGCGACGCGCCCGCCCACCACCACGGTGGTGCCGGCCATCAGCGGCGCGGATGACAACTGGTAGTAGGAGTCCGGCACATCACCCAGGCCGGCCATCAGGTTGACCTGGCCGTTGTTGCCAAAGCCCTGGCAGAACTCGCCGGTGTCGGCGTCCACGGCGATCAGGCGACCGTCGATGGTGTTGGTCAGCAGGCGACGCTGGCAGTTGGCACCGGCCGCTACGCTGACGACGCTGATCGGCGAGCTGTTCGGCTGGGTGGGCTGGGCGAGTGGGGCGCTGGCATCGAAGTAGGCCATGCCTCGGCAACGCTGCCAGACCTTGGACTGGGCGTTGATCGCGTTTTTCCACAGTTCCTTGCCAGTGTCGGCATCGAGGGCGATCAGGTTGTTGTGTGGGGTGCAGATGAACACCTTGTTGCCGATCTGCAGTGGGGTCAGCTGGTCTTCTGCACCGTTGCCGTCGCTGATGGCCACGTCACCGGTGTGATAGGTCCAGGCCACCTTGAGCTTGTCGACGTTGCCACGGTTGATCTGATCGAGGGCGGCGAAGCGGCTGCCACCTTCGGTGTTGCCGTAGTGGGCCCAGTCTTTCTGTTCCTTGCCGGCTTCGACCGGGCTCAGGCCAGGGCCGTTGCCCGTGGGGACAACGCTTGGGTGAGCGACGAACATGTTGCCGACCGCGATCACCAGTACCACCGCCAGCACAGCGGCCACGCCATAGGCGCCACGACCTGCTTTGGTTCCCTGGGCACGGGCCAGCATTGGGTAGACCAGCGCGACCACCAAGCCAATCGCGCCGAACATGAACAGGCGCGAGAACAGCGGCCAGAACACCAGGCCCGAATCGGCCAGGGCCCAGATCAGCGTGCCGATCAGAAATGCGGCGTATAGCCAGGCGCCGGCAGGTTTGCGGCGTGCGATGAGCGCGCCGGCGATTGCCATGGCCAGGCCGCCGATCAGGAAGTACCAGGAACCGCCCAGGCCGGCCAGCTTGACACCGCCGGCGGCCAGGAGCAGGCCGAGCAGGGCAATGATCACGCCCAGGCCGACTAGGATGAGTGTGGAGGCGCCAGAGGCGCGCGGGTTGTCTTTCATGCCAGGTATCTCGCAGGTGGAATGCGGCGCAGTTTAAGCCCTTAGCAAGCTAATTAACAAGTTAGTACATTTACATTCGGGACCGATTGTCGCAGGTGTAAATGCGTCGGGCTGTGGGGAAAAGTGTAGATCGGGTGGCGAAAAAGGGCTTAAAAAGCGGCGCTCCACGTGATGGGCATGTCATCGCCTCTCGACCATCGTCGTAGAGGGGCGGGTCAGGGCGCATTGCTATCAGCCTGGATAGAACACTGCCAGCCACACGGTCGTTACCCCGGCTTCGGTCCATTCCACCCGATGTTTGCAGTGCGGTGGGATGTTCAGGTGATCACCGGCGCGCAGCACGCGCGTGTCGCGCTCGTGGGCCAGGCGCAGCCCGGCGCTACCGCTGAGCACCGCCACCCATTCGCCTTCGGGCTGGTCGTACCAGAACCCCGGCGGGCTGGCCTGGCCGCTGGAGACGATACGTTCGATACGTAGGCCCGGGCGGCTGAGCAGGGCGTCGAACTGTTCGGCGGCCTGAGGATCGATGGCGGGCAGGGCAGTGAAGAGGTTGTCGGGCATGCGCGTCTCGGCTGTGGTTGATTCCAGGCCCTGATTGTAGGAAGGTTCCGGGCTTTGCCCACGGATATTCGCATGGACAAGCTGCTGGCGATCAAGGCGTTCATGGCCACTGTCGAGGCTCAAGGCTTTTCGGCGGCGGCGCGCCGGCAGGGCGTTGCGACCTCGTCGGTGACCCGCCTGGTGGATGCGTTGGAGGCAGAACTGGGCGCCACCTTGCTCAATCGCTCGACACGCCAGGTTAGTCTTACCGAAGCCGGTGCCGGTTACTACCAGCGTGCCAGGGACATCCTCGAAGCCCTCGCCGAAGCCGATGCGCGGGTCGCCGACCGTGGCGAGGAGCCGATTGGCGTGCTGCGCCTGTGCCTGCCCGTGGAGTTCGGCCGGCGGGTGATCGCCCCACACCTGGGCGGCTTCCTCGCACAGCATCCGGGACTGGAGTTGGACATCGACCTCAGCGACCGCTTCGACGACTTGCTCGAGGGGCGTTACGACCTGACCATTCGTCTGGGGGAGCCGGCCCCCAGCGACGAGTTGGTGTGTCGACAGTTGGGACGTTTCCAGCGGTGGCTGGTGGCCAGCCCCGAGTATCTGGCGCAACAGGCGGTGCTGGAGCATCCCCGGCAACTGCTCGCTTGCGCCTGCCTGCGCTTTCGCTATGGCCAGTCAGCGCGCCCCTGGCGCGTTCGCGGTGACGGTCAGGACCTCGAACTGAACGTCGCTGGCCCGTTGCGCAGCGCCAATGCCGACCTGCTGCGTGAAGCGGCCCTGGCGGGGAGCGGGGTAGCGCTATTGGCCGACTGGCTGGTGCGCGAGGATGTCGCAAGCGGGCGCTTGCAGCGCCTGTTCGCGCACTGGCAAGTCAGTCCTGGAAGTGCCAGCGACGCGATCAATGCCTTGTACCTACCCAATCATCGTGGGTCTCGACGGGTGATGGCGTTCGTCAACTTCGTCGAGGGGCTGCTGATCGACTAGCGTTGCGCACTACGCAACGACCTGTTGCGTGAGTGATGGATTCTACGCAACGCCACGTTGCGCCAAGATGCGCCTACATTCCCACGTGCATCGAGGCTTCCCCATGCTTCCCTCTCTTGCTGTCGCCCAGCCATCAGCCCCAGGCCTGAGCCGCGCCCTGGTGACGCTGCTGGCCTTCTGCTGCGGCGCCATCGTCGCCAATATCTACTATGCCCAGCCCATCGTCGGTTTGATCGCCCCGGACCTGGGGCTGTCCGCCGAGCATGCCAGCTGGATCGTCTCGCTCACCCAGCTGGGCTACGCCCTTGGCCTGTTGCTGCTGGTGCCACTGGCCGATCTGCTGGAGAACCGCCGGCTGATGATCGCCACGGCGGTACTGGCCACCGTCAGTCTGCTGCTGGCGGGTACCAGCGGGCATGGCCAGGGTCAGTTGTTTCTCGGCTATGCGCTGCTGATCGGCTTCAGTTCGGTGGCGGTGCAGATGCTCATCCCACTGGCCGCGCACCTGGCGCCAGAGCAGCAGCGTGGCCGTGTGGTGGGCAACATCATGGGCGGCCTGTTGCTGGGCATCCTGCTGGCCCGACCGTTGTCGAGCTTGGTGGCTGACCACTTTGGCTGGCGCGCGGTGTTCGTCGGCGCGGCCGGGGTGATGCTGGCGATCATCCTGCTGCTGGCCTTGACCCTGCCGCGCCGGGTGCCGGAGCACAAGGCCAGCTATGCCCAACTGATGGCGTCGTTGCTGGTGCTGCTGCGCCGTTATCCGCTGCTGCGTCAGCGCTCGCTGTACCAGGCCCTGATGTTCGGCGCTTTCAGCCTGTACTGGACCGCCGTGCCGCTGGCCCTGGCCGGTGAGTATGGCCTGTCGCAGAGCCAGATCGCGCTGTTCGCCCTGGTCGGTGCTGTCGGTGCGCTGGCGGCGCCGCTGGCTGGGCGCCTGGCCGATGCCGGGCATGCGCGGCGCGCTTCGCTGCTGGCCATGGGACTGGCGCCGCTGGCACTGCTGTTGGGGTTGAGTGCGCCGGGTGCCGGGGTGATCGGCCTTGGACTGACCGGTGTGCTGCTGGACTTCGCCGTGCAGATGAACATGGTAATCGGCCAACGTGAGGTGTACGCCCTGGACCCAGCCAGCCGCGGGCGGCTCAATGCGCTGTACATGACCAGCATCTTCCTTGGCGGCGCGCTGGGTTCGGCATTGGCCAGCGCGGTTTATAGCCAGTTCGGCTGGAGTGGCGTCGCGACGCTGGGGGCGGGGCTGCCGGGGTTGGCTCTGCTGGTGTTCCTGATCAAGTCGCGGCGCGCCTGAGGTGGCGACCGCTGGGCAAGTGCGGCACCGACTGGCCGCGCGACGCGCTCAACGGGTCAATGGCAGCACCACGCCAATCAACGCGAACAGGCTGCCACACCCCCGGTTGAAGCCCTTGCCGCCCTTGGCCAGCCAGGGCCGCACGCGAAAGGCCAGGCGCGCCAGCAGGTACTCGACCACGCATTCCACGCTGGCAAAAGTCGCCGCCATCACCACCAATTGCACCAGCAGGCCCCGTTGTGGGTCGATGAACTGGGGCAGGAAGGCACCGTAGAACAGCAGCACCTTGGGGTTGGCCAAGGCCGACAGCAGGCCTTGGCGGAACAACCCGGCGTTGTCCAGTCTTGCGGCGTTCGCAGTCTGCGCCAGCTGCAATGCCGGGCTGCGCCACAGTTGCACTCCCAGCCACACCAGATAGGCGCCGCCGACCCACTTGAGCACCGTCAGCACCGAGGCCGAGGCTTGCAGCAGGGCGCTCAGGCCGAACATCGCCAGGGCGATCAGCGCGCTGAAGCCAACCACCCCGCCGACGATGGTGAACAGCGTACGGCGTGCGCCATACAGCGCCCCGTGGGTGAGCGCCAGCAGGCTGTTGGGGCCTGGGGTCAGAGAAAGACCGATGCTGGCGAGCAGGTAGATGAGCCACGTGTCGAGTGCCATGCCGATGCCTTTGTGTATTGGACGGGGCCAGTGTAGGGCCGGCAACGGCTTTTGCAGGGTATGATCTGGTCATTCGACGGTAATATCTGGACAAGCCCATGACCCCTGATCTGCGCCTGTTGATCCTGCCGCTGCCTGAGTTCGCGTTGTTGCCGTTAGGCGCGTTCCTCGACAAATTGCGCTTTTCCGCCGATGACGAGGATTACAGCCGGCAGCGCTACTGCACTTGGCGCATTCTCGGCCTGGACGCCGAGCCGCTGGTGTCGAGCAGTGGTGCGGCGCTGCAAGTCGACCTGCTGCCTGCGCAGGTCGACTGGCAGGCATTCGATTACCTGGTGGTGTTCGGTGGGCGCAGTGCTGCTGCCACGGCGGCGCTGGCGACGCGCTATACCGCGCTGCTCAAGCGCGCGGCCAACGCATGCGTGAAGCTGGTGTGCATCGACAACGCGGCATTCTTGCTGGCAGCTTGCGGTTTGCTTGATGGCCATAAAGTGGTACTGCACTGGCGCCATGAGGCCGAGTTTCGCACCGCGTTTCCACGGATTCAGGTGTTGACCGAGCAGTTGTACTGCTTCGACGGTGGACGCATCAGTTGCGCCGGAGGCACTGCGGCCATCGACCTGGCGGTGGCGCTGATCGCCCGTACTAGCGGTCGGGAGCGTGCGCTCAAAGGCCTGGCCGACATGCTGGTGGACGAAAGCCGCGACAGTCGCCACGCGCTGCGTTCGCTGGACGCAGCGCCCGGGCACGCACGCCAGGTACAGCGGGCGGTGGCGTTGATGCGTCATCACCTGGGCACGCAGGTGTCGGTCGAGCAGTTGGCGGCGACGCTTGGGATCAGTCGGCGCCAGCTGGATCGACAGTTCCAGGCGAGTTATCAGATGAGCGCCAAGGCTTGGTGGCATGAAATGCGTCTGCAACAGGCGCGTTGGCGATTGCTCAATTCGAGTCATGGCCTGGGGCAGATCGCCGAGGAGGTGGGCTTGGGCGATGCCAGTTACCTGGGCAAGTGCATCCGCCAGCGTTTTGGCTGCACGGCGTTGGCGTTACGGCGCCAGGCGTTGGCTGGATAGGCGCAGCGCCCCTTCGCGGGTGTATTGCGCGAGGGGGCGAGCAGTTTCACTGCGGCGTTGCGAACAACCCCGTCCAGTAGATCCCGGCATCGCTCTTCGGGTCCACGGCATAGGCCGCGCCCATTTCGCGGTAATCGGGGTTCATCAGCGTGGCGCAGTGCCCAGGGCTGGCCAGCCAGCCGTCGACCACCTTGCGCGCACTGTCACGGCCGGCGGCGATGTTCTCGCCGATCTGCCGGTACAGATAGCCGGCAAGTTCGGCGCGGTCGCCTGGGGTGCGACCGTCCTTGTCCAGGTGATCGAAGAAATTCTGGTTGGCCATGTTGCGCGTATGGTTGGCAGCCACTGCCGCCAGGGTGGTGTTCCAGCTCAGCGCCGGTGCGGCGGGGAAGGGCTGGCCGCCACACTGGCGCGGTACGTTACGCGCCGCGTTGACCTCTTGCAGCAGCTTTTGGCCCTCGGCCTGCCAATCGCCCAGGCGGCCGCTGAGCAGCGGCCGGGCCAACACGATGCGCCAGTCGCGACCCTCCTGGCTGACGCCGATGTCGACGAACTGCGGATCGAGTATCACCTGGCAGAAGCTTTCTTCGATGGCCTTCATGGCCGCGCTGGCATCGCGCGGGCCAGACAGGCTGATGGCCTGCACGTTGACCATCGGGTAGGCGGCACGGCTCATGGCCTGTTGCAGGTCACGGGTGCCTTCGGGCGACAGCGCCAGGCGGGTGTCGCTGTTCAGCGGCCCCAGTTCCAGCGATGCCTCGCCGCCGCAGCGCTGGGTCTGGCTGCGGTAGCTGTTGATCGTATCGATCAGTTGCGCTTCTTCGCCGGTGAAGGCCGAGGCACTGGCCGAGGCCAACAGGCCCAGCGACAGGCCGAAAAGGCAGGCAACGGATGGGACGCGCATGTGGATCTCCCTGTAACTGGCAGCGTCGGGTTTTGCGCTGCTCATCCTACACAAGCCCAAGGCGTTTGGCCCGGTCCCGTGCGCTGTGCATGAACGCCGGGGCTATCGGCGGTTCATGGCAAAAGAGGGAATAGACCGTAGTCTGGCCGAAAAGTGCGACAACCTGTGCACGTCAAGCAGGATTGATCCAAGGCATGTCGCAGTCACCTCGCCGTGCTCGTGCGTGGTTCGCGGCTCCTTGTATCAATCGACACTGCACACGCGTGGCTGTTCCGCGGTGCCGGCCGCGCAGGCGGTGATAAACCCGCTCACCGCGAGCGCCCCTGCTAGCGCGCCAGCGCCTGGTTGGGCTTGTAGAACAGGAAGTGCGTGGTCTGCGCAGTGCGCCGGTAAGCCTTGGCCCACGCGGGATGCACGCTGCGATCATGGAAATACAAGGCGCCATCGGTGGCGTCCTTGAGCTGCTGGTTGAGCGCCTTGCGCGCGATTTCCTTGGCCACTGCGTAGCGCTCGGGCTCCTCGACCTGGTCAGGGCGCCCGTCGCACCACCAGGAGAACTGGCAGCTCTTGCTTTCCACCCCCTGCTTGACCACCGCGCAAATGCTGTCGGGGAAGCCGTCATGGCCCACGCGGTTGAGTACCACGTTGGCCACTGCGCTCATGTCCTCGGCGTCGGCGCCTTTGGCCTCCCAGTAGAGGGTGCGCGCCAGGCAGGTGATGCTGTCGTCCATGGGCGCCTGGCCCACCGGGTCTACCGCCTGGACCTCGGCGGGGGTGATCTTTTCCTTGGGTTTGGGCGGGGGTGCATCCTCGACCACTTTTTGTTCGAGCACCTGCGCCTTGTCTTCGGCGACCGCCGCCTTCTGGCTGTCGGCGGCGCTGAGTGGGGCTGTGCACAGGGCCAGGGAGAAGCCGAACAGCATCAGGTGAGCGCGCATGGTCGAGTGTCCGCTGAGAAGGTGACGGTGAGTCTAGCTGCGCGCCGTCAACTCAGGGTCAGGCTCAGCATCAGCGGCAGGGTGATGGCGGCGGCCACGGTTTGCAGGGCGATGATGGTCGCCATCAGCGGCGCGTTGCCGCCCATCTGGCGGGCCATTACGTAGGATGAGGAGGCGGTCGGCAGGGCCTGGAACAGCACCGCCACCACCGCTGCCGGGCCGCCTAGACCGAGTAGGCGGCACAGGCCCCAGGTGGTCAGCGGCATGACCAGGAACTTGAACAGCGAGGCAGCGAGCAGTGGTTTGGCCTGTTGGCCCAGCCGTGCGCCGCCCAGCGCCGCGCCCACGCACAGCAGCCCTAGCGGCAGGGCCGCCTGGCCCAATGCCTTGACCGTTGGTTCGAGCCCCGCCGGCAGGCCGATGCCAGTGACCCGCAGCAGCAGGCCACTGGCGCAGCCGATGATCAGCGGGTTGGCGAAGATCGCCTTGAGTACGCTGAGCGGCGAGCTATGACGCGCGCTGAAGCGGGCGAACACCAGTACGCAGAGCAGGTTCACCAGCGGCACGATCGAGGCGTTGGCCACGGCCGCCAGGGCGATACCTGCGCTGCCGTAGATCCCACTGGCTAGGGTCGCACCGATGTAGTTGTTGAAGCGCACGCCGCCTTGGAACACCGAGGTGAAGTCAGCCCCATCGTGGCTGGCCGCGCCCTGGTAGAGCAGCAAAAGCAGGGCGCCGAGTAGCGTGGAAAGCATCAGCACGCCGACCATGCCCAGCACCGGTACGCCGTCGAGGTTGGCGGTGGCCAAACCGTGGAGAAACAGCGATGGCAGCAGCACGTAGTAACTCAGGCGTTCTGCCCCTGGCCAGAATGTGTCGGCGAGAAAGCCGCGCACCCGCAGCCAGGTGCCCAGGGCGATGAGCAGGATGATGGGGGCCAGGGTGGTCATCAGCAGGTGCAGCATGTTCGTCGGTCCGTGGTCGGGTACCGGCACAGGTTAGCGGAGGGCAGTCAGCAGAAAAAACGGTGTTTTCTGCAGTGACCATTGAGAAAAACTCAACTGTATGGACGCAAGGCCTGGTGTGGGCCGCTGGTGTAGCGCTTACGCCGTGGTTCGGTTTGGCTCGAAACACTCGCTGCAATCCATCCGCACATTGCGCAACTTCGCTGTGCGCAGATGCGCCGCATACAGCGGCTCGGCGAAATAGCCGATCAATAGCGTGCGTCGACGACCGCCCTGCACGTTCAGGCTGCCGGCATGCACCAGGTCGACGTCGAACACCAGGATATCGCCGGCCTGCCCACTCAGTTGCTGCGTGTGCGACTCGTCGTCGAAGTTGAAGGGCGCCTCGCCCACGCCTGGGCGGTGGCTGGCCGGGACCAGACGGGTGGCACCGTTGTCCGGGCCATAGTCGTCGAGAAACGCCAGGGCGCTCACGCTGTCGCCCGGGCGTTGGCTCGACAGGTCACGGTGCAGCCGTTGATGGCCGCCACCGGGCATCGGTTCGCGGCCCTCGACCTGGGCCAGGAAGAAACGCTCGCCAATCAGTTCACCTGCCACTTCCAGTAGCGCTGGCAGGCGACACAAGGCCTGCACCGTGGGGTCGTGGTCGAGCTGTGCGTGGCGCCAGTCGTGGCCGCGAGGTACCGGCCATTGATCGCTGGGCAGGTAGCCTGAGTCGAACGTGGCGCGTAGCCCTGGCAGCCAGTGGCTGGGTATGGCCCCGCGCAGCAGGGCGTATCCGCTTCGATGCAGTTGTTGGCGATCCATCATGTCGTTCCCGGGCGCTAGGGGCATCGGGCGATGGTAGCGGCGCTGGACCAGGATGGCGAGTTGTGGCTCAGAAATGCGCCTTGAGTGCCTGCCGATAGAAGTCGAACGCATCCCGCGCCCCTTCGATGGCGGCCTCTTGCTGCGCGGGCAGCAGGTCCAGCCCGTCAAGCAGGGCGACGAATGCGCGCCAGTGCAGGCCACGCCCCTCGGGGTGGGCGGCCAGGTGGCGCGCGCCATGGCTTGCCCCCAGGCCGATCAGTTGGCTTTGCTTGAACAGGAACGCTGCGCCTAGGTTGGAGCCTTCGCTGCAATACAGCCAGCCGATCGCGTGCCAGGCGTCCGCAGGTTCCACCGACTGCGGCTTGGCCGGCACGTCCAGGCCCAGGTCGCACAGGTCGGCGCACACCGCCTGATAGCGCGGCAGCTCGCGCAGGCCCGGTAGCAGCGCGTTGAGTCGAGGCTGCTCGTAGAGTGCGTCGATGGCGCCGTGGAAGGTGTGTTGCAGGCGCAGGAAGCAGCCGTAGCGCTCCAGGTTCTCGAAGGGGCGGGCCGCCATCACCAGGGTGTCGACGCTATCGTGGTCGCTGCTGGAGCCGGCCTTCAGGCGTTTGCTCAGGGGCAGTTCCGGGATGGCTTGGAGCAGGGCATTCATGATGTCGTTCCAGTCAGTATTCGGGTTGCCTGCATGATGGTCAGCGACGCGGCTTCGGACAACGGGCTGACCATTAAGAATGCTTAAGGCCCGCGCCAGGGCCTAGAACGTCGACTCGCGAATCACCACCACCAGCGCCCGGCGTAGCGCTTGCAGCAACGGGCTGCGCGCAGTGCCTGTGATGATAGCCGTACCGCGCAAGGTCGTCAGGTCTGTCGCGTCAGCGGCCGCTGGGCTGAGCAGAACCCGGTACAGCGCCTGCTCCGGTTCAGGCACCTGCTGGGCATCGAGCTTGGCGGCCAGCGCCCCTTGGTACACCGAGGCCAGTTCCGGGGCCGAGGTGAGCTTGCCGGTGGCGGTCTGGCTGACATCGTCCACGTTCAGTCGCAGGCGCGCCCGACTGGCGTCCTCGGGCACGAACCAGGCCTCGGCACCGGCCAGGATGCGCTCGCGGTCGGCTTCGGTGACGAACGCCTCGACCCGTAGCTGGCGCTCATCTACCAACGTGCCCAGCCATTCGCCGGCTGGCAGCCATTCCCCCGCCGCCAATGGCTCGGCCAGATCTGCCATGCGCCCGGCAAACGGGGCGCGCACCTGCAATTGCGCCAGTTGATCCTGTAGCGCCTGACGCCGCTGCAAGGCCACCCGTAGCTCATCCTGGGCCACCGCCTGGCGTGCGGCGCCTTCGCTGGCGCGCACTTGCAGGCTGCCTTGCTGGCGCAGCAGGGCGATTTCCTGCTCCAGGCGCGTCAGATCGTGTTCCAGCCCAGGCGATACCAGGCGTAGCAGGGTCTGCCCGGCGTGTACCGACTGGCCGGGCTCGACTTCGATCGATTGCAACTGGGCATCAGCCGGGCTCACCAGGATCGCCTGCTGCTCGGCGCGTAGCAGCGCCGGGGCGTCGATGCGGCTGCTCCACGGCAGGATCGACAGGGTCAGCGCCAAGGCCAAGACGCCTGCGAATGTCAGGGTGTTGCGGTTCATGCGGTAGTCCTTGCGACGTTGGTGCCAGTGCCCAAGCTCCTGCCAGATCGGTCGCAGGATGAAGTGCACGATCTCGACGACGAACAGCAGCACGCCGAGCAACTTGAAGGCAAAGTGATAGACCAGCAGGGCAATTCCCAGGAACAGGAAAAAGCGGTACACCCACGTGGCGAAGGCATAGCCCAGCATTACCCGGTGCAGCCATGCACTGAAGTATTCCGGGCGTGGGTCCCCCAGGCCGAACAAGGCCTCGCGCAGGCGCCAGCGCGCCAGGGCGAAGGCGCGCTCTTGCAGGTTGGGCACATCCAGCAGGTCAGCGAACAGGAAGTAGCCGTCAAAGCGCATCAACGGATTGAGGTTGACCGCAAGCGTCAGGATCCACGTGGTACTGGCCAGCATGAACGCCGCACTGCGCAGCGGGCCGTCGGGCAAGAAACTCCAGGCCAGCGTGGCCCAGGCCGCCAGACACAGCTCCACGCCCATGCCGGCAGCGCCGATGGCCAGGCGCTGATGGCGTCGGGTCAGGCGCCAGGCACCGCTGGCGTCGGTGTATAGCACCGGCCACAACACCAGCAAGGCCACGCCCATGGTCGGCACCCGGCAGCCGAAGCGCTTGCAGGCGTAGGCGTGGCCAAACTCATGCAGCACCTTGCTCAGGCTCAAGGTACAAGCCGCCAGCAGCGCACCTTCCAGGCTGAAGAAGTGCAGGAACGTGTGGGTGAAGCTATCCCACTGGCGTGTGGTCAGGTACAGCCCCAGCAGCGCGGCCAGTACGCTCGCGATCACGAAGCCGCGCCCGAACACGCGCTGCACCGTTGGCAGGGTGCGCTCGAGAAACGCGTCCGGGCACAGCAGCGGGATGCGGATCGACAGGTAGTGTTGCAACAGCCAGCCGGCCCAGCCAGTCTGGCCGGCCTCGCTACGCTGACGCAGCTCGCCCAGAGCACTTTCGCCCGCCACATCGACCAATTGCTGGCTGCGCAGGAACTGCGCGAACTGCTCAACTTCCTGGGTTTGCATGGCCAGGGTGGTGCGTTGGCTGATCGCTTCGGCGACCCCCTGGGCGCTGCCTGCGGGCCAGTGGGCGAGCATTTCTGCCTCGGGCCAGCCGATGCGGTAGAAGCGGCCACGGGCCGGGTCTTCCAAGGTCCAACTGGGCGAGCCATCGCGCGAGCGGGGGCCCGGATGCAGGCGCAGGCTGCGGCGCAGGGCTGGCAGGCGGGCTTGGCCCGGGGGCAGGGCAGGTGCGTTCATCACCACCCCAGGTACACGCGTGCGGCGGCCAGCGGGCGACGCAGCAGGTAGTTGAACAGCAGCGTGCGCTCGCCATACAGCTTGGCGGTGCCTTTGAGACCCACCCGCAGGCGCGGGTCGTCTTCGCTGAACGCCGCTTGCAGGCGGTAGGCCATGGTTCCGTCACTGCTGGGCGAGGCGCGGTAGCCGTGGCGTTGCAGGGTCGCCTGCAGTGGGCTGCCGGGTTGGCTGTTGAGGAACAGGCGTACTTGTGCGCCGGGCGCCAGGGCGATGGCATCGGCCACCGGCAACAGCACCTCCAGGCGCGTATCGCGTGGGTCGGCCACCTGCATGATGCGCTCGCCCAGCGATACCGGGCGGCCGATCCAGTCGCTGGGGTCGTCGAAGATCGCCACCCCATCGCGGGGGGCGAGGATACGCGTGCGTTGCAGGTTGCCTTCGAGGTAGGCGACATCGGCGCGGGCCTGGTCGCGGCGGGTTTGCAGCTCGGCGAGCTGCGCCTTGGCGCGTTCGTCGAACAGCGCCTGCTGGCGGGCCTGGCGCAGTTGCGCTTCGGCGGCGGCCAGGCCCTGGCGGGCGTTTTCCAGGCGGCTGTCCAGCTCGCGATGGTCCAGCTGCACCAGCGCCTCGCCCTGGCGCACGGTTTGGTTGGGTTGGACCAGGATGCGCTCGACCACCGCCTGCAAGGGGGCTCGCAGCACCGCAGGCTCGCGGGCGACGATCTCGGCGGGGGCCAGTACGCTCTGGTGCACCGGCAGCAATGCCAGCGCCAGCGCCACGGCGGCGCCGATCATCACGGCGCGCTTGGGGCGTCGACGCAAGCGCTGCAACAGCGCGGGCTGGCTGTGCTGCGTGAGGCTGGCCCATGCGTGGGAATAGGCGTCTTGCAACAGTTGCAATAGCGCACGCTCGGCATTGCCGGGAGCCCCCTCGCGGCTCAGCAGCAAGGCCCCCAGCCATTCTCCGTCGCGTCGACGCAGCGGCAACCAGATCAATTGCGTGGCCAGGTAATCCGGCCACGCCTCACGGCTTTCTGGGGGAGCATCTGTGCAGCTCAGCACGCGCAGTTCAGTGGCCTGCGCCTGGCCCTGCCAGTACTCGCACAGGCGCCCCAGCCACTGCACGAAAGGCGCGTTGGCCTCGACCTGGGACAAGCCCGAGCAGTGCGTGACCCCCGGCCCGCCGACTTGCCACAGCAGGGCTTCGTGGTAGTCGAACAGTTGGCGGCTGTCGTTGACCATCAGGAATCCCAGTCCGCTCAGGTCGGCTTCGGCGCGGGCGCGGCGCTCCAGTTGCAGCAGCAGCGCCATGCGCTCGGCGCGTGTGTCCCGGGCGGGCCGTACGGCAGCGTTCACGATCCGGCTCCTGGCGGCGCGAGCAAGGCCACGCCACTCATGCCCGGCAGCAGTGCCGAGGTGTCGCCGGTCATGCGCGCGAACACCTTGAGCGACTGGCTGACCGGGTCGATGGCGGCGCCCAGGCGCTCGACCTGGGCCTGGTAACGCTGGCCGGTTTCATCGAGCTGTACCTCGAATGTCTGCCCGGCCTGGAGCCAGCCGAGCCAGGCCGACGGCACGATCAGCTCCAGCTGATAGACACTGTCGTCGTAGATGGCCAGCAGCTCGGTGCCCTCGGCCACGTGCTGCCAGCGCTGCACCATGCGCTGCGAGACACGTCCGGCGAATGGCGCATTCAGCGTGCAGCGCCCGAGCATGGCCCGGCCCACGCCGCTTTCGGCCTGGGCGATGGCCAGGTCGGCGCGGGCCTGGGTGACTTCGCTCTGGCTGATCGACTCCAGCGCATCGAGCTTGCGCGCCACGTCGAGCTTTTTCTGCGCCCCGGCCAACGCGGCCTGACTACGGCTGAGCTGGGCCTTTTGCACCGAGCAGTCGAAGGCCGCCAGGCGCTGGCCCTGCTTGAAGGTATCGCCTTCCTTGACCTCCAGTTCCACCAGCTTGCCGCTGATCTCGCTGGACAACACGGTCTGGCGGATCGGGCTGAGCTGCACCCGCAGCTCGCCGTCTGCACGGTCGGCCTGGGCGCGTTCGGCGGCTACCGCCATCAGGATCGCCAGGATGGCCGCCCACTTGCGTTGCCTAGCGGCCATGGTCGTGCTCCACCGGCACCAGCTCGGCCCCGCGCAACGAACCCAGGCTTTCCCACATATCCAGATGCACGACCTGGCGTGCTACTGGGGCTGGCGTGGCCTTGGCCAGCACCGGCAGCGGTGGGGTGAGCGCGACCTGCTGGGCGGCGGCGATACCGGCCGGGATCTGGCCCTGGTTCAGGCGCACGCTGTTGGCGGCGATGGCCTGGCTCAGTTGGGCGATGCCGGCGCCGGCAATACGCTCAGGCAAAGGATCCAGGCCGGCGGCCTGGTACACCGCGCCATGCGCCACTTGCAGCTCGGCATAGGCGCGATCCCGAGTGCGGGTCGCCAACACGGTTTCGGTGGCGGTGCGCACACGCTCCAGGCGGCTTTGCGCCTGGCTGGCGTAGGCCCGCTCGCTCTGTTGGTAGATGCCACGTTGGACCTGTTGCAGTTCGCTCGAACGCTCATACACCTGACTGGCGCGCTGGAACTCGCGCCAGGCCACGTTGACTTGGGTCAGCACGGCCATGCGCATGGCTTGGCGGCGCAGCGCGGCCAGTTGCTGGCGGCTCTCGCCGGTCTGCTTGACGCTGGGGTAGGCCAGGACGTTGAGCAGGTTCCAGCTCACCTGCAGGCCGGCGTCGGCCCAGTGATCATTGACCAGGTAGCTGTTGCTGTCGTAGTTGCTGCCGACGAACAGGTTGGCCCCTGGCAGCAGCTTGAGCAGCGCGGCGCGCGATTCGAGCACGGCGTTACGCGCCTGGTAGCTTTCGCTGCGGATCTCCGGGCGCTGGATCATCGAGGTGACTTCCAGGTCGGCCAGATCGTAGGCCAGCGCTGGCCGGGCATAGCTGCTCTCGGCCGGTGCAGCCAGGCTGTAGGCGGTGTTCGGCGGCAGGTTCATCAGGCTGGCCAGGCGCGCCTTGGCCACCGATAGCTCAGCGTCAACCACTTCCAGCTGGCGGACCATCTCCAGCAGGCTTTTCTGGTAGCGCAGCGATTCGATTGGCGCCTGCAAGCGTTGGCGCTCGCCTTCGCGGGCTTGCTCCAACGCTGCGCGGGCATCGCTCAGCGCTTGTTGCACCTGGGATTGCAGGCGCTCGGCGCCGGCTGCCTGCCAGTAAGCTTCACGCACCTGCTGGACGATGTCGGCGACTACCTTGCGGCGCGTTTCCTCAGCGGCCAGGACCTTGTTGGCCTGGGCTTTGGCGCTGAAGTAGCTGACGCCGAAATCCAGCACGTTCCACGAAAGGCGCAGGTTGGCGTCGCGGCTGGCGCGGTCGGTACTGGTGGAGGGTTCCAGCGATTGCCGGCCAGTGGTCACCGACTCGCTGGAGGAGCCCGCCACGTTGTCGCGCCCGCGCCAACCGGCGCTGGCCGCCAACTGCGGCAGCAGGCCGAGGTTGGCCGTGCTCAGGGTGTTGTCCTCGAGTTGGCGCTGCATCAAGCCGACGCGCTGTTGCACGTTGTACTTCACGGCGCGGGCCATGGCCTCTTCGAGGGTAACCGGTCGGGTCAATGGCTCTTGTGCAGCGAACAGGCTCTGGCGGTCGGCGTTGGACTCGGCCAGTTGCTGCTCCGGGGTCAGCGGCTCGGGTTTCACGGCGCAGGCTGACAGGCCCAGGGTGGCGCAGGCGATGGCCAGGCTCAGCGAGACGCGGTTCAAAGTCGTGCGGGTCATGTGTTCAAGCGTCCTTGATGCTTTCAGGCAATGTGTTGGAAGTCGTCGTTGGCCCATTCGCCCAGCTGTTCGAGCAGTTCCAGGGCCTCGCGGTACAGGGCGCCGCTGGTTTGCTGGCCAAGCTGCTGGCTCAGGTTCGCCGGGCGCTCGTCGGTGGCGTGGCGGGTGCCCTGCGGGTCTTGGCCCTGGCTGCGGATATGCAGCGGCAGGCGTTGTTCGCGGCCGTTCTCGTCACGCAATACCAGGCTCAGGCGTACCTCGCCGTGACGTTGCAGGTAGCGGCTGTCGATGCGGATCTCGCTGCTGCGCGCGTCGAAACTGGCCCAGCTCGGCAGTGGCAGGCCGTTGGCCAGGGTCACCCGCTGTACATCGGCGCCTTCGGGAATGTCTTGCGCCAGGTGCAGACTGACCCAGCGGCCGTCCTGCGTGCCGAGGTCGACCTCGGCGCGCAGGGTCTTGCCGTCGAAGTGCACGGCGCTGGCGCCGTCGCCCTGGAAGCCGCTGTCGGTGATGATGCGGTCGGCATTGGCCAGTTGCCTGGCGAGGGTGGTGCGGTTGCTGGCCAGGCCGCCGTCGTCCAGGGTGCTGTGACGCACGCTCTCGGGGGCGGGTTGGAACAGCGGGTCGTTGCCGGGCTCGACTGCGTTGAACGTGCGTTCTTCACGCTCGGACGCGGCCTGGCTGACGGCGACGGGCAACGCCGGGTTAGCGGCGGCATTGACCACCGGGGTCACCGGGTCGCTGCTGGCCGGGTTCGCCACGACCAAGGTCAGGGTGACCTCGGTGCTGCCGCCCTGGCCGTCGTCGGCGCGCAGGGTGATGCTGTAGCTGCCTGGCGTGGTGGGTGCCGTGCCGCTGAGGGTGTGGCTGGCCGGGTCGAACTGGAGGCCTTCGGGCAGCTCGCCGACTACTTGCCAGGTGAGGTTGTCGTCGTTGGCGTCGCTGAACAGGCTGTCGGGCAGCTGCACTTGGTAGGCTTGGCCGATGCTCACTTCGGGCAGGTGGTAGCTGCCATCGGCCACCGGGACCGCGTTGGCCACCGCCAGCTCCAGAACCAAGGTGGTGGACGCGCCGCTGGCGTCGGTCACCTTGAGGGTCAGGTTGAGGCTGCCGAGCTCGCGTGGCGCGGTGCCGGACAAGGTGCGCGTGACCGGGTTGAACGTCATGCCGGTGGGCAGGCCGCTGATGCTGTAGGTCAGTGGCGCGCCTTCTGGGTCGGTGAACAGGTCGGCCGGTAGCTGCACGCTGTAGCGGGTGCCGGCTTGGGCGCCGGTCAGGGCATAGTCGGCGTAGGCCTCGTTGAGCACCGGTGGCTGGTTCGGCGGCAGCAGGGTCACGTCGATGTTGAAGCTGTTGCTGGCCAGGGCGTCGCTGGCGCTGCCGTCGTTCAGCATCAGGGTCAGCGCGTGGCTGCTGGGCTGGGCTGGGGCGTCGGCGCTGCTGGTCCAGGTCAGCTGACGGACCAGTGCGTTGGCCTGGGCGCGAGTCAGGGCGGTGGTGAAGGTTAGGGTGGTGACGTTGCCGTCGCGCACCAGGGTCGCCACCTGATTGCCGTCCAGCAGCACGTTGTTGCCATCAAGGCTGTAGCCGTTGCCGGCCAGCAGGCCGATGCTGTCGCTGGCCTGGCTGCTGATACTCAGGCTCGCGCCTTGGTAGTCGTCGGCCGCGTCCAGCTCGGCGTCACTGAGGGTCAGGCTCGGGTCGAGCAGTACCGGGGTGCGGTCGTCTGCCTCCAGTTGCGGGCCGTCCTGCGGCTGACTGGCGATGACCGTGGCAGCGTTGCCGAGCACCAGCACGCCGTTGTCGGTGATCAGCACGTGGCTCGCACCGCCGACCTGCTCGCTGCCGCTCAGGGTGTTGCCTACGGTGGTGTAGCGATTGAGTGTGCCGTCCTGCTGGGTGACGAACAGCACCGAGCCGTCTGCAGATACCGCGATGTCGGTGATGCTGCTGCCACCTTGCACGCTGCCAAGGTAGGTGAGGGTGCCGCTGTCGCTGTCGAGGCGGTAGCCGGTCACCTGGCTGTCGTTCGCCACGTAGACGGTCTTGCCGTCGGCGCTCACGCTCACCTGTTGCAGACCACTCAGGGCGCCATCGCCTTCGCGACTGTAACCCAGCAGCGTCAGATCGCCCTCGCTGCCCTGGCGGTAGACGATCAGGCTCGAGCCGTTGCTCGAGTCGGTGACCACGAACACCAGGTCGCCCTGGGTGACCACCGCGCTGGGCGACCACAAGTGGGGCGCGCTCCACATGCTGGCTTCCAGGCCGCCGCCGTAGGTGATTTCGCCGCTGGCACTGTCGCGGCTGAAATACAGCACGGTGTAGGCGTTGATCACGAACAAGGTCTTGCCGTCGTCCGACAGGGCCAGGCCACGCATGTCGTAGAGGGCGCTGGCGTCGATCTCGTACTGGCTGACCACGGTGGTTTGCAAGGTCAGGCGGCCCTGGCCATCGGCGCTGAAGCACAGGATGGCGTTGCCGTCGCGGTTCAGTGCGTAGAGGCTTTTGCCGTCGCTCGATAGTTGCAGGTGGCCCAGGCCGAAACCGCTGTCCAGGGTGCTGACGTGGGTCAGGGCGCCGCTGTCGTCGCGGCTGAACAGGGCGATGTTGCCCTGGCCATCGACGATGTACACGCGCAGGCTGTCGGCAGACACTACGCTGGTGGTGGGTGTGCCCAGGCCATAGTCGCTCAGGTCCAGATCCTGGACCCGCTCCAGGTCGCCCAGCGACAGCACCGGGTCGTCGGCCAGCACCGGGGCGTCGTTGACGGCGGTGATGTTCACGCGCAGCACCAGGCTATCGGCGGCAAGGCCACGCTGGTCGGTGAGGGTGACGGTTACCGCCACGCTGGCCACGGGCACGTCGCTGCTGTTGGCGTAGGTGATCTGGCGCAGGGCGTTTTGCACATCGGCGGTGGTCGGTATCTGCCCGGTGGCGTCACTGAAGCGCAGGGTGAGCACGCCGTCGCTGACGCTCAAGGTGCCGATCACCTTGCCGTCCTTGATCAGGTTGCCATTGTCCAGGCTCAGGCCGTTGCCATCCTTGAAGCCCAGTTGGTCGCTGCTGGTGTGGCCATCGCCCAGGGTCACGCGGATCACCGCGCCGTCGTAGTTGCCAAGGCCTGCATTGAAGGCGTCCATCTGGCTGTCGCCGACGCTGGCGTCTGGCGCCAGGTAGACCGCCTCGCCCTGCTCGGTGTAGCCAACGGCACTGCCACTGGCCTCCAGGGTTGGGGCGGTGTTCGGGCTCAGCGCCGGGGCCAGCGTGACCTGCGCCTGGCGGGTGGCGCTGCCGAGGTCGCCGCCACCGCCGCTGTCGCGCACGCTCAGGCTGATGCTGCGAGTGCCGCTCAAGTTGTCGCCGCTGTTGCTGTAGGTGAGGCTGTTGACCATGTCCTGGGCGCGCTGCACATCGCCGTTGACGTACAGCACCAGTTGGGTCTGTCCGCCGCTGCGGATGATCGTGTACAGCTGCCCGCTGGCGCTGGTCTGTACGCCGGTCAGGGTGTTGTCCAAGTCAATCTTGCCACCGTCGACGCCGATGATGTCGCCGCTGGCGGCTGGGGTGAGGGTCAGCACCACTTGCCACACCTGCTGGTCCGCCTCGACCACATCGATCGTGGTGTTCTCGAACAGTTTTACCGGCTCGCTTTCGGCATTGTAGGTGGGCCTCAGGCCGGTGGTATCGACCACCGGGGCATCGTTGACACCCTCCAGGGTCAGTTCCACCAGGCGGCTGTCGCGGTAGCCCTCACCGTCGTTGAGCTGCACACGCAGGCTGGCGCTGCTGGCCGGGTCCTGGCTGGTATTGCGGTAGGCGATGCTGCGCAATACCTGCTGGGCGTTGGCCTGGCTGACACTGGCGATGAAGGTCAAGGTGAGGGTGCCGGTGCTTTGCACGAAGGTGGCGATGGCCTGGCCATCGAGCAGCACCTGGCCGTTCTGCAAGGTCAGGCCGCTGCCTGCGAGCAGGCTGAACACGTCTTCGGCGTTGTCACCGCCGTCCCGCGCGATCACGATGCTGGCGCCGTCGTAGTCGCCCAGGCCGCCATTCAAGGCGTCCAGTTGCGGGTCGTGCAGGGTGCCGCCGGGCAGCACGGCCACGGCGTCGCCGTCCTCGATGTAGGTGGTGGCCTTGGCCGTCAGGTCGAGCACCAGCAGGCCTTCGTTGCCGAAGTTGCCGGTGAGGTAGAGCTGGGTTGCGTCGGCGCTGAAGTTGGCGCTGCGGATCTCGTTCAGGTTTACGTTGGCGATGCTCAGGGCCTGGCCGGCGCCGAGGCTGCCATCGCTGCCCAGGTGGTACAGGCTCAGCTGGCTTTCGCCCACGACGATCAGGGCGCTGCCGTCGCTGCTGACCAGCAGGGTTTTCGGCACGCTGTCGAGGGTGAGCGTGCTGCCGAGCGGGGCCAGGCTGCCGTCGGCACCCACTTGCAGGCTGTACAGCGTGGTGCCGTCGGCCAGATACAGGGTCTGGCCGTCGCCCGCCAGTGCCAAGCTGTTGGCATAGTGCTCGCCGGCACTGCCGGCCAGGTGCTGCACCAGGCTCAGGGCACCGTCGTCGCCCACGCGGTAGACGCTGACCAGGGTGCTGCCGCCGGAGGTGGCGGCATACAGGTACTTGCCGTCAGCCGACAGTTGCAGGTCGGTGTACCAGGCGTCGGCACCGGCTGCGTTGAAGCGGGCGGTCTGGGTCCAGCTGTCGCCGCTGCGGGTGAACACCAGCAGGCCGCGGTCGCTGCTCAGGTAGGCGGTATTGCCCAGCACCTGCACGTCGTTGGCAAGCCCTGCGTCGGCGGCGAACGTGCCCAGCGCGGTCAGGGCGCCGCTGCTGCTGTCGCGGCTGAACACCGCGATGCCATGGCTGTCGGTGCTCAGGTACACGGTCTTGCCGTCGTTGGACAGGCCGAGCCCGCTGCTGCCTTCGCCCAGGCCGTTGCTGGCGGTTGCCTCCACGGTGCTGCTCAAGCTCAGCGAGCCATCGCTGGCACGGGTGAATACATACAGCGTGCTGAAGTTGACATTGCCGCCCGTGCCGGTGCTTTCGTCGTACACCCACTCGCTGGTGCTGCGCAGCACGTAGACCTGATCGCCGATGCTGACTACGCCATTGATACCGGCATAGGGGTCGGGCCAGTCGCCTGACTGCACCCGCTCGGCCAGCTCCAGCGCACCGATGTCCGCGCCCAGTACCGGACTTCGGCGGCTGACGTTGACCTGGGCGGTGAGGGTGGTGCTGGTAGTATCGCTGCCGCCGTTGGCCGTGCCGCCGCTGTCCTTGACCGCGCTCAGGGTGATGCTGCGCACGCCCAGGGTGGCGCCGCTGGCGTCGTTGTTGGCGTAGCGCGCACCATCGACCACTGCGGCGGCCGCGCTGGCGCTGATGCCGGCGCTGGAGCCCAGCACCACGGTGGCGGTGCCGTCGCTCAAGGTCACGCTGTAGCTCAGGCCGCCTGCGGTGACGCCGCTACCGGCGACCAAGGCGATTGGCGTGCCGTCGAGGTTCAGGGTTTCGCTGGCAGCATCTTGCACGCCGCTGACGGTGAAGGTCAGGCGGGTGATGGTCTGGCTGGCTTCGACCGCATCGATGGCGCTGGCGTCGAACAACTTGACGCTGTCCTTGCCGGGCTCTTGCAGGCTGTCCACAGCAGTGCCGCTGACCACTGGCGCATCGTTCACAGTGGCGATCTGCACCCGCAGTTCGCGGGTGGTGGTGCCACTTTTGTAGTCGTCCTGGAAGGTCAGTTTCAGGCTGACACTGGCCTGTGGGTCGTTGCTGGTGTTGGTGTAGGCAATCTGCCGCAGGACCTGGTTGGCCACGGCCGTGGTGGTGTCGGCGGTGAAACTGACGGTTATTTTGCCATCGGCGCTGGTGAGGGTGGCGATGGTCGCGCCGTTGAGCTGGATCTGCTCGCCGACGCGCGTCAAGCCGTTGCCAGCGGTGAAGTCGAACACATCGTCGCGGCTGGCGCCGCCTTCGCGCTCCAGGGTGATGACCGTCCCGTTGTAGTTGCCCGCGCCACTGGCCAGGGCGTCGAGTTCGACATCTGAGATGCCCAGGTTGGCGCCGGGGTGAATGGTGTCGGCCTGGCCTTCGGTGTAGTCGAGTTGGGCCGCGTCGGAGACGCTGATCATGGCCAGCCCACCTGCGGTGAAGAAGCCGCCGCCGTAGATCGAGCTGCCATCGGCCGAGACGGCGATGCGGTAGGCACGGCCTGCGGTGCCAGTCACCTGCTTGACGAACACCGGCTTGCCGTCCTCGCCGATGCTGTAGATACGCAGGGCGCCAGTGTTGGTGCCGGCGAACAAGGTCTTGCCATCGGCGGAAAGGCCCAGGCCCCAGACCTGTCCGCCCGTGGCGAGCTGTTGCAGGCCGGTCAAGGTATTGCTGGCGGCCTCGTACTGGAAGGTCAGGATCGAGCCACTGGTGCCGTTGGTCACGTAGACGAAGCCGCTGTCAGACACCGCCACGCTGCGGGCGAACGAGGTCAGGCCGTTGCCGGTGATCTGTGCGGTGCGCGTGAGGTTGCCTGCGCCATCCGCCTCGTAGACCACCAGGATACTTGATCCAACCACGTAGACATTGCCGCGGGTGTCGGTGGCCACGGCAAAGGCGGTATTGAAGGTGCTGTCGGTGATCACCGTGGCTGCTGACAGCACGCCGTCGGCGTCGCTGCGAAACACCAGCAGGGTATTGCCGGCCACGGCATACAAGGCACTGCCGTCCTGGGCCATGACCATTTGCTTGATCTGCGTGCTGCCGGCATCGAGGCTCTGGCCAGTGGCGGTCAGGCTGCCGTCGGCATTGACGTCGAACACGCTGACCACGTAGTTGCCGCCAGCGGCTTTCTGGCCGACGACATACACGTGCTGGCCATCGGCCGAGTACACCGCGGAAGCGGCGCCCAGCAGGCCGTCCACCTCCACGCCATTGGCCGCGTTGCCATCGTCGCTGGTGCCTTGGACGATACGCTGGATCAAGCTCAGCGCTCCGCTATCGGCGTTACGGCTGTAGACGTACAGGGTGCTGTTGCCGCCCGGTGTGATGGCGTGGCCGGCATTGCTGTTGCCCAACACGAACACTGTGCGCCCGTCGTCGGAGACTTCAACGCTGTACACATAGTCGCTGAAACCGCTCAGACCGCCCTCGTGGGTGTACACCAGGGTGCTGCTGTCCACCTCGATGGCCGGTTTGCTGTTGGCGGCTTCGGCCTCGGAGATGATTCGCAGGGTCAGCTCGGTGCGCGTGGAGGCGCCTGCGCTGTCGGTGACGGTCACGGTGATGGTGTGATCGCCGACCACGCCTGCGGTGCCGCTGATGGTACGGGTGTCGGCGTCGAAGCTCAGGCCGGCTGGCAGGTCTTCGACCGCCCAGGTCAGCGTGTCGCCGTAGGTCTTGTCCTGGTCGCTGAACAGGTCCTGGTCGAGGGTGACGCTGTTGCCGCCCACGGTGATCAGCACGGTGTCGCTGGCCGTCGGGTTGAGTTCCGGGGCGCGGTTGGCGATTTGCGCCACCTCGAGGGTAAGTTCGATCGCAGCACGTTGTCCGCTGGCGTCGGTGACCGTGACGGTGACGTCGAACGCGCCGGTGGCGCTGGTGGTGCCGCTGATGGTGCGGGTCAGGTGGTCGAAGCTCAGGCCCTCGGGCAGGCCGCTGACGCTCCACACCAAGGCATCGCCGTCGGCATCGCTGAACAGCCCGCTGGGCAGTACGGTGCTGTAGGCGGTTTCGCTGGTAGCTGCTGGTGGCGTGTAGCTGCCGACGTTGCCCACCGGCACGCTGTTGGCGCGCAGGGTCAAGCTTAGGACGCCGCTGGCCAGCAGGCCGTCGCTGACCGCAACTTGCAGGGTCATCAGGCTGCCGGCCACGGTGTTGCTGGCGGCTCTGTAGGTGAGCTGCTGCAGTACCTGGTTAGCCACGGCCTTGGGCGTGTCGGCAGTGAAGGTGACGGTCAGGGTGCCGTCGTTGCCCACGCTGAAGGTGCCGATGACGACATCGTTGTGCTTGACGGTGCTGCCGTCCAGGGTCAGGCCGTTGCCGTCGGCCAGGCCGAAACTGCCACCGCTGACGCTCGGGTCGACAGTGATGCGGGTGCCCTTGTAGTTGTCGAGGACTTCGAAGTTGGCGTCCCTGAAGCTCAGGTTTTCACCGAAGGTGTTGGCCTGGCCCAGGTTCAGGGCCTGCACGCGGGTGTAGCGGGTGGTGTTGTCGCCCGTCACCAGCAGCGAGCCGTTGCTGGAGAGCGCAATGTCCTGGCCGGTGGTGTTGCTGGCTTGGTTGCTGGTCAGGGTGAGGTTGCCGTTGGCATCGACCTGGTAGACGTTGAGCGCGCCGTTGCTCGATGCGGCGTACAGCTGACGGCCGTCGTCGCTGATGGCCAGGCTGCTGACACCGGTCATGCTCACGCTGCCAGCGGGCGTCAGGGTGCTGCCGTCGAAGCGCACGAGGGTGATCGTGCCGGTAGTGGGGTCGCCGATGTACAGGGTCTTGCCGTCGGGGGCGATGACCAGGCTGTCACGGGTGCTGTTCTGGGTCAGACCGTCGAGGCTGATGTTGGTCAGTTGCTGCGGCAGTTTGCCTTCGCTGTCGCGCTGATACACGGCCAGCGTAGGGCCGCTGCCGGTATTGCCCTTGTACAGCACGAACAGTGTGTCGCCGTAGCTGACGATCACACCGCCGCGGTTGTTGCCGATGGTCAGGGCTCGGGTGAAGACGCTCAGCGCGCCGGTATCGGTGTTGCGGCTGAAGACCACCACGTCGTTGCTTTCGGTGCCGGCATACACGTACTGGCCGTCGTCGGAAATCGCCAGGCTGCCGCTGATGCTGCCGTTCTGCGTTGAGTAGGCGCTGCTGGCGCTGATCTTGCCGTCGCTGCCGATGCTCAGCAGTGTCACGTCGGTGCCGCCGTTCTGGGTGTAGATCGACGTGCCATCGGCGCTAATGAGCATGTCGGTGATGCTGCCCAGGCTGCTGTTGCTGTAGGTTTGCAACTGGGTCAGGGCACCGCTGGCATCGACCGCGAAGACCTGCACACTGCTGCCTCCGGCGACGTAGGCGAAACGCCCGTCGGCCGACCACAACACTTCGCTGCCGGCACCGATGCCCAGGTCGCCGGCGCTGTAGGTTTCGCGGCTGTTGAGGCCGCCGCTGTCGCTCAACAGCGGCGCTACGTTGACCTGGTTGTCGAGGGTGACGCTGGCTTTGATCTGGCTCAGGTCGGCATTCTGGCCGCCCTCATCGGTCAGGCTCTTGAGGGTGATGGTGACGGTGGAGCTTTCGACCGACTTGTCCAGCACCTGATAGCGCATGTTGTCGATGACAGTCTGCACGTCGGCGGCAGTCACCGGTGCATCGGCGGCGTTCAGTTGCAGGGTGATGTTGCTGACGCCTTCGACGACGCTGACCTGCCAGGTGTAGCCATGGCTGGTCACGCCGGCCAGGGCGTCCTGCAGGACGATTTGCGCACCGTCGATCACCAAGGCCTGGTTATCTGCGCTGCTGTTGACCTGCAGAGTGAGTTGGGCCAGCGGCTGATTGCTGCTGTCCAGGGATACCCTGACGTTGTCGAACAGGTTCACCGGCGCGAAGCTGTCGGTGGCATCCTTGATGGTCACCTTGCTGTCAACGGTGTCGGCCGCGACCCCCGGTGTGGAGGCCGTAGCGTCGACTTTGGCAGCCACTGCTTCTGCGGTAGCCACTGCCGCTGCATCCAGCAGGATGCGCGGTTCCAGGGCCAGCGCCAGGCGGGCGCGCGGGCTGCGATTGCGAGCGTTCGGGTTGATGGTCATGGTCTCGAAGTCCTGTCGATGAATGCGGGCGCGGCCTGGGGTCACTCGACCAGGCGTGCGTAAAACTCGTGCTTGATCTTGTCGGCGATGTCGTCCAGCAGGTGCTGGATCTGCTCCTGCCCTTGGTTGAAGGTCGGCGCGTCGGCGAAGGTCATGCTGCCGCCGCCCTGAGCGCAGGTCTGCAACGGCACCCCGGCGACCCGATCAAACAGCTGGCGGCCGAAGTCCTGCGGATCGCCCGGGCGCACACCGATGAAATGGAACTTCAGATGGCGGCCACGGAAGCTCTCGCACAGGTCCTGGAAGCGCTTGGACGCGGTCACGGTGCCACCTGGGTCGTTGTTGCCGCTCTGCACCGCTTCGCCGACCTGGCCGGCGTTGAAGGCATCGGTGTCGAACCAGTCGCCGATCGTGTTGGCCAGCATCACGATGATCTTGGCGTTCTGAGCGTTGTCGCTGTCGGGGAAGTCCAGCGGCAATTCGCTGTCGCCCCAACCGGCGCTGCCGCGCATTTCCGGCGACAGGGCATGGCCGGCCCAGCCCATGGCGATGGCGTAGTTGACGTTGAAGCCGGTACGCATTTCGTCGAGGCGCTCCTCGACCTTGCTCAACTGGTTGGTCAGCGGTAGCAGGGCGGCGCGTGGGCAGCCAACGTTACCGATGATGAAGCGGGTGTCGTTGACGCCGGTGGCCTGGCCGAAGTCGGGGTTGGGGCCGGTCCAACTGATGCTTGGCTCCAGTGGGTGGTTTTCGGGCAGGTCGTGGCGGTAGTAGACGCGGGTGAACTGGCCGACCGGTGGTTGATCCCAGAAGTAAACCTGGCCCGGATACAGACCACGGTTCATGCACACGCGCTGGGTGCGCGGGTCGGGCATGCGCCCGTCGCCCAGGTCGCGGATGCCGGTGCGCCACAGCGAGGTCAATTCTACCGGGCGGATGGCCGCGCCGGTCGCCCAGCGGCGCAGGCGCCCGGTGTCTTCGCGGTCGTACACGTTGACCACCTGGCTGTAGGGCACCAGCGACAGCCAGATGCGTTTTTCGCTGTTCTCGTCGTCATCCAGCAGGCGCGCGGCGAAGCGCTTGAACAACTGGCGCAAGGCGGCCAGTTCGGTATTGTTCTCGGTGCCGCTGTTGGGGATCACGATCGCCACTTCGGTCGCGCGCGCTACCACTTCGACGGTGGAGTGCACGCGCATCTGCTTCACTTGCCCGCCCAACAGCTCGGGGTTGGCCTCGAAGTTGACCTCGACCTTGTAACGCACCCGCTGGTCGTTGTCGGTCTGCTCTTCGAGTTCGACGTTCTGCGGGCCGATCTGCCTGGCCAAGCTGCTGTCCATCCCCAGGTTGTTGACCACGTAGCCATACGCCAACTGGTGTAGCACGGTGGGCGATTTCTCGTTTTTCATCAGCCGCTCGTTGCCCACCGCCATGGCCGCGGCGTCGGTCGCGCGCTTGACCTGCGCAGCGCTGCTGGTCATGCGGTGGGTATCCAGGGCATAGGCGGTGGCGAGCAGTGCACCGCCGATGGCTAGAACCATGAACGAGGCGATGCTGCCGCGTTGGCGGTGGCGGGCGCCGGTCATGGTGGGTTTGCGGGAGGGCATGGGCGTTGGGGCATCCGGGGTGGCGGGCGAGGGGATCGCGCGGGATGCAAAGATAAGAATAATTCCCAATATCGCTCAATGGGCGCTTCATTAAGAATGCTTAAGGGAGGTGCTGCGTGGCGTGTCTGTGCGCAGTGAGTGCCTACGCCGGGTTGGCGCGGGTGATAGGCCCGTCGCTCGATGAGCGGGGCTGAGGCGGGGCGTGGGAGCTATAGCTGTGCTGCCTACCTCACGCGGGTAGGCAGCAGGTTTGGATCTTAGTCCTTGGCCAGGTTCGAGCGGCCCTGGCGCTCGCTCTTGTACTGCATCGCCACCGACGGTGCCGGCTTCGCGCTACCGGTCTCCAGCCATTGACGCAAGCGGCTGGCATCGGCGAAATGGGTGTACTTGCCGTAGGCATCGAGGATGACCATGGCTACCGGGCGGTTGTCCATCTTGGTGAGCAGCACCAGGCAGTGGCCCGCTTCGTTGGTGAAGCCGGTCTTGGTCAGCTTGATGTCCCAGTTGTTCTTGTTCACCAAATGGTCGGTGTTACGAAAGCCCAGGGTGTAGTTGGGTTTGCGGAACGCCACGGTCTTTTCGCGGGTGGTGGACAGCTCGCTGAGCATCGGGTACTTGCGTGCAGCCATCAGCAGTTTGGCCAGGTCCTGGGCGGTGGACACGTTCTGCGTCGACAGGCCGGTGGGTTCGAGGTAGCGCGTGTGGTTCATGCCCAGGCTGCGTGCTTTGGCGTTCATGGCCTTGATGAAAGCCCCGTACCCCCCAGGATAGTGGTTGGCCAGGCTATTGGCTGCGCGGTTCTCCGAGGACATCAGGGTGATCAGCAAGGTTTCGCGGCGGTTCAGCTCACTGCCCAGACGAACCCGCGAGTACACGCCTTTCATCTCCGGGTTGTTGGCGATGGTCATGGTGAGCATTTCATCCATGGGCAGCTTGGCGTCGAGCACGACCATCGCGGTCATCAGTTTGGTGACCGAGGCGATGGGACGCACGCGATCGGCGTGGCTAGCGTACAGCTCCTTGTTGGTGTTCAGGTCAATCAGCAGGGCGCTGCCTGAGGCCAGGTGAAGCTTGCTGGGGTCTGGCTGGACTTTGGCCGGGGGTTGTGCAGCAGCGGTCGACGGTAGGGTCGCAGTACCTGTGAGCAACAGCAGCAGGCTGAGGATGGACAGGGATGTTTTCACGTTGAGGCTCACTAAATGTTGGTATGTCGTTGGCTGTGCAAGGGTTTTCCCCCAAAAAACCGCTGCATTGTGGAGTATGGCCCAAACCCTGTCGAATGCCTTATGACTAAAGGGCGCAAGGTGAACGAAATTTAATCCTGTACCCATTACCGACATTTCCTACTTCGCCAATTCGGCCCAATCATTGGCCGAATTCAACCCGTTCGCATCGGGCGTGACGCTGACTGCCGGGAAACTTGCCTGACCTCAGGAGGTAGGGCGAGCGTCACGACCGATGCGGTTTGGCTAGGAGGCACCCGGCCTCGGCGGCTGTCGTGGGTCAGCTATGCGTCAGTGAGAGGCTGCTGATAATGCACACCGAGCCATCCTCGGCAGGGGTCGAGTCGGTGTAGTCGATTTGGTTGTAGACCCCGCCGTGAAACTCGAACAGACGAGAGTCCCAGGTGTCGTCGAGCAGCAGGGCGCCGGATGAACCCGATGCGCCATTGCACACTGCTGCAACGGTGACCAGTCCTTTGGCGGTGACGTGGATGCTGACGGTGAACTTCGCCCCTAGAGGCACGCCTTTGAGTACGGTTGTGTTCACTGGCGTGGTTTGGTTGTACGTGGTGCGAAAGCCCATGGTGATGTTCCCCTTGTTCCAGAAAACCTTCACCGGAGGGCTGTCATCCCCCCGTACATGCACCTGCGCTATCACCACCTTTTGCGCCGAATTGACCTGGGTGAGGGTCATCTGCTGGCGGTTCCAATGGTTCGCTGCACTGGCTAGCGTCCAGTTGGTCGATTCAGACCATTCACAACGGGTGCGATGCGTGCTTTTGCTCGAGGCACCCAGGGTGGGGGCTGAGAGCTTTACCGAACCATCGGACAAAACGCTCACGAAGCTCGGGTACTGGGCAATTGCCGCAGCACCATTGAGTTCGAGCGCAATGGGGTTCGTTGGCGAGGCGGGTACGGGGGTGGTGATCGTCAGGGCGTTGATGTTTACGGTCACGGGCACTTCTCCTTTTCGGTGGAGGACGAGGACGGCAGTCCAGAACGGACTGCGGCTCGGTGGCCGTCTAACCGTGCAGCTTGCGGTTGCGGGGTGAGCACCCGCATCCAGGTGATTTCCCGTTTGGTCCTGTCACCAAGGCCAAGCAGTGAAATCAGTGTTTCCGGTGGGATCGGTGATCCCGTCCCTGGGCACTTTTTAGCATAGCGAGCTGACTGTGCGGTAGTCGCCTGAGCTGAGATTCTAGATCTCCTGCCCCAGACCTTCGGGTATTTATCGCTGAACGGCCCGATTTTCAGGCTGGGTGCAGACCGCCTCGAGATACTTCCAGCGGTGCCTAGATACACACCATGAGCAGCGCTGCGACCAGTGCAGGTGGCATCACCACCAACCCTACGCGCAAAAAATGCCAGGCACTGACATTCACCCCTTCACGGCGGATCGCCACCAGCCAGAGCAGTGTGGCCAGGGACCCGGTGATCGATAGGTTCGGCCCCAGGTCGACGCCGATCAGCAGCGCCGCAGTGGTCTGTCGTGGTAGCTCTGCCAGTGAGCCCATCGACCCTGCAATCAACCCCGTGGGCAAGTTGTTCATCAGGTTACTGGCCAGGGCGGCAGCGCTGCCTGCCACCCAGCTGGCCTCGATGGGTGAGGTGTGGGCCAGGTTCGACAGCGCCTGCGCAAGGCGCACCACCAGGCCGGTTTGGGCGAGTGCTTCGACCAGCACGAACAAACCTGCCACCAGCGGCAGCACGCCCCAGGCCACATGGCGCAGCACCGGCATTGGGCTGCGCCGCTGCTGCAGGTGGATCAGCGCCGTCGTCGCCACGCCCGCGCAGAACGTCGGCAGGCCCAGTGCGCGGTCCAGTGCCGAGGCGCCCAGCAATAAGGTGGCGGTAGCGCCGATGCCCACTGCGCACAGGCGCGCGCCTGAAGTCAGGGGCTGGGGGTCCACGCTCAAGGCCAGCGGTTGGCGGATCTGCCGACGTTGGGCGATGCGCAGCGCCAGGTAGGTAAGCACGATCGCCGCCAGCGACGGCAGGCTGAACTGCCTCAGCCAATCCAGCAGCGGTGGCATCTGGCTTGCGAACACCACCAGGTTCGCCGGGTTGGAGATCGGCAGTACAAAACTGGCCGCGTTGGCAATGAAAGCACAAATGAACAGATAGGGCAGGGGGTCGGCTTTAGCGGCCTTGCATGCGGCGTACACGGCTGGGGTCAAGACCACGGCCGTGGCGTCGTTGGACAGGAACACGGTAACCAGGGTGCCGACCAGGAAAACCAGGTCGAACAGCCGTTGTCCCGAGCCCCGCGCGTGCTGGACCGCGTAGCGGGCGAGCCAGTGGAACAGCCCTTGCTGGCGGGCAAGTTCGGCCAGCACCATCATGCCGATCAGAAACAAGTACACGTCGCCGCCTTCGGCCACGGCGGCCAGCGCGCTGGTTGGCGTGATCAACCCCAGACCGACCAGCAGTAACGCACCGCCGATTGCCCAGATGTACTCCGGGATACGCCAGGGGCGCAACAGGACACCGCAGGTGGCCAAGGCGGCCACCGTCCAGATGATCGATGGATGTTCGCTGACAGGCATGGTTGGGTCAGATTCCGGCTGGGGTAGTCGAGGATGATGGCGCGGTGCTGCGGCAGGTTTCGGGCAGCGCTACCAGCACGAGCAGGAAGGCGCCGCTGGCGATACCCGCCAGGGTCAGGAACGCGGCGTCGTAGCCGGCTGCCTGAACCACCCAGCCGGCAATGCCGGGGCTCAGTGCAGCGCCCAAGCCGAACACGGTCGTCAGTGCACCGAGGCTGACATTGAAGCGCCCGGTGCCTTCGGTCAAGTCCTTGACCACCACCGGGAACAACGCGCCGAAGATCCCGGCGCCGATGCCATCGAGCAGTTGCACGCCCACGAGCCAGAACGGATTATCGCTGACCACGTACAGCACACCACGCAGCGGCAGGATGAGAAAGCCGGCCAGCAGGAACGGCTTGCGCCCCCAGACCTCGGCCTTGTTCCCCGCCAGCAGCGCCATCGGCACCATCACCAGTTGCGCCGCAACGATGCAGGCCGAGGTGAGCGGGGTGGCCAGTCGCAGATCGGTCTGCGCGAGTTTCTGGCTGACCAGTGGCAGCATTGCCGCATTGGCCAGGTGGAACAGCGCGCAGCACACGCCGAACACCAGCAAGGTGCGGTTGTGCAGCAACAGCTTGAGCCCTGCGGGCTGGTCATCGGCGCCTGGGCCGTGCACCAGCCCGCGCGCCAGTTGATGATCGATGGCGGCGCCAGGCACTCGACCCACGGCCACGATGCTGGCCACGGTCATCAGCGCCATCAGGTAGAACACCACCAGTGGGCCGAACAGGTAGGCGAGGCCGCCGGCCAGCAGTGCCGAGCAGGCGTTGCCGGCGTGGTTGAACGTTTCGTTGCGACCGATACGCCGCGTGAACGCCCGCGGGCCGGTGATACCCAGCGAGATGGCGGCAATCGCCGGGGCAAACACAGAGCCGGCCAGGGCCCCGAGCGTCTGTGTCAGGGCCACCCAGCCGAACGACGACAGCCACGGCAGCAGCAGGCAACTGCCGGTGACCAACAAGGCCGCGATCACCACCACGGCGCGCTTGGCCGGTGTGCGGTCGATCAGTGCGCCGGCCGGCGTTTGTGCCAGCAGCGCTCCAATGCCCGCCAAGCTCATCACCAGGCCGATGTTCGCCGGCTGCCACTGCTGCACGGCAAGCAGGTAGATCGCCAGATACGGGCCGAGGCCATCGCGTACGTCGGCCAGGAAGAAGTTCAGCCAGTCCAGCGCGCGTTGCTGAGAAGCCTGGGAGCTTGAGTGTGCCAAGGATGCTGTCTCGAAAAAGCCGTTGGGGCGCAGCCGGCTGCTGCCGTGTGCGCAGGTTAAAGTGCAGTGCCTTGGCGATACACGACGCTCGATCCGCGTCGGCAAGCTGCCGATGCCGACACTCACTGCCACCTGTGCAAAAGGACTGTCGTGAAGGGCGATAGGTTCCAGCCGGGCATTGCTGGCCTAGGCCCGTGGAGGGGGATGTAGGCAGTGTCCTGGTGCGTATTGCCGATTGTGGGGCAATGGCGAGAAAACCTGCTAGTCCGGGCGGCCATCGGTGGTTTCGAGCAGGCAAAAAAAGCCCGCCGAGGTGGCGGGCGGTAAACGGCGTAGGGAGCACGCACAACAACAGATTCGGAGGCACCAGCGGCGCTGGCGTTGGCCTGTGGAACATGTCGACACTCTACCCACGGATCGGCTTGGCCTGAAATCAATGCTTTCAATAGTGGTCATTGATGGCATCGTGGGTAGCGCTTACCAGCGCGGTGGGCCGTAGTAGACTGGTGGCGGGCCGTAGTAACGGTGGTACACCGGCGGCGGGGCGGGCACGTAGCGCTCGACCACATACGGCTGTGGCTGGTAGTAGACCGGTGGCGGTGGAGCCTGAACGTACACCGGCGGCGGCGCGTAGACCGGTTGCTGTTCCACGTACACGGTACGGTCACGCCCGCCACTGACTGCCGCGCCGACCACAGCACCCACCACGGCAGCGCCGATGACCGGGCCCGGGCCACCCCAGCCGCCGTGCGCCGAAGCCTGGCCGCTGAGGGCCAGCGCACCAACCAGCAGGGCGATTCCAGGGATGAGACGTTTCATGATCATTCCTCGCAAGACAACCCCACGCTTGGGGCCTGACTACTATGACCGCGCAGAACGCCAACTGCGCACTGGGCAACGGTAAAGGTTGTGTAAGGAGCGACCGGCGGTCACCTCTGTTAGGCTAGATCAATCGTTTCAGCCGTATTTGAGGAGGCGTAGATGAGCATCATCCCTAGCCGGGACACGGTCCTGTGCATTTCCCTGGCCGGTCGCCCCGGCACCTTCGGCGTACGCTTTCACAACCACCTCTATCGACAGTTGGGGCTCGACTACTACTACAAGGCAATGACTACCCAGGACCTGCCAGGCGCCATCGGTGGGATTCGCGCCCTGGGCATTCGCGGTTGTGGCGTGTCGATGCCGTACAAAGAGGCCTGCCTGGCACTGGTGGACGAGATCGACCCGTCGGCTGCTGCCATCGAGTCGGTGAATACGCTGGTCAATGATGCGGGTCGCCTGAAGGCCTACAACACCGACTACCTGGCGGTTCGCCAGTTGTTGCAGCAACACCAGGTCGATCCGCACACGGCGTTCGTCCTGCGCGGCAGTGGTGGCATGGCCAAGGCTGTCGCCTGTGCGCTGCGTGACGCGGGGTTCAGGGATGGCACACTCGTCGCCCGGAACGAGCAGGCCGGGCGGCACTTGGCTGACATGTGCGGCTACCGTTGGTTGCCCGCGATTGACGATATAAGCCCGCCGATGCTGGTGAACGTGACCCCGATTGGTATGGCCGGTGGCCCTGAGGCGCAGCAGTTGGCGTTTCCCGAGACTGCGATCGATGCAGCTGAGTGGGTGTTCGACGTGGTCGCGATGCCCGCGCGCACTCCACTGATCCAGCGTGCCGAGGCGCAGGGCAAAGCGGTGATCACCGGCCTTGAAGTGATCGCGTTGCAGGCCTTGGAGCAATTTGTGCTGTACACCGGCGTGCGGCCTACTCAAGCGCAGGTGGACGCGGCGGTCGCCTACGCCCGGGAAGGCTGAACGCGGGTACGAGGGAAGTGGCGCTGTGCCACCTCCACTCCACGGGTGCGGCGCTCAGAACACCCGTTGCCCATGGTCGAGCTGCTGGTCGACCAGCGCACGGCCATGCGCCAGTGACACATGCTGGGCATTGTCCAGGTCGCTGAAGAACTTCATCGGCATCGACAGGCGCCGGCTGGTATGACCCTGTGGGTCGGTGATCAGGCAGCCTGCGGCATACGGCAGGGGAGCGCCAGGGTGGGGCATCACGCTGGCGGTGATGGTGTGCTCACGGTACTCACAGTGCAGCGATTGCATCGTCCTTACCTCGCTGTGGTCTGGAAGGGCATGTACTTCTCATATACCACGACGAGGGGCCGAGGGGTCCCGGCCCGACGAACGCGCGGCGCGTGCCTCAGCCTTCGAGGTCGGTCGGCTGGATGACTTCGACCCAGTAGCCGTCAGGGTCCTTGATGAAGGCCAGGTGATTCATGCGGCCGTCCTGCAGGCGCTTCTGGAATGGCACCCCAAGGGCTTCGAAACGCGCGCAGGCGGCGCGCACGTCCGGTACCGAGACGCAGATGTGGCCGAAGCCGCGCGGGTCGGTGTTGCCATCGTGGTAGGCGAACGCAGGATCGCTCTCGGTACCGTGGTTGTGGGTCAGTTCGAGCACGCCAGGGATCGACTTCATCCACTGGTGGCGTTCGGCGTCGTCAGCAGGAATCTGCGCGGGGTCTACCAGGGCCAGGAAATACAGGCTGAAGGCGGCTTGCGGGAAGTCGCGCTTGTCCACCAGGCGGAACCCCAGCACACGGGTGTAGAAATCCAGCGACTTCTCGATATCCTTGACGCGCAGCATGGTGTGGTTGAACACGAACTGGGCGGTTGCGGCATCTGGCTGGGCGGTGACGCCGGGCAGGGTATGCAGGTCTTGCAGGCTCATGGGGACTCCAGAATCAGGGTCTAAAACAAGTGGGCCATGATACGGCAGTCAGCCAGTCGCGCAAATGAAAGCGCCCTGCACGGTGGCAGGGCGCTGGAATTAGAGGCCCGCATGTGCGGGCGCGTGATGGGGTCGCTAGTCCTTTAGCTGGTTCGATACTGAAACAGCAGGTGTGAAAAAAGTGTGAAGTGTACGTTGACATTTCATCAGCGTACCCAGCTCTCCACTGCTTGGGCGCCGTACTGTTGCTTCCAGGCTTTAAGGCCTCGGTGATTGCCGCCTTTGGTTTCGATCAACTCCCCGGTATGCGGGTTTTCGTAGACCTTCACCACGCGCGGGCGGCGTTGCTGTTTGGCCGGAGTAGCCAGGTTATGGCTCACCGCCTTCGGATCGAGGATGGCGATGATGTCGCGCAGGCTCTTGTCGTAGCTTTTCATCAGCCCGATCAATTTTTGCTCGAACTCGATTTCGCGTTTGAGACCGGCGTCCTTTTTCAAGGCTTCCAGTTGAGCCATTTGTTCCTGAAGCGCTTTTTCGGCAGCACGAAACTCTGCAAGTCTGGACACTGTCATCACTCCTGTAAGTCTGCCGTGGCATGACGTGACGAACATGACTACTTGGACTGAACGCCGGCCACGCGGATAGGTAACACTGTTCGCTCACGAGAGTGTAGTAGCCACTTGCATACGGGTAAACAGCAAACTTAAGGTCAAAATGTCGGGAACTTTGTGGCGTTTTCGTACTGTATGTGAAGTCGCCCGTGCAGGTCGCTGAAAGCGCGTCTAGACCATGGTCCAATGGCCTGTCCCAGAGCGTTCAGCGCACCCTTTACGGTACGTGTGGAGTTATTCCCGTTCCTCGTACAGCACCGGTAGTCATTGGCGACCGGGACAATATTCGCTTTTATGTCTGGATGTTCCAATCGCATGTTTGCCGCTTTTCTTCTCGCCCGGGGACGTCGTGTTGTCGGGTTGCTCTTGCTGTGTGCCTGTGTTTCGACAGAAGCGGCCGGTTTTCTTGAAGACAGCCGTGCCAGGCTTGAATCACGCACAGTGTATTTCAATCGTGATTTTCGCGATGGGCGCAGCAGTTCAAGCCAGGGCGAGTCCAAGCGCGAAGAGGCAGCCCAAGGGTTCATTCTCAATGTCCGATCCGGTTATACCCAAGGTCCGATTGGTGTTGGCGTCGATGCCTTGGGCATGGCGGGCTTCAAGCTCGATTCGAGTCCGGCCGACAGTAACAGTGGCTTGTTGCCCTCTACCGGACATGATCCACGCGGTTCGGTCGACCAATACGCCAAGTTCGGCGTGGCCGGCAAGGTGAAAGTGTCGCAGACCCTATTCAAGTACGGCGCCATGATGCCCGATGTGCCCTTGCTCAAGTACAACGACGGACGTTTGTTGCCGACCTTGTTCCACGGTGCCTGGCTGACGTCGCAGCAGGTGCGCGATTTCACCTTTACCCTGGCTCGTCTGAACCAGTACATCGCACGTGACTCGACCGACCGCCAGGACATTCGCGTGCATTGCAAGAACAAACGCTATGCCTGCGATATCGAAGCCGACCACTTCGATTTGGGTGGCCTCGACTACCGCTTCAATGATCGGGTCACTGCGCAGTATCAGGTGTCGAAGCTCGACAACATCTACCGCCAGCACTTTCTGGGCGTAGTCGCCAGTCAGCCGTTGGCGGTGGGCTCGCTGTCGACTGACCTGCGTTTGATCAAGAGCGATGACATTGGCAATGCCCGCGCAGGCGAGATCGACCATCGCGCCTTCAGTGGCCTGTTCGGCTACAGTGTGGGCGGTCACAAGCTCAGCTTCGGCTGGCAGCGTATGTTCGGCGAAAGCGCCATGCCTTATCTCGATGGCAGCAACCCATACCTGGTCAACTATGCCCAGGTCAACGACTTCGCTGCCGCTCAGGAACGTTCCTGGCAACTGCGCTATGACTATGATTTCAAGGCTCTGGGTGTGCCCGGCCTGACGTTCCTGACCCGCTACATCAATGGCGACCACATCAAAGTGCCGGGCAGTGACACCCAAGGCCAGGAATGGGAGCGCGACACCGAGCTGCGCTACCAGGTGCAGGGCGGCACCTTCAAGGATGTCAGCGTACGCCTGCGTAACGCCACCTACCGCAGTAACTACGCGAGGTGGGCGCGGGACATGGACGAGACACGGGTGATTGTCAGCTACAATTTCTCGGCGTTCTGACCGGCCGCACTTTGCCAAAGGCGAACGGCCCACCGACAATGCGCGCGGGTAACTAGGCAGACCAGGTGATGAAGCACTTGCTGTTGATCGGTATCGGGCCTGGTGATCCCCGGCAGATCACCTATGAGGCGGTCGATGCGCTGCGCCGTGCAACGGTGTGTTTCGTGCTCGACAAGGGCGCGCATGTCGACGCGTTGCTGCACCTGCGCAAGGCCATTCTGGCGCGCTATCGGCCTGAGGGTGGCTATCGCCTGGTGCAAGTCTCGGACCCGCAGCGCGACACCGAGGCCGTTGACTATCCCGGCGCGGTCCAGGCCTGGCACCAGCAGCGTGCGACGCTGTATGCCCGGCTGATCGAAGAGCAGCTCGGTGCCGGGGACATCGGGGCCTTCCTGCTGTGGGGCGAGCCTGGCTTGTACGACAGTACGCTGCGCATTCTTGAGCAGGTGCGCGGGTGCGGTGTTGCCCTGAGCCTGGAAGTGATCCCCGGCATCAGCAGCCCGCAGGCCCTGGCCGCCCGCCACCAGATCCCGCTCAACCGCGTCGGTGAGCCGTTGACCGTGCTGCCGGGCAGGCGTCTGGCCGCGCAGGGGCGGGTGGACAACGTGGTGGTGATGCTTGATGGGCAGTGCGCGTTCGCCGCGTTGGACGACCCGGCGCTGCACATCTATTGGGGCGCTTATCTGGGAATGCCGGAGCAAGTGCTGATCGCCGGGCCGCTCCAGGCGGTGAAGTCACGCATTCTGCAGGTACGCGAGCAGGCCCGGCGGCGCAACGGATGGATCATGGACACCTACCTGTTGCGCCGTGAGGGCTGAGGCCTGGTTCAGCGCATGGTCACCGCAGTCCTGCGCAACAGGCTCAGCGCTGGCGCAGCATCGCGCCGGTAAAATTGAACAGGCGCAGCTCATCCAGTTGTCCCAGGCTATGCGCCACCTGCCCAAGCAGCGCCGCGCGCTGGCGCCGTGGGTCGAAGCGCAGGCGCAGTAACGGGGCGCAGGCCGATTGGGCGTGCTGCCAGGCCGGCTCGTCCTGATACAGCTCGACGGCTGCCCGCGCGAGCCCCTCGGCAGTGCTCTCGACACGCCCCGGCCACGCGTGTGGCCCACCCATGCCTTCGACGCCTATCGGTGTGGTCACGCTGGGTGTACCGCAGCGCAAGGCGTCGAGCAATTGCCCCTTGACCCCAGCACCTACCCGTAGTGGCGCCAGGCACACGCGGGCACTGCCTATCACCGCCTCCACGTCGGCGACCCAGCCGTGTATATGCAGGCCCTCGTGTGGGGCATGCAGCGCCTGGCTGCGCGCGTCAAGGTTGGCACCGTACACATGCAGCTGCGCCTCGGGCAAACGCCGACGCAGCATTGGCCAGAGGTTGTGGCGCAGCCACAGCAGTGCATCGAGCGTGGCAGGGTGGCCTAAATTGCCGAGGCTGACAAAGTCGGCGCGCTCGGCGAAGGGGCGCGCCGAAGGCAGCGCATCGACGCCGGGTGGGCAGTGGTGCAGCAGGTAGTCCGGTACACCGAAGCCATTGATCAGCAGGTCCATCTCGGCATCCGAGGTGACCAGAGTCAGGTCGCAGCGCCACAGCGCCGCCAGCTCTCGCGCGCTGAGTGGCGAGCGGGCCATCTGTCGGTACAGCTCAGGCCCCGGGGTGCTGAACAGGGTGTGGAAGTCGTTCGGGTCCAGGCCTTCGATCAGGCGCCGACGCAGTAGCTGCTGGCGCGCATCGCGCAGGCTTTGCAGGCCCCAACTGAACAATATGCACAGCGCGTTCGGCAATTGCTGGCGCAGAACGCGGCCAAAGCGTTCCTCGCTGTCGAAGCGGTCGAACAACACCACGTCGGCCGTTTGCGTGGCCAGGTCGCTGCCGTCCTCGGCGATGCGCTGCTCGACGATGCCCAGTCTGGCCAGGTCAGCCTTGTAGATGCCTGGCGTGGCCGGGCAGGCGAAGGTGACGTGCCAGCCCTCGGCGCGCACGTGCTCTAGCAGTTGCAGCAGGTGCCGACCTGCGCTGTAGGCTTGCGGCTCGGGCCAGTGAAGGGCAGCGACCAAAAGGTGGGGCATGGTGCAGGGCCTTGAACCAGTGAAAGGCCCTTATTTAAGCATGCGCGGCGCGTTTAAGGGGTGCCTAGGATGCTTAACATCTTTTCGCGAAGCAGCTCGATGCTGAACGGCTTGCCGATCACGTGCATGCCTTCGGGCACCTCCACACTATCGGCATAGCCGCTGGCGAACAGTACCGGCAACGTGGGGCGCAACTCACGCGCCTTGGCCGCCAGCGCATCGCCACGTATGTCGGGCAGGCCGACATCGGTCATCAACAGGTCCAGGGGCTGGTTCAGGTCTCTGAGTATGCGCAATGCGGCAGTGGCATCCTCAGCCTCGAGAATCGTATAGCCCAGCTCGTCGAGCACTTCGACAATCAGCATGCGAACGATGTCGTCGTCTTCGACTACTAGCAGGTGCATAGGTACGGGTCCTGTTTCGATGAATGGTCTCTACTCTGTGCGCAGGGCCTTGGCAGAAGTTCCCAAGCTTACCGGGCCATGAAAATAGATGGAACGATTGGCGCGTGCCGCCTTCAAATACTGGCTAAATGCCCTGCCAGTATGGCCAAAGGTGGTTAAACTCGCTGTATAAACCGGCCGGTGTGGCGCAGGGTGATTCACACAAGACGTAGCCGCCAACACTGTTCAATGGACTTTTCGCTCGGGCCTCAATCACATGATTCAAGCAGCCTCGATGGATCAACGCAGCTTTCGCAAGCTGCTCAGCCGCAACGTCGGCCTGCCCTTGGGAGTGGGGCTCTTGGGGGCCGTGGCGTTCGTCGCGGTGGTCAACTACCTGCTCTCGGCCATGCAGTGGGTAGAACATACCGATCGGGTGATCGGCAATGCCAACGAGACGGTCAAGCTGTCGATCGACATGGAAACCGGCATGCGCGGCTTCTTGATCACCGGCGACGAGCGCTTCCTGGACCCCTACGAGGTCGCCAAGCCGCGCATCTTCAGCAGCCTGGACACCTTGCGCGAACTGGTCATTGATAACCCGACCCAGGTTGATCGCATTGACCGCCTGATAGCTCTGCAACGCGCCTGGAACGACTTCGGCAGTGAAATGATTCAGCAGCGTCGCAGCCATGGTGATTACCAGGCGTCCATCGGCAATGGCCGCGGCAAGCGCATCACCGATGAGATCCGCAAGGAATTCGAGGGCTTTATCGGCACGGAACAGCAACTGCGCATGGCTCGCAACCAAACCGTGAGCACGGTCACCGTCACGGCGATCACCGCGTTCGTGCTGTTCATCGTGGCCCTGAGTGCCTTGCTCGCCTACCTTGGGCGTCGCGACCTGCTGGCGTTATCCAACAGCTATGTCGAAAACCTGCAAGGCCAGCAGCGTGCCGCCGAGCGCCTACAGCATCAGGCGTGGCTGCGCACGGGGCAGACCCAGTTGGCCGAACAGGTGCTTGGGCAACTGACCCTGCCGATGCTGGGCGACAATATTTTGCGCTTTTTCGCCACCTACCTGGGCAGCGTGGTGGGCGCAGTCTATGTGCGTGACGATCACGGCCAACTGATCCGGGTGGCCAGTTATGGGCTCGACGCCGAGCATCAGGCCCGCGAGCAGGTGCTTGGCCAGCACGCCGGCCTGCTGGCCCAGGCCCTCCAGCAGGGCCGTCTGCTGCGCCTGGACGATCTGCCTGAGGACTACTATCGCCTCAGCTCAGGCCTTGGCAGTGGCCTGCCGCGCAGCGGTGTGTTGATGCCCGCCCGGCATGATGGTGAGGCCAACGGTCTGGTCGAGCTGGGCCTTCTGCGCCCGTTGCAGGACCGCGACCTGGAGTTGTTGGAACTGTTGGGCGGCAACCTGGGCATTTCCATCGAGACTGCCCGTTATCGCCAGCGCCTACAGGAAGTGCTCGCCGAGACCCAGCAGCTCAATGAGGAGTTGCAGGTCCAGCAAGAGGAACTCAAGACTGCCAACGAGGAACTCGAAGAGCAGTCCCGGGTGCTCAAGGAGTCACAGGCTTACCTGGAGACCCAGCAGGCGGAACTGGAGCAGACCAACGAACAACTGGCCGAGCGCACTGAGGCCTTGGATCGCAAGAACAGCGAGCTGAACAGCGCCCAGCAAGAATTGCAGGCGCGTGCCGACGACTTGCAGCGTTCGAGCAAGTACAAGTCCGAATTCCTCGCCAACATGTCCCACGAGCTGCGCACACCGCTCAACAGCTCGCTGATCCTGGCCAAGCTGCTGTCCGAGAACGCCGAAGGTAACCTCAGTCAGGAGCAGGTCAAATTCGCCGAGTCGATCTATTCGGCGGGCAACGACTTGCTCAACCTGATCAACGATATCCTCGACATTGCCAAGGTCGAGGCCGGCAAGCTCGAAGTACGCCCCGAAACCACGCCGCTTGAACGTCTGGTCGAAGGGTTGCAGGGCATGTTCCGGCCGCTGGCCCAGGACAAGGGCCTGCAATTTACCGTGGAGCTGGAGCACCCTCTGCCTGCGACCCTGTTCACCGACCGTCAGCGCCTGGAGCAGATCCTCAAGAACCTGTTGTCCAACGCCATCAAGTTCACCGAGCGAGGTCAGGTGAGCCTGCGTATCAGCCATCAGATGGGAACGGGGATCGTGTTCGCCGTGCGTGATACCGGCATCGGCATCGCCGCCGACCAGCACCAGGCGGTATTTGGCGCGTTCCATCAGGTCGATGGCACCAGCAACCGCAAATACGGCGGGACCGGACTTGGCCTGTCGATTTCACGCGATCTGGCGCACCTATTGGGTGGGCAGATCAGCGTCGACAGCAGCCCAGGGCAGGGCAGCGTGTTCAGCCTGATCCTTCCCGAGCACTTCGAAGCGTCTGAGCAACTGCCGGTTCACAGCCTGCGTCCGGCCGTGGACGAGCTGCCGCCAGCCCCGGCCTTGCCCGCGCCGGCGCGTTCGGAGCGCTCGGCCCCGGCCTTTGTCGACGACCGCGAGCTGGCGCCGTTCAGCAACCGCTGCATCCTGGTGATCGAGGACGAACCGAACTTTGCGCGTATTCTCTACGACCTGGCGCACGAACTGGGCTATAGCTGCCTGGTAGCCCAGGCCGCTGACGAAGGCTTCGAGTTGGCCGCCCAGTACCTGCCCGACGCAATCTTGCTGGACATGCGTCTGCCCGATCATTCCGGGCTCACCGTGTTGCAACGTCTCAAGGAGCAGCCTGGCACGCGGCATATCCCGGTGCACATTATTTCGGTGGAGGACCGGGTCGAGGCGGCCATGCACATGGGCGCGGTGGGCTATGCCGTCAAGCCGACCAGCCGCGAAGAACTCAAGGAGGTGTTCGCCCGCCTGGAGGCCAAGCTCACGCAGAAGCTCAAGCGCATCCTGCTGGTGGAGGACGACGATCTGCAGCGCGAGAGCATCGCCCGTCTGATCGGTGACGATGACATCGAGATCACCGCCGTAGGCCTGGCTCAGGAGGCGCTGGCGCTGCTGCGCGAGCATGTTTACGACTGCATGATCATCGACCTCAAGCTTCCCGACATGCTCGGTAACGAGCTGCTCAAGCGCATGACCTGCGAGGACATCCGCAGCTTCCCGCCGGTGATCGTCTACACCGGCCGCAACCTGACCCGCGAAGAAGAAACCGACCTGCTCAAGTATTCGCGTTCGATCATCATCAAGGGCGCACGCTCGCCCGAGCGCCTGCTCGACGAAGTGACGCTGTTCCTGCACAAAGTCGAGGCGCAGTTGTCCAACGAACGGCAGCGCATGCTCAAGACCGCCCGCAGCCGCGACAAGGTGTTCGAAGGGCGCAAGGTGCTGCTGGTGGACGACGACGTGCGTAACATCTTCGCCCTTACCAGCGCGCTGGAGCACAAGGGGGCCATCGTCGAAATCGGCCGCAACGGGCGCGAAGCGATCGAGGTGCTCGAGGCCAACGATGACATCGACCTGGTGCTGATGGATGTGATGATGCCGGAAATGGATGGCTATGAAGCCACCCGGCTCATCCGTCAGCAGCCGCGCTGGCGCAAGCTGCCGATCATCGCCGTGACCGCCAAGGCGATGAAAGACGACCAACAGCGCTGCCTGCAGGCAGGTGCCAATGATTACCTGGCCAAACCGATCGATCTGGACCGCCTGTTCTCGCTGATACGGGTCTGGTTGCCGCAATTAGAGCGAATTTGAAATCTTGACCAGTGACCGCAACACCGACATTGAAATCCGTTTGCTGATCGAGGCCATTTACCTCAAGTACAGCTACGATTTTCGCGACTATTCCGGCGCTTCGATCAAGCGTCGCATCCTGCATGCCATGCGGCAGTTCGAGTGCCGTACGGTCACCGCCCTACAGGAGCGCGTGCTGCACGACCCCGGTATGTTCATGGAGTTGCTGCAGTACCTGACTATTCCGGTCAGCGAGATGTTTCGCGACCCCGGGCATTTCCTGGCGCTGCGCAACGAGGTGGTGCCGCTGCTGCGCACGTGGCCGTCGATCAAGGTCTGGATCGCCGGTTGCAGCACGGGCGAGGAGGTTTACTCCATGGCCATCTTGTTGCGCGAAGAAGGCCTGCTGGAACGCACCATCATCTACGCTACCGACATCAATCCCCACTCGCTGGAGCGCGCCAAGCAAGGTATTTACTCGATGCAGAGCCTGAGCGAGTACGAGGAGAACTATCGCCTGGCGGGAGGACGCCGGGATTTTTCCGAGTACTACACCGCCGCCTATGGCAACGCGATCATGGACAGCAGCCTGCGCGAGAACGTGACGTTCGCTGACCACAGCCTGGCCACCGATAGCGTGTTCTCCGAAACCCAGTTGGTGTCGTGCCGCAACGTGCTGATCTACTTCAACAAGGCCCTGCAAGACCGGGCGCTGGGGCTGTTCCATGAGTCGCTGTGTCACCGCGGCTTCCTGGTCTTGGGCAGCAAGGAGTCCGTGGACTTTTCGGCTTACAGCGAGCGTTTCGAGCCGCTGGTGCGCCCCGAGCGGATCTACCGTAAATCATGAAAGGCATCCGCGCAGTGGTCATCGGCGCTTCGGCGGGCGGGGTGACGGCGTTGCTCAACGTGCTGGGCGCATTGCCGCGGGATTTCGGCCTGCCGGTGCTGTGCGTGCTGCACCTGCCTGACCGACGCCACAGCCAGCTGGCCGAGGTGCTGCAACGGCGCTTGCAGTGCCCGGTGCGCGAGGCTCAGGACAAGGCACGCATCGACAACGGTGTGGTGTATGTCGCCGGGCCTGGCTATCACCTGTCGGTCGAGCGCGACTTCACCTTGTCCCTCAGCCAGGAGGAGCCGGTGCATTTTTCGCGCCCGGCCATCGATTATCTGTTCGAGTCGGCGGCCGACGCCTACGGCCCGAGCCTGCTCGGCGTGCTGCTCACCGGGGCCAATGAAGATGGCGCCCGAGGGTTGCTGCGAATCAAACAGAATGGGGGGCGGACCGTGGTCCAGGACCCCCGCGATGCACAGGTGGCGATGATGCCCGAGGCCGCGTTGGCCCTGCACAGCCCAGACCATATTCTTTCTTTGAGCGGTATCGGGCAGTTGCTCGCCACCCTGGAATCCAGCGCATGCTAAGCCACATTACCGCCAAATTGCTGATCGTCGACGACCTGCCAGAGAACTTGCTCGCGCTCAATGCCTTGATCCAGGGCCCGGACCGAGAGGTTCACCAGGCCCGCTCGGCCGAACAGGCCCTGTCGCTGCTTCTCGAACATGAGTTCGCCCTGGCCATCCTTGATGTACAGATGCCTGGCATGAACGGTTTCGAGTTGGCTGAACTCATGCGCGGTACCGAGAAGACCCGCAACATCCCCATCGTATTCGTGACCGCCGCCGGTCGCGAAATGAACTACGCGTTCAAGGGCTACGAAAGTGGCGCGGTGGATTTTCTGCACAAGCCGCTGGACACCGTTGCGGTCAAGAGCAAAGTCGCCGTGTTCGTCGAGCTATTCCGCCAGCGCAAGGCCCTGGATCGGCAGTTGCAGGCACTGGAGCGCAGTCGCGCCGAGCAAGAGCAGTTGCTGACCCAGCTACAAGTCGCACGGGTTGAACTGGAGCGGGCGGTGCGCATGCGTGACGATTTCATGTCGATCGTTTCCCATGAGGTACGCACACCGCTCAATGGCCTGATCCTGGAAACCCAGCTGCGCCGGATGCACCTGGACAGGGGCAACCTGGCGGCGTTCAGCGAAGACAAGCTCAAGGCCATGGTCCAGCGCGACGAACGGCAGATCAACAGCCTGATCCGGCTGGTCGAAGACATGTTGGACGTCTCGCGTATTCGCACCGGCAAGCTGTCGATCCGGCCAAAGGTATTCGACCTCGGTCAGTTGGTGCAGGGGCTGGTGGAAACCTTTGCCACCCAGGCCCAGGCGTTGGGTACGCGCATCGAGCTGCAGAGCTGCGGGACCTTGCCGGGCGAGTGGGACGAGTTTCGCATCGAGCAGGTGCTCGCCAACCTACTGTCCAATGCCTTGCGTTACGGCGAGCGCAAGCCGGTGCAGGTACGCGTTTTCGCAGATGGCGCGATGGCTTGTGTGCAGGTACAGGATGCCGGTATCGGCATCAGTGCGCAGAACCAACAGCGGATTTTCCAACAGTTCGAACGCGTAGCGGCCCAGCAGGCCTCCGGTGGCCTGGGCCTTGGGCTGTATATTTCCGAGCAGATCGTGTTGGCCCATGGTGGGCGGATCCAGGTGTTCAGCACTGAAGGGCAGGGTGCCACGTTCAGCGTCTACCTGCCGCTGCCTGCACTGTCGCAACAAACCGACCACGTGCAGGCAACCTCCGCGTAAGCGTGGGGTCTGATAGCTATCCTATTGAATTCGAAGGCGTTGTCATGAGTGAAGATGCACAAGATGTGGTGTTGATTGTCGAGGATGAGCCGGCCATCCGTATGATCCTGCGCGATTACCTGGCGGGTGAGGGCTACCATGTGTTGGTGGCCGAAGATGGCGAAGAGGCATTCGCGATTCTGGCCAGCAAGCCGCACCTGGACCTGATGGTGACCGATTTCCGCTTACCTGGTGGCATCTCCGGGGTAGACATCGCCGAACCTGCTGTGAAGCTGCGCCCGGACCTGAAAGTGATCTTCATCAGTGGCTACCCCGCCGAAATCCTTGAGTCCGGCAGCCCCATCGCACGCCGCGCGCCGATTTTGGCCAAGCCGTTCGATCTGGATACCCTGCACCAGCAGATCCAGACATTGCTGTGCTGAGTCACGCCTGCAAGCCTGTCGTTGCATACGGCAGGGGCTGGTCGGGGGCCTGCGCCTACGCCACCCGCTCCAGCACATCCAGCAATTGCACGAACGCCTGTGTCAAACGGTGCGTGGGCGCCAGGTGAACCAACGGCACACCGGCCTGGTGTGATTCACGCATCTTGATCGAACTGCTCAGGTACACCGGCAGCACTGGCAGCCCTTGATCACGCAACTGATCTACCAAGGTTTGGTGCAGCGCGGTACGGCCTGCGAACTGGTTCACCACGATGCCCTCGACCTGTAGCGCGCTGTTGTGCTCTTCGCGCAACGCTTGCACCTCAGCCATGACACTGTGCAGCGCCTGGCCCGAGAAACTGTCGCAGTCATAGGGAATCAGCAGTCGCTCAGCGGCGACCAGGGCGCTGAAGGTGAAGAAGTTCAGCGCCGGCGGTGTGTCGATGTAGATCCGTTCGTAGTCTGCCGAGAGTGCCACCAGCAGCTTGCGCAGCTTGTTGATCTTGAACTTGCTCTGCAGTTTGTCCTGAAGTTCGGCAAGGTCCGGGCTTGCGGTGATCAGGTGCAGGTTGGCGTAGCGCGTCTCGGTGATCGCGACGCGGTGTTTCTTGCCGCAGGCCGCGTGCGGGGCCAAGGTCTGGCGGAAAAAGTCGGTGATGCCCGAGGGGATCGCCGCACCGGTCAGGCCGGAGAGGTAATAGGTGGCGTTGGCCTGGGGGTCGAGGTCCACCAGCAACGTGCGGTAGCCTTCTGCGGCGCTGGCAGCGGCGAGGTTGCAGGCGATGCTGGATTTGCCGACGCCGCCTTTGCGATTGAACACGACACGACGCATGGTTGGATCGTCCTTGATGGAAAATGTCAGAGCGAAGTCAATCCTATGACGGCAACATGACAGTATTAAGACAGGGCGTGGCACTGCGCGAGCGCAAGTACCGCGCCAGAGCAGTTGTGCAGTATGCTCGTCGTTCACTTCAACGCAAGGAGGCCACCATGGGTGTGCGCGGCAACGACCGTCAGGTCGATAACATCGAGTTCAACGTGAGCGATATCGCCCGCAGCAAGGCGTTTTATGGCGAAGTGTTTGGTTGGCAGTTCGTCGATTATGGGCCTACCTACACCGAATTCAGCGATGGTCGCTTGACCGGTGGCTTCAGCACGGGCGAGCCGGTGCGTCCAGGAGGCCCCTTGGTGATTGTCTACGCCGACGACCTGGCACACACCCAGCGCCGCATCGAAGCGGCAGGCGGACGCATCAGCCGCGCCGTATTCGCCTTTCCGGGCGGACGACGCTTTCACTTCCTCGACCTAGATGGCTACGAGCTGGCGGTGTGGTCGACCAGCGAGGCGTGACAGACGCGGTTGCGTCCATGCTGCTTGGCCAGGTAGAGCGCTTTGTCCGCCGCATTGAGGGCGTCGTCGGGCGTGCTGTCGGGGGCCTGCGGCCAGTGCGCGACGCCCAGTGACACGGTAATACTGCCCACCGGATCGATCGGAGTGTGCTGCACGGTGCCGCGCAGGCGTTCGGCCACCGTCGCGGCCACCGCCAGGCTCGCCTCGGGTAGCAGCATGAGGAACTCTTCGCCGCCGGTGCGGCACAGCACATCGCCTTCGCGGCAAGCGCCGCGCATCAGTTCGGCCAGGCGTTTGAGCACCTGATCGCCGACGTCGTGGCCATGCCCATCGTTGACGTGCTTGAAGTGGTCGACGTCCAACACGATGACGGCAAAGCTGCGGGCTTCTTCTTCCAATCGCGCTATCGCCACGGTCAGGCCCCGGCGGTTGACCAGCCCGGTGAGTGGGTCGGTACGCGCATCGAGGTCGAGCCGACCGATGCGTTCGTGCATCAGGTTCAGGCCCAGCAGCAGTGCACGCTTGAGTTCAGCCGCCTCGAAGTACCACGCGGGTACTCGTTCGATGCGCTCGCTGGTGCCGTTGCGGTCCATGCTGCGCGCGCCTGCGGCCAGTTGCCAGAGCGGACGCACGATGATCAGCGCCAGCCACCACAGCAGCAGGCAGCCCAATAGGGCCAGCGGCGCCGAAATTCCCACCACGTTGAGGACCAGATGGTTCAGCGGCGCCACGGTCGCGGCCAGTGGCTGCTGTGCGACCACGCCCCAGCCTGTAGTGGGCACCGTGGCGTAGCCGGCGAGCATCTGCACACCCTGGCTGTTGATTACCGCGCGGGTGCCGCCGGGGGCGGTGGCCAGCCCATCGATCAGCGTGTTGCCTTCGACCTGCGTACCGACCCGCTGGCCATCGGGGTGATAAAGCAGGCGACGGTTACGGTCGACCACATACAGGTACGAGCCGTCCTGATAGAAATGTTCGCCCAACAGGCTATTGAGGATGTTGCGTTCACGCAGGTAAAGACTACCGCCCACGTAGCCCAGGTAACGGCCTTGGGCATCGAACACCGGCTGCGACAGCATCACCACGAGGTTGTTGGCCGCCGACAGGAACGGCGTGGACACCAGCGTGCGACGCTCGCGCAGCGCTTGCTGGGAACCGGGGGAATTGGACTGGGTGCCGATCAGGTGCTGCAGCGAAGCCGGCGAGATGGCGCGTAGCACGCCGTTGGCATCGACCAGGAAGGTCGAGTTGAACGCGTAACTCTGGTGCAGCACACGCTCGGTTTCTGCCAGCTGCGCCGCGTCGTTACCTGATTGGTGACTCTGCACGCCAGCGCTGAAACGCAGTTGTTGCAGCGCATTATTGATGAAGGCGTCGGTAATCGCGGCGAGCTTGGCGGCATACACGCGATTGGATTCCAGCGCATGGTCGATCAACAACTGGCGCTGTACGCGGTAGCTGGCGAAATAGCTGGTCAGTAGCATTACCAGCGCAGTTAGCGCGCAGAGGACCAGAATCAAGGTGCGCAGGTCCAGGCGCAGTCCGAGCTTGGCGTATGGCAATCCGTGTCTCGCAGGGCGGTGATGAATGATTACCTTACTCGCTAAGGGGTTACCTTGCCATCGGCATCGCGTGGCGGCTGCAACTGTTCAAGCGCGATGTTCACCTCACGCATACGCTGCTCGACAATCGCCTGGACCTTGGGGTCGTTGGCGCTTTCGCGCATCAGCCGATTGAGCTTCTCGCCCAGGCGCTTGCCTTCGTCGGTCTCGCCCAGCGCCTTGGCCTTGGCCGGGTCACGGGTGGCTTCGACGATGCGGGCGAACTCCTGATCGTTGAAGTGCTTCTCGCTGTACAAACGGTACAGGTCCTGGCGTTGGTCCTCGACCGTGAGGTGCTGGCGCAGGATTTCGCGGATCTTGGCCTCGGGCACCTGGCGATGGGTCATGGCCAGCAACTGTGCCATGCGTTCGATGTTGTGGTCGTAGGCTTCCTGCAACGGCAGGTTATCGACGATCTGTTGTTCGCGGCTGGGTTTCTGGTCGCAAGCCGTCAGGGCGGTGAGCAGCAGCGCGAGCAGGCATTTACGCAGAATGGGCATGGCAGGGCCTTGGGCACGGTTCAAGGCGGCGAGTGTACTGCATGCCAGCCCCCTGCCAGGAGAGGGCTGGGTAAAAAAACCAGAGTCTCGACTACAGCAGCAAGATCGACCAGGCCGACACCAGCAACAAGCCTGCAAGGCCTTGGTTGAAGCCGCGCAGCGCCTTTGGCGAACGCAGCCAGCGAGCGCTGCCCAGGCCTAGCAAGACCCACACCGCCATGCACGGTATTGCGACCAGCAGGAACACCAGCGCCAGCCTCCACACTGGCAGCACGGGCGTGGCAAACACCCCGACCACTGCCACTGCCATCAGCCACACCTTGGGGTTGATCAATTGCAGGGTGGCCGCGCTGCAGGCGCTCAAGCGACTGCCATTGGCCGCCTGCAACGGCTCGCCGGCGGCGCGTAGCAGGCGCCAGGCCAGCCAGCTCAGCCACAGTACGCCGGCCCCACTCATCAGCTGTTGCGCCAGCGGATGGCGCAACAGCACTTCGCCCAGCCCCAGGCCGACCATCAGCACGATCGCCGCAGCTGCACCGCAGGCTGCCAGCACGGGCCCCAGGCTTGCGCGCAGGCCATGTTGGGCACTATGCGCGAGCAGCAGCAGGTTGGTCGGCCCCGGGCTGATGCTGGCGGCCAGGGCAAAGAGCAGAAACGGCAGGAGGGTAGGCGACATGCGAAGGGCTCCGGTCAATCGAAGCTGCATGATCGCTTTGGCCTGCACTTCAGTCTGGAAGGTTTGAGCAGCGCTTGCGGTAGTCGGCGGGTGTGAGACGGTAGGCGCGACGGAACCAGCGGCCCAAGTGACTCTGGTCAGCGAAGCCCAGGGCCATGGCAACCTCGGCCGGGGTCTCGCCACGGGCCAGGTGTTGCCGCGCGCGGGCCAGGCGCAGTTGAATCAGATAGGCGTGCGGTGCCAGACCGAAGGCCGACTTGAACGCACGGGTCAGGCGGAAACGGTCCACACCGCAGACCTGCGCCAGCGTTTGCAGGTCGATGTCCTGATCAAGGTGAGCGTGCAGGTAGTCGCGGGCCACCTGCGCCGTGAGGGGCAGGCGCGGATCTGGGTCCAGCCGCTTGCGCCATTGCAGGTGCCCGGTCAGGCAGGCCAGCAGGTCGTCCAGGGTGGTCTGGCGGACGATGCGCAGTTCTTGCTCGTGCACGCTCTGGAAGGCCCGTAAGGTGGCCCCGGCCAGCCGCGTGTCGCGGTGCAGGGTGGCCGCAAAGCTGGGCAGCGCATGCGAGGGCGCGTGCTCGAACAGCGCGCGCACCTCGGTTTCCAGCCACTGGCTGTCCAGATACAGGGTCGAGTAGGTGAAGCCCTCGGCGGTTGGCGCCAGGCCATCGTGGAGGTCGCCCGGTTCGAGCAGGAACACCTGGCCGGGCGTGCTTTGCAAGCGTACCCGGCGACAGTTGAACTGCTGTACACCCTGCTCGGTGACGCCGACCAGGAAGGTGTCGTGCCAATGCGGGTCGTAGGCGTGGCCGGTGAAATGCGCGCGGACCGACTCGATGCCGGTATCGGCGTCCTGTCTGAGGTCGATCCAGTGGCTCATGGCAATCCGCAGGATGAAGGAAAGGTGCCTACCATAACCCAACCCTGGCTGAGGGTCTGGAACGAATGTGCAACCGTCAGTCGGGCCATGCAACGCTGGATTTTCAGTCTGGTGCTGAAAGTGTTGCTGTGATTTACAGGTTTTTCTTTGCGGTCGGGGCGCTAAGATGCGCGTCATCCACTATCCCAAAGGAGTCACCGTTGATGGACACCGTTGCCCTGGCCAAGCGCCGCTATACCACCAAAGCCTACGATGCCAGCCGACGTATCCCGCAGGCGACTGTCGATGCGTTGCTCGAACAATTGCGTCACAGTCCTTCGTCGGTCAACTCCCAGCCCTGGCACTTCATCGTTGCCGACAGCGCCGAGGGCAAGGCACGCCTGGCCAAGAGCACTGAGCCGGACTTTGCCTACAACACCGCGAAGATCCTCAATGCCTCCCACGTGATCGTGTTCGCTGCGCGCACCGACATGACCGATGCGCACCTGCAAGCAGTGCTTGAGCAGGAAGACCAGGACGGCCGTTTCCGCGACGAACAAGCCAAAGCCACTGGCGATCAAACCCGCCGCTTCTACACCGACCTACACCGCCTGGACAACAAGGACCTGCAGCACTGGATGGAGAAGCAAGTCTATCTGGCCCTGGGCACGGCGCTGCTGGGCGCAGCGGCCTACGGGTTGGACGCGACGCCCATCGAGGGTTTCGACAGCAAGGTGATGGACGCCGAACTGGGCCTGCGTGAGCGCGGCTTCACCAGTGTGGTGGTGCTCGCCTTGGGCTACCGCAGTGAAGATGACTTCAATGCAGGCCTGGGCAAGTCGCGTCTGCCGGCGCAGCAGGTGTTCACCTTCCTTTGACCGCGCTCACCGCGAGCAGGCCTCGCCCCGCGTCACGGGTGCCCTAGGCGAGCCTGCTCACCACAGCGTCAGTGCCGCTGCGCCAATGACCTGCCTGAATACCGCGATGGCGCGTTCTACCTCTTGCTCTTGGGTATAGCGCCCAAGGCTCAGGCGTACGCTATTTCGCGCCTGCTGCTCGTCCAGGCCCAGGGCAAGCAGCACGTGGGAGGCTGCCTTGCTCGCCGAGTTGCAGGCCGAGGTGCTCGACAGGGCCAGCTCGCTGGCCAAGGCCAGGCTGTTGAAGCCTTTGCTGTCGATGCACAGGTTTAGGGTGTGCGGGATACGTTGGACGGGGCAGCCATTCAGGCGTACGCCCGGCAATGCCAGCAGACCGTCGCGCAGGCGTGCCGAAAGCCGCTCGATACGCTGGTATTCGGCATCGCCTGGCCGGCCGGCGAGGGCGAACGCGCTGCCCATGCCGGCGATCTGGTGGGTCGCCAGGGTACCGGAGCGCAGGCCCTGTTCATGGCCGCCGCCGTGCATCTGCGCGCGTAACACCTCGCGTGCACGCGGGCCGACATAGAGCGCGCCAATGCCTTTGGGGCCGTAGACCTTGTGGGCCGAGAACGACATCAAATCCACGGCTTGGTGGGCCAGGTCGAGGGTGACCTTGCCTATCGCCTGTGCGGCATCGACATGCAGCAGCGCGCCGTGCGCGCGCACCCGTTTGCCGATGTCGACGAAGTCGGTGACAGTCCCCAGCTCGTTGTTCACCGCCATCAGCGACACCAGGCGAGTGTCGGCGCGCAATGCCGCTTGCACGGCGTCGGGCTGGATCAGGCCGTGGGCGTCGGGTTCGAGGCGAGTGATTGCCCAGCCCTGGCGTTCCAGTTCGGCGGCGGTGTCGAGCACGGCTTTGTGCTCCAACTGGCTGGTGATCAGGTGTGCGGGCTGCCCTGCGCCTTGGGCGATGCCCTTGAGCGCCAGGTTGTTGGATTCAGTTGCGCCAGAGGTCCATACCAGCGTGTCGGCGTGTGCGCCGAGGTGCTCGGCAACTTGCTGGCGAGCCTGATCGACTGCCGCGCGGGCGGCTTGGCCATAGGCATGGCCGCTGGAAGCGGGGTTGCCGAAGGTGGCCTCGCGGCCAAGACACGCGAGCATGGTTTCAATGACTCGGTCGTCAACCGGCGTGGTGGCGGCATAATCGAAGTAGAGCGGGGCGGTGGTCATGATCGGGCGCTTGTCCGTGCAGGGACGCCGGTGTTCGGCATCCATGAACCGCATGCTACGGGGAGGCTGCGGCGAAGGTTTTCTCTTCTTACCGCAACGCTCGCGCTTTGTAGAAATAACCTTTCGCCATGAGCTTATGACGGAGAAAAAATTTCTCCGCATACCGACAACCTGTGCATCTAGCCTTGGGCCAAGTGCTGCGCACCACGACTCCTCAGGCGTTTTCCAGCGCTTGCTGCTCCTCGGCCGCGACCCGTTCGCACAATTCGATGATCTGCTCGCGCATCCAGCGATTGGCCGGATCCTGATCGGTGCTTTCGTGCCAGTACAGATGGGTCTCCAGCGCCGGTACTTCCACCGGCAGTGGTTGGTAGCGCAGTTGATGACGGCGGGCGAAGCGCTCTGGTACGGTCATGACCATGTCGGTTTGCTGCAATACCTGAGAGGCCATCAGGTAGTGCTGCGAACGCAGCGCCACGCGCCGTTGCACGCCCATCTTGCCCAGCGCCAGATCGACATAGCCCAGGCCGTTGCGCCGGCTGGAGATGTGGATATGGGTCATGCTCAGGTAAGTGTCCAGGGTCAGCTTGCTGTCAGCCAGTGGATGGCCGGGGCGCATGGCGCAGACGTACTGGTCCTGCATCAGCTTGACGTGACGCACCTGCGGATCGGTATTCAAGGGTGCGTCCACCGCGAAATCCAGGCGTCCGGCGGCCAATTCCTTGGTGGTTTCGCGGCGTTTGCACAGGAAACTCTCGATCACCAAGGCTGGGGCCAGGCGCCGCAGGCGCTGGAACAGCGCCGGTAGGATCACCGCCTCAGTCAGGTCGGTCATGCTGATGCGAAAGGTCTTGCTGGCCTGCTGCGGGTTGAAGATGCGGCTTTCCTGCACCGAGGTGCGCAGCAACGACAGTGCATTGCGCACCGGGCCGATGATGTTCTGTGCCATGGGCGTGGGGACCATGCCTTGGGCGGTGCGCACGAACAGCGGGTCGTTGAAGGTTTCGCGCAGGCGTGACAGGGCGTTGGAGACTGCCGGTTGGGTAATCCCGACGATCTGCCCGGCACGGGTCAGGTTGGCTTCGGTATAGATGGCGTCGAAGACGATGAACAGGTTGAGGTCGACCTTGCTGAGGTTCATGGGCGCCGCTCTTTGTTGGAGTTATGGCGGGATCATATATCGGTTATGAATGTTTATACACGTAGAAAATAGGTTAGGTGGATGAAGGGCAGCTGTTCTAGGCTCTGCCCCATGTTCTTCATTGACTGAAGGTAAGCCCCGATGGATTTCGCCTATTCGCCCAAGGTCCAGGCACTGCGCGAGCGCGTCAGCGCATTCATGGACGCCTACGTGTATCCGGCTGAGCCGGTGTTCGAGCGCCAGGTCGCCGAGGGCGACCGCTGGCAGCCCACCGCGATCATGGAGGAACTTAAGGCCAAGGCCCGCGCCGAGGGGTTGTGGAATCTGTTTCTGCCGGAGTCCGAGTACGGTGCCGGGCTGAGCAACCTGGAGTACGCCCCGTTGGCCGAGATCATGGGCCGTTCGCTGCTGGGGCCGGAACCGTTCAACTGCTCGGCGCCGGACACCGGCAACATGGAGGTGCTGGTGCGCTATGGCAGCCAGGCGCAGAAACGTCAGTGGCTGGAGCCGCTGCTGCGCGGCGAGATTCGCTCGGCGTTCGCCATGACCGAGCCGGACGTCGCCTCCTCAGACGCCACCAACATGGCCGCCACCGCCGTGCGTGATGGCGACCAGTGGGTGATCAATGGCCGCAAGTGGTGGACCTCGGGCGCCTGCGATCCGCGCTGCAAAGTGATGATCTTCATGGGCCTGTCCAACCCCGATGGCGCGCGTCACGAGCAGCATTCGATGGTGTTGGTGCCCGTTGATACCCCGGGCGTGAAGATCGTCCGGCCCCTGCCAGTGTTTGGTTACGACGATGCACCGCATGGCCACGCGGAGGTGCTGTTCGAGAACGTGCGGGTGCCTTACGAGAATGTGCTTCTGGGGGAAGGGCGCGGTTTCGAGATTGCCCAAGGGCGTCTTGGGCCGGGGCGTATCCACCACTGCATGCGCTCGATCGGCATGGCCGAGCGTGCCCTGGAGCTGATGTGCAAACGCTCGGTGCAGCGCACGGCGTTCGGCAAGCCGCTGGCGCGCCTGGGCGGCAATGTCGACAAGATTGCCGATTCGCGCATGGAGATCGACATGGCCCGGCTGCTGACGCTGAAGGCGGCGTACATGATGGACACCGTAGGCAACAAGGTAGCGCGTAGCGAGATCGCGCAGATCAAGGTGGTGGCGCCCAACGTGGCGTTGAAGGTAATCGACCGGGCGATCCAGATTCATGGCGGGGCAGGGGTCAGCGGCGACTTCCCGCTGGCCTACATGTACGCGATGCAACGCACGCTGCGCCTGGCCGACGGGCCGGACGAAGTGCACCGGGCGGCGATTGGCAAGTATGAGATTGGCAAGTACGTGCCCAAGGAGATGCTGCGTAGCGGGCAATGAGCGCAGGTCGCGCTTGGCGCGATGACCGCAGCCCCTGGAGGCGCGGCTTGAGCCGCGAATACCGGCAACGCCGGTGTCATCCCCCGCGTATCAGGTGTGGTCTGCATCGCTGACACTAACTGATGCTGGCCGTCGCTGGCTCACTGCGAAGGGCGATCCAGGCCAGAGCAGCGATCCAGGCGACGGACACGCCGTAATTGAGTCGCTGGTACAGGCAAAGGCAGCGAAAGCGTGGTGCGTAGCCAGGTTGGAACTTTGTTCATCAGCGGTGCTTCCTTGATAGCTGAGTCGAGGGTCTCTTGGTGGGGCCGTCTGTGAGAAAAGGCATTCTCCAAGAATACGCCAGAAACAATAAACCTCGAGTAATCAAGTCGTTGCCCTGGTAGGTAGGGCAGCTTGGCAGGCGGTGGGCACGCTCGCCATGGAGCAGAGGAGCGCCTTGCGACTGACAGTCGTCGGCCCCAAAACGGACGCATCGAGTACATCGCTTCGCGCAGTGTGCCGAATCATCCGTTGATTACTATTGTTGAAATTTATTCATGGGTAATTGGAAAATTCTCCAAAAATGGGAAATTCGATAAGCAATAAACTGGCAGGCATCTCAACTGGAGTTCCCCATGTCTGCTTACGAGTCACCCGCTTCGCCAGCTTCCGTTGCAAACGGCGCCGGCATCAGCGTCGCGATATTGGCCTTCTCTGCGTTCCTCATCGTCACGACAGAGTTCCTGATTGTCGGACTGCTCCCGAACCTTGCCAGAGACCTTGGCATCTCGATTTCTGTCGCCGGGCAATTGGTCACGCTTTTTGCGTTCACGGTCATGGTCTTTGGCCCGCCGCTGACGGCGGCGCTTTCCCATCTTGATAGAAAAAAACTGTTCATCTCGATCCTGTTGATCTTCGCTGCATCGAATACGCTCGCGGCGGTCTCGAACAACTTCTGGATTCTTGCGGTCGCGCGGGTAGTACCCGCGTTGGCGCTGCCAGTATTTTGGGGAACCGCAAGTGAAACCGCCGGACAACTCGCGGGCCCAGAGCGAGCAGGCCAGGCCATCTCCAGGGTTTACCTGGGTATCTCAGCGGCAATGCTACTCGGCATCCCGCTTGGCACTGTTGTCTCCAATGCCCTTGGCTGGAGAGGGGCCTTCTGGTTGCTCGCGGGGATGTCCTTGATCATGGCTGTGGCGATGTTGGTCTATATGCCGAGTGTTGCCCGTACCGCCAAAGTTGATTTTCTGAAGCAGGCGCGGATATTCAAAGACGCCTATTTCCTCTGCAACGTCCTCCTGTCGATCGTCGTGTTCAGCGCGATGTTCATCGCTTACACCTACTTGGCCGATATCCTTGAACGCGTAGCCGGCGTTGCCCAGGAAAATGTGGGGTGGTGGCTTATGGCATTCGGCGCCATCGGGCTGGTAGGTAACTGGATCGGTGGAAAGGTGGTCGACAAGTCGCCCATTATGGCGACAGGGCTCTTTTTGATCCTCCTTGCTATGGGGATGGCTGCGATCGTGCCCCTCGCGCATGCAGGCTTGCTTTTCTGCGCCGCACTGGGGCTGTGGGGCATTGCAAATACTGCGCTTTATCCGGTGAGCCAGGTGCGGGTCATGAGTTCGGTTTCGCACTCTCAGGCGCTTGCGGGAACCACGAACGTTTCCGCCGCCAACGCGGGTATCGGTATAGGCGCGATTGTTGGCGGCATGACTATTTCACGTCTTGGCGTGGAGTCCCTCGGCTATGTTGCAGCCGCAGTGGCGGTGCTCGCTTTAGTGCTTGTTCCGGTGGTTCGTAACTTGGCACCGAAGTAAAAATTCAAGCGCATACAGGCGCTTGAGCGCAGACGCGGAGCAGCTGCGAGTCAGACCGCTGCTGCGCGTTGCTGCTAGCGTTCTACGCATCCACAGACTTCGTGCCATGTGCGCTCAAGCGGGGAAGCAGGTAGTCCAGTATTGCGCGAACTTTGGGAAGCCCTTCGCGGCTTTTCAGCCATACCAGATTCATCGGCAGGCCATCGGTCGCCAGATCAGGCAACACCTCGACCAAAGCGCCAGAGTCTACGTGTCGCTGAGTCAGCCAGGTGGGTAACTGACCGATCCCGTGCCCTGCCAACACTGCTGCGACTTCCCCCTCTCCATCGCCAACAGCAATACGTGGTTGCAAGGTTCGACGTTCCATCTCCCCCGAATGGCGGCCCTTGAAGAACCAGGCATTGACCGTTCCATCGCTATGCCCATAACCAACACAATGGTGATGTTCGAGTTCGCGTTCGTTCTGCGGGGTGCCGTTGCGCTCCAGGTACTGAGGGGAGGCGCAGAAGATAAGGCGCTGCGCACCAAAATACTGGTGCCCCAGATTCGATGGCCACGCGTCAGGCCCGCCAATGCGAACGACTATGTCGATACCCTCGTACGCCGGATCGATAAAGCGATCCGTGAACGATATGTGGGGTTGAAGCCTGGGATGCAGTCGCAAGAAATCCATGAGCAACGGGAGCACATGTAGCCGTCCGTAGGAGGCTGGAAGATCTATACGAACCTTGCCGTGAGGCTCATTGCCTTCAGCCACGATGGCATGCTCTACCTCTTCCAGATCCGCCAGAACGGATGTGCAGGTTCTGTAGAACACAACACCGGCATCCGTGAGTGACAACGTGCGGGTCGTACGATTGAAAAGCCGTGCTCCGAGACGAGCCTCTAGACGTGCCACGCTCTTGCTCACTGCCGAACTTGTCAAATTCAGCCTTTCAGCAGCCGCAGTGAAGCTCCCAAAGTCAGCAACAGCAACGAATACATCGATGCCTTTGAGCCGCTCGGATGAGAACATCGAAAGCCTCCATTGATGAAATTCAATCAGCTTACTTGGTAATAAATAACGAAGGTATGCCTTAAATTCACCAATGGGATAGATCACTGCGATGCGTTGGGTTTTACTGCATATCGGGCAGTCCAGTATGAAGGACCTTGCTGTATCTATTCGCCAATTTCGATCCCGCATGAACGGACGAATTTGCTGTTTGGCCACCGGCAGCACAATGGGCCGCCAAGCGGCCCATCGGCTTCATCCTCTCACTGCAAATGCACTTTCAACTCCCCAGCCGCCTGGCGCATCGCGGCCTGCACGGCCGGCACCTGGTTCAACGGGTTGAGCAGCCCGTAGTCGTGGATCATGCCGTTGTAGCGCACCGCAGTCACCGTCACGCCGGCTGCGTTAAGGTTGCGGGCATAGGCTTCGCCTTCGTCACGCAGCACATCGAATTCGGCCGTCTGCACCAGCGCAGGTGGCAGGCCCTTGAGCTGTTCGGGGGTTGCCCGCAGTGGCGATGCGTAGATCTGGCTGCGCTCGCTTGCGTCGGTGGTGTAGCTGTCCCAGAACCATTTCATCATGGCGGTGGTCAGGAAGTGCCCTTCGGCGAACTGCTTGTACGAGGCGGTCTCGAAGCTGGCATCGGTCACCGGCCACAGCAGCAGTTGGAAGCGCAGTTGCGGTGTGCCGGCCTGTTTGGCCTTGAGCGCTACTACCGCCGCCATGTTGCCGCCGACACTGTTGCCAGCCACCGCCAGGCGGCTGCTGTCCACGCCGATCTGCTTGCCGTGCTCGGCGACCCAGCGCGTGGCGGCGTACGCCTGGTTTATGGCGGTGGGGTAGTGCGCCTCGGGCGATGGGGTGTAGTCGACGTAGACCGCTACCGCACCGGAACCGACCACCAGGTCGCGGATCAGGCGCTGGTGAGTGGGGAAGTCGCCAAGTACCCAGCCACCGCCGTGGAAGAACATGAACACCGGCAGATCCCCTTTGACCTTGGCCGGGCGCACGATGGTCAGCTTCAGCGCTTGGCCGTCGGCCTGGACAGTCCGTTGGCTGACTTCGATACCTGACAGGTCGACTTTCACCGAGGCCTGGGCTCCGGTCAGCACGGCGCGAGCGTCTTTCGGGCTGAGTTGTTCGAGCGGCTTGCCGCCGCCCTGGGCGAGGGCGTCGAGGAAGGCTTGGGTGTGCTGTTCGACGCCTGGGCTGCCAGCGGCGAAGGCGCTGCTGACCGAGAGCGCGAGGAGGCTGGTAGCGAGGGTCTTGCGGACAATGTTCATGGGCGGATCCTTTGCTGTCTGAGTGTTGGAGTGGGCGTCTTGCCTGGCCTTTGTGGCCATCGCAGCGACCTGTTTGCAGATTAAGCAGGTGCCTTTGATGGAAAAAGCGGCTATAACGCGTTTGACTGTCAATCAGAGCGTGACAATGAACCCCTACGAAGACATGCGAATCTTTGCCCAGGTGATGGAGGCCGGCAGTTTCACCGCCGCCGCCGAGCGTCTGGGGCTGTCCAAACAGTTCGTCAGCAGGCGTGTGATGCAGTTGGAAGCGCGTCTTGGCGTGCGCTTGCTCAACCGTTCTACCCGGCGACTGGATGCCACCCCCTTGGGCGAGCGTTACTATCAGAATGGGCTGCGCCTGTTGGGTGAGGTGCAACTGCTGGAGCAGGACATCAGTGGGCAGACCCTGGAACTGCGTGGCACCTTGCGTTTGAGCGCACCGCTGTCATTCGCCATTGCGCACTTGGGCTGCCTGTTGACCGAGTTCTTGCAATGCCATCCTGGGGTGGATGTGGAAGTGGACTTGAGCGACCGCGCCGTGGACCTGATCGGCGAAGGCTACGACTTGGCCCTGCGCATTGGCACGCTGGAGGACTCAAGCCTGGTGGCACGGCGCATTGCGGCCGTGGAGCGGGTGTACTGCGCCAGCCCCGGTTACCTGGCGGCACGTGGTACGCCGCAGGTGCCGGCGCAACTGCGCGGGCACGATTGCTTGCCTTACGGGCATGCACGGCAGGTGCAGTGGCAGTTCAAGGGGGAGGGCAAGGCCACCAGCATCGCGGTGAGCGGGCGTATGCGCGCCAACAACGGCGAAATGCTCAGGGACGCGGCAGTGGCGGGGATGGGGATTACCTACCTGCCGACATTCATCATCGGTGAGGCCCTTGAACAAGGGCGGCTGGTGCCGGTGTTGGAGGATTGGACGCTGCCAGCACTGCAGTTGTCGGCGGTGTATCCGCAGCACCGGCAGGTGGCCCGACCGGTGCAAGTGTTCGTGGCGTTTCTGCGCGAACGGCTGGCGAGGTTGTAACGGTGTCAAAGGCCGTCACGCTGCCAAGCGTTTGGGCGTTGCAAGGAGGCCCTAGGCCAGCTTGAACACGTGCTTGAGGTAGGCCACGAAGTTCTCGTCACGACACTGGGTCTTGCCGGGGCTATCGGAAATCTTCGCCACCGGCGCGCCATTACAGGCGGTCATCTTGATCACCATGTTCATCGGCTTGACCCCGGGGATGTCGCAGGTGAGGTGTGTGCCGATGCCGAAACTCACGTGGATTCGCCCGTGCAGCGCCCGATACAGTTCGAGCATCTTGGGGAAGTCCAGGCCATCGGAGAAGATCAGCGTCTTGCTCTGTGGGTCGATGCCTAGGCGTTCATAGTGGGCAATGGCCTTCTCGGCCCAGGCCAGCGGCTCGCCCGAGTCGTGGCGCAGGCCGTCGAAGAGCTTGGCGAAGTACAGATCGAAGTCTTTCATGAACGCGTCCATGCCGATGCAGTCGGTCAGGGCGATGCCCAGCAGCCCTCGGTATTCGCGCACCCAGCACTCCAGCGCGGCTGTCTGGCTGTCGACCAGCCGCGGGCCGAGTTGCTGGTGCGCCATGAACCACTCGTGGGCCATTGTGCCGATGGGCTTGAGGTCGTATTCGCGGGCCAGGTGTACGTTACTGGTGCCCACGAAGCGGCCGGGGAAATCGCGCTTGAGGATGTGCACCACTTCTTCCTGCACCCGGTATGAGAAGCGCCGCCGCGTACCGAAGTCAGCCAGTTGCAGGGCGGCGAGTTCATCGACGCTGGCCTCGGCCTTGAGCCAGTCGAGCTTCTGGTACAGGCGCTCACCGACCTGCTCGATCACCACCTCGCGGTGGCGATAGCGGTTGCGTACCTCGCTGATGATCGCCAGCAGCGGAATCTCGAACAGAATCACATGCAGCCACGGCCCGCGCACACTGATCGCCAGCTGGCCGGCGTCGTCCAGCCCTACGTGGACGTAGCGCAGGTTGAAGCGGAACAGGCTGAGAAAGCGTATGAAGTCCGGCTTGATGAACGGGATTTTCTCCAGATACGCCAGTTGGTCGAGGGTCACCGAGACTTCGCCAAGTTGCTCGACCTGATAGCGGATCTCAGCCAGGTAAGGTGACAAGTCCTCGTCGTTGCGGCAGCGGAACTCCCACTCCACTTCGGCGTTGGGGTAGTTGTGCAGCACCGCCTGCATCATGGTGATTTTGTAGAAGTCGGTGTCCAGCAAGTTCTGGACGATCCGGGGGCCGAATACGCTGTCGCTCATGGGCGGGCCTCCTGAAGGGCGGTGAGTTGGGTATCCAGTGCCTGTTCATCGGCACACAGTACGATGCCGGCGGCCTGCATGGCTGTGCAGGCGCTGCGCGCACCTTCGGCGCTCAGGGCGCGGCAGGCGGGCAGGTAGAGCAGCACGTCGAAACCAGCACGGCGCAATTGCAGGGCTGTGGTGCGCACGCAATAGTCCAGGGCCAGGCCCCCGACGATCACCGCCTGCACCTGTTGCACCTTGAGGTATTCGATTGCGCCGGTGGAGCGGCGTTCGGCCAGGTCGTGGTAGCAAGCGCCGTAGGGGTGCAGGTCGGGCTCGATGCCTTTCCAGACGAAATAGTCGTAGTCGATGGGAGCGGGCAGGCCGGGCAGCAACTCGAAGCCGGGGGTGCCGGGAACGCAGTGGCTGACCCAGGTCAGGTCGGCATTGGCCAGGGCCAGCGGCTGTAGCATCTGCGTGTGCTCGGCCACGACCCAGGCGGCATTGGCCGGGTGGGCGTCCTTGCTGCCCAGGCGCAGGCTGGCGCGGCGGGCCATGGCGTTGAGTGCCGGGGCGATCTGCTCGCCACCGGGCACTGGCAACTCGTGGGCGGCATTGGAGGTGAAGCCGTTCTGGGCGTCGACATCGAAGCTTGCGATTTTCATCTGGGGCGTCTCCTCGGCTGGAATGGCTATATATTTCATCTGGTGAATTAAGTATGTCAAGGCTTATTTAGTATATTATTTAGCGCTTGCGTTACTTAATTGCCCTGGTGGAATATGCGCATATTGAGCAGCGGAGCCCTGAAGTGAACACAGCAGAAGTCCTGGCCAGCGTGGATATTGTCGCGCTGCGCCTGTCACCTGAGTCGCAACGTCTGCAAGTGCTGTTGCACAAGCGTGAGCGTGACCCGCATGCCGGGCAGTGGGCCTTGCCAGGCGTCATCGTCAATGGCCGTACCCCGGACAACAGCCTGGATGCCGCCGCCGAGCGGGCGTTGGCCGAGAAGGCCAGGGTGCGGCCACGGCATCTGGAGCAGGTGGGGACCGAGGGCAATGCCTTTCGCGATCCGCGCGGCTGGTCTTTGAGCACCTACTACTTGGCCTTGCTCGATCCCAGTGTCGAGGTCAGCGAGCCATCGTTGGCCTTTCACGATCTGGACAACCTGTTGAACCGTCGGGTGCTGCTGCCGTTCGATCATGGCCTGCTGGTGGAGCGCGCGGTCGAGCGCCTGGCGGCCAAGAGCCTGTACACCAATCTGCCGTTGTACCTGGCGCCGGAGCGCTTCACCGTGCTCGATGCCCTGGCGGCGATGCAGGCGTGCCTGGGTCAGGTGGTCAACAACACCTCGGTGCGCAAGCGCCTGGAGCGCATGAAGAACGAAGGTTGGGTGCAAGATACCGGTGAGAAGCACCAACCGCGCCTGGGCCGCCCGCAGCAGCTGTATCGGCATACCCCCCAGCAAGTGCGGGGCTTCATGTTCGACCGCAGCCTGTTGGCGGGCGGCTGACTCAACACGGGCCTATACGGCCGTGCTCAGGCATGCGTTGGCTGCGAGTTGAGCGCGGCTTCGACGATCTCGATCCAATGGCGTACCGGCGTACGCCCGGCGCCGTCAAGGTGGAGTTGGCAACCGATGTTGGCGGTGGCAATGAGTTCGGGGTGGCCACTCTCCAAGGCGCTGAGGCGGTTGTCGCGCAGGGTACGCGAGAGTTCAGGCTGGGTCAGTGAGTAAGTGCCTGCCGAGCCACAGCACAGGTGGCCGTCAGGCACGTCGGTGAGGTGAAAGCCCAGGCGGGTCAGCAGGTGTTCCACGGCGCCGGCAAGTTTCAATGCGTGTTGCAGGGTGCACGGGCAGTGGAACGCCAGGCGCTGTTCTGCGCACAGGCCGAGACGTTCGAGCGGCTCGGCCTGTAGCACCTGCACCAAGTCACGGGCCAGCGCGCTGACCCGAGCGGCCTTGGCCGCGTAAAGCGGGTCGCGTTCGAGCAGGTGGGCGTAGTCACGCACGAAGGCGCCACAGCCACTGGCGGTCTGCACGATCGCTTCGGCACCGGCTTCGATGGCTGGCCACCAGGCGTCGATATTGCGTCGGGCCCGTTGCAGGCCTTGCTCCTGGGCATCCAGGTGATAGTCCAGGGCACCGCAACAGCCCGCTTCTCGGATCGGCTCGACACTGATCCCCAGACGATCCAGCAAACGCGCGGCAGCCGCGTTAGTGTTCGGCGACAGGGCCTGTTGCACGCAACCTTCGAGCATCAGAATGCGCCGTGAATGACGCGGCGCGGGGCGTTGGCCTGGATCGCTTTGGGTCGCCGCGAGCGTGTCCTTCAGGCGTCCTGGCAACCATGCGTGCAAGACCCGGCCGGTGTGCGCCAGGGCTTTGAATGCGCGCGGATGCGCCAGTACCGTGCGCAGCCCGTTGCGCAGCAGACGCTGGCCAAGTGGACGCTGTACCTGGCGCGCGACCACGGCGCGGCCGATGTCCAGCAGGTCGTGGTAGCGGACCCCGGAGGGGCATGTGGTTTCGCAGTTGCGGCAGCTCAGGCAACGATCCAGGTGCAGTTGGGTGCTGGCGGTGACCGGCTCGCCTTCGAGCACCTGCTTGATCAGGTAGATACGCCCGCGCGGGCCGTCCAGCTCGTCGCCGAGTACCTGATAGGTGGGGCAGGTGGCCGTGCAGAAACCGCAGTGCACGCAGGCGCGCAGTATGCTTTCGGCCTCTTCGCCGCGTGGCAGTTGCTTGGCGATGTCGCTCAGGTGGGTTTGCATGGCGTGGCCTCAGAGGTCTGGGTACAGGCGGCCAGGGTTGAAGATGCCCTGGGGATCGAGTTGGCGTTTGAGCGCCTGGTGATAGCGCATCAGCGCGGCGGGCATTGGGGCGCTGCTCTGCGTGCCGGGTGCGTAGGCCGTGGCGTGGCCGCCGAGCCTGGCGACCAGCTCGCGAATCTGCGATGCCGGAGCCTCGGACTTGAGCCAGCGCTGGGCGCCGCCCCAGTCGAGCAGTTGCTGTCCGGGCAGCGCCAGCGGGCCGCAGGCGAGCGGCAGCGACACGCGCCAAAGCGGCGCGGCGCCTTCGAAAAACGCCAAGCGCTGCTCGCGCAGATCGAGCCAGAAGTGGCTGTCCACCGGCTCCCCACCCAGCCGCTCACGGGCTGAACGAACCGAACCTGTGCCACCTTCCAGGCGCAGGTACAGGGCTTGGCCGTCATGGCAGGCAGCGCTGATCGGTAGCGCTTGCTGGCCCCACTCGGCCAGCGCGGCCAAGGCTTGATGATCCGCCATTGCCAGGCGCAGGCTCAGGCACTCACGGGGCCGTGGCAGCACCTTGATTGACACTTCGGTGAGCAGCCCCAGGCAGCCGAAACTGCCGACCATTAGCCGCGACACATCGTAGCCCGCTACGTTTTTCATCACCTGGCCGCCAAAGCGCAGCAGTTTGCCGTGGCCGGTGATCATCCGGGTGCCCAGGACGTGATCGCGCACGGCACCGGCCCATGGACGACGCGGGCCGGACAGTCCAGCGGCGACCATGCCGCCGAGCGTTGCACCCGGCCCCAGGTGGGGCGGCTCGCAGGCCAGCATTTGCCCGGCTGCGTGCAATACGGCCTCGATGTCTTGCAGCGGTGTACCGGCGCGTGCAGTCAGTACCAGTTCGGAGGGATCGTAGCTGACGATGCCGGTGTGCCCGCGGGTATCGAGGGTCTGGCCGAGTACCGGGCAGCCAAGCATGGCCTTGCTGTTGCCGCCTTGGATGATGAGCGGGGTGCCTTGTTCGAGCGCTTGATTGACCTGCTCCAGCAGGTCCTGGCTGATATCGGCGCTCATCAGAAGCGCTCCAGGTCAGGAAACGGCAGTTGGCCATGGTGCACGTGCAGGGCGCCGAACTCGGCGCAGCGTTGCAGGGTCGGAATGTTCTTGCCTGGGTTGAGCAGGCCCAGGGGGTCGAAGGCTGCCTTGATGGCATGGAACAGGCTGATTTCGTCGCGGTTGAACTGCGCGCACATTTGGTTGATCTTCTCGCGGCCCACACCATGCTCGCCGGTGATGCTGCCACCGACTGCCACGCAGAGCTCGAGGATCTTGCCGCCGACGACCTCGGCACGCTCCAGTTCCCCCGGTAGGTTGGCGTCGAACAGGATCAACGGGTGCAGGTTGCCGTCACCGGCATGGAACACGTTGGCTACCCGCAAGCCAAATGCGCCTGACAGTGCCTGAATACCTTGCAGCACCCGTGGCAGTTCGCGGCGGGGAATGGTGCCGTCCATGCAATAGTAGTCCGGCGAAAGGCGCCCCACGGCGGGGAAGGCGTTCTTGCGTCCGGCCCAAAAGCGCATCCGCTCGGCCTCGTCACAGGCCAGCCTCACCTCGCGCGCGCCAGCCGCCATGAGCAGCGCCTCGACCCGCTCGCAATCCTCCTGCACGTCGGCTTCCACGCCGTCCAGCTCGCACAGCAGGATCGCGGCGGCGTCCACGGGGTAGCCGGCGTGGATGAAGTCTTCGGCGGCGCGTATCGCCAGGTTGTCCATCATTTCCAGCCCGCCAGGGATGATCCCGGCCTTGATGATCTCGGCCACCGCGCGCCCGGCGTCTTGCGCGTTTTCGAAGCTTGCCAGCAAGACCCGCGCCACCTGGGGCTTAGGCAGCAGCTTGACGGTGACTTCGGTGACGATACCGAGCATACCTTCGGAGCCTGTGAACAGTGCCAGCAGGTCGAAGCCTGGACTGTCCAGGGCGTCGCTGCCGAGCACCAGTTGCTCGCCTTCGATGGTGAGGATCTCGATCTTGAGCAGGTTGTGCACGGTCAGACCGTACTTGAGGCAATGCACGCCGCCGGCGTTTTCGGCGACATTGCCGCCGATGGAGCAAGCGATCTGCGAAGAAGGGTCGGGGGCGTAATACAGCCCGTGGGGCGCTGCTGCCTGCGAAATGGCCAGGTTGCGCACGCCAGGCTGCACGCGCGCGTAGCGGCCTTGCGGGTTGATCTCAAGGATGCGGTTGAAGCGCGCCATCACCAGCAGGATGCCCTGGCTCAGGGGCAGTGCGCCGCCAGAAAGCCCGGTGCCGGCCCCGCGCGCCACCACTGGCACACCGCGCTGGTGGCACAGTCGCAGCAGGGTCTGCACCTGTTCCATGCGTTCGGGCAGCACGACCAGCAACGGCATCGTGCGGTAGGCCGACAGCCCGTCGCATTCGTAGGGCTTGAGGTCTTCACTGCGGTGCACAATGGCAAGGTCGGGCAGGGCCGCACGCAGGGCCGCGAGCAGAGCGGCCTTGTCCACGTTGGGCAGCGGGCCGTCGAGGACTGAGTCGTAGAGGATGTTCATGCGGCTCCTGGGTGAATGCTGATGGTTGTCCGGTAACACGCGCACCTATGCAGCGTAGACCTACGCGCAGCAATCCCTCAGCATCGGCACCCGAACAAACCGGATTTTGGGTTCTTCATGAAAAAACTCGTACGCATGGACGATCTGCAGGTCTTCGTCAGTACCGTCGACAGTGGCAGCTTCTCAGCCGCCGCGCGGCAGTTGGATATCTCGCCGGCCTTGGCCAGTGCCGCCGTACTGCGTCTGGAGCGTAACCTGGGGATCCGTCTGCTGGTGCGCTCGACCCGGCGCCTGCGCCTTTCGGACGAGGGACTGCGTTATCTGCCCTACGCGCGGCAGGCGCTCGAAGCGCTGGATGACGGTGAGGCGGCACTGGAGCAGGGCCGGGATGAGATCGCCGGTCCCTTACGTCTGGCCCTGTCCTCGGACCTGGGGCGCAACGTCCTGTTGCCGTGGCTGGACGAGTTCCAGGCGCGCCATCCCAGGATCATCCTCGACCTGCGCCTGAGCGATCAGGTGGCAGACCTGTTCGGCGACCGCCTGGATGCGAGCATTCGCTATGGCCAGTTGGCCGACTCCAGCTTGGTGGCGTTGCCGCTGCTGCCGGACAACCGCCGTACCCTGTGCGCTGCACCGTCCTACATCGCCCGCCATGGTGCGCCGCGCACGCCGCAGGAACTGATCGGGCACAACTGCCTGCGTTATGTGATGGGCGAGCAGACCCACGACCGTTGGGGCTTTCTGACACCCGATGGCTTGCAGACGGTGGTGGTCAATGGCGACCGTGTCTGTGACGATGCCGATGTGGTGCGGCGTTGGGCGCTGGCCGGGCTGGGAGTGGTCTACAAGTCGCGCCTGGATGTACTCCAGGATCTGCGCAGCGGGCGGTTGGTGGAGCTTTTCCCCGCGCAGTACGGACTGCCGGCGCCGTTGCAACTGGTGTGCGTGCACCGCCAGGCGGTGACGCCGGCGCTACAACTGTTGCGGGGTTTCCTGCTCGAACGCTTGTCTGACCTTGGCGCTTGAGCACTGCTAGCGCGGAGGTGCTCAGCGATTCAAATCGACCACCAGGCGCTCACCCAGCTGGCTGATGGCAACGCTGCCGAGGTAATTTGGCGCACCTGCGCATTCACGGCGCGCATGCATTACCATGCCGACTTTTGTCGTTCATCTGCCAGGAGCCCCGCGCATGACTACCCTGCATTTTCGTCAGCCCACGCTAGAAGACGCCGAGCGTTGCCACGCAATCGAAATCAGCGCCTATGAGGGTGACGAGGCCGCGACCCTGGAGAAGATCCGCACCCGCATTGCGCAGTACCCGGAGGGTTTCTTGTTGCTGGAGCGCCAGGGCGAGATCATCGGCTTTATCAACAGCGGCTGCGCCTTCACGGTGGAGATGGCCGATGAGGCATTCAAGGAACTGGTCGGGCATGACCCGGCAGCGCCGAACGTGGTGATCATGTCGGTGGTGGTGGATCCCGCGCACCAGGGGCAGGGCTACGCGCGGCGGTTGATGGACGCGTTCATCCAGCGCATGAACGCGCTGCACAAGCAGAGCATCCACCTGATGTGCAAGGAGCAGCACGTCGAGTTGTATCGCCGCATGGGTTACCAGTACGTGCAGCCATCGCCGTCCGAGCATGGCGGGATGGCCTGGCACGAGATGCTCATGCGGCTCTGACCGCCCTCGAGAGGGGCCGGTCGCAGGCGTGGCCGCGTGGACTCAATTGGCGCCCAGCACTTTGCCCAGCAGCGCGCACACCTGTTCGGCCGAGTAGGGTTTGGCGAGGAACTCGAAACCTTGGTGCCCGCCCTCGGCGATCGCTTCGCTATAGCCGGAGGTGAGGATCACGGGTAGGTGCGGGTGGCTCTGGCGCAGCTCGTGGCCTAACGCCAGGCCACCGATACCTGGCATCACCACGTCAGAAAACACCGCGTCGAACGGATCGACGGCGCTGGCGATCTGGCTGAGTGCGTCTTCGGCGCTGGTTGCCCAACTGATCACGTAGCCATGCTCGCGCAGGATCTGCGCGCTGAAACTGCCTAGATCGGGGTTGTCTTCTACCAGCAGGATGCGTTGCCTCTGGCCGTGGGGCACCAGGGTGGTGGCGGGGGCATCCGGGGCCGTTGCGGGCGCTGCTGCCTGCGGCAGGTACAGGGTGAAGGTGGTGCCTTGGCCCTCCACACTGCTGACCAGTACGTCGCCACCGGACTGCCGGGCGAAGCCGAACACTTGGGAAAGCCCCAGCCCCGTGCCCTGGCCGGCCGCCTTGGTTGTGAAGAACGGGTCGAAGATGCGCTCCAGCAGGTGCGGGGCGATGCCGACGCCGGCGTCGATGACCGAAATCGCGGTGAATGGTCCGGGGTGCGGCGGCTGGTCGTGCTGCGCGGGCATCTGCTGGTCTGGTTCCAGGCGCAGGCGCAGGGTGCCCTCGCCGTTGAGCGCGTCGCGGCCATTGATGATCAGGTTGATGATGGCGGTTTCCAACTGGCCGAGGTCGGCGTGCACGTGGCAGGGCGCCTCGGGCAACTCCAGCTTCACCTGAATGCGTGCGCCAGTGGCGCTGTCGAGCATGTCGGCCATCGCCTGTAGCCGCGCACCGGCATCCAGGACTTGTGGGCTCAGGGCCTGGCGGCGAGCGAAGGCGAGCAGTTGGCCGGTCAGCTGGGCGCCGCGATCGACGGTGTCGGACATGGTCTTGAGGTAACGCGTGCGGCGGTTTTCGTCGAGGTCCGGGCGTTGTAAAAAATGCAGCGACGAGCGCAGGATGGTCAGCAGGTTGTTGAAGTCGTGGGCCACACCGCCAGTGAGCTGGCCAATGGCTTCGAGCTTCTGGGCCTGACGCAGTACCGCTTCGGTGTGCAGCAGTTGGCCGGTGCGCTCCTCGACGCGTTGTTCGAGGGTGGCGTTGAGGGCTTCGAGGGCCGAGATGGCCTGACGCACCTCAGTATGCGCCTGGACCCGTTGGATATGCGCCCAGCAGCGTTCGGTAACCTCGCCAATCAGGGTCTGCTCGTAACGGCTCCAGATACGCGGAGCCTTGTCGTGGATGGCCATCAAGGCGGTCAGGCGGCCGTCCTTGATCAGCGGCATGCAGATGGTGGCGGTGACGCCGATGGCCTGGAAAGTCGCCGACTCGCGGGTCGGCAGCTGTGTGAGATTGTTGTCGATCACCAGTGGCAAACCGGCACGCAGGCGGCTGACGGCCAGGCGACCGAAGTCGGCCAGGCGGTATTGGCCCAGCAGCCTCGGCGAACCCGCCGCGACCCAGTCGCCGCAGATGGTGAAACCGTCCTGGTCAGCGTCCATCACGGCGTAGGCACAGCTTGACAAGTGCAGGTGTTCGCCCAGCAGTCGGGTGGTGGTTGCCATGATGCGTTCGGGATCGGTGGCGCTGGCCGCGGCTCGCCCGAGGCTGTCGAGAAAGTTCAAACGCCGGTTGGCGACCACGCTGGCTGTGGTCTCGGTGACCGTGTTGAGCATGCCGACCACCTGGCCGTGATGATCGCGGATGGGACTGTAGCAAAAGGTGAAGTAGGCCCGCTCCGGGCTACCGTGGCGCTTGATCAGCAGCGGGAAATCTTCGATGAACACCGCCTCGCCGCCTAGCGCACGCATCGCCATGCGCTCGATATCGCTCCAGGCTTCTCGCCAGACTTGGCTGAACGGGCGTCCGAGTGCCGAAGGCTTACCCCCGAGGATCTGCGCGAACGCGTCATTGTGCAGGGTGAGCAACTGTTCGCCCCACAGCACTGCTTGGGGAAAGCGTGAGGCCAGGCACAGCGCCACGCTGGTCTTGAGTACGTCCGGCCAGTCGTCCAGCGGGCCGAGAGGCGAGGCGCTCCAGTCGTGATTACGGATGCGCTCAGCCATGAGCCCGCCACCTTCAAGCCATTTCGCCATGATGCCTGTATCTGTCCTTGAATGAGGTCATCAGGGTGCACCCGTCAGCGCGACTTGGCGAGTGATTTGTGTCATGCGCGCGCCGTTGGCGAGGTGTCCTTGGCCTGGCGCACACGCGCATGCCTTTGGTGCAGGTGCGCCCGAAATCAGGTCATACTTCACAGGAATTTAGGCTCGATCAAGATGAAAATGTGCAACATGACCATTGTTCGTTGTGCCGAGCGCACGTGATTATCGCCTGCTCCCGGTGTTACGCAACCGGCCCGCATCTTGCTCCTGTAGTGGCCGTCATCCACCCGGAGCCCCGTGTCATGAGCGCATCCACTGAATTTCCGTTGTCCGAAGCCCCGCAGTCCTCGCGCAAAGGGCTGCTGCCCATTACGATGGTGTTGTTCAGCTTCACCTTCTTCACCGGCACCATGTTCGCAGGCGGCAAGCTGGGCATGGCCTTCAATTTCGTTGACATGCTGTGGATCGCCGTCATCGGTAATACCCTGCTGGCCTTGTATGCAGCCGCGCTGGCGTTGATCGCCTCGCGCAGCGGCTTGAACACCGTGCTGATGGGGCGCTTTTGCTTCGGCGAAGCCGGCAGCCGGCTCTCGGACATGTTGCTGGGGTTCGCCGAGCTTGGCTGGTATGCCTGGGGTACGGCCACGGTGGCGATCGTACTGGTCAAGCTGCTGGGCCTGGCCGAAGGTTTCAGCGTGCCGCTGATGGTGTTGTTCGGTCTAGGTTTCAGCCTTACCGCGATCATCGGCTTCAAGGGGCTGGATGGGCTATCGCGGGTGTCCGTGCCGCTGATGTTCGCCTTGCTGCTGGTTTCGATGTACATCGCCACCGGTGATGCCGGTGGTTTCGCCGGGCTGGCTGCGGTCGTCCCGCATGAGAGCCTGACCTTCTCGGCAGCGGTGACCATGGTCTTCGGTACCTTTGCCAGTGGCGCCACCCAGGCGACCAACTGGACCCGCCTGGCGCGCAGTGGCCGCGTCGCGGTAGTGGCAAGCGTCGTTGCGTTCCTGCTTGGCAACGGCTTGATGGTGGTGGCCGGTGCCTGGTGCGCTATGGTCTACCAGCAGGCCGACATCGTCGAAGTGATGATGCTCCAGGGCCTGTCGTTCGCGGCGGTGGTGATGCTGTGCCTGAACCTCTGGACCATCCAGGGCCCGACCATCTACAACGTTTCGGCCGCCGCCTGCCACCTGCTGCGCAGCGAACGCCGCCGCACTGCGACATTGTTGGCGGCAGCGCTGGGCATCGTGCTGGCGATTGGCGGCATGTACGAGATGCTGATTCCGTTCCTGGTGCTGTTGGGTTCGATCATTCCACCGGTAGGTGGGGTGATCATGGCCGACTTCTGGTATCGCCACCGTGGCCAGTACCCGGCGCTGGCTGGCGTGCAACTGCCACGCTACAACCTGATCGGGCTGTGCGCGTACGTCGTGGGCGCGGTGCTGGCCTACAGCTCGCCGTGGGTCGCGCCACTGGTAGGCATCGGCGCTTCGGCGGCTTGCTACATGCTGTTGCTGCAACTGGGCCGACGGGTCGCCGTGGGCCAGGCGCGAATCGAGCCGTGAGCCTGACCCTGGGCGAAATCCTGCGCCTGCCGGGCCTGGAGGCGATGTGCGTGCGCGCAGGCGCAGGCAACCTGCAGCGGCGGGTGCGCTGGCCCTACGTGGCCGAGAACGAGGGCATCGCCGAATGGGTGATGGGTGGTGAGTTGGTGTTCGTCACCGGCATCAACCATCCTCGCGGCGAGGCCAACCTGCTGAGCCTGGTTGAGGATGGCGATGCGGTTGGCATCGCCGGCTTGGTGATCCTTACCGGCGGCAGCTTTCTGCATGATATCCCGACTGCCGTCATCGACCGGGCCGAGCAGTTGGGCTTGCCGCTGATCGAGCAGCCATATGCGCTGAAGATGGTGGTGGTCACCCATCTGATCGGCACGGCGCTGGTGCAGATGGCCCAGGTACGCCGTACCCGTGATGACATCCTTGGGCAGTTGCTGACCGGCGACTACCCAAGCCTGGCTATCGCCCGTCAGCGCGCGGCACACCTGGCGCTGGACGAGCCCCGGCTCGTGGTCGCGCTACGCCTGAGTGGCGTCGAAGGGCTGTTCGAGCGGCATGGGCTGGCGCAGGGCGAGCGTGTCTGGCAGGCGACCCAGCAGGGCGTGGAAAACCATCTCGAAAGCTGGTGCGCAGCTCACCCCGGGGCAATCATGGCGCAGTTGCCGGGTGACCTGTTCGTGCTGTTGCTGGCGGCAGCGCCCGGCTTGCACGCCAGCCTTGCCGATCTGTACCGTGCACTGCTCGGGACGGCGGGGGCGTTGGGCCTGAACATGGGCTTGTCGAGCCTGGCCACTGATTGCAGCCAATACCGCAGGGCCCTGGAGCAAGCGCGCCAGGCACTGGAGGTGGCGCAGAACCTGCGCCCGGCCAACGGCCTGTGCGATTTCAGCGAGCTGGGCGTGCTGCGCTTGTTGCAAGGCGTCGGCGACCGCTCGCTGATCGACGACTTCGTCGCCCAGACCCTCGGCCCGCTGGTCACACCCGCTCGCAAGCATCCCCATGTGCTGGTGCATACCCTCGACGCCTTGCTCAAGGAAAACGCCAATGGCCTCAAGGCTGCCCAGCGTCTGGGCTTGCACCGCAACACCCTCAATCAGCGTATTCAACGTATCGAACAACTGAGCGGGCAATCCCTGGACGACCCGCTTTTTCGCATGAACGCATCGGTCGCCCTGTTGGTATGGCGCATGCGTGAAGCCCAAGGCAAGGAGTAACCCCATGAACATCATCAACGCACGCCTGCGCGGCAAACCCGGCCTGCACCGCATCCGCTTGGACGCTGAGCGCATCGCGGCTATCGAGCCGCAGGCCGAGGTACTGGCAGCTTCCACCGACGATCTGGACGCCAAGCAGAACCTAGTCGTGGCGCCCTTCGTCGAGCCACATATCCACCTGGACGCGACCCTGACAGCCGGCGAGCCGAAGTGGAACATGAGCGGCACCCTGTTCGAGGGGATCGAGCGCTGGGCCGAGCGCAAGGAAATCACCACCCACGAAGACATAAAACACCGTGCAAGGAAGACCATCGACATGCTGGCCGACCATGGCATCCAGCACGTGCGCACCCACGTCGATGTGACCGATCCCAAGCTCACCGCGCTCAAGGCTATGGTCGAGGTGCGTGACGAAGTGCGCCACCTGATCGACCTGCAGATCGTCGCCTTCCCGCAGGAGGGCATTGAGTCCTACGCCAATGGCCGTGCGTTGATGGAGCAAGCGGTGGCCCTTGGCGCCGATGTGGTCGGCGGCATTCCACATTTCGAGAACACCCGCGACCAAGGCGTGTCCTCGGTGAAGTTCCTGATGGAGCTGGCCGAGCGCACTGGTTGTCTGGTGGATGTGCACTGCGATGAGACCGATGATCCGCAATCGCGCTTTCTCGAAGTGTTGGCCGAAGAAGCCCGGGTGCGCGGCATGGGCGCGCGGGTAACCGCCAGCCACACCACCGCCATGGGCTCCTACGACAACGCGTACTGCTACAAATTGTTCCGCCTGCTCAAGCTGTCGGGCATCAACTTCGTTTCGTGCCCGACCGAGAGCATTCACCTGCAAGGCCGTTTCGACAGCTATCCCAAGCGCCGCGGCGTGACCCGCGTGGCCGAGATCGACCGCGCCGGGATGAACGTATGCCTGGGCCAGGACTCGATCGTCGATCCTTGGTACCCGCTGGGTAACGGCAACATCCTGCGGGTCCTGGAAGCCGGGCTGCATATCTGCCACATGCTCGGCTATGAAGACTTGCAGCGCTGCCTGGACCTGATCACCGACAACAGCGCCCGCACCCTGAACCTGGGCGAGCGTTATGGCATCGAAGTCGGTCGGCCGGCCAACCTGCTGTTGCTGTCGGCACCGGATGACTACGAGATGGTGCGTAGCCAGGGCCATGCGCTGGTGTCGGTGCGCCATGGCAAGGTACTGATGCGGCGCACACCCTCACAGGTCGAGCGCTTGGCCTGATACGCCCGCTGCATGCAGGCTCCCACGTCCATCGATCAGGATGGGTGTGGGGGCTCATCGCACGCTACGCGCCTCAGGTAGCCGAACCTTGCAACCACGCGCGCCAGCCGCCGAAGGCGCTGATGTCCTGCGCACCTTCAAGCCCTGCACCTTCGCAGATGAACCCGGTTTCCCAGCGCCCATCGGCCAATTGCACCTTGCCCAGCCCCAGCGGCGCTGGAATGCCGTCGAGGAACGAGCCCAGCTCGGCACTCGGCAGCTCCCACACCTCCACCGCGATTGCTACCCCGTGCTGCGCTACCCGGACCATGCCCGGACGCTGCACCGGCCCTCCGGGCAGGGCGTACAGGCGATAGCGCGGTGCACTGTGGGTGGCCTCCAGGAGGCGCCCGCCGCGTTGGCTCAACTGCCCGTTCAGGGGCAGCCCCGCCATATGCGCACCGCACACCACCACCCGGGTACGCTCATGACGTGCCGCACGGCCAATCGCTGCGCCGCCCTGGTAGTGGTGCGCCAGGCTAAGCAGGTACTGATCGGTGAAGGCTCGCCCGAACAGTGTGATGCCCCACGGCAGGCCATCGGCTAGGTTGGCGCTGGGCACGGCCACGGCGGCGTAGTCCAGCAGGTTCATGAAATTGGTGTAGTAGCCCAGCTCGGCATTGCGCAGCACCGGCTCCTGCTCCAGTTCGCGTAGGGTCACCGCACGCCCGATGGTTGGCGTGAGTACGCAGTCCAGGCCCGCCATCAGCCGGTCGCATTCGGCCTTGAGCTGCTGCAAGCGGTACTGGGCGCGGAAGGTGTCCACCCCGGAAACCTGTGGCGCCTTGGCCAGTACGGCGTGAATCACCGGCAGCACGGCCTCGGGCTGCTGTTGCGCGAGGTCTCCCACCACGCTGTAGCGCTCGGCTACCCAAGGGCCTTCGTACAGCAGCCGGGCGGCTTCGAGGAACGGCGCGAAGTCCAGCGTCACCGCCACGCCGCCGAGTGCTTGCAGGCGCTCGACGGCGGCCTGGAACAACCCAGGGCCTTGTGTGCAGCCGAAGAACTCCAGGTGTTGTGCGGCCGGTACGCCGAAGTGGAACGGGCGCACGTCGCCAAAGCTGGTAGCCGCGTTCCAGGCAGGGTTGGCGCGGCTGTAGGCGTCGACAGGGTCCGCCTGCGCGAGCAGCGCCAGTAGTTCGCTGGCCTCGGCTGCCTCGTGGGTGAAGGTGGTTACGCAATCCAGGGTGCGGCAGGCTGGCACCACGCCTGCGGTGCTCAGCAGGCCCTTGCTGGCCTTGAGCCCGACCAGCCCGTTGAGGGCCGCTGGCACCCGCCCGGATCCGGCCGTATCGGTGCCCAGCGCGAAGCTCGCCAAGCCCAGCGCCACGGCCAGCGGCGAACCTGCGCTGGAGCCGCCGGACGGATAGTCCGGGTGCACGCTGTTGCGGCAGGCGCCGTAGGGCGAGCGGGTGCCGTTGAGCCCGGTGGCGAACTGGTCGAGGTTGGTCTTGCCCAGCGGCACGGCACCCAATTCGATCAGTTGCCGCACCACCGTGGCCGATCGCTCAGGCACATAGGCGAAGGCCGGGCAGGCGGCCGTGGTGGGAATGCCGGCCAGGTCGATGTTGTCCTTGATCGCGAACGGCACGCCGTACAATGGCAGGTCCTGCGGCGTGCGAGCCTCCAGCGCGAGCAAGTAGGGCTCTAGCTCCTCGGCGCTGAGCAGGTGGATGAACAGGCAGAAATCCGGGTTCAGTCGCTCGGCTTGCTCGCGCAGTGCCAGGATCAGTTCGCGGGGCGTGGTCTGGCCGCTGCTGTAGCGGGCTTTCAGCACATTCAGGCGCAGGTCTTGTTTCATGCGGGTTCTCCTTCGGTCGGTTCGGCATGCACCACGACGATCACTTGCCCCGCGCGCACCGCGGTACCGGGCGCCACGCGGATTTCGCGCACACGGCCGGCGCAGGTGGCTTGCACCGGAATTTCCATTTTCATCGACTCCAGCACCACCAGGGTGTCGCCGGGGGCCACCTGCTCGCCAAGGCTCACCTGCACTTGCCACAGGTTGCCGGCGATGGGGCTTTCGATACCGGTGTGCCCGGCGGCCAGTGGCGCCTCGGCGGACACCGGGGCGCAGGCCTCGGTGCTTTCGAAGTGCGCCTGCCCGCTGTCCAGCCAACGCTGGCGCTCGGCGCCGAAAGCCGCTTGTTGTCGGGTGCGGAACTGCTCGATGCCGTTGGCGTGTTCGGCAAGCAAGTCCTGGTAGTCGGCCAGGCGTAGGCGGCTGTGCTCGATGTGCAGCGCGAAGCGGCCCAGCGGGAAGTCGCGGCGGATATCCAACAGTTCTTCAGCGCCCACCGGGTAGAAGCGAATCTGGTCGAAGAAGCGCAGCAACCAAGGCTTGCCATCGAACGCGGCGACCTGGCGGTAGCGGTTCCACATCTGCAAGGTGCGACCAACGAACTGGTAGCCACCGGGGCCTTCCATGCCGTACACGCACAGGTAGGCGCCGCCGATACCGACGGAGTTCTCGGCGGTCCAGGTGCGTGCCGGGTTGTATTTGGTCGTCACCAGACGGTGGCGCGGATCCAGCGGGGTCGCCACTGGTGCGCCGAGGTACACATCGCCCAGGCCCATGACCAGGTAGCTGGCCTCGAACACCGTGCGCTGCACCGCGTCCAGGTTGGGCAGGTCGTTGATGCGGCGGATGAACTCCAGGTTGCTCGGGCACCAGGGCGCGTCCTTGCGCACGGTAGTCATGTATTTTTCGATGGCCAACTGGCAGGCCGGGTCGTCCCAGGACAGCGGCAGGTACACGATGCGCGACGGCACCTCCAGGTCCTGTGCGGTGCACACGGCAGCCCACAGCTCGCGGACCACGGCCAGCAGATGCGCCAATGCCAGGGTTTCGGGCTGGTAGTGCACTTGCAGCGAACGAATCCCCGGCGTCAGGTCGACGACCCCGTCCAGCGCCCTGGCTTGCAGGGCTTGCATCAGTGCATGACCACGGAAACGCAGCACCAGGTCCAGCTCGGCGGCGCCGATCTCCAGCAACAGGTGGGTGTCACCGGACAGCCGCGCAACCAGGCGCGTATCGTCCTGACCGATATCCAGCACGATGGGCGATTGCAGCGCTCCGGCAACGGGCGAGGCGGGCACGTACTCGCTGACCGGCAGTAAGGCCAGGCGGCGCGCCTCGGCCAGATCGACAGGCATGAAACGCACCTTGTCACCGGCCTTGAGCTGGCCTAGCTGCCACAGGTCGGCCTCGATTACCGTGACCGGGCAGACGAACCCACCGAGGCTCGGGCCGTCGGGGCCGAGGATCACCGGCATGTCGCCGGTAAAGTCCACCGCGCCAATGGCATACGGGTTGTCGTGGATGTTGGATGGGTGCAGGCCGGCCTCGCCACCGTCCTCGCGGACCCACTCAGGCTTGGGCCCGATCAGGCGCACGCCGGTACGGCTGGAGTTGAAGTGCACTTCCCAATCGGTGCTGAAGAAGGTCTGGATATAGCCTTCGGTGAAGTATTCCGGTGCGCCGTGAGGGCCGTAGATGACGCGGATCTGACGGGTGTCTGGCAATCCGGGTTGGGCGGGCAGGGTGGCGCCGCTGCTGCGCTCAGTCAGCGGCGCCAGGTGCAGCACGTCCCCGGCGCGCAGGGCGCGGCCGGCATGCCCGCCGAACTGGCCGAGGGTGAAGGTGCTTTTGCTGCCCAGGTAGTCCGGCACCTGTATGCCACCGCGCACGCACAAGTAGCTGCGCGCACCGGGGCCGGCGATGGCGCCTATCGCCAAAACGCTGCCTGGGCCGATCGCCAGTGCGGTGTTCAGCGCTACAGGCTGGCCGTCGAGGGTCAGCGGCACCTCGGCACCGGTTACCGCCACGACAGCGTGGGTGTTGAAGCGCAGCGTAGGGCCCGCCATGGTGACCTCCAGGCCCGCCGTGCCTTCGGCGTTACCCAACAGCAAGTTGCCCAGGCGCAGTGCACGGCTATCCATCGGCCCAGACGGCGGCACTCCCACGGCCCAGTAACCGAGGCGGCCGGGGTAGTCCTGTACGCTGGTCTGAGTTCCGCCGCTGAGCACTTCGAGGGTGTCTGCCTGGTAGACCAGCGCTTCCAGGCACCGGGTCCAGGGCTCGCCATTGGCGAACGGGGTGTCGGCGAGGATCTGGCGCAGGTAGTCGCGGTTGGTCTGCACGCCGTACAGGACACTGTGCGCCAAGGCGTTGTCGAGCTGACGGCAGGCTTGCTCGCGATCATCGGCCCAGGCGATCAGCTTGGCGATCATCGGGTCGAAGTACGGCGGAATTTCGCAGCCAGCCTCAACCCAGGTGTCGATGCGCAGCGCCTGGCCATCGGCAGGTGGAAACTCGACGCAGGTCAGCAGGCCAGGGCTTGGCTGGAAGTCCTTGCCTGGATCTTCGGCGTACAGTCGCGCCTGCACCGCATGCCCGCGCGGGCGCAGGCCGGCGCGCAGGCTGTCGAGCGGCGGCAGGTCGCCGGCAGCGAGCTGGATCATCCAAGCTACCAGGTCGACGCCCCAGACTTGTTCGGTGACGCCGTGCTCCACCTGCAAGCGGGTGTTCACTTCAAGGAAGTAAAAACGTTGCGCATCGCTGTCGAAGACGAACTCGACGGTACCGGCGCTGCGGTAGTTCACCGCTTTGGCCAGCGTGATCGCAGCCTCGCACAGCGCTTGGGCCATGCCGGCTGGCAGGTTCGGTGCCGGGGTTTCTTCCAGCACCTTCTGGTTGCGGCGCTGCACCGAGCAGTCGCGCACGCCCAGGGCCAGCACCTCGCCTGCGCCATCGCCGAACACCTGAACTTCGAGGTGGCGAGCGCGCTGGATGTATTTCTCGATGAACACTCCGGCGTCGCTGAAGTTGTTCTGGCCCAGGCGCTTGACGGTCTCGAACGCATCGCGCAGCTCAGCGGCATCACGGCATACACGCATGCCGATACCACCGCCACCTGCGGTGCTCTTGAGCATGATCGGGTAGCCCACCTGTTCGGCGGCGCCCAGGGCGTCGTCGAGGCTGGCCAGCAGTTCGCTGCCTTCGAGCAGCGGCACGCCATGCTGGCGGGCCAGGGCGCGCGCGGTGTGCTTGAGGCCGAACACCCTCAGTTGCTCGGGCGTAGGGCCGACGAAGGCAATTCCGGCGGCTTCGCAGGCCTCGGCGAAGGCGGCGTTTTCGGACAGGAATCCGTAGCCTGGGTGAATGGCTTGGGCGCCGCTGGTCTTGGCGGCGGCGAGGATCTTCTCGACCACCAGGTAGGTGCTGGCGGCCGGGCCATCGCCCAAGCTCAGGGCCTGGTCGGCTTCAAGCACGTGGCGACTGGCGAGGTCGGCGTCGGCATACACCGCAATGCCCTTGACGTCGAGGGCGCGCAAGGTGCGTAGCACCCGGCAGGCAATGGCGCCACGGTTGGCGATGAGCAAGGATTCGAACATGACAACGTCCCCTGGAGGCGTCTGGCTGCCTCGGCTGGGTTGCGGGTCGTCCCGCAGTTTCATGGCTGCCCTGGGGTCGTCCCCAGGCAGGGGCTACGCGTTACGGGCGGGCGCGAGGCCTGCACGGAACACGCAGGCAGCGAACACGGCCAGGCGCAGGCGCGCGAACAGGCGGCTCAGTCCCATACCAGCACCTGCGCGGGGGTAGGGTTGTAGCCGTTGCAGGGGTTGTTCAACTGCGGGCAGTTGGAGATCAGCACCATCACGTCAATCTCGGCGCGCAGCTGCACGTACTTACCGGCCCCCGAAATGCCGTCTTCGAAGGTCAGGCCGCCTTCAGGGGTGACCGGTACGTTCATGAAGAAGTTGATGTTGGGGCTGATGTCGCGCTTGCCCAGGCGCCCGTCGTGGCAGCAGGCGCGCAGGTAGTTGTCGCGGCAGCTGTGCATATGGCGCTTGTCCAGGGCGTAGCGCACGCTGTTGCTCTCCTGGGCGCAGGCGCCGCCAAGAGTGTCGTGGCGACCGCAGGTGTCCTCGGTGATGGTCAGCATCGGTCGGCCGAGGTTGGAGTACAACACGCTGCCGGCGCCCAGGTAGACATTGCCCTGGTTGCGCAGGGTGCGCTGCACGTCGTAGCGCTCGCGGGGGTTGGCGGTGCTATAGAACAGTGTGTCGATGGCTTGGTTGCCTTCCAGGTCGAGGATGCGCAGGGTCTGTCCAGCCTTGACTTCGGCCAGCCACGGTTCGCCAGCAGGAATGGTCGAGCACGACATCGCGTGTTCGGGCAGCAGGGGGGCAGTCATGGTCCAGGTCCTCAGGCGAACAGGCGGTGGGTATTGATGAAGCCACGCGCGTTCTCTGGGCGCGAGGTGCGGCAATGCTCGGCGACGCTTTCGTCGGCGTGACTGAACGTCAGTTGCACGGGTTTGGGCGCGTAAGCGGGCGCGGGGTCCATCGGGTGCTGCAGGGCGGTCACTACGAACAGCGTATCCATCGGTGCGTACAGCTCGATGTAGTCACCGGCCTTGGCATTGCCGCAGGCAAAGTGCAGCGTACCGTCGGCGGCCACGTCGACCCGGCTGAACAGGTTGAGCGGCATGCTCAGGTCCGACAGCTGCAAGTCCCACTTGCCCATTTCCACCAGCAGGTTGTCGGTGCCATTGCGAAAGAAGCCGTTGCGCAGCTCCTGATAGCGGCCTTCGCCGTACTTGGCCTGTACCTCTTGGGCGTTGAGCACTCCGCCGATACTGTCGCTCCAGCCGCAGGTGTCATGGGTGATTGCCGCCAGCACCCGGCCCATGTCCGAGTACAGGCAATGGCCGGCGGTGAGCTTGGCGGTGTGCTGGCACTTGAGGCTGTCGGGCAAGTTGAGCCGTTCGCTTTTCTCGTGGGCGTTGAACAGCATCAGGCTGACGTTGGCGCCGCCTTGCAGGTCGGTAAAACGCACCAGCTGTCCGCGTTTGAGGACGAACGAGAGGTGGCCGCCGCCGGGCAGGTGCTCTTGGGCGAAAGATTGCGGATCGGTCATGGTCAGGTTCCTGGTTGCGGTTGGAGGAGGCGCTCGCAGGCGGCCACCGGGGCCGGTTGGCGGGCGCTGTTGAGCGGCAGGTCATAGGTGACCCGCGAGCCGTAGGCGTAGGGGGCATGGGGGTCGATGCGGGTCTTGTCGAACACCAGCAGGCGGGTGCCGAGGCTGAAACCTTCGCTGAGGTCATGGGTGACCATGAACACGGTCAGTCGGGTTTCCTGCCACAGTTCCAGCAGCAGCGCATGCATGTCCTTGCGAATCCCCGGGTCCAGGGCGCCGAATGGTTCATCGAGCAGCAGCACCTTGGGTTTCATCAGCAGTGCCTGGGCGATTGCCAGACGCTGCTGCATGCCACCGGACAATTGCGCGGGGTACTTGTCCAGAGCATGGCCCAGGCCAACTCGGGTCAGTAATGCAGCGGCCTGTTCGCGGGCGGCGCGCTTGCGCTGGCCGAGCAGGCGTCCAAGCAAGGGGGCATGCGGCAATTCCAGGCCCAGTGCGACGTTATCCAGCACGTTCAGGTGCGCGAACACCGAGTAGCGCTGGAACACCACGCCTCGGCTGGGGTCGGGTTCGCCCGCCAGAGGCTGGCCGCCCAACAGAATCTGTCCGCGCGATGGCTGCTCCTGGCCCAGCAGCAGGCGCAGGAAGGTGGACTTGCCGCAACCCGAGGCGCCGACCATGGTGCAGAACTCGCCTTCGGCGATGCTCAGGTTCAGGCCTTCGAGCACCACATGCTCGCCATATTGCTGCCAGACGTTGCGCACTTCGATGTAGCTCATGGACGGCCCCCTTCGTACCAGGGGAAAGCCCGCTGGGTCAGTTGCTTGAGCGAGCAGTCGGTGAGCCAGGCCAACAGCGTGATCCAGGCGACGTAGGGCAGGATCATGTCCATGGCCAGGTATCGGCGCACCAGGAAGATCCGGTAGCCCAGGCCGTCTTCCGAGGCGATGGCCTCGGCGGCGATCAGGAACAGCCAGGCCGAGCCCAGTACCAGGCGCAACGAGATCAGCAGGCGTGGCGCCAGTTGCGGCAAGACCACGCGCAGGATGTAGGTCCAGGTCGAGGCGCCCAGGGTCAGCGCCTTTATCCGCAGTTCGGCAGGGATCTCGCGGGCGCGCTGCTCAAGGTCGCGGGCCAGGATCGGGGTGATGCCGATGACGATCAGCATGACCTTGGACAACTCCCCCAGCCCGAATACGATGAACAGGATCGGCAGCAGCGCCAGCGGCGGCACCATCGACAGCACCACCATCAACGGCGACAACGAAGCACCTGCCAGCGGCAGCGTCCCGGCTACGATCCCCAGGCACAGGCCGGCCACCGCGCTAATGGCCAGGCCGCTGGCCAGGCGGGTCAGGCTCGATGCGGTGTCCTGCCACAGCAGGTAGGCGCCGCTGCGCTTGTCTTCGGTGAAAGCGACCTGCTTGATCGCTTCGCTCATCTGCACGGCGCTGGGCAGCAGCTTGTCACGCGGGTTGTCGGCCAGGCGTTGGGCTGACCCGAACAGGTAGGCGCACAGCAGCAGGGCGAACGGCAGGATGACCAGCATCAGCCGTGTGGAGCGGTCCGGGTGGCGATTCAAAAGGCGCATGGCGTGTCTCCGCTCACAGCTTGCCGTCAGCGGCCATCTGCACATACTGGGTGTCGAAACGCAGCTTGAGGTTGGCCGGGTCGCCTACGCTCACGCCGTTGGCAAAGCTCATGCCCACCGCGTTACTGCTTTGGGCAGCGCTACCGAGCAGACCGTGGTCGAAGGAGAACTGAGCGACCTTTTCCATGGTTTTGGGCAGTGCATGGCCGTTGACGAAGGCCAGGGTGGCCGGTGCGGTGGCGAACAGGTGGGTGGTCGACAATTGCGCCTCGTAGCCGTCGAGGTCGGTGCCGGAGGCCTTGGCCATGTGCTCCAGGGCCGCCTTGCCGGCCGCCGAAGGTTCAGCCATCAACGCCATCACTTCGTACCACGCGCCGGTCAGTGCTTTACCCAGCGCTGGGTTGTCGTGCAGGGTCTGGGTGTTGACCACCATCAGGTCGAGGATTTCGCCGGGGATGTCACTTGAGTCAAAGACCTGGGTCACATCCTGGCGCGTGTTGATCTGCCCGAGCATCGGGTTCCAGGTGGTCACCGCCTGCACCTGCGCAGTGTCGAAGGCGGCGGCGATGTCAGCGTCTGAGGTGTTGACCACCTTCAGGTCGCGCTCGGTGAGCCCGGCGCTGTCCAGGGCGCGCGCCAGCAGGTAGTGGGAGACCGACAGCTCGACCAGGTTGACGTCCATGCCCTTGAGGTCGGCGACGGTCTTGCCCTTGCCCTTGAGCACCACGCCATCGTTGCCGTTGGAGAAATCGCCGACGATCAGCGCGGTGCTGTCGACGCCGCCTGCGGCCGGGATGGTCAGCGCGTCCATGTTGGTCATGGTGCAGCCATCGAACTGGCCCGCGGTGTACTGGTTGATCGATTCGACGTAGTCGTTGATCTGGGTGAGCTTGATGTGGATGCCGTACTTGTCGGCCCACTTGTCGACGATGCCTTGGGCGGCAGCGTATTCCCACGGCATCCAGCCAGCGTAGATGCTCCAGCACAGGTTGAAGTCGGTCTTGGGCGCGGCCTTGGCGGCAAAGCTGGTCAGCACGACGCAGCCGGTGAGGAAAGCGGTCAGGAGGGGCTTTCGCATGGGGTGACTCCAGTTGGCGGTGGACGGACAAGGAGCAGCGCGACACCCATTGCGATGGGTGGTCTGGCGTCTCCCGGGCTTTTATCCCGCCGTGTAACCTCAACTGGAGGTCGTCAGCTCTCGGTCCAGGCACCTGCCGAGGCAGATCGGAACCCTAGCCAACCATTTGTGTTTTGCTGCAATAGCTCGCGCTACTCCCGCACCCCAGGGGTAATGCGAGAGGCGTGCCAGAATGCCTGTGCGCGGCGATAGACCCGCAGGCTCAAGGGTTTCAGGAGAAGGCCAGTGAGCCTTGGGGGACAGGCAAGTGGAGCGCCGCGCCGTTATGGTGCGCGGCGCACCATCTGGGCGCTGGCAACTCACCGCGCCGGGGCTCAAGGGTGCCGTGCAGCGTCTGCCAGCCAGCTCAGGAACGCGGTCACCGGTGCGTGCCGCTCCTTGCCTGGCACGCACGCAGCGACATAACGCGGCCCCGCCAGGCTGATTTCTGGTCTGTAGGGCAGTAGCTCTCCACGCCTGAGGCTGTCAGCGACCAGTACATTGCTTGCCAGCACCAGTCCATGACCGGCGATGGCCGCGCCCAACGCAAAGTGCTCATCGTCGAACTCGCGCATCTGCGCGGTTTCAAGCCAAGCCTGGCAATCGGCGGCCGTGCACCAGCTTTGCCAGTTGACTGAGAATGCGCCTGGAATGGTCAAGTTCAGGTTGATCAACTCGACCTGATCCACGTTCAGTGAGGCGATCAACTCGGGTGCGCCATAAGCCGAGAATCGCTCATCCATCAGCGCCTGGCAGAACAGCTTCGGGTCATCGCGGCTGACCGCGCGAATCGCAAGATCGACACTGGAGTCACGCAGAAGATCGACAACTTCATTGCGTGTGTCGACGCGCACATTGAACTGCGCAAAGCGTCTGTAAAAGCTACCCAAGCGTGGAATCAGCCAGGCTGCGGCCAGCCCTGGCGTCGTGGTAATGGTCAGGGTTGCCTGGGCTGTGCCTGGATAGAAAGCCTCCAGGCTGCTGCGAATGTCCAACAGTGCACGGTGCGTCTGCCGATAGAGCGACTCGCCCTCGGCGCTCAAGGCTACGCCCTGTCCAGACCGATTGAACAGCCGTGTACCGAGGTGGGTTTCCAAGGTTCTGATTTGGTGGGAAATAGCTGCCGGGGTCACGGCAAGCTCCTCAGCGGCCGCCTTGAAACTACCCAGCCTCGCTGCCGCCTCGAACGTACGCAGCGCGTTGAGTGGAAGAGTCGAAAACACGCAGAACTCCCTGGATGAATTGAATTGATGCGGGTGCAATTTATCTCATTTTTCTTGCCGTGCATGAGCCACTACCGTCTGTGATCTACCCACTCCACGGAGCACCCCATGCAAGGCCCTCGCAGAAAAATCCTTCAAGCGCTCCTGTATGAATCAATCGCCATCACGGTGTTGTCGCCCAGCATCGCCTTGATCTACGACGAAGGCCTGGTTCATGCGGGAGCGCTGTCGGTGATGTTGTCTGTTAGCGCGCTGGTGTGGAACGTGCTGTTCAACGCTGTTTTCGAGTATTGGGAGGCGCGTCAGCCGCAGCGGGCACGCACTTTGAGCAGACGGTTGCTGCACTCATTGGGTTTCGAGGGGGGGCTGGTGCTAATGCTGGTGCCTCTGGTCGCCTGGTGGCTGGGGATTTCCTGGTGGGCTGCACTGGTCACCGATCTGGGCTTGTTCGTTTTCTTCTTCTTCTATGCTCTGGTATTTCAATGGTGCTTCGACAAACTGTTCGACCTGCCCGTGTCCGCCAAGGAGGGGGTTTCGGTCAGTTCATGAGTCGCGCGAATTACCCATTGGCCGGCTTGCAGCAGCAACAGATGCCGTGAGCCGGTGATTGCCGGAATCGCTGCATGCCGGTTGACTGACTCCGGCCAGCGCTCAGGGTAACGGCGATCACGTGGGTGAAAGCTTGGGCTTGACCCTGAAGTGGCTATAGCCTTCACCCTGGCAGGACATTCGTCTCTCAAAGGCATCGATCATGAACAACCGAATTCCGCCGCCGCTGGTAGCCACACTGTTTGGCGTGCTGGCGTGGCTGGCGGCCGAGCACGTATCCGGCGCACGGGAATTTGCACTCGGCTGGCGTCTGGGGCTGGCGCTGGTTGTATTGCTGGTAGGCGTCGCTATTGCGCTAGCCGGTGTGCTTTCGTTTCGCCATGCGCGTACCACGGTCAATCCACTGAAGCCGCACGCGGCCTCGGCTCTGGTCCGCTCTGGCGTGTACAGATACACACGCAATCCCATGTACCTGGGGTTCGCCATAGCCCTGACAGCCTGGTCGATTTTTCTCGCCTGGCCGCCAGCGCTTCTGAGTGTGCTCGGTTTCGTGATCTACATGAACCGCTTCCAGATCGGGCCGGAAGAGCGAGCGCTTGCCGGCCTTTTTGGCGCGCAGTTCACGCACTATTGCGGCCAGGTCAGACGTTGGCTGTAGGCAATCCAACGTCTGCTGCCACAGCCCAGACAGGCAACCACACTGCGTGCGCTGTGCTGGGTGTAGGCTCCAGTGGATGGGTTGAATCAGCCGAGGCCGAACGTCTTGCGCAGGCCCGAATCGACGGGGCCTGCCGGCATGAAACGGCGCAAGCGCCGGAGTAGGGTGGCTTCGCCTTTGGGAGTGTGTCGCATCCGCCAGCTGCCAAGGGCGGCCTCGACGATGGTTGCCGCGACTGCTGCGGGCAACGGCGCCTTGCGCACGTTCAGCCCGATGGCCTGGGAGACGGTTGTCCGCTCGCCGGTATAGGCGGCGATGCGCGTGGCAGCCTGTGGCGCATTGATGTCGAGTTGGGTCTGGGTGAACGAGGGCTCGACCAGCGCGACGCGGATACCAAAGCGTCGTACCTCGTGGTCCAGGCTCTCGGACAATCCCTCCACGGCATGCTTGGACGCGCTGTACAACCCCATGTAGGGCGCTGGCAGGAAGCCCAGCACCGAACTGACGTTGACGATGCGTCCGGCACCTTGCCCGCGCATATACGGCAGCACCGCTTGTGTGACACGCAAGACCCCGAAAACATTGGTGTCAAACAGTGCCTGGGCCTCGCCGAGGACGGTTTCTTCCATCGCCCCGAGCAGTGTGGTGCCGGCATTGTTGACCAATACATCGATGCGTCCGGCCTTGGCGACGACATGCTCGATACCTTGGCGGATCGACGTTTCGTCGCGCACGTCCAGCTGGATCAGCTCGACGCCGGGTAGGGCCTGAGCGGTGTCCAGGTTGCGCACGCTGCCGAACACACGGCAGCCGCGCTTGGCGAACTGTTCGGCCGCTGTGCGGCCAATGCCTGATGACACACCGGTTATGACGACCACTGTGGGGTTGGACATACGAATACCTGTGGCTTGGGGAAATGGGCGGCTCATGCCGGTTGTGCCTGCTCGAGTGGCGCGTGGTGATGGGGACGGATACCGAACCAGATGGCATACATCGCCGGCAGGAACACCAGGGTTAGCACGGTGCCGGCGAAGGTGCCGCCGATCAGGGTGTAGGCCAGCGTGCCCCAGAACACCGAATGGGTCAGCGGGATGAACGCCAGGATCGCCGCCAACGCCGTGAGGATCACCGGCCTGGCGCGCTGCACCGTGGCTTCGACCACCGCGTTGAATGGGTCGAGGCCGGCCTGTTCGCTCTGGCGGATTTGTCCGATCAGGATCAGCGTGTTGCGCATGAGGATGCCGGACAGTGCGATCAGCCCGACCAGCGCGTTGATACCGAAGGGTTGCTGGAACAGGATCAGCGTCGGCACCACACCGATCAGCCCCAAGGGGCTGGTGAGAAAGACCATGATCATCGCTGCGATGAAGCGCACTTGCAGGATGATGATGATCAGCGTGACAGCCAGCATGATCGGGAACAGCGGCAGCATGGCCTTGCTGGCCTTGCCTGACTCCTCGATGGAGCCCGCCTGCTCGATGCGGTAGCCGCTTGGCAGCTTGTCGATGATGGGTTGCAACTGTTGGCTGATGGCGGTCGAGACGTCCGGCGGTTGCAGGCCTTCGGCGGTATCGCCACGCACGGTGAGGGTCGGCAGGCGGTCGCGCCAACGCATGATGGGCTCTTCCATGCGCACCTCGACGTCGCCCACCTGCGACAGCGCGACGCGTTGGCCATTGGCGCCAGCCAGCGTGAAATCCATCACCCGTGCCGGGTCGAAGCGGATGTCGCCGGCGGCACGCGCCACGACCTGCACCGTACGGATATCTTCGCGCACGGCGGTGACAGGGACGCCGCTGAGTAGAAACTGCAATTGCTGCGCGACGGCACTGGAGGTCAGCCCGACCGCCTGCAGACGATCTTGCTGCAGGTTGAAGTGCAACATGGGTACGCGGGTGCCCCAGTCGCTATTGACCGTGCGCATCAACGGACTGGCCTGCATCACCTGGCGCACCTCGGCGGCGATTTCGCGCAGGCGCTGTGGATCCGGGCCGGTGATCCGGTAAGCCACCGGGTAGGGCGAATACGGGCCAAACACCAACTGGGTGACGCGCACCTGCGCCTCGCTGGCCAGACCCTCGGCGATCGCCTTGCGCAAGCGGTGCTTGAGCGCCTCGCGCTCATCCGGGTTGTCGGTGCGTACGACGATCTTGGCGAACGAAGGATCCGGCAACTCCGGGCTCATGGCCATGAAGAAGCGCGGCGCGCCTTGGCCGATGTATGCGGTGACGATCTTCGCCTCTGCCTGTTGCGCAAGCCAAGCCTCGACTTTTTCCGCCGCGGCGCTGGTCTGGACGATCGAAGTGCCGTAGGGCATCTGGACTTCGACCATGACTTCGGGACGGTCGGAGATGGGGAAGAACTGTTTCTTGACCAGCGCCATGCCGAGCACGGCGGTCACGAACAACCCGACCACGGTGCCTGCGACCAGCCACTTATGGGTGATCACCCGGCCCAGCAGCCGACGAAAGCGGTTGTAGCGCGGGGTGTCGTAGAGCGCCTCGTGGCCACCCTCGATCTGTTTGATCGCGGGCAGCAGCTTGACGCCGAAGTACGGCGTGAAGATCACCGCGACCAGCCAGGAGGCGATCAGCGCGATACCGACGACCCAGAACATGTTGCTGGTGTATTCACCGGCCGTGGAGCGGGCGAAACCGTTGGGCATGAAACCGACGGCGGTGACCAGCGTGCCGGAGAGCATCGGCGCCGCCGTATGGCTCCAGGCATAGGCGCAGGCCCGCACGCGGTCGTAACCTTCCTCCATTTTCACCACCATCATCTCGATGGCGATGATGGCGTCGTCCACCAGCAGGCCAAGGGCGAGGATCAGCGAGCCCAACGTGATACGGTCAAAGTTCTTGCCGGTCGTGGCCATTACCACGAAGACCATTGCCAGGGTCAGTGGCACCGCCACCGCGACCACCACGCCGACGCGCCAGCCCATGCTGACGAAGCACACCAGCATGACGACCAGCAGCGCGACGAAGAACTTGATCATGAACTCGTCGACGGAGGCGCTGATGTTGACGGCCTGGTCGGTGACTTTGCTCAGGCTCATGCCCAGCGGTAGCTCGGCGTTGATCTGCTGCACTTGATCGTTCAAGGCCTTGCCCAGATCGAGCCCGTTCCAGCCTTCACGCATGATGATGCCGAGCAACAGGGCCGGTTCGCCGCCGTTGCGAATCAGGAAGGTGGCCGGGTCTTCGTAGCCGCGCTTGACTGTGGCGATGTCGGAAAGCTTGAGGGTACGGCCCTGGGCGATGATCGGGGTGTCGCGGATCTTCTGCAATTCATCGAAGGCGCCATCCAGGCGCAGGAACACATCCGGTCCACGGGTTTGCACCGCGCCGGCCGGGGTCAGGAGATTCTGTTCGTTGAGTGCGGCGAACACCGCCTGCGGGTCGATGCCCAGCGTGGCCAGTCGCTCGTGGGAGAACTCGACGAAGATGCGCTCGGCCTGTTCACCAATGATGTTGACCTTCTTCACGCCCGGTACATGCAGCAGGCGCTGGCGCAGGTTTTCGGCGTCGCGTACCAGGCGGCGCTGCGGCTCGCCTCGGGCTTTGAGTGCAAACAGGGCGAAGGTGACGTCCGAATACTCGTCGTTGACCAGCGGGCCGATCACTCCGGCGGGCAGGGTCTTGGCCTCGTCGCTGATCTTCTTGCGTGCCTGATAGAACTCCTCGGGCACTTGTGCGGGTGGCGTGGTGTCGAGCAGCGATAGGGTGGTGAAGGCCAGGCCCGGACGCGTGTAGGTTTCGCTACGGTCGTACCAGCGCAGCTCCTGTAGGCGCTTTTCGATCTTTTCGGCGACCTGATCCTGCATTTCCTGGGCCGTGGCGCCGGGCCAGGCGGTGACGATGGTCATCACCTTGATGGTGAAGGCCGGGTCCTCGGCACGCCCGAGTTTGAAAAAGGCAACCAGCCCCGCCAGGGAAATCAGGCAGACCATGAACAGGGTGATGGAGCGCTCGCGCACGGCGAGTGCAGAGAGGTTGAAACGGCCCTCGCTCATGGTTGACGTTCCTCGGCTACCGCCACGCTGGTCGGCTCGGCCAGGCGCACGGGCTGACCGTCGCGCAACAGGTGGGCGCCGAGTGCGACGATCTGCTCGCCCGGCTTGAGTGCACCGCTGACACGCGCGCGCTCGTCATCCAGCGACTGAACGCTGACGGGCGTCCACGTGACGTGTGTCGGTTGCCCGTCAATTCTCCAGATGCCAGGCCCGTGGCCTGCGTCGTAAAGTGCGGCGATAGGCACCTGGAGTGCGTTCGATGGGGCGCTCTGCGAATCACTGATGTTCACGGTGATGGTGGTGCCCAACGGTGCATCGGCCAGTTCGCCATCGAGCACATAGCGCGCCTCGAAGGTCCGGGTCTGGCGGTCGGCGACATCCGACAGTTGGCGCAGTCGGGTCGCGACGCTGACGTCGTGCCTGCCGAAGAGCCGGGCCTGGGCACTGGAGCCCACCACTGGGCGCAGGGTTTCCGGCAACTGCACCAGCGCTTCGCGTGGGCCGGCATGTGCCAGGCGCACCACAGCCTGGCCTGCGCCGACCACTTGGCCGGGCTCGGCCAGGGTTTCCATGACCACGCCATCGGCATCGGCCAGCAGTTCGGCGTAGCGGGTGGCGTTACTGGCAACCTGAGCCTGGGCCTGGGCTGCGCTGAGTTGCGCGCGGGCCGTATCGGCTGCGGCCTTGTACTGGTCGTATGTGGATGCCGAGATCGCCCCGGTGCCGCGCAGGATACGGTAGCGCGCCTCGTCATCGCTGGTCTGTTGCGCGCGTGCGCGTGCCGCGGCTACCGCTTCGCGCTGGGCCTGAGCGGCAAGTTGCAAGTCGACCGGGTCCAGGCGTAACAGGACCTGGCCGCGCTTGACGCTCTGCCCGGTGTCGACCAGACGCTGCGACACCTTGCCGGACACGCGAAAACCCAGGTCGCTTTGTACCCGGGCGGCGACGATGCCGGTGAACGCTCGCGACGTGGAGGTTGCCAACTGGACGGTGGCGACCCGGACCAGGGGGGCGTCGGTGCGCGGATCGGTGGGCGTCTTGTCGCTACAGGCGACCAACACGAGCGGCATGACGCCGAACAGGGTAGACAGAAGGAGGTTGCGCCGGCGCATGAGGAATCCATAGCGAAGTCATCGAGAGCCTCACTTTGATTCCTGTGACCAATTTAGTCAATAGTCACAACTCAGGGTGATAGACTGCGCAAGACCAGGCTGGACAGCAGCGCCGGGGCTTCATCGGTGGTGTCGAGCCCGTACTGAAGCAGCAGGGGATTGAAATACGGGCGCATGATCAGGTGGATCGCACGTGTGGCTTCATCCAGTGGCGTCTTGCGCTCGAAGTCGCCGCTCTGGCGGCCCGATTGCAGGATCTCGCCGAGGGTCTGCGCGATGAAACCTTCGTAGGCGAGGGTTGCCGGCCAGCGCCCGGAAGCGGCGGAGGCGGCGATTTCGTAGAGTTTGCGATCCTCGAAAAACAACGCCAGGCAGGCGTCCACCACCGTCTTGAGCATGCGCCGAAGCTTCTCGGGCGGGGTGTCTGCCGCATCGACTGCGGCCCTTACCTCGGTTTGTATCTGTTGCAGGCAGTTCGAGCAGATCAGCTCGCCGATGGCCTGCTTGGACTCGAAGAATTTATAGATATAGGCCTTGGAAAAGCCGATGGCCTTAGCCAGATCGGAAACCGTGGTCTTCTCGTAGCCATACAGCCGGAAGTGCTCGGTCGCCGCGGCCACGATCTGATCACGTACTTCGTGATCCACCGGACCACGTGCTGCAACTTTGGGGGAGGGAGTCTTGTTCATGAGCCATAGCCTACAGAGCGTCAGGGCGATGAACAATAAGTGACCAATATGTATTGTGGTTACTTATTGTTGTGTGCCTTTGCCTTGAACGCCATCGTATGCCGTCGAAGCGCCTGCGCTATCAGGTCGTCGCTTTGGCAGCGGATTGCAGGTGACGCATTCAGTGAATGCCTAGCGCTCGATCCAGCGACCAGCGCCCGGCACCTCGGCCGATCAGCAACAGCAGCAGGCCCGCCCAGACCAGGTGGGTCGGCCATGCGTCCGGGTAGACGAACACCTCGATTACCGTGGTCATGCCTAGCAATGCCAGGGCCGATAGGCGGGTGCACAGGCCCAGAACCAGCAATATCGGGAAGATGTGCTCGGCATAGGTTGCCAGGTGCGCGGCAATGTGCGGTGGCAGCAGTGGTAACAGATACTCGGTGCGGAACAGCTCGTAGGTGCCTGGCGTAATACTCAGCAGGCCCTCTACCTTGGTGCGCCCGGACAGAAAGAACGTCGCGCCGATCCCGACTCGCGCGACCAGGCAGAGGAACGCGTCACCGAGCCAGTGCTGCAGGGTATCGGCCAGGTGATTCCAGCGCTGGCGCAGCGCGGTGCGCTGATGGGGAGTGCGTGCGATGTCCATGTAGGCTGTCTCGCGTTGGGTTGAGGGGGCTGAACACCCTGGCGCCGAGCAGGCGGCCGAGCAGGTCGTGGAAGTCGAGTTGCGGTTGCGCCGCGAGTGCCAGGGCTGAAGCCCGGTCCAGGTCGTTGCCGGCTGCGCAGGCGTCCAGGAACGCGCAGCCGCCAACTTCCAGTGCCTGCCAGCTGACGCCGCTGGCATGGCCGACGAGCAAAACACCCTCGCCGCGCCAGAGCATTGCCTGGGGTATCGGCAGGGCCTGGCGGTTGCACTGCCAGATGGTGTAGATCGGTTGCTCGTTGAACCAGCGCCAGCGTACGCAGGCGCGCGGTTTCAGCTGGCAGGTCGCGAGGTCCGAGGCGCTCATGCCGGTCAGACTGGCAAGCTCCAGCGCCGCTTGCGAAGGGGCGGCGAAGGCTTCGCTCCACAGTCGATCCAGGCGTGCCACGGGGCCAAGGTAGGGAAGCTCCCGCGCGGGTTCGAACGCTTCGAGGAAGTCAGCGAAGTCCTCGCCGTACAACAACAGCCGCGCGTCGCTGGGTGGCGTTGTTCGAGCGTGGATGGCGGCCGCGGCACGCAGCCAGTCTGTGCCGACCAGACGTTCGAGGGTTGGGAAGTTGTCGCACAGTGCATCGACGCAACCTTTGAGTACGGTATTGCGATACACCTCGAAGCCCGCCTGTTGAGCGAGGCTTTGCAGCGCCGGGGCCGGGCGGTGGTAGAGGGCTTCGACGAAGGCGTCCTGGAAGGCGCCGAGGGCCGTGCTCATGGGCTCACCTGCGCCAGGTCGAGGATCGTCTGGGCACGCTCGCGCTCGGCCAGCAGGGCATCGAAGGCGGGCAGATGGTCGTCGCGCTCGATCAGTGTCGGCCTCGGGCCGATACGTTGAATCAGGTGTTCGTAAAGTGCCCAGACAGGTTCGGCGACAGGTGCGTCGTGGGAGTCGATCAACAATTCGGCGCCCGCGTCGTGACTGTGCCCGGCCAGATGGATTTCGAGGACCGTCGTCGTCGGGAAACGATCAAGATAGCGTTTGGCATCGAAGTTCAGGTTCTGTGCGCTGACGTACACATTGTTGATGTCCAGCAGCAGGCCACAGCCTGTGCGCTGCGTCAGCTCCGTCAGAAATTCGACTTCATCCCAGTCGTGACCCTCCAGGCGTACGTAGTGGCTGGGGTTCTCGATGGCGATGCGCCGGCCCAGCGCTTGCTGGGTGCGCTGGATATTGTCGGTTATCCGCGTCAGGGCTGCGTGGCTGCGCGGGAAGGGCAGCAAGTCCGGGAAATACCGACCGCGCCAGCTCGACCAGGCCAGGTGCTCGGAAATCAGCGGCGGTTGCACACGCTCGATCAGCGTGCGCAAGCGCAGAAGGTGCGTCTCGTCAGGTGCTGCATCGGCCGCCAGGGACAGCGAAACCCCATGCAGCGACAGCGGATGCCGTTCGGCGATCCGCTCCAACCAGGCAAGGCGCGGGCCACCGACCATGTAGTTCTCTGGATGTACTTCGAACCAGAGTTCCTGGGCGTTGCAGGCCAGGGCCTGGGCGTAGTGTTCGCCTCGCAGTCCCAGCCCGGCGCCCAGTTGAGAAGATGTGCTCATGGTCGGCGGCCTTGGCTCAGGCTTTGCTCGGGGTCAGCGAGCCCATGCCATTGGGCGTCTTGATGGTGGTGCAGGTGCCGGCCGGAACGTTTTTCCAGTGCATGCCGTCGTAGTCCTTCTTGGCGCTGCCCGCACAGGTGGTGCCGGCACCGGCCTTGCAGTCGTTCTTGCCGGCCTGGGCGACGCCGTAGCACTTCTCCATGGCCGCGCCATTGCTGGCCGTGGTGTTCATGTCGTCGGCCAGGGCGCTGCCGGTGATGGCGGCAAGGGCAAGGGCGGCGGTGGCGAGGGTCAGGGTTTTCATGCTGCGGTCTCCGCTTCGAGTGAGGGGCCGCGGAAGGCTTTCCGGCGGCTCGATGAGTAGTTCGCCAGCGGCGGCAATCCGGTTACAGCGCGGTAAATTTTTTTGAGAATTTCTTGCCGCGGCCCTAACGTATTGAGCGCATGCCTGTTTTCCCAGGCCAACGGCACGCCCGTACGTTGGGTGAGTGCGGGAAAGAATCTATCCACGTTGTAACCAGGACCGCCGATGCAACGAACTACCAGTCAGCAAATGCTGATCGCGCGTGAAGCTCAGTTGCAGGCGTTGCTACTGCGCGGCCTGGGCGGCGACAGCCGGGCGTACCGCGAGTTTTTGGGGGCGCTTGGCTCGCACCTGCGGGCTTTCCTGGGCCGTCGCCTGAGTCAGCGCCCCGGTGAGGTCGAAGACTTGCTGCAGGAAGTGTTGCTGGCCGTCCACAATGCCCGCCACACCTACCGCGCGGACCAACCGTTGACTGCCTGGGTGCAAGCCATCGCGCGCTACAAGCTGGCTGATCACTTTCGCGCCTTTGCGCGCCGCGAAGCCCTCCACGATCCGCTGCTGGACGACGAGCAAGAGCTGTTCGGTGTCGAGGATCACGAGCCCGCCCAGGCCAGCCGTGATCTGGGCAAGCTGCTGTGCCAGCTACCTGACAAGCAACGCCTGCCGATCGTTCATGTGAAGTTGGAGGGGCTGTCGGTGGAGGAAACCGCCAGCCTCACAGGGCTTTCCAGCGCTGCCGTGAAGGTCGGCATCCACCGTGGGCTCAAGGCCCTGGCGACTATCATCCGAGGATTGCGAAACCATGAAGACCAATGAACTGATCGACCTGCTGAGCGCCAGAGAGAGCGCGGTGGACCGACACCTCGCTGGCAAGCGGTTCGCTATCGCCTTGGTGGGCGGTGCCTTGGGCGCGGCGCTGTTGATGGCGGCGTTGTTCGGTGTACGACCTGACCTGGGCGAAGTTGCACGCACCCCTTTGTTTTGGGCCAAGGTCGCCTTACCCGGTAGCCTTGCGCTGCTTGCGTTGTGGCTGAGCAATCGCCTGGCACGGCCAGGTGTGCGGGGAGGGGCGGCCTGGGTGCTGTTGGCGCTGCCGGTGCTGCTGGTGTGGATCGGTGCTGCGCTGCAATTGGCCGCAGCACCTGCCGATATGCGCGCCGACCTGATCCTTGGCAAGACCTGGCGCACCTGCCCGCTGAACATTGCGCTGCTGTCGGTGCCAACCTTCGTCGGTGTGTTCTGGACGCTGCGCGGTCTTGCGCCAACTCGCCTGCGTATTGCCGGCGCGGCGGGCGGATTGTTGGCGGGCGCCACTGCGACCCTGGCCTACTGCCTGCACTGCCCGGAGATGGGCATTGCATTCTGGGGCGTTTGGTATCTGCTAGGCATGTTGCTGCCGACGGCTATCGGTGCGCTGCTTGGGCCTAGTGTGTTGCGTTGGTAGCGGCTACGTAACGAGCCGAATGCTGTATTTGCTCGATTCACGCAACAAAGTGTACGTTCCAAGCGTCTATTTCTCCGAATAGCAACCTAATACTCTAGCGCCATCACCTTTTAAGGAGCCGGGAGATGGCCACTTTCAAACTGCATTATCTGTTCGATCCGCTCTGTGGCTGGTGCTATGCCAGCGCCGGCGCATTACGTGGTCTGGCAGAGCGCTTCCCGGATGCACTGCAACTGCACCCCACGGGCCTCTTCGCAGGCCCCGGTGCGCGCGTGATCACGCCCGAATTTGCCGAGTATGCCCGTAGCAACGACCTGCGCATCGCTTCCCTGACCGGGCAACCCTTCGCGGCTGCGTACTTCGAGCAGATCCTGGGGGGCAGGGCGCTGCGATTCGACTCGATGCCGATGAGCCGGGCGTTGACCTGGGTTCGAGGTCACGACAGCGCGCTGGAGCCGAAGCTGTACGCAGTGCTGCAAACGGCCCGCTATGTCGAAGGGCTTGATACGTCATCGGCCGATGTCGTGGCGGCCTGCACTGCCGACTTGCTGAGCGGGGCGGGGTACGCGATTGACGCGCAGACCCTGCACACGACGCTTACCCAGCAAGCGCAGTTTGCCGAACAGACCGCTAGCCGCATCGAGGACGCACAAGCACTGATGCGCGAGGTGGGCGCAAGGGGTGTGCCGCTGCTGCTGGTCGAGATCAACCAAGCCATGCGTCCCATCAGCGGCGCGGATCTGTATCGCGATCCAGGCCGCTTGGTCGAAACCATCGAGCAACTGCTACAGCAAGCGGCCTGAGTGGTGTCGGGCAGCTCGACAGCTGTGCATTAACGGCGCTAGCGCTCATGCGCACTTCATGCACCGCGCAGTCCTCAGCCCAGCCGATCCGTTGCGCAAACCATGATCTGGAGCACCTTCATTGCAACGCCTACGGTCTAGAGTGAACACGCCGTATGGTTGGCGAATGCCTCGCCAGCGTGCGGTTGCTGCAACCTCATTCAGCAGCGCGGGCGGTGTTGGGTTCAGGCCCGCCTGGCCAGCCCTGTTGATACGGTAACCAGGCCGGCTGACTCACTCGGACAAGGAGGCTTTTATGAAAGCTGCTGTCGTTGCACCTGATCGTCGTGTTGAAGTGGTAGAGAAAAACCTTCGCCCTCTGGCGCACGGGGAGGCGCTGCTGAAGATGCACTGCTGTGGCGTCTGCCACACCGACCTGCATGTGAAGAATGGCGATTTCGGTGACAAGACCGGTGTGGTGTTGGGCCACGAGGGCATTGGCGTGGTCCAGGAAGTAGGGCCGGGCGTTACCTCGCTCAAGCCCGGTGATCGGGCCAGTGTCGCGTGGTTCTACCAAGGTTGTGGGCACTGCGAGTATTGCACCAGCGGCAACGAAACCTTGTGCCGTGAGGTGAAGAACGCCGGTTACACCGTCGATGGCGGCATGGCCGAGGCGTGTATCGTCAAGGCCGACTACTCGGTCAAGGTGCCCGACGGGTTGGAGTCGGCGGCTGCCAGCAGTATCACCTGTGCCGGTGTGACCACCTACAAGGCGGTCAAGGTCGCCAAGGTCCGGCCCGGACAGTGGATCGCCATCTATGGCCTTGGCGGCCTGGGTAACCTGGCGTTGCAGTATGCCAAGAACGTGTTCAACGCCAAGGTCATTGCCATCGACGTCAACGACCAGCAACTGCGGTTTGCGAGCGAAATGGGCGCGGACCTGACCATCAACTCGCGCACCCAGGACGCGGCGAAGATCATTCAGGAAGTGACCGGTGGCGCCCATGCCGCGGTGGTCACGGCAGTTGCCAAGGCGGCGTTCAATTCGGCGGTGGATGCGCTGCGCGCCGGTGGGCGACTGGTGGCGGTGGGGTTGCCATCGGAGGCGATGAGCCTGAACATCCCGCGGCTGGTGCTCGACGGTATCGAGGTGATCGGCTCGCTGGTCGGCACTCGTCAGGATCTGCAGGAAGCCTTCCAGTTCGCGGCTGAGGGCAAGGTGGTGCCGAAGGTGACGCTGCGGCCGGTGGAGGACATCAACCAGATCTTCGAGGAGATGCTCGAAGGCAAGATCGAAGGGCGCATGGTGATTCAGTTCTAAAGCGCCAGGCCGCCGCGCGCAATCTTGTAGGAGCGGCCTTGTGCCGCGAAAGGGCTGCGTAGCAGCCCCGGCGATCGTGTATGACACTGAAATCCTGGGGCTGCGCGCCCCTATCGCGGCACAAGGCCGCTCTCATAGAACTACACATAACTTGTTGATTTAGCAGGGACCTGTGGGAGCGGGCTTGCCCGCGAACACCGGCGAAGCCGGTGCCATACACCGAGTCGCCTGCTTCGCGGGCAAGTCGGGGCGCCGAACCGCCGCTCCCACAGGGTACGCGGCGCGCTTGCGAAATCAGTTCTCTGCACGACAGCGCAGCCCGGCAGGGCTGGGTGAACTCCTACAATGCCCTGATCGAATTGCTGATCGCCCGGGCGCATTCCAGGGCTGCCGGCGCCAACCGGCGTTCGGCTTCTTCTACGCTCCAGCGACTGGTCGGCGCCACCACATGCACCGATGCCACTGGTCGGCCCTGGCTGTTGCGCACCGGCGCGGCCACCGCCATGTCTCCCAGGAACAGCTCCTCACTGTTGATCGCATAGCCCTTGTGGCGGACCTCGGCGATGGCGTCGAGGATCGCCTGGGTGGCGGTACGGGTGTACTGGGTGTGACGTTGCAGCTCACTCGCCGCGAGCAGCGCCAGCACTTCATCGTCCTCCAGCAAACTCAGGTAGGCCCGCCCCGAAGCGCTGCAGTACATCGGGATACGGCTACCGATCGGCAGGTGGATGGGAATGAACTTCGGGCCGACGAAACGGGCCACGTAGAGCATGTCCGTGCGCACTGGCTCGGTCAGGTTGGTCGTCTCGCCAGTGGTCTGGGCAAGCTCGGCCAGGAACGGATTGGCCACATCCACCAAGGTATCTGCGGCCAGGTAGTTGTAGCCGATTTCCATCACCTGTGGGGTCAGCTGAAAGCGCCTGTTCTGCGGGTGCTTGCTCACGTAACCGAGGGCTTCGAGGGTGTGGATCATGCGCTGGGCCGAGCTTTTGTTGATGCCGGCGGCCTCGGCGACCTCAGCCAGGTTCATGCTACGGCGGCGGGCGTTGAAGGCGCGCAGTACCGCCAAGCCTTTTTCCAGTGACTGGTTGAACAGATTGTTTTCGCTGTCGCTCATACCTTGGCTCTTGTAATAAATGGGCTTTAAGTATCGATATGCGATATTTATAAATCTCTTTACGATTCTTGTAAATTGTTTATAGTGAAAAACACGCCTCCTGCCGATACCTGAGGCCAACCCTACGCATAAGCACAATAAGTCGCGTGAAATGGGAGTGTTCAGCAATGTATCAACGTCTTCGCGTGTTTACCTGCGCCCTGGCATTACTCGCCGGTAGCCTTACCTGCGTACTTGCCCAGGCCGAAACCTACAAGGTCGGCGCCACCGCAACGGGTGTGCCGTTCACCTTCCTCGATGTCAAAAGCAACAGTATCCAAGGGATGATGGTCGACTCCGCCCATGCCGTGGCCAAGGCGGCGGGTTTCGACGTGGAGATTACCCAGACCACTTTCGCCGCGCTGATTCCGTCGCTCACCGCCAAGAAGATCGACCTGATTTCCGCTGCCATGTTGCGCACCCCAGAGCGCGAGAAAGTGGTGCAGTATTCGGATCCGGTGTTCGAATACGGCGAGGGCCTGATCGTGCGTGACGACAACACCCAGGCTTACACCAGCATGGATGACTTCAAGGGCGAAGTGGTTGGCGCGCAGGTCGGTACGGTGTTTCTCGACGAACTCAACCGCCGTGGCTTCTTCAAGGAAGTGCGTGGCTACGACTCGCTCGCCGATCTGACCCGCGACCTGGCGCTGGGGCGTATCAAGGCAGGCTTCGGCGACCACCCGATCCTGGCTTACCAGAAAGCCCAAGGCACCTTGAAGAAAGTCCGCCTGGTCGACAGCTACAAGCCCCAGGTGATCGGCCAGGTGTGCCTGATCATGCGCAAGGGCGATCCGCAGATGCTCGCCCAGGTCAACCAAGGCATCGCCCGCATCAAGGCCGACGGCACCCTGGCCAGCATCATCGGCAAGTGGCAGCTGGACTGATCCTCGTCAGCCGGTGCCTTCGCCAGGCACCGGTTTCCTGATTCCCCCATCGCGGACACCCTTATGTTTCTCCAGAACGCTCTGGACTTCCTGCCCATTCTGTTGAATGGCGCGGTGGTCACCGTGCAGGTCACGATTGCCTCGTTCCTGCTGAGTTCGATCATTGGTTTGGCCTTCGCGCTGATGATGGTATCGAAGGTGCGCGCAGTGGCGCTTTGCGGCATTACTGTGGTCAACGTCATTCGCGGCCTGCCGATCATCGTGCAACTGTTCTACATCTACTTCGTGCTGCCGGAGTTCGGCATCCAGCTCACGGCCTTGCAGGCCGGTATCATTGGCCTGGGCATCGCCTACTCGGCATACCAGGCTGAAAACTTCCGCGCCGGCATCCAGGCCATCCAGCAGGGCCAGATCGAGGCCGCCGAGTCCATCGGCATGCGCGGGCCAATGATCATGCGTCGGGTCGTGCTGCCCCAGGCGTTTCGTATCGCTTTGCCGCCCTACGGCAACACCCTGGTGATGATGCTCAAGGACTCCTCGCTGGTGTCGACCATCACGGTTGCCGAGATGACCCGCGCCGGTCAGCTGATCGCCTCGTCGACCTTCGAGAACATGACGGTCTACACCTTGGTGGCACTGCTCTATCTGTCCCTGAGCCTGCCGTTGTCGTATGCCCTGCGCCGTCTCGAGGCGCGTATCGCCACGAGGAAATCCGCATGATCACTATCCAGTCCCTGCACAAGAGCTATGGCAATACGCGGGTGCTCGAAGGTATCGATCTGGGCGTCGAGAGCGGGCAGGTGGTGTGCCTGATCGGACCCTCGGGGTCGGGCAAGTCTACCTTGCTCCGTTGCATCAACGGCCTGGAAACCTATGAAGGGGGCGACATCCTGGTGGAGGGCAAGCGGGTCGATCGCAACCACAAGAGCATTCATGACATCCGCACCGAGGTGGCCATGGTGTTCCAGCGCTTCAACCTGTTCCCCCATCGCACGGCGTTGCAGAACGTCATGGAAGGGCCGGTATTCGTGAAAAAAGAGCCCCTTGTCGCGGCCCGCGAGCATGCCCGCAGCCTGCTGGAGAAGGTCGGCTTGGGGCACCGCATGGACGCCTACCCGGACGAGCTGTCCGGTGGCCAGCAACAACGCGTGGCGATTGCCCGGGCACTGGCCATGCGGCCCAAGGCAATCCTGTTCGACGAGCCGACCTCAGCACTGGACCCCGAACTGGTGGGTGAGGTGCTGGCGGTGATGCGCAAGCTGGCGGACGAAGGTATGACCATGGTGGTGGTGACCCATGAAATGGGCTTTGCCCGTGAGGTGGCGGACAAGGTCTGCTTCCTGTACGGCGGGCGCATCATCGAAGAGGGGCCTGCCGGCGAGGTGCTCGGCACGCCGCAGCAGCCGCGCACCCAGGAGTTCCTGCGCCGTCTGTTGAATAACTCTGGGGGGCAGGCATGAGCGCTCGCGCGTGGGTCTTGCCGCCGTCGCTGTGGGCTGCCACGGCCAACCCCGGGGTACACACGCCAGCGCTGCAGGATGACCTGCAGGTTGACGTGGCGGTGGTGGGGGCCGGCTACACCGGGCTGGTCACGGCGCTGCACCTGGCGCGCCAAGGCGTGCGGGTCTGCGTGCTGGATGCCGGTGAGCCGGGCTGGGGCGCCTCGGGGCGCAACGGTGGACAGGTGATTCCCGGCCTCAAGCATGATCCCGAGCAATTGCTCCGGCTGTACGGTCCTGAGCAGGGCCAGCGCCTGATCGAGGTGGCCGGGGGCGCTGCCGACGAGGTGTTCGAGCTGATCCGGCACTACGACATCCAGTGCGATGCCACGCGCAAAGGCTGGATTCAGCCGGCGGCCACGCCTGCCGCGATGCGCATAATCGAACGCCGGGCCGAGCAGTGGCGCCAGCGGGGAGTGGCGGTGGAAATGCTCGACCAGGGCCGTGTCGCCCAGCGCATCGGCAGTTACGACTATCTGGGCGCCTGGGTCGATCCGCGCGCGGGCAGCGTGCACCCGCTCAATTATGTGCGCGGCCTGGCCCGGGCTGCGCAGCAGGAGGGCGCGCAGATCCATGGCCATACCCGCGTCACCGGCTTGCGCCGCGACAGCCGTGGCTGGACCCTGAGCACCGCGACCCGGCGCGAGGTCCGTGCTGAGCGCGTGGTGCTGGCCACCGATGGCTACACCGACGAACTCTGGCCCAAGCTGCGCCAGACCGTGCTGGCGGCCAACAGCTTCATCGTCGCCACCCGCCCATTGCCGGAGCACCTGCGAAACACTGTGCTGCCCAAGGGGGAGGTGTGCTCCGACGCCCGGCGCCTGCTGGTGTACTTCAAGCAAGATGCCCAGGGGCGTTTGCTGATGGGGGGGCGCGGCCCGTTTGCCGAGCCGCGCTCGGACAGTGACTGGAATCACCTGCGCAATTCGGTGTTCGGCCTGTTCCCGCAGCTCAAGGGCGTCGAATTCGAATACCAGTGGGCCGGGCGCGTGGCGCTGACCCAGGATTTCCTGCCGCATCTGCACGAGCCGGCCCCGGGGCTGAGCATCCTGCTGGGCTACAACGGTCGGGGTATCGCCATGGCCAGCACCTTGGGCCGTCACCTGGCGCAGCGCCTGCTGGGGCAGACCGAGCATTTCCCGTTTCCGGTCTCGCCGATCCGGCCGATTCCGTTTCATGGGCTACAGCGGCTGTACCTGGGGGTGGGGATTGCCTGGTACCGCTTGCTCGATGCCATTGCCTGAGTTCAAGGAGAGGTCTGCATGCAGCCTGTAGTGATCAAAGCCGTGACCGATGCGCAGTTCAGCGACGCGCTGGCGGTGGCCAAACCGGTGGGCGATGGGCTCGCCCATACCCGTACCGCGGGGCAGTACGATCTGCCGGGTGTCGAAGCCTCGACTGGCATCTGGGAGTGTACGCCGGGAAGCTTCCGGCGTGCGTTGAAGCAGGCCGAATACAGTTACATCATCAGTGGCGAGGGCAGCTTCACCCCGGATGGCGGCCAGCCGCTGGAGTTCTGCGCCGGTGATACGCTGTGCTTCCCTGAGGATTGCCAGGGCACGTGGGTCGTGCGCCGCACGTTGCGCAAAAGCTATGTGGTGTTCGGGTAATCGCAGCCGTCAGCGCGGCGTGTTGGGGGGCGGCGCTGCCGGCCCCCTCCATTGAAGCGTTCAGCGATAGTGGCGGTGGGCGTGTTGACGCTCCCATTGCCGACGGCGCTCGGCCTCTTTGCGCGCTTGCTCCTTGCGCCATTTGGCCTTGCGCAGATCTTCCCTGTGCGAGTGCCAGCGGCCATCGCGCCAGTAGCGGTCATTGCCCGCCAGCTGCGCGCCGTTGGCGGTGCGGGTCAAGCCGGCCAAGCCTGGCCATGGGGTGTCGGATGCCGGGCGGGTATACGTGGTATCCGCTCTTTCAGTGACCAGGGCAGGCGAGACCGGCTTGGCCTGCATGGCGCAGGCGTTGCCCATCGAAACAAGTGCGAACAGGCCAGCCAGCAGCCATTGCGGGGCGTAGGGTTTCATTGGGTAGAACTCCTCGGACCAGGTCCATGAACGAATGGCCGCCTGCGCTGAAGCCGCTGGGGCGTGCCGGGTAACCTGTTCAAATAGACGCCAAACAGGCCAGAAGTTCTCCCTCGCTTTAGAAAATAGCCAATAAATTCAGTAATTTACAATTCGCTTACCGAATCCTTACGTTAGCCTATCATGACCACTGGCGTCGCGCGTCCAGGGTTTAACATGAGAAATATTAAACAAGAACTCAAAATAATTGAGTTTGTTTCATGATCGTCTGGCCATGACAATCGCCCTCATTGAATTTTCCCGCAGACGCTAGCCTGCCAATTGCTGGCGGTGCTGCAGTCCCTTTCGCGTTCAGGGTGTGAGGCCAACATGAGCCAGGAGTTTGCATTTGCCATCAAACGCGTTCGTTTCGATGAGCAATATCAGCCGTCGGACAATACGCGTATTACCACCAACTTTGCCAACCTGGCACGAGGCAGTAGCCGTCAGGCGAACCTGCGCAACACCTTGCAGATGATCGACAATCGCTTCAATGCGTTGGCGCACTGGGATAACCCGAGCGGCACGCGCTATGCACTGGAACTGGACATCGTGTCTGTCGAAATGACCCTCGACGATCCGCGCGCGGTGCCTGCGTTGCCATTGATCGAGCTATTGAAAGTTACCGTGCTCGACCGCCACCGCAATGCACGGATCGATGGCATCGTCGGCAACAATTTCTCGTCCTACGTGCGCGACTATGACTTCAGCGTGCGGTTGCCGGAGCATAACCAAGGTCAGCCGACCTTTAGTGTTCCCGATGATTTTGGCGTTCTGCACGGCAAGCTGTTCAAGTGCTTCGTGAACTCCAGTGCCTACCGGACGCATTTCAGCAAAGCCCCGGTGATCTGCCTGAGCGTTTCCAGCAGCAAGACCTACCGGCGAACCGAGAATCGGCATCCTGTACTGGGTGTCGAATACCGCCAGGATGAAGACTCCTTGACGGATGAATACTTCCAGAAGATGGGCCTGAAGGTGCGTTACTTCATGCCGCCGCACAGCGTCGCGCCCTTGGCGTTCTACTGTGCAGGTGACCTGCTGGGCGATTACACCCCCCTTGAGTTGATCGGCACGATCAGCACGATGGACACCTTCCAGAAGATTTACCGGCCCGAGCTTTACAACGCGAATTCGGCAGCCGCTAGCGCCTATCAGCCCAGCTTGCAGCACCAGGACTATTCACTGACGCGGATCGTCTATGACCGAGAGGAGCGAAGCAGGTTAGCGGTCGAGCAGGGGCGCTTTGCCGAAGAACACTTCATCAAGCCGTACCACGCCATGCTTGCGCAGTGGTGCGCTCGCTATGCCGCCTGAATGCCCTGAACGACAAGGTCTTGGATCATGACAAAACTGTTGCCTACTTCAACTGCTGGCAGCCTGCCGAAACCGAGCTGGCTCGCCCAACCTGAAACGCTTTGGTCACCCTGGAAACTGCAAGGTGAAGCGCTGCGAGAGGGCAAGCGGGATGCGTTGCGCCTGGCATTGCACGAACAACAACAGGCCGGCATCGACATCGTCAGTGACGGCGAGCAAACGCGCCAGCATTTCGTCACGACGTTTATCGAACACCTCAGCGGTGTCGATTTCCAGAAGCGCCAGACCGTGCGAATTCGCGACCGCTATGACGCCAGTGTGCCGACCGTCGTGGGCGCGGTGGCGCGTCAGAAGCCTGTATTCGTGGAGGACGCAACGTTCTTGCGCCAGCACACCTCGCAACCCATCAAATGGGCGCTGCCAGGGCCGATGACGATGATCGATACGCTGTATGACGCGCACTACAAGAGCCGCGAAAAGCTGGCCTGGGAGTTTGCCAGGATTCTCAACGAGGAGGCCCGCGAACTCGAGGCGGCGGGTGTGGACATCATCCAGTTCGACGAGCCGGCCTTCAATGTCTTCTTCGACGAGGTCAATGCGTGGGGCGTGGCTACCTTGGAGCGCGCGATCGAGGGCCTGAAGTGCGAAACCGCCGTGCACATTTGCTACGGCTACGGCATCAAGGCCAATACCGATTGGAAAGGCACATTGGGTTCGCAGTGGCGGCAATATGAACAGGTTTTTCCGAGGTTGCAGCAATCGAGCATCGATATCGTCTCGCTGGAGTGCCACAACGCCAATGTGCCCATGGAACTGATCGAGTTGATCCGTGGCAAAAAAGTGATGGTCGGTGCCATCGACGTGGCCAACCCGGCCATCGAAACCCCTGAGGCGGTTGCCGACACCTTGCGCAAGGCGTTGCAGTTCGTAGATGCCGACAAGCTTTATCCCTGCACCAATTGCGGCATGGCCCCGCTACCGCGTGGCGTGGCGCGGGGCAAGCTGCACGCGCTGAGCGCCGGGGCGCGGATCGTTCGCGAAGAACTGTCGTAGCACGATTGCGCTGGGGCGGCGACCTTGTAGGCACCAGCGCGATGCCGAGTCACTCATCGGCTTGATCGCGTCGAACAAGTCGTCATGGCCACCGGTTCAAGGCAACTGCTCTTGCAGCGCTTTCAGGTAATCCCCGAAGCCCTGAGGCGCGCGGCAATCAGCTCGGCTGCTGGTGGCCACGCTATGTGCGCCGCTCCAGATGATCTGTGCACCGCTGGCCTCGAGGGCCAGTACCAGTTGTACGTCTTCGTGCGCGGGCAGCGGCTCGAAGCCGCCGACCCGCGCATAGGCCTTGGCGCACACGCCAAGGTTGGCGCCGTGAATATGCCGATGGCCGTCCTGGGACTGGTAGCGGCTGCGGTACAACTGACGCAACGCGGCGTTCTGCCAGGGCTGCCAGCGGTCGATGTGCACCGTGCCGCAGACCGCATCGGCGTGCCATTGCAGTTGCGACACCAACCAGTGCGCCGGTACGCGGCTGTCAGCGTCGGTGAAGGCCAGCCAGTGGGCGCCACGCTCGATCATCCAGGCCGCGCCGGCGCGCCGGGCAATCCCGACATTGCCGGCCTCCAGTGCCAAGGTCTGCACCCCATGGCGGCGGGCGATGCGCGCGCTGGCGTCGGAGCAGCGATCAAGCACCACCAGCACCTCGACCACCAAGCCTGCGGCCTCGGCCCGCGCCGCCGCGACCCTGACCGCCGTCAGACAGCGTCCGAGACGGCGAGCTTCGTTGTGTGCGGGGATGATCACGGCAATCATGGGCACGTCTCGTCCAGGTCGACGACACTGGGTTGGCAGGACCAGTACTCCAGCAGGAAGTCCGCTTCCTCGTGACGCAGTAGCGGATAAAGCGGCAGGTGCCTGGCCAGCAGGGCATGCACCTCACGGCCATCCTGCGGACAGCCAGCGATGGGATGCCGCCAGTGGCAGGCGAGCAGGCCACCGTCGTAGCTCAGGCTGGCGACGGCCTGCTCGATCACCTGCCGCCAGTCGGTGGGGTCGAGGTAGTAGCCGATCTCGCTAAGCACGATCAGGTCGAACTGTCCGCCTGGCCAGTCACCGGGCAGGTGCCCTTGTTCGACGCGGGTGTGCGCTACCCCTGCTAGGCGCTGGCGCGCCAGGGCCACGGCGGTGGGGTCGATGTCCTGGCACAGCAGCTCGGCACTGCGCTCGGCCAACAGCACGCTCAGCTCGCCGTTGGCGCAGGCCGGCTCGAATACGCGGGCATAGCCTTGGCGAGGCAGGCTGGCCACGGCCAGCTCGCGTTTTCGTCGTTCGTACCAACGGGTACGAAATGCCCATGGGTCATCGTTGCCTGCGTACAACGCGGCGAAGTACTGTGCGTCCAGGCTCATGCAGCCCCCCGTGAAACAAAGATCAATTCGAATGGCTGCAACAGGCAGGTTTGCAGGTGTTCGGGCAGCACCGGCGGGCGCTCGCCGTCGGCTTGCAACTGGCTGGCATGCGCGGCCAGGGCCTGGCGCTTGCGGGCCAGGCGCAGATCATCGAGTTGCACGCGCTGCGCCTGCGGCCAGGGCAGGCGCGGATCGTCCGGGGAGGCCCAATGCCAAGCCCATACCGGCACTTCGACCAACTGCGCGCGGCGCGCCTGGGCCACCCGCGCGCACGCGCGGCCCGCCGCTTCGTGATCGCAGTGCCCGTCGCCGCGCCAGGTGGTCAGCAACAGGTCGTCGGGCTGGAGCACCTGTTCCAGGTGGGTGACCAGAAACGCTTCATCGTGCGCCAGGGCGCCGTCTTTGAGGTTCAGGCGTCGCCAGTCCAGACGGTTGAGGTCCAGGCCCAGCAGTTGCAGGGCATGACGGCTTTCCAGTGGGCGCTGGTGACGCAAGCGGCGTTCGGTCCATTGTGCAGAACCTGGGTGGCTGCCTTCGCCATTGGTGGCCGAAATCAACAACAGGTCCTGTTCTCGGCCGTGAAAACCTGCCAGTAGTCCACCGGCCATGAGGATTTCGTCGTCCGGGTGCGGTGCCAACAGCACCAGGCGCCGTCCGGGCGGGCACAGCTGCTCGGGTGACAGCCAGGTGGCGCGGGCCAGCTGGGCGGATTGTTGCCACGCGCTCCAGGGCGTGCCCGGCGCTGCCTGAATCAGGTTCTGGCTCATAATTGCCATGCTCCCTCCGGCATGCCGGTCAGTTGTTGGCCTAATTCGGCCAGGTCGCGCTCGGCGTGGCTTTGGCGCAGGTACACCGGCAGGTCCGCACTGAGCCTGGCGAAGCGGGCGCTGCGGCAAAAGGGCGTGGCGCCGAGCGCATGCCCGACATGCTGGATGACCTGTTCGACGGCGTGCTCGACCTGGGCGCGGGTGCGTCTTACCTGGAGGCTGGCATCCGCGCACGGGTGTTTGTCGATCCACGCCGCGCAGTCGCGAAGGGCGGCGCGGGCCCCGTGCAGGGCGCTATCGACCGCGCCCAGGTGCGCGTCGGCGTGTGGGTCGGGTCGGGGCTTGTGGCAGTGTTCGCGTAGGTAGTGCGCCAAGCCGGTGGCCGCGCCATACCAGCAGGCAGCGATTCCGGCACCGCCCTGCCAGAAGCCAGGGCGTGACAGGTACTGGCCCGGTGCGCCGATGGCCAGTCCAGGCGAGTTGTCGAACGCGATGCTGACACTGGCGGTCGCGGCCATGCCAACGGCCTGCCAGTGCCCAGCCTCGATATGCTGGCTGGGGTGGCCCAGTTCGATGGCGACCAACTGCGCCTGCTCGCCTTCCCAGGCGGTCAGCAGTGCCCGGTCGATCTGCAGTGCACCTGAGCACCAGGCCTTGCGGCCTTGCAGACGCACGCGTTGACCGTCTCGCTCGACGATGCAGGTTCGCGCATCCGGTGGTTCTGCGGCCCACACGCCCCAGATGCTCTCGCCGTCAGGCGCGCTGGCGGCGCATTCGGCGAGGATCGCCAGAGCGTCGGTATGGCCTTCGTAGAGCTTGGCCAGACCCAGGTCGCAAGCGGCGACCTGGGCCAGGGCCCGCCAGCGTTCCAGGGTATGTCCCTGGCCTGGCAACGGAAGTCGGTCAAGCTGCTCGTCGCGTAGCGCTCGCAGCAGGTGCGCCAGCGAGGGGTCGAGGCCCGAGGCCAGCGGGCGCGCGGCGAAGCGGCGCAGTTGGGCATCGAATGCGTTCAGGTTGAAGTGCTGAGCTTGGCTCACGGGTGAATGCCTCCTCGACTGCCGGCTCCCAGATACCGCGTTTCCACACGATTACAGCGGCGGCGTGGGAATGGCCCTCTGGAAAGTGGACTGCGCATTTCGCGTACACCCGCAGGTTCCAGGGTGGCCGTGAAGGCGCGCTTTGGCGGGTACTCCTTCAGTGGCTGTGCCATGGCGGGCTCCAAAACAGTTCGCAGGTCTTTGGGTTGGGAGGCTACGTGTGGGGGCGGAGTTCCAAAAAAGTGCCGGTGTACGCGTTGAAGAAACTCTGAATCATTTCTCCAAGAGGACGGTCGACCGAGTGAAGCCAATAGATGGAGAACCGCCATGTCCACCCCTTCACGGCCAAAGCCGCAGGTTGAAATCGACGATACTGAAGACCGCATGGGCAGCGTGCACGAGCTGGACTTCAGCGAGCGTCGCGACGAACGCACGGGCCGCATCGGTGACGAGCCTCCGGCGCCTGAGATTGATCAGCACTATCGGTCGCCACAGGTCGCTGAAAACGGCATGACCGGTGATGAGGCACTGGGCGATAGCCCGCATGAAGACAACGTCACCCTCGACGACCTGAGCCCCGAAACGTTGTTCGACGAAACCGGTGCGCGAGACCCGGATGAACCTGGCACGGCGGATGGCCCGGCGGACCAAGCCCTGCGCGAGGTGCAAGCCCACGAGATCGGTGGCGGTATTGGCCTGGACGAGGCCGAGCTGGCGCGCGCCGCGCCACTGGATGGAGAGCCATGGACCGACGAAGTCGTGCCCGATGACCAGGGGAGGGCGCCTTGATGAGCGCGCAACGCTGTTCCTGTAATGCGTGTACCTGTAGCGTGGACGCCAATGCCGCGCTCCAGGACGGCAAGGCGTATTGCTGCGAGGCCTGTGCAAACGGCCATAGCAGCGGGGAACCGTGCCGCATGGCCGACTGCACGTGTAGCGAGCGGGGTCAGCCAAAGCCGAGTAGTGCCGACAGTGCCCTGGATGAAACCGGTCCTATGGGTGATCCGGTTTCGCCCTAGGCAGCCTGTTCGATCAGCGCTTGTCCAAGGCCGGATCGGCCTGTTGGCGCAAGGCCTTGGCGCGCTGCTCGAGGATCAGGTAGGTCACCACCGCCACCAACAGCGGCACCAAGTAGTACAAGGTTCGATAGCCCAGCAGGGCAGCGACCAGCGTCCCCTGGCCCAGTTGGCCTTGTAGAAGCGCGAGGAACACGGCCTCCAGCACGCCGAGCCCTGCTGGGATATGCGCGACCACGCCCGCCACGCAGCTGATCAGCAGCACCCCCAACACCGAGGGGTAGAACAGCTCGGACGGCAGCAGCAGGTGGATCAGCGCAGCCATCAATGCCCAGTTACTGGCACCCAGGGCTACCTGGCACAACGCCAGGCGCAGGCTAGGCAATGTGATCTCATGCCCGCGCAGCACCCAGGTACGTCGCGTGCAGAAGGCGCATGCCAGCACGTAAGCCACGCCGAGCGCCACCATCAGCACGCCTATCAGGCGCAGACCGCCGGCACCGACGGCCCAGCTTGCCGGGAGTTTAACCAGGCCAAGGGCGAACACCGTGCCGGCCAGTAGCAGGTAGCCCATCCAGTTGGTCAACAGACCCAAGGTCAGGATGCGCGTGATGGTCGCCGTCTCCAGGCCCAGCCGGCTGTACAAGCGGTAGCGCAAGGCAACGCCACCCACCCAGGTGGTGAAGTTGAGGTTGAAGGCATAGCACACGAACGCCACCGGCAACACTTGCCGGGCCGGTAGGCGGTGGCCGGTATAGGCGCGAGCGAGCAGGTCGTAGCTGGCAAATACCAGATAGCTGCAGGCCGCCAGCAGCAAGCCCAGCGCCAAGGTGCCAGGCCGATAGGCCAGCAGCGACTGGCGCACCTCGTTCCAATCCAAGTTGCGCGCCAGGGTGAACAGCAGTACCGGGATCAACACCAGAAACAGCAGCGTCAGCACGCGCTTGCCCCAGGTTTGCCAGCGTGGCGTTGCCATCACGTTTCACCCCCCTGGTAGTCGGCCGGCGCCAGGCTGCCGGCTTGCAGCGATTGCAGGCGTTGCCGGTGGGCCGGAAACCAGCCGGCGATTCTCGGGAAATAGCGGGTAATATGAAAGCCCAGGAAAATTAGCGGCGCGCGCCACCAGTAGCCGCGCACCATGCGTTCGAGTGTCACCGCCGTGCAGTGGTCCCGGGAAAGTTCGCTCAAATGTTGGTAAAGGCCTTGGTTGAAGGCGCGGTCACGGATTAACAGGTTGGCTTCGAGGTTGAGCGACAGGCTCAGCGGGTCGAGGTTGCTGGACCCCACGGTCGACCAGTCCTCGTCCACCAGCGCCACTTTGCCGTGCAGCGGGCGCTGGCGGTATTCGAGAATCTGCACGCCGTCGCGTAACAGGTAGTTGTAGAGCAGGCGCGACAACGTACGAACCCAACGCATATCAGGTTGCCCCTGAAGGATCAGCGTCACCTCCACGCCCCGGCGCGCAGCGTTACGCAGCTCGCGCAACAGGCGGTAACCAGGGAAGAAGTAGGCGTTGGCCACCACGATACGTTGTGTAGCCTGGCGAAATGCCTCCAGGTAGCTGCGCTCGATATCGTTGCGATGCTGCTGGTTGTCGCGCTCAACAAGCATGGCGCTGGCGGTGCCATGCGGCGCATGCCGGGGTTTGACCCGGCTACCATCTTCCAGGACCGCTGCGAGCATCCGGCAGGAGGCGCTGTGCACTTGCGCGACCACAGGGCCGGTGACTTCCACGGCGTAGTCCTGCTTGGCTTGCGCGCCGAAGTCCCCCAGGTGATCGGCGCTGTAGTTGATGCCGCCGATGAACGCACGCTGTCCATCGATTACCAGGATCTTGCGGTGCAGGCGGCGAAACAGATTGGTGCGCATGCCGATCATGCGCGGTTGAGGATCGAACGCATGGATGTGCACCCCGGCTTCGGTCATCGACGCAATGAATTCTTCGGGTAAATCCGCGGTGCCGTAGCCATCGAATGCCACTTCGACCCGCACGCCGCGCCGGGCCGCGTCGATCAGCGCCTGGCGCAGCGGCTGGCCGACCTTGTCGTCATAGATGATGAAAGTTTCCAGGAGGATTTCCTCGCGGGCCTGGGCCATGGCCTCGAATGCACGGGGATAGTACTGCTCGCCATTGATCAGCAGTTCGATGTGGTTGCCGTTGCACCAAGGCTGCTTCATAAGGTCACCTGCGCTACCAGTGGGGCATGGTCGGAAAGGTGTGACCACGGAAACCTGGACAGCACCCGCGCCTGGCAGGCGTGGGCATTGCGCAGGTAGATACGGTCCAGGCGCAGCAGCGGCAGACGCGCGGGGAAGCTACGCGCCGGCGTGCCGAATGCTTCGACCAGATGACCCGACAACTGCGCATCGGCCTTCAGGCGCCAGTCGTTGAAGTCGCCAGCGACGATCACCGGTTCGTGCGCCGGCAGGCTATCGAGCAACCCCAGTAGCAGGTCGATCTGACGTTGCCGATGGCCCTCGCGCAGGCCCAGGTGCACGCAGATCGTGTGCACCTGGGCGTGGCCGGGCACTTCGAGCCGGCAGTGCAGCAGCCCGCGCGCCTCGTTGCCGTGAATCGAGACATCCAGGTTGTTGTGGTCACGGATGGGGAACTTGGACAGCAGGGCATTACCATGGTCGCCATCGGGGTAAACCGCGTTGCGTCCATAGGCGAACTGCGGCCACATGCTGTCGGCGAGAAATTCATATTGGGGCGCCTGTGGCCACGCCGGATGGCGCTGCGCATGTTGTTGATGGCTGCCGTGCACCTCTTGCAGAAACACCAGGTCAGCACCGGTGGCCCGCACCGCCTCGCGCAGTTCGGGCAGGATGAAGCGACGGTTGAGCGCCGTGAATCCCTTGTGCACGTTGAGCGTCAGCACGGTCATGCGTTGCACGGTGGCCGTATCGTCGCTCCGGCGGTGCAGGGCGGATATAGGCGTGTTCATGGCCGCTCCCTGGGTGTGGAAGCGGGCTCGGTCGGCAGCGCTTTGACCGATAGGATCAACTCCTTGGGCGTCGTGTCATGCCATTGCGCATAACGCCCACTGCAAACACCAATACGGATTTCGTTCACCAGGGCCCCCATGCGCTCGTTCGATTATCAGTAGCGACCTGTGGCGCAGGCCAAGGGTTCAGCATCAGCGACGAGTTGCACAGCACGCTTGCTCTAGATATATGTTTATACGTATATTCGATTTTCCATATATATTGGTGTCTTCATGTTTTCTCCGCCTGAGGTGTTCAAGAGTCTGTCTGACGAGACCCGTGCGCGTGTCACCCTGCTGGTCGCGAGCCTCGGAGAGCTGTGCGTCTGCGAGCTGACGTGCGCCTTGAACGAAAGCCAACCGAAGATCAGCCGTCACCTCGCGCAGCTGCGCAGCCAAGGGCTGCTGCTGGATCGTCGCCAAGGGCAGTGGGTGTATTACCGGTTGAATCCGCAGTTACCCGCTTGGGTGCATGACCTGCTGCAGGTGACCTTGCAGGCCAACGCGTCGTGGTTGGCAGACAATACCCGGCGGCTCAAAGCCATGGATGGACGTCCCGTGCGTGATTCGGTCTGCTGCTGATCCTTTTTACGAGAGTGCTCGATGCTGGTCGCGATAGCTGTCTTTGTGTTTACCCTCACGTTGGTTATCTGGCAGCCCAGGGGGCTTGGGGTCGGCTGGAGTGCCTCGCTCGGCGCCATCATCGCCCTGGCGGTGGGCGCCGTTTCGCTACAGGACATCCCCACGGTCTGGGCCATCATCTGGAATGCCACCGCCACGTTCATCGCCGTCATCATCATTAGCCTGCTGCTGGACGAAGCCGGTTTCTTCGAATGGGCGGCGTTGCACGTCGCGCGTTGGGCCAACGGCAGTGGCGAGCGCCTGTTCGCCTTTTGCATACTGCTTGGCGCGGCGGTATCGGCGTTGTTTGCCAATGATGGTGCGGCGTTGATTCTCACGCCTATCGTCATCTCGGTATTGCTAGCACTGCGCTTCTCGCCCGCCGCGACCCTGGCGTTTGTCATGGCTGCGGGCTTCATCGCCGATACCGCGAGCCTGCCGCTGGTGGTCTCCAACTTGGTGAACATCGTCTCGGCTGACTATTTCAAACTGGGCTTTGCCGAGTATGCCTCGGTGATGCTGCCCGTGAACCTGGCCAGTGTGGCCGCGACCTTGCTGGTGCTGTGGCTGTTTTTCCGGCGTGATATCCCACGCCACTATGCGCTCGCTGCGCTGAAGGCGCCGCGCGAGGCGATCCGTGACCATGCCACGTTCAATGTCGGCAGGTGGGTGTTGGTGGTGTTGCTGATCGGCCTGTTTGCGCTTGAGCCACTGGGTATCCCGATCAGTGCGGTCGCCGCAGTCTGCGCGGCGCTGCTCTTTACCGTCGCCGCGCGCGGCCAGCGCATCGCGACGTGTCGTGTGCTGCGCGAAGCACCTTGGCAGGTGGTGATCTTTTCGCTTGGCATGTACCTGGTGGTGTATGGACTGAAGAACGCCGGCCTGACCGACCTGCTTACCCAACTGCTCGACCGGATCGCTCAACAGGGGCTATGGAGCGCCGCCTTGGGAACCGGAGTGATCGCTGCACTGTTGTCCTCGGTCATGAACAACATGCCCAGCGTGTTGGTCGGCGCGTTGTCGATCCAAGCCAGCGAGGCACAGGGCCTGGTACGTGAGGCGATGATCTATGCCAACGTCATCGGTTGCGACCTCGGCCCGAAGATCACTCCGATTGGCAGCCTCGCCACGCTGCTGTGGCTACACGTTTTGGCACGTAAAGGTATTCGTATCACCTGGGGTTACTACTTCAAGGTTGGGATCATGCTGACCTTGCCTGTCTTGCTGATCACCCTGTCGGCCCTGGCCTTGCGCCTGAGCCTCTGATTTACGCCACCTCGCGAAGGAGTCGACGATGCGAGTCCTGTTCATGTGTACGGCCAACAGCTGCCGCAGCATCCTCTCGGAGGCCATGTTCAATCACCTGGCGCCGGACGGTTTTACCGCTGTCAGTTCTGGCAGTTTTCCCAAGGGCCAAGTGTTGCCGCGTAGTCTGACCACGTTGCAGCAGGCGGGTATCTCGACGCATGGACTGTGTAGCAAGGGCAATGAAGTGTTCGAGCGGTGCCCTCCTGACATCGTCATTACCGTTTGCGATAAGGCCGCCGGTGAGGCTTGCCCGGTGTATTTCGGGCCTGCTTTGAAGGCGCATTGGGGGTTGGCAGATCCGTCCGATGTAGTGGGGGACGATGCTTCGGTCGATGCGGCGTTCCGAGCCACCCTGGCGCTTATCGCCTCTCGTTGCCAGGCGTTCTTTGCGCTGCCGTTCGATACCCTCGAGCGTGCGCAGCTCCAGCAGGAACTGGACCGCATCGGCACCTGTTGAATGGGCCGCCTCAAGGCATATTTTTTACGCGGGGCTGGTGCTCACCAGTCAATCGGTGTGCCGTCCCACGCCCAGAATGTACCGCTGTGCGCGGGACCGTGATGGCTGACGAGGGTCAGCAAGCGGCTGGCAGCATCGGCGGGCGTGAGCAACTTGCCCGGCGCGACATTCGCCTGGAAGGGCCGCGAAAGCCGGGTATCGGTCGTGCCTGGATGCAGCAGCAGCAGGGTTGAAGCGGGATTCAGGCGCTTGAACTCGATGCTCGCGGTGCGTATCAGTTGGTTGAGTGCCGCCTTGCTGGCCCGGTAGCTGTACCAGCCTCCCAGATGGTTGTCGCTGATCGACCCGACGCGGGCCGACAACGCGGCGAAGGTCATTGGATGGCGACGCAACAGCGGCAATAGATGCTTGAGCAGCAGGATTGGGGCGAAGCAGTTGCTGGTGAAACTGCCAAGCAAGCTCGCCATGTCTAGTTGGCTCAGCGCTTTTTCGGCGCGTGCCGGGGCCTCGTGCAGCACGCCGAGTGTACACAGGACCAGGTTCAACTGATCGCAGTGGGCGCCGAGCTGGGTGGCGAGTGCTTGTAATTGCGACTCGTCACGAGCGTCGCAGTCCAGGCACATCACGCGTTGCGGGTGATCGGCGGACAGGGCTTGCAACTCGGCGCTGCGCATCGCCTGGCGCGACACCGCGAACACGCGTGCGACGTCGTCACGTGCCAGTAACTGTGCGCACAAGGCCAGGCCAATGCCTTGGCTAGCCCCGCAGACCAGTACGTTCGCGGGTGTTTGCAGGTTGTGGATCAGGCGCATTGGAAAGGACCTTGGCTAGACCGTGATATTGCACCGCGAATGCGGCGTCCTGTGCCGGCTGGGGCTCATAGCAGAAGATAGTCGCTGTACTGGCGCAAGCCATCATGCGGGCCTTCGATCAAATGCACGTAGCGACCGTTGACCGAGTCCACCGGCAAGCAGTCGTCGACATCCAGCACCGCATCGGTATGCGGTTTGCTCCAGTTCGCCTGCAACTGCCGTCTACCACGTTGCTTGGCCTCGGCCTTGTTTGTGGCCACCACCAGCAGGTAGCGGTGAGCTTCACCGAACACGTTGGCTTCGTAGCCCCCGAGGTTGATGAAGAACAGGCGTGGGTCGTCCGGGCCGGGCGCCGCATCGGCGAATTCGACACGGTAGCGGTCAATGCCGGCGACCTCCATCCAGGCGTCGACGTGCAGTCCCTGCTGGCTCCCAAACCATCCCTTGCGCAGTTGTGGGTACGCGTGCTGGAGAGAGTCCGCCTGTGCGAACAGTACATCGTGGACCTCGATGCTGGCCCGCGGATGGCGGCCACCGAGCAGGACTATGTACAGCATGAGCCATTCCTTTTGGTGCTGTTGATGCTCGCTGGGCTGCCGGATCCTTTGGTTGGAGGGCAGCTGTAGCGCATTAAATTCTATGCAACCCAGTACAATACTTATACAAGATGCTATGGTTGTACAGCATTGAGGGGTAGAGGTGCTTATGAAATTGCCAGTGGTACAACGGCTGGGTGATGGTGAGCTAATCCGTTCGGGTGAGTGTTTCTGCACGGTGCAACTGTGGGCACTGGGCCCTGTTCACGACTGGAATCGGCCGTTTGCCCTTGAGCTGCTCTATCACCGGTCGATGTCCAAGGGCGCTTTGGTCCAGGAGATTTTCGAGCAGATGTGCCGGGTCAGCGCCAGCAGCCTGACGCCGCCGCAATGCGCGGTCTGGCCCAACATAATCGATGAGGCCTTCGTGGAGGTGCGCCCGGGCATGCGCATCACAGGCGTGTTTTTGCCAGGGCAGGGTTGTAGCGTTTACGTCGACGGCAAGCTCAGCCGTGAAATCACCGACCCGCTGTTCGCCCGGACGTTCTTCAGTATCTGGCTCGCCCCATGTGCCAGGGATACACAACTGCGTCAGCGCTTGCTCGGGCTGGCGGGCAACGACCGAGGAGCCTGAAAACATGTACAGAGCGATGTTGTTGGTTTCATGCCTGTTGCTGGGCAGTTGCGGCAACGTCAGTGTCGAGCGCTACGCACAAGAGCGACCGGTGTTCGACCTGGCGGCATTCTTTTCCCGACCGGTGCAGGCCTGGGGAATGTTCCAGAAGCGTTCCGGTGAAGTGGTCAAGCGCTTTCACGTGCGCATCGACAGCCGTCGTGACGGTGAGCGTTTGATTCTCGACGAGCACTTTCTCTACAGCGATGGCACTCGCCAGCAACGTACCTGGACACTGGTGCCGGACGGAACTGGCCGCTGGCGAGGCACTGCCGGTGATGTGATCGGTGAGGCGCGCGGCGAGGTGGCGGGTAACGCGCTGCGCTGGCGTTACCAGCTCGACCTGCCAGTCGATGGGCGGCATTGGACGGTGGACCTCGACGACTGGATGTACCTGATGGACGAAGACACCCTGATCAACCGCTCAAGTATGACCAAGTTGGGGGTGGAGATCGGCCAGATAACCCTGTTCTTCCGCAGACTGCCAGAGGGCACGCCATGAACTTGAATGCACTGACCCAGATGGTTTCGACCGGCGAGGCAAAGGAGTTGGAACTGTTGTCGCTGGAGGGTGGTTTCTATGTCCTGCGAGCATTGACCGACGCAGGCCCCCTGACACTCAGCGATGCCCAAGGGCAAGCGCTGCGGATACGTTCGACGACTGAGCTGCGACAACTGTTGGCCGACCTGCCAGCAGTGCCCTGCACGCTTGTTCAGCAGGTGGTGCACGATGAAATGTGTGGGCAACGCGACGGCCCCATTGCGCCGTTACGGGTTCCGGTAACCCTGGCCAGCCAGTGGTAGGTCGCGATGCGTCTGGGACTGGTATTGGGTGACCAGCTGTCGTTCGACCTTGCAAGCCTGGCAGCACTCGATCCGGCGCGCGATGCGCTGCTGATGGCTGAAGTGCAGGAGGAGGCCAGCTATGTGCCGCATCATCCGCTGAAGATCGTATTGATCTTCAGCGCCATGCGGCATTTCGCCCAGCAACTGCGTGAGCGCGGGTGGCAGGTGCATTATGTGGAACTCGATGCGCGCGCTAACAGCGCCAGCCTGGTCGGCGAGTTACGCCGTTGGCAACATGCCTTGGGCGCCACCGATATCCACGTAACCGAGTGCGGTGAGTGGCGTCTTGAGCAGGCCCTGCGCGAGGCCCAATTACCCCTGGTATGGCACCGCGACACGCGTTTTCTGTGCTCGCGCGAAGCGTTCGCGCGTTGGGCCGAGGGGCGCAAGCAACTACGCATGGAGCACTTCTACCGAGGCATGCGCAAGCGCACCGGCTTGCTGATGGAGCCCGACGGGACTCCAGCCGGTGGCGCGTGGAACTTCGACGGCGACAACCGCAAGGCATTGCCAAAGCAGATGCGTGGCCCGTTCCCTGCGCATTTTGAGCCGGACGAGATCACCCGCGCGGTGATCGCGCTGGTGCGTCAGCGCTTTAGCGATCATTACGGGGCCGTCGATGGCTTCGACTACCCCGTGACAGCTGCCGAGGCGCAGCAGCTGTGGCAACACTTTCTGGATTTCGGCCTGGCGGCTTTCGGTGATTATCAGGACGCGATGGCGGAGGGCGAGCCCTACCTGTTCCACGCTCGGATCAGCGCGGCGCTGAATATTGGCCTGTTGGATGTGCGGCGCCTGTGTGATGACGTTGATAACGCCTGGCGTGAGGGGCGGGTGCCGCTCAATGCCGCCGAGGGCTTCATTCGACAATTGATCGGCTGGCGCGAATATGTGCGTGGCATCTATTGGCTGCGCATGCCGGATTATGCCGGTCTCAATTACCTGGGCAACCAGCGCAGGTTGCCTGAATTCTACTGGACTGGGCAGACCCGCATGCGCTGCATGGCGCAAGCGATCGGACAGACCCTGCAGTTGGGCTACGCACACCATATCCAGCGGTTGATGGTCACGGGCAACTTCGCCTTGCTGGCCGGTATCGTGCCTCGAGAGATTTGCCAATGGTACTTGGCGGTGTACATGGACGCTTTCGACTGGGTCGAGCTGCCTAACACGCTTGGCATGGTGATGCATGCCGACGGCGGCTACCTGGGGTCCAAACCCTACTGCGCCAGTGGTCGTTACATCCAGCGCATGTCCGATCACTGCAAGGCGTGCAGTTATCGGGTTGACCGCGTGGTCGAGGAGGATGCCTGCCCCTTCAACGCCTTGTACTGGCACTTCCTTATCCGCCATCGCCGCTTGCTGTCGGCTAACCCGCGTCTGGCGCTTGTCTATCGAAGCCTCGAGAGTATGGCGGTCGGCCGCCGTGATGCGGTTTGGCAGCGTGGTGAGGCCTTGCTGGCGCAACTCGATGCTGGGCAGGCGCTATGAAAAAATGCTTTTTGCCAAGCAAGTTGTGCGTGGTGTGTGGCCGGCCATTCAACTGGCGCAAGCGCTGGGAGCGCTGTTGGGAGCAGGTACGTTACTGCTCCGAGCGATGCCGCCGGTCAGCGCCACGCCGCCAGGCGCAAGAGCAATGGCAGGGCAAGTGCCCAGAGCGGCATGAGCAGCAGGCCGGTACCAAGCGCACCTAACGGCAACCCCACCTCTGCCAGCCGCGCACCGCCCAGATAAGCCAGTGGGCCGCCTAGCGCGCCGAGCAATGCAGCGAGCCGCCAGTCCTTGGCGACCCATGCCAGGCTGTGGCGCATGCCGCTTGCCAGCACTGCCCATAGCAACGCGAGCCACAGGGGCAGGGGGCGTACGTCGAACTCGAACACCCCCAGCACGCCCAGCGCGCTATCGAGCGCGCATCCGGCAAGGGTCACGCGCAATAACGCCTTGGCTTCGGCCAGGCTGTTCGCGCACAGGCTCAAGTGGATCAGCACGCCTGCAATCACCAGCAGCAATAACCAGGGCCGCTCGCTACCCAGCACGCAGATCCACCAGCCGGCTTGTAGCCAGATGGCGTTGGCAATCAGCCAAGGCCTTGACATCAGGCGCTGCCAGGCAAGGGCTCACGCCGCGCCAGCGGCGCTGCCAGCAGTAAGTGTGCGACGCCGATGGTGCGCTCTTCGAAGCCCGCTTGGCAGTAGCACAGGTAGAACTCCCACAGGCGCTGGAACAGGTCGTCGTAGCCCAGTTCCGTCAGTGCTGTGCGTGCCTGCCGCAAGTTGTCGCGCCAATGGCGCAGGGTGAGGGCGTAGTCCAGGCCAAAATCTTCCATGTGCACAAGGTTCAGTGGCGTGTGTCGGCTGGCAGTGTCGAGCAAGACGCTCACCGATGGCAGTGCGCCGCCGGGGAAAATGTAGCGTTGGATGAAGTCGACCGAGCGCCGCGCCTGTTCATAGCGCTGGTCGCGGATGGTGATCGCCTGCAACAGCATCAGGCCTTCCGGTTTGAGCAGCGAGGCGCACTGGCGGAAATACACGGGCAGGTAACGATGGCCGACCGCCTCAATCATCTCGATCGACACCAGTTTGTCGAACTGCCCTTCAAGGTCGCGATAGTCCTCGCGAAGCACGTTGATGCGCTGTTCCAGGCCCAGGGCCTGGACGCGCTTGCGTGTATGGCTGTACTGCGCCTCCGAGAGCGTCGTGGTCGTGACCTTGCAGCCGTAGTGGGTGGCGGCATGGATGGCCAGACTACCCCAGCCGCTGCCGATTTCCAGCAGGTGATCCTCTGAGCGCAGTTCGAGCTTCTGGCAGATGCGCTCGAGCTTGTTCAACTGGGCCTGTTCCAGTGTCTGTCCAGGGTGCTCGAACTGGGCGGCCGAGTACATCATGGTGGGGTCGAGCAACCGCTCGAACAAGTCGTTGCCCAGGTCGTAGTGGGCCAGTATGTTGCGCCGCGCACCGCGCTTGTCGTTGCGGTTGAGCCGATGCAGCAGGCGTAGGGCAGGGCGGCCGAGGCGGGCCAGGCCGCCTTCGAGCGCATCGAGTACCTCGAGGTTGGCAACGAACACCCGAGTCACCAGCGCAAGGTCAGGGCTGCGCCAATAGCCGTGTATGTACGCTTCACCCGCACCGATCGAGCCGTTGCCGGCGATCAGGCTCCAGGTGGCTTCATCGAGAACCTCCACCTCAGCCTGCAACGGGCTTTGGACATCGCCGAAACTCCATTGCTGCCCGTGGCAGAGCAGGCGCAGGTGACCGTGACGCAGCTTGCCCAACTGGGCGAGCACGGCGCTTCGTGCCAACCCGCCGAGCAGGGGCGCAAGGCCTGCGAACTTGCTAACGCTCAGGGTAGGATTCGACATCATCAGGGTCCTCGCAAGGTTGGCCGAGCGCCAGGGAGCCCTGGCTGGCAGTATGGTCATGCACGGGCGTGCGTTTGAGTAACAGGCGTAGCGCTTGCCAGTAAATGGCTGAGACAGTCCGTAGACTCATCCACGGGAAGGTCATGACATAACGCCGCAGCGCGGCGCTATCCAAGGGTTGGCGGCGCAAGGCGAGGTCGGCCTCGAATACCTTGCGTCCGTGCTGCCAGTTCTGCAGGTGGATGCGCACATGCTCGGTGTCCAGGGAAAAACGCAGGTGGTAGTCCATTTCCAGCGGCATGAACGGTGACACGTGAAAGGCCTTGGCGACCGTGAACAGCCTGTCAGGTGCATCGTCCACCGGCAGGACATAGTGAAAGCGCTCACGCCAGGGGGTGTTGCGCACCTCCATCAGGACCGCCGCCAGGCGCCCGTCGCGCTCATGGCAGAAGTAGAAGCTCACCGGGTTGAACGAGAGTCCCCAGCAACGCAGTTGCGTGAGAAGGCGTACCGGCCCGTCAGGCACGTGCCCGGTGGCTTGCCCGACCAGCGTGCGCGCGGCCTCGGCCAGTGACGCGCCATGGCCTGTGTGTGCTGGAAGGTAGTCGCGCTCACGCCAGCACAGCGGCCCCAGGCGCCAGCGCCCGAGCCAGCGTGACAGCCGCATGAACCCGGCTTGTTCGTCCAGATCCAGGTAGAACATACCGATCCGATAGCGAAACGCATGGGGTCGCGGTGTCAGCCGACGGTGGCTGATCCATCCCAGGCAGAGGCTGGAGTTCACAGTTGTTCTCCGAAATACGCAGCCACCTTCAATGCACTGACCACCCCATCCTCATGAAAACCGTTGCCCCAGTAGGCACCACAGAAGTAACTGTGGTGCTGGCCTTGTAGGTGGGCCTGGCAGGCCTGTGCGGCGGTCGCTGCAAGGCTGTACTGCGGATGGGCGTACTGAAAGCGCGCAATGACCTGCATGGGGTCTATCAGCGCGGTTTGGTTGAGGCTCACGCAGAACGTCGCCGGTGCGTCGATGCCTTGCAGGATATTCATGTTGTAGGTCAGTGCGGCGGGCGCCTGCTCCGGGCCGCCCAGGCGGTAGTTCCAGCTGGCCCAGGCGCTTTTGCGACGAGGCAGCAGCCGGGTATCGGTGTGCAGCACCACATCGTTGTCGGCGTAGCCGATGGCGCCGAGGACCGCTCGCTCCTGCTGCGTCGGGGCTTCCAGTAATGCCAGTGCCTGGTCGCTGTGGCAGGCGAACACCACGTTGTCGAAGCGTTCGGTGCCGGCTGCGCTCGCGAGGGTCACGCCACCTTCGTCGCGGCTGACGCGGTAGACCTTGCAGTTCAAGCGGATACGCTCGGCGAACGGTTGGCACAAGGGCGCTACATAGCTGCGCGAACCGCCTTCGATGACGCGCCACTGAGGGCGCTGATTGACCGATAGCAAGCCATGGTTGCGGCAGAAACGCACGAAGAATGCGAGGGGGAATTGCAGCATGTCTGCCCGGGACATCGACCAGATCGCCGAGCCCATGGGCACAATGTAGTGGTCGATGAACCGTTGCCCGTAACGCTGGTGCTGCAGATAAGCGCCCAGGGTCGTGCTGGCGTCGATACGTTGGTGGTCCAGGTCGGCCAGTGCCTGACGGTTGAAACGCAGGATGTCTCGGAGCATCCCCCAGAAACCCGGTGACACCAAGTTGCGACGCTGGGCGAACAGGGTGTTCAGGTCATGGCCGTTGTATTCCAGTCCGGTGATCGGATCATGCACCGAAAAGCTCATTTCAGTGGGCTGCGAGGCGACACCGAGCGTATCGAGCAAGCGGATGAAATTCGGGTAGGTCCAGTCGTTAAAAACGATGAAGCCGGTGTCGATGGCATAGTGCTTGCCTTTCCAGTCCACATCGAGGGTGTGCGTGTGGCCCCCGACCCACTGCTCGGCTTCGAAGACTGTCACTTCATGTTTGCGTGACAGCAGGTGGGCGCAGGTCAATCCCGCGATGCCACTGCCGATTATTGCTATACGCATGGATCATCATTCCTGTTCATGACGGGCGAGGCGTTGGCCCAGTGCCAGACGCCAGCGCGCCGGCAGTGCACCAAGCAGGCGCAGTACCCAGGTGAAAAGACCTGGGAAGTTGATTTCCAGCGGACGCCGGGGCAAGCGCTTGGCGATATGTCGGGCGGCACGCTGCGCGGTCCACAACTGGGGCATGGGAAAGTCGTTGCGACGCGTCAGCGGGGTGTCGACGAAGCCTGGGCTGACCAGGGTGGTCGCGATGCCTTCATGCGCGAGGTCGATTCGCTGTGACTCGATCAGATAGCGCACTGCGGCCTTGGAGGCTCCATAGGCGCCGGCGCGGGGTAGCGCCAGCCAGGTCACCGAGCTGCCCATCACCACCAGATGAGGGCGTTGGCCGGCGCGCAGCAGGGGCAGCGCCGCCGCCAGGCAGTAGCTCAGGCCCAGCAGGTTGGTGCGCATCACGCGCTCCACCAGCGTCGGGTCGAAATGCCCGGGCTCCAGGTACTCACAGGTGCCGGCGTTGAGAATGGCCATATCCAAGCCACCCCAGGCCTGCTCGATCTGGGCGGTGATCGCCGCGACCTGCTTGGGATCGTCAAGGTCGCCTAGCGCCAGCAGCGCTTGCCCTGGAAAGCGCTCGGCCAGCGGTGCGAGGCGATCAGCGTGGCGACCGCCCAAGGCCACGTTATGGCCTTGCTCCAAGAGCAGTTGTGCGAGTGCGGCACCGATCCCGCTACTGGCGCCGGTCAACCAACAGCGGCTCATGCCAGCCTGCCTTTGAGCCAGCCGATAGCCCGACCCATGATGGGGATGTGCTCGTAAAGCAGGGCTCCGGCGTCGAAATAGTCCTGATGAAAATGTACGCGCTCGCGCCAATGCAAGACGCTGCACCCTTGCACGGCGATCGGCTGACCGCGCGCCAGGCGTGGATGACGAAACTGCAACGTCCAGCGCAGGTAACCTTGCCCAGGACGCACCTCGTCGGCACTGGAGAACTCGTAGCGAATGTCTTGGGCGTTGGCGTACAACTGCTTGAAATAGGCGCTGAGCGCTGGCAACCCCTGGATGCGATGCAGCGGGTCGCGAAAGGTCACATCTTCGCTATACAGATGCTCCAGCACGCCGAGATTGGCGGCATCCAGGCGGGCGAAGCGTTCGGCGAATTCCTGTAGATAGGCTGACATGCTGGACTCCCGCCAATCCTGTACAAAAGTGATGTGTTGTACAGGTATAGCTGAAGCCCACGAAATAATCTATACAGAAATAATTTCTTGTATAGGTATTAGCGGGTCTCGGCCTCAGCTAGGCGCAGGCGCAGTTGGGCCACTTCAGCCTCCAGCTCGCGGACCCGCTGCTCGGCGCACACCTGCGCCGTGACGTCGCGCTGGATACCGATGTAGTAGGTTAGCTGGTCTGCTTCATTGCGCACGGGCGTGATGGACAGCTCGTTCCAGAACAGGCTTCCGTCCTTGCGGTAGTTACGCAGCACCTGTCGGCAGGGGCTGCCTGCGCGGATCGCCTCGCGGATGGTTTGAAGGGCCTCTTGGTCATGATGCTCGCCTTGAAGGAAGCGGCAGTCTTGATAGAGGATGTCGTCGGCGTAGTAACCGGTCAGGCGTTCGAAGGCGGGATTCACGTAAATCAGGATGCTGTCCTTGCCTTCCTGCTCGGCGACGACGATGCCATCGTTCGAGTGCTCGACCATCAGTTGCAGGAGTTTCGCGTTGATCATGGGCCCACCTTCAGGCGTTTCGTATGCGTGATGCGCAGTTTAGCGTCTGCCTGGAAGGCATCGGCATCGTTTGCTGCATGATGACCCAAGCAGGCTCGCCGCAGAAGCCGGATATGGGTTTAGAATGTCTGACCTCCTGGATACCCGCTTGCGATGACTGACGCTCCTCAACCCGATCTGCTCCCCATGCGCGATGTGGTCAACCTGACCGGCATCAACCCGGTGACCTTGCGTGCCTGGGAGCGCCGCCATGGATTGATCCACCCCCAGCGCACCGAGGGCGGCCATCGGCTGTACACGGCGCAGGATGTCCAGCGTATTAACGACATCCTGCACTGGACTGGCAAGGGTGTGCCTATCAGTAAAGTCGGCGACCGGCTGGCAGGCCAGCCCGATGTATCTGTCCAGCCGTCTTCTGCCTTCGATGAGTGGCGCAGCGCCCTGGCGAGCGCCGCCAAGGCTTTCGATGCACAGGCCCTGGAGGCGGTGCATGGCCAGTTGTTCACCCTCCTGCCCAAGCGCACCGTGCTACGTGATGTACTGTTACCGGTGTGGCATGACCTGGCCACAGGGGCTGCGCCGGGCCAGCGCAGTCAATGGTCGTTTCTCGATACGTTCTTGCGGGCCCGCTTGCTGATGCGTTTGCAGATGAACCAGGTGCATTCGCCGCGGGTCCTGCTGGCCGGCGCCCAGGGGCGCGCCGAATTTCCGCTACTGTGTACCGGTCTGCTACTCAGTGGCGAGCAGCAACGTATCGATGTTCTTGGCTGCGATCAGCCGTTGGAAGAGCTGCCTTTACTGTGTGCCGCGATTGAGCCTGCGGCGTTGGTGATACGTGTGCAGGCACCGGTGAGTGTGGCGTTGACCAAGTGCCTGCGTTCACTGCAGATGGAAATCGCCTGTCCGCTTGCAGTGATTGGCCACGGGCTGGGCGACTCGCACGTGGCCTTCGAAGGCATCCCGCTGCACCTGCTGGACGAGGACAGTGCTAATGTTGCACGCCTGCTCAGCGCGTTGCTCAGTGGCACGTTGGACCTTTGATCGCTAGCACTCACCATGCCCGCGCGTCTCAACTCGGCGCCTGGGGCGGCGGCGCTGAGGCATGTAGCGCAAACTGTCGGATGCGGTTTGTCACCAGCCCCGCCAAGGCGTCGGGACGGAACTTGGCAAGGAACTCGTCGGCGCCGACCTTTTTTACCATGGCTTCGTTGAAAGCGCCGGACAAGGACGTGTGCAGCGCAATATGCAGGCTGGACATGCGTGGGTTGGCGCGGACCTCGGACGTCAGCGTGTAACCGTCCATTTCCGGCATTTCGATATCTGAAATCATCATCAACAGCTCATGGGTTGGCTGCTTGCCGTCTGCCAGCATCGTTTCCAGCAACGACAGGGCTTGGCTGCCGTCGTTACAGGCCAGCACTTGAACACCGACGGCTTGCAGACAGCGACTGACCTGCCGGCGAGCGACCGAAGAATCATCCACGATCAGCACCTTGAAATGGCTGGCCTGTTGGCAGATATCCGCATCGAGGGTGCCTTCGCTGAGTTGCTCGCAGACCGGAGACACCTCGTTGAGGACCTTTTCCACGTCGATGATCTCAACCAACTCGCCGTCCACGTGCGTGACCGCAGTCAGATAATGGTGGCGTCCGCTGCCCCGAGGTGGAGGGTGAATCCCCTCCCAGTTCAGGTTGACGATGTGCTCGACGTCGCTGACCAGGAAACCCTGGGTGCGACCGTTATACTCGGTGATGATCACAAAGGCCGTTTCACGATCATGCAGCCCTGGCAGTCCGGTGGCTTGAGCGAGGTCAAGGATCGAGACCGACCTGCCTCGGACGTTGGCCACGCCGCAGACCACCGGATGGGCGCCTGGGAGGCGCGACAAGGGCGGGCACTTTAGAATTTCGCGCACCTTGAACACGTTGATGCCATAGCGTTGCTTGTCGTCGAAGCGAAACAGCAACAATTCCAGGCGATTCTTGCCAGCCAGCTGCGTGCGGCTGTCGACGGTTTCCAATAGACCAGCCATTTTTCACCTCGTTGCTCGAACTGAGCGCCTGTTCAGCCATTGAATCGGGTGACTAAGGCATTGAGTGCATGGGCCGTGTTCTCGAGATCTGCGCCTAAATCGCAAGAGTTTTCAGCGATGTCGGCGTTCTGCTCCGAGACGTGCGCGATGCTGGTGATCTGCCGAGAAATTTCCTCCGCGACGTGCGCCTGCTCTTCGGAGGCCGTGGCCATTTGCTGGCTCATTTCGTGGATACGGCCGACGGCGGTATTGATGCCATCCAACGCTTGTTGCGTGCTGATTACCTGAGCCACGCCGCTGACCGCTTCGCCGCTGCCCTGGCGTGCCACCGCCACTGCTTGGTTGGCCACCTCTTGCAGGGTCTGGATGATGCGCTGGATGGTTTGGGTAGACTCCTGGGTTTTGGAGGCCAAGGCGCGCACTTCGTCCGCCACTACCGCGAAACCTCTGCCTTGTTCACCCGCTCGTGCCGCCTCAATCGCCGCGTTGAGCGCGAGCAAGTTGGTCTGTTCGGCAATCGAGCGGATCATGTTCGCCGCTTGCTGTATGGTTTGCGTTTCGTTGGCCAGCCCTTCGACCGAATGGCTCACTGCCTCGACCGTTTCGGCGAGCTTCTCGATCACGTGGCGGGTCTTCTGCGCTTCCTGCGAGCCGGTCTGAGTCAGCAGGTTCACTTCATCGGCCGCCTTGGCGGTGTGATTGATGTGCACTGCCACCTCGGCAATCGAGGTCGCCATCTGGTTCATCGCGGTGGCCGCCATGTCGGCTTCGTCGCGTTGTTTGGTCAGGGCTTGCTCCGACTGACGCGAAAGTGACTGGCTCTGTGTGGCGAGGGCTGCGGTTTGGTTGGCGAAATCGCCCAGGCGACTCAGGGCGGTGCGAATCTTGGCCTGCTCGCTGATCAGGATCATTTGCAGTTGCCCAGCCATGCCGCGCTCGTCGGTATAAGTGCGGGCGATCAACTCACTGTCGAAACTGCCAGCCGAGACGCTGCGGATCGTGTTCAGGGTCTTGCGCACCAACACTTCGGCCAGTCCTTGCAGCGCGAACATCCCCACGGCAGCCGTGAGGGCGCCTGGTAGCGTACCGGCCCATTCGAAGACCCCGGCAGCTGGTAGCTGCGACCAAGGTCGGAGGCAGGACCATGCGCACCCAGAACCCCAGGCGCTCGCGCAACGGTTGGCTCTGCTTGTTGTCCTTGAGTCGGGCATATAACTGGACAGCACGCTGGACCTGATCTCGATCTGGCTTGACCCGCACCGACTCATAGCCGGTCAGGACCCCCTGAGAGAAGATGGGTGTGACATAGGCGTTGACCCAGTAGTGGTCGCCATTGCAGCAGCGATTCTTCACCACCCCCATCCAGCTCTTGCCTTCCTTGAGGTAGGACCACATGTGGGCAAATACCGCGCTGGGCATATCGGGATGACGCACGATGTTGTGCGGGCTGCCGAGCAACTGTTCGCGGCTGTAGCCGCTTACCGCCACGAACTCGTCGTTGCAGTAGGTGAGTTTGCCGTGCAAGTCAGTGGCGGAGATCAGGCGCTGGCCTGCCGAAAATTCGAGTTCTTTTTGAGTGACCGGAAGATTAGTTCGCATGCTGCAAACCTCTGTGAACGCTGTAGGCAATTGTTCTTTAATGGCTGTCCATTAGCTCAATCGCGCGTCCTGCTGTCTTTGCGAGGCCGTTCGGGGGGCTGGTCTGGGCGAGGGCACCTGTATGCAGGTCAGTGATGATCTGCAGACTAATTGGTGGCTTTTTGATGTCAATCGAGCTGGCAGCAAAATCTTGTTACATGTGCGTTTTCCGCTTGAAGTCTTGACCTGGGTCAGTGTTTAGCCGGCTAAGGGCTGGTAGAGGAGAGTCATTTTCACTTGCGACTTGGACGCTGCTGATAGGCCGTTGGTTTTGCAGTTAATTGCTATTTGCCCCCCTTGCGCGTCATCCAAACGGTTATTTGGCAACGGCAGATATTTTTCTAGACTGAAGCGACGAAGGGAGTTCGTATTCCGGGGCGGTGAGCTATACAAGCAATAGTGGCTTTGTGCTGCTATTGGTTCCGTCCTCGGGCATGCACGGAGGCGAAATGGGCAAAGCGGTGAGTCGAATCCTGTTGCGGCAGTGGATGTGGCGGGCGTTCATGCGCAGCGCGCTGATTCCTCTGATCTTGGTCGAGAGCGTATTGGTCGGCTGCTACCTGCTGAGCAATCAGGCGATCCGCGACGCGCAATTGGGTTACCTGGATCGCAGTGCTATCGACAGCCTTGCCGCTAGCGCAGAGCAGAATGCGCTGATCATTCAGAACCAGCTCGACCACATTGGCGATACCGCGAGCCTGCTGGCGCGGTTGACCGAACGGGCCTTGCAGGGGCCAGCCCAGGGGGCCGTGGAAAACCTCTCGGTATCGGCCCAAGGTGCCAGGTTCAGCGCGCAGGACCGGGGCGGTTCAGCCTCTTTTTACTCTGCCGCGACGCCGCTGGATCGTCAGGACCTGGACAAGGTCAACCGGCTCGCTACGCTCGATCCGCTGTTCATGGAAATTAAGAACCATGACCCTATCATCGCCAGCCTGTATTTCAACAGTTGGGACAGCTATAACCGCATCTACCCCTGGTTCCGCACTGATGAGCAGTACCCGCCGGACATGCGCATCCCGGAATTCAACTTCTACTACCTGGCGGATGCGGCGCATAACCCGGAACGCCGCACACGCTGGACCGACGTCTACCTGGATCCGGCAGGGCATGGGTGGATGATGTCGGCGGTGGCCCCGGTGTATACCGGGGACTTTCTCGAAGGCGTCGTCGGTATCGATGTCACCATCGGCGCAGTATTGCCACAGCTTGAAAAATTGAAAGTCCCTTGGGATGGATACCTGCTGCTTGTCGGGCGCGACGGGACGATCATGGCCATGCCGGAAAAAGCCGAGCACGATTTCGATTTGCAGGAACTGGTCCAAGTCCCTAGCCAGAACAAAATCAGCAGTGAGCGCTTCAAACCGCAGAACTTCAACCTGGGGGCGCGCGACGACACACGTCAGTTGGCTGATCAGTTGAACACGTCCGGCTCGGGCAATACGCAACTGGCCCTGAAGGGGCGTGATCACCTGATTGCCTGGAGTGCTATTGGCAGCACGGGGTGGCACCTGCTGGCGGTGGTCGACAAGGAAATGGTCATGAGCGCGACCAATACCTTGGCGGAGCACTACCGCGACATTGGCTATCTCATGATCGCCGGCCTGGTGGTTTTCTACCTGGGCTATTTCAGCGTGCTCTGGAGTCGTTCGCGCAAGCTCAGTGAGCGGCTGCGCAAGACCATCGCCGATATCAGCGGCATGCTCAATGAGATCGGTCGTGGCCATTGGCAGCCACAGCGCGCTGAGTCGCAGATTCAGGAACTGGACGAAATGGCTGGCGACGTATTGACCATGGGGGCGCAACTGGCGACCAGCGATCTGCATCGGCGCATGGCGCAGCGCCGGTTGATGCAGATCATGGACTACCCTACCTCGGGTATGTGGGAGTATCACCCGGATGATGATTGCCTGAGCCTGCACGGCGGCTTGTGCGAACGCTTGGGTTGGCCGGGTCAGCAGATTACCCGGGAAGCCTTTCTGGAAAGGCTTGACGAGCCGAGCGCCCAGCAATTCCAGAAGGTGCTCGACAGCCTACGCTCAGGCAGTATCCAGCGTATCGAGTTGGAACTGAGGATGTACCAAGCTGATGGCCATGCCCTGTGGGTACTGTGCCAAGGTCGTATGCTGGATGTCTCGGTCGAAACCACCCGGGCTGCACTGGGCACGCTTGTAGACATCGACATGCTCAAGCTGGCCGAGGCGGACCTCAAGGCGCGAACCCATCAGGCGCAGGCCGCGAACCAGGCCAAATCACGTTTCATTTCCAGTATCAGCCATGAATTACGCACCCCACTCAACGCCATCCATGGTTTTGGGCAGCTCCTGCATATGCAGGTGCAGGATGCGGTGGCCAAGGATCAGGTCGAGGAGATTCTGGCTGCGAGTAGCCACCTGACCAATCTGGTGGATGACCTGCTCGACTGGTCCAGCCTGCAAGCAGAAACCCAGAACCTCAGCCTTGTACCGGTTCAGGTCGCCAGCGTGCTGGAGGAGTGTTCGGAGATGATGGCCGCTCAGGCCCAGGCCGCCGGACTGAAACTGCACCTTTGCCCAGTGCCGCCGCAATGGTGGGTGCGCTCGGAGCCCAGGCGTTTGCGGCAGGTCATGCTGAACCTGCTGTCCAACGCCATCAAGTACAACAGACCCGAAGGCAAGTTGCTGGTCGGCGCCGAAGCGCTGCCGGGGGTCGTGCGGCTGTATGTCGAAGATGGGGGCATGGGCATCGAGCCTCAATTGCAAGCGGAGCTGTTCGAGCCCTTCCAGCGCCTGGGCAAGGAAAACACATCGATTCAGGGCACCGGTATTGGCCTGGCTCTGTGCCGCGAATTGGCTGGCCTGATGGGCGGGTCGATGGGGTTGCGCAGCGTACCCGCAGAGGGCAGCCGCTTCTGGATCGAATTGCTCGATGCTGCGCAGTGGGAGAGCCCCGAGGACGCAATCGATCCAAACGTATTCTACGCCGGTGCGGATGCCGACATCGTCACGCAAGTGCCCATGCTACTGGCCCCGCAGGTTCATTTCGAGCACGGCACGTTGCAGGCGTGCCTGGCCCGCGCCCGCGAGTATGGCGCGCCGCAGGTGCTGCTGCTTGATTGTGACGAGGATGAGCCACAGCGCTTGAGCCTGCTGGGGCGGATCCGCCGTACCGCCGGGGCAGAGCTGATGTCACTGATTCTGATTGGCAGTGAGCCGCGCAAACTGGCGTCGCTGGGGATCGAATTCCAGGGCGTGCTCGCCAAGCCTGTGAGCCGTGAAGAACTTGCCCAATTGCTCAGCGCGTTATTGGAACAGGAGCCGACGAATGTTCACTGATATCCCAGATGATGTACGCATTGTCGTGATCGATGACGTCGCTGCGAACGTACGCTTGCTCAGTTCGAGCCTGAAAGCCTTCGGACTTTCCGATGTGGTGTGTTTTTCAGACTCCGCAGAAGGCTTGCAGTGGCTGACCGAAAAGCCTTGGGATTTGCTGCTGCTGGACTTGGACATGCCAGAGCCCAATGGCTTTCAGATACTCGAACAGCTCAGTGGACGCGACCGGTCGCGCCAGCCGGTGATCATTCTCACCGCGTTGACCGACGCGGCCAGCCGACGTCGCGGGCTGGAACTGGGGGCCAACGACTACCTGCCCAAGCCGCTCGATCTGCCGGAACTGGTGCTCAGGGTGCGCAACTGCCTGCGCTTGGCGCAGGCGACGCGTCGCCTGCAGCAGACCAACCTGGACCTTGAGTTGCAGGTGCTGCAACGCACCGTGCAGTTGCAGGAAAGCTACCGTGCGGCGATTCGTGCCTTGGGCAGAGCTGCTAGCTATCGGGATAACGAGACCGGTGAGCACATTCAGCGCATCGGCGACGCCTCGGCGTTGATCGCGCGGGCGATGGGGCAGCCGGCGGCCTGGTGCGAGCGTTTGAGAATGGCCGCGCCGATGCATGACCTGGGCAAGATCGGGATTGCCGACCACATCCTGCTCAAGGAGGGGGTCCTTACCGCGCAAGAGCGCCAGGTGATCATGGGCCATCCCGAAATCGGTTACAGCATCCTGCACGATGGCGCGATGGATGAGTTGACCGAAATGGCGGCGCAAATCGCCTACTGCCATCACGAAAAATGGGATGGCACGGGCTACCCGCGTGGGCTGTCTGGCGAGCAAATCCCTCTTGAAGCCCGCATCGTGGCGCTTTGCGATGTGTATGACGCTCTGCGCATGCCACGCCCCTACAAGCCCAGTTGGAGCGCGCAGCGCGCCCAAGCCTTTATCCTGGAGCAGGCAGGGCAACATTTTGACCCGCAGCTGGTCCAGGTCATCCAGGACTGCTTCGAGCAAATCGAGCAATATTTCGAACAACCCCAGAAGGCGCATGGCCTGCCCACTGACCAGCAAGCGCCGCATCCGCAAGGGCAGAGCCGCATCGCCGGGGCCTGACAGCCCCGCACAGGCGTGCAGCGTCGAACGTGACACCTGTACGCCTAAAGTCGAAAGCGCCACTTCAGATTCTATTCAGATTCGGCCTCGATAATTTCCCCGTCGAACCCAATTGGGGGGAGTTTCATGACCGAGTCTCAATGGAGCAGCCTGCTCCCGCTGCCGATCGGTAGCCATGCCGACCACCGCGCGCAGCTTTCGCTTCATCTGGCGGGGCAGACTTCACGCGCAGATCTGGAGCACTTCATCCACACCTGCTTCGCCACCGTGCACCAAGCGGATGTGCAGCACTATCTACCCGAACTGCTGGCCCTGCATGACAGCCACGGTCGGCTGATCGCCGCCGCTGGGATGCGGCCAGCCAACCAAGGCCCGTTGTTTCTCGAACGCTACCTTGACGCACCCTTGGAAACCGCTGTCGCGCAAATTGCCGGCGCCCCGCTGGAGCGCGCATGCCTGGTCGAGGTGGGCAACCTGGCGTCGCTCAGTGCCGGCAGTGCTCGGATCATGATCATCGCGGTGACCTGGCTGCTGGCCACTCGCGGCTTCGAGTGGGTGGCCTTCACTGGCGCTGCGACATTGATCAACAGCTTCCAACGGCTGGGGTTGACGCCCACGGTGTTGGCCGTGGCAGATCCACGACGTTTGCAAGGGCAGGTAGATGAGTGGGGGACTTACTACGAGCAACGCCCCCAAGTATTCGCCGGAAACATCGGCTATGGCTTCGCCGCCCTTGCTCGGTCCGGCGTGTTTCAACGCCTGGGTTTACCTGTGCTGGTCGAGGAGGCTGGTCATGCGGCATGAATTGGAACGTTTTCGGGAACTGCTCATGCACTACGCTGCCGACCATGCGGGGGCCGTGGCGGTGAAAGGGCAGACGCACAGCTACACCTATCGGCAGCTACTCGGTGAGGTGGGGCTGCGCGCCCAGCTGCTGAGTCGGCAGCCGGCGGGTGCCTTGGTCCTGGCGCTGGACAATGGCCCTGACGTGTTGTTCTGGGACCTGGCTGCGTTGTTCGCCGAGCGCGCGTGCGTGATCGTGCCGTCATTTTTCAGTGCTGCGCAGTTCGAGCACTGCCTTGCACAAAGCGGCGCATCGACCGTGCTGTGTGCGGCGCAATGGACGTCGCAGCTGGTTACCCAAGGGTTTGTTCAGCAAGGTGAGTTCTGGTTGCGCAAGGGCGCGACTGGCGCTCGATTGCCCGAGGGCACAGCCAAGATCACCTACACCTCGGGCAGTACCGCGAGCCCTAAAGGTGTCTGCCTCAGTGCTGAGGCGATGCTGCGGGTCGCCCGTGAGTTGGAGGCCGCCAGCCGGCCGACCGAACCCCAGCAGTACCTGGCGGTGCTGCCGTTGGGCGTGCTGCTGGAGAATCTGGGGGTGTACGCTGCACTCATGGCTGGGGCCTGCGTGCAGCTTTACCCGCAACAGCAATTGGGCATGAACGGCGCAAGCCAGGTGGACTTCAAGCGGCTGCTGGGTGCGATCGCCCTGAGCGGTGCGCAGAGCCTGATCCTGGTGCCGCAACTGCTGATGGGACTGGTCATCGCCATCGAGCGCGGACTGATGCGCGTAGGCCCCTTGCGTTTCGTGGCGGTGGGCGGTGCGCGGGTATCGCCAAGCCTGCTGGCGCGGGCTGCTGCGGTGGGTTTACCGGTGTTCGAGGGCTACGGCCTATCCGAATGCGCCTCCGTGGTAGCGCTGAACCGTCCCGGTGCCGTGCGCCCTGGTAGTGTCGGCAAGCCTTTGCCGCATGTACAAGTGCGCATCGCCGAGGATGGCGAGGTGCTGGTGGCGGGCTCGACACTGCTTGGATACCTGGAAGACGCCCCGGTGACCCAGTCCTGGTGGGCAACGGGCGATCTCGGCCATCTGGACGAGGAGGGCTATCTGTATCTCGATGGGCGCAAGAAGCACCAGTTCATCACCAGCTTCGGGCGCAACGTCAACCCGGAGTGGGTCGAGGCCGAACTCACCCAGCGCGGCGTCATCGCCCAGGCCTTCGTACATGGCGAAGCCATGCCGCACAACCTGGCACTGCTCTGGCCGCTGGACCCCAGCGTCAGCGACGAGGCGATCGAGCAGGCCGTGCAGCAGTGCAACGCACAACTGCCCGATTACGCCCAGGTACACACCTGGCGGCGTTTGCCAGCGCCGCTAAATGCGCTTGACGACACCCTGACTGCCAACGGCCGCCCGCGACGCGAGGCGATCTTGCAGCGCTACCACTCCTTGTTATCCGACATCTCGTTGTGAGGTTTACCATGTCCTTTTTTGACACGCTGCAAACCCAGACCCTCCAAGAGCGGCAGGCCTTGTTCGGCGTGCCGGTGATCCGTGAAGCCCTGGCTGGCCAGGTCAGCCTGGACAGCTATGTCGCCTTCCTGACCCAGGCCTACTACCACGTGCGCCATACCGTGCCGCTGATGATGGCGTGTGGCGCGCGCTTGCCGTCGCGGCTGGAGTGGCTGCGCGGCGCGGTGTGCGAATACATCGAGGAGGAATACGGCCACGAGCAGTGGATCCTCAACGACATCAGGGCCTGTGGCGGCGATTGGGAGGCGGTACGTGATGGTCGCCCGTCGATGTCGATCGAGCTGATGGTGTCCTACCTCTACGATTTGATCGCCCGTGGTAACCCGGTTGGGCTGTTCGGCATGGTCAACGTACTCGAAGGCACCAGCATTGCCCTGGCCACCCAGGCCGCGGGCACCCTCCAGAGCACGCTGGGCCTGCCTGCACAGGCGTTCAGTTACCTCACTTCGCATGGTGCACTCGATCAGGACCATATGGTGACCTACAAGCAACTGATGGACCGTCTCGACGAGACCGAGGATCAACAGGCGGTCATCCATGCCGCGAAGGTGGTCTATCGCTTGTACACCGACATGTTCCAGGGTTTGCCACGTGCCGGACAGCGAGAGGTGCGTCATGCGCTTGCCTGAATCGGTGGTAGTCCTCACCGGCGCCAGCGGGGGCATCGGCCTTGAGTTGGCCGAGCAGCTCTGCGCTGCCGGCGCCCAGGTACTGGCGGTGAGTCGGCGCGTGGGCGAGCTGGGCAGCCTGATCAAGCGCTACCCGGATCGGCTGCGTTGGCAAGAGGCCGACCTGCGCAGCCAGGAGGGACGCGATCTAGTTGTCGGTCGGGCCCGCGAGATGGGCAATGTCAACGTACTGATCAACGCCGCTGGGGTGAATCGCTTTGCCTTGCTCGATCAATTGGACGAGCACGCGCTCGACGAGCTGCTCGACATCAACCTCAAGGCTCCACTGCAATTGACACGCGCCTGCCTGCCATTGCTGCGCGCCCAACCCAAGGCCCTGGTGGTCAATGTCGGGTCCACCTATGGCTCGATCGGCTATCCGGGCTACGCCACCTATTGTGCGAGCAAGTTCGCCCTGCGCGGGTTTTCCGAAGCGCTGCGACGCGAGCTGGCCGACACCTCGGTCAATGTCTTGTATGCCGCCCCTCGGGCGACCCGCACGGGCATGAACAGCAGTGCTGCGACGGCACTCAATCAAGCCTTGAAAGTGGGTATGGACGACCCGGCAGATGTCGCCCGTGCGGTACTTGAGGCGGTGCAGTCCGAGCGCAGCGAGCTGTACCTCGGGTGGCCAGAGAAACTCTTCGTGCGCATCAATGGGATGTTACCCAGCGTGGTCGATCGCGCGCTGCGCAAGCAACTGCCTGTCATTCGTCGTTACATCGGTAGCCACCCCAAGGAGTCGATCAAATGAAGCGTCTGCTCATCTCCAGCCTGCTGGCATTCGCCCCGTTGAGCTGGGCGCTGGACCCGGCAGGTACACAGCAGTTGACCGACCTGCAGCAGCGCTGGGCGCACATCCAGTACCAGTTGCCCAAGGAAAAACGCGCCGACGCCTTCGAGCAGTTGGCCGGTGATGCCACTGCATTCGTTCATCGCAACCCCGGTGCTGCCGAACCGTTGATTTGGGAAGGTATCATCAACAGCAGTTGGGCCGGAGCCATCGGCGGCATCGGCGCCTTGGGCAAAGTCAAGGCGGCCAAAGCCAGTCTGGAGCAGGCTATCGAACTGGACCCCAACGCCCTGCAAGGCTCGGCCTACACCAGCCTGGGCACCCTCTACGACCAGGTGCCTGGCTGGCCGATCGGCTTCGGCGACAGCGACAAAGCTGATGCCTTGCTACGTAAAGCCTTGCAGATCAACCCCAATGGTATCGACAGCAATTACTTCTGGGCGGATCATCTGTACCGCCAGAAGCGTTACCCTGAGGCGACGGTTGCCTTGCAAAAAGCCTTGCAGGCAGCGCCCCGTCCGGGGCGCGAGCTGGCGGACCAGGGACGGCGCAGCGATATCGATGCGTTACTCAAGGCGATCAAGGACAAACAGGACTGAATATGCGGCTACTGCTGGTTGAGGATGACCTTGCGCTGGGTGAAGGGATCTGCGATGGCTTGCGTCAGCAAGGCTATACCCTCGACTGGTTACGCGACGGCGTCAGTGGTTTGCATGCCCTGCAGCATGAAACCTTCGATCTTGTGATTCTCGACCTGGGGCTACCACGCCTGGATGGCATCGAACTGCTCCGGCGCGTACGCGCCGGCGGCGATACGCTGCCGGTGCTGATCCTCACCGCGCGGGATGCGCTGGAAGATCGCATCACCGGCCTGGATGCCGGTGCTGACGATTACCTGGTCAAACCCTTCGATCTCAACGAACTCAAGGCGCGCTTGCGTGCACTGTTGAGGCGCAGCGCAGGGCGCGCCAAGGTGTTGATCGAACATGCCGGGGTCAGCCTCGATCCCGCTACCCAGCAGGTGCGCTACCAGGGGGTAGAGGTCGTATTGACCCCGAAAGAGTACGTGCTGCTGCACGAATTGCTGGCGCAACCTGGCAAGGTGTTCACCCGTGAGCGGCTGACCCAGCTGCTGTATGGCTGGGACGAAGAACCCGAGAGCAATACGCTTGAAGTGAACATCTATCACCTGCGCAAGAAGCTGTTCAATGGCCTGATTCGCACGGTACGCGGCATTGGTTACCTAGTCGAGGCCAAAGCATGAGTTCGCTGCGCCAACGCACACTCTGGCGAGTGATGTTGTTATTGTTGCTCGGCACCGGCCTGCTGGCGCTCTACAACTACCACGACAGCCGCCGCGAAATTAACGAGGTGTATGACGCGCACCTGGCGCAGAATGCCCGCCTGCTGCAGGGGGTGATGAGCATGCCGGTGCAGGAAGGCTCGCGTCAGGCCCTGTACCAGGCCTTCAACGAGGCGCTTGGCAAGGCCGGCCGGCATCAGGTCGGGCATCCCTACGAAAGCAAGCTGGCCTTTCAGGTCTGGCAGGACGGCGTGGGGCGCCTGGTTCATACACCCAGCGCGCCGACCCTCGACCCGCCCCCCACGTCTCCAGGTTTCTACGACTTCATCAGCGACAACGAGCAATGGCGTGGTTTCGTCTTGCCGGTGCCAGAAAAACATTGGGTCATCTGGGTGGGCGAGCGTGACGATGTGCGCTACGACCTGATCGACCGCATCGTTCGGCATACCCTGTTGCCGTTCCTGCTCGGCAGCTTGGCCTTGGCGCTGCTGGTCTGGGCGGCAATTGGCTGGGGGCTGCGGCCGCTTCAGAACATGGCCACGGTCATCCGCAAGCGTCACGCCGATTCACTTGAACCGCTGCAGTTGGTGCCACTGCCCTCGGAACTCGAACCGATGCAGGCTGCGATCAATCGCTTGCTGGCACAGATCGAGGACCTGCTGCGGCGTGAACATCGCTTCATCGCCGATGCCGCGCACGAAATGCGCACGCCGTTGGCGGTGCTGCGCCTGCATGCGCAAAACGCACTGGAGGCCAGCAACGATGCGGAGCGCCATAAAGCGCTGGGCTTCCTCATGGGCGGGGTCGACCGACTCACTCGGGTGGTCAACCAACTGCTGACCCTGGCGCGGGTCGAGCCTAAATTGGGCCAGCGTGCCAGTGCTCCGGTGGATCTCGCCGAATTGGTCACTGACACCTTGGCCGACCTGACACCCTGGATCCTGGACCGAGGCCTGGAGCCGTCGCTGGATATTGGCCAAGGCGAGCATCACCTGGACATCGACGCCGGTGCCTTGGGCATCGCGTTGCAGAATCTGGTGTCCAATGCGGTAGAGCACTCGCCGCCAGGGGGCCGCATAACCGTTTCGTTGCGGCGCTTGGCGGATCACGTCGAACTGGTCGTCGAAGATGAGGGGCCGGGTATCGATGAAGCGAGCCTGTCACGCGTGTTCGAACGCTTCTACAGCCGTAACAGCCCGAACGGGGCAGGTCTTGGGCTGTCCATCGTCGCCACCATCGTCGACCGGCTGGGCGGGCAGGTGCGCCTGGACAACCGAGCCAGCGGCGGCTTAGCCGCCACGCTGTTGTTCCCCGTGGCGTGATGCCGCCTTTGAGTGGCCGCGCCTTCACGCGGATCACTTCAGACTTCCTTAAGCTTGAACAGGCAACTTGGCGCTGTCCGGTTGCCAAGCAGGGCGTTCGCATCGCGCCAGGGGCAACGGACATACCCTTTATCGTTCGAGGTCATGGATATGAAGCGCGATTCAACGCTTGACCGCTATGGTCGGCTATCGATCATCATGCACTGGAGCATGGTCATCCTGTTCATTGGTATTTATGCGTGCATCGAATTGCGCGGGGCGTTGCCCAGGGGACATGCGCTGAAGAGCCCGTTGCTGGGCTTTCATGCGCTGTTGGGTATCGCCGTGTTCGTACTGGTTTGGGTGCGCCTGATTGGCCGGCTCAGCCCGCGTCCGCCTATTCTCCCCGCGCCGCCCACCTGGCAAACTGCGTTGGCCAGTGTTACCCACCTGGCCTTGTATGGGCTGATGATCGTGACGCCGCTGTTGGCCTGGCTGATGTTGGGCGCGGCAGGTAAGCCATTGCCGTACTGGGAGATCGTGGTGCCTTCGCCGCTGCCTGTCGATCCTGCGTTGGCCCGCACGCTCAAGGACTGGCATGAGTTGCTTGGCAATGCCGGCTACGCACTGATCGGCCTGCATGCGTGTGCAGGACTGGCCCATCACTACCTGCTCAAGGACAACACCCTCAAACGCATGCTGCCGGGGCGATAAGCCGCGAGCCTAAGGCTGATACCCCCCCACCCAGGCGACGTGTGTGCCGCTAGCAAGGCACAGCGAACGTCCAGGGAATTTACTCAGCGTCTGGAAATCTCACCTAAGCGAGCGGCACGCTTGTTGTGGTTTCTGCCGTCCCTACGCTGAACAAAAACAAAAGGGGGTTTGCATGAGTTGTCTGATTTGTGCCGGACAGGCCGAGTCTATCGATTGCGCCAGTGGATGGGAGGCGCGCTGCTGTGCGCAGTGTGGATCGTATCGCATGTCTCAGGCGCTCATTCTGATGATGATGGAGCAGGGGCAGATCTTCGATACCCCACGAATGCGCGCATGGCTGGCGTCCCGACGCGATCAAGGCGCGGTGCCGAGCATCGAGCGCAGTCACGCGATCTTGATGCGTTGAGCCGACGGCCTGCGGCCCAGCGCTAGCCTGAGCGGCAGGCCATGCTGCGCGATGCGGCCACCGCGCCAGCACAGGGCTGGCGTGCGTCGACGTTGGCATTTCATCAATGCCGCTTTGCCCAGTCGTGTAACCAAGACCTCAGGAACTCAGCGAAGCCATCTGCGGCAGGTGACAAGTGACGAGCGGTTGAGTGGTAGAGGCAGACTGAACGCAGCGTCTCGGGCTCTTGTACGCGGTGCATTTGCAGGCCGAACTGTTCGGCGAGGCACCTGATGTAGGCTGGCGCCAGAGTAGCCGCCAACCCGTGTGCGGACAGGCCCAGGGCTGTGGTGATGTTGTCGACGATTTCCACTGGCGTGACCCGTTCATCCTCCGGGGCGCTGGCGTGCATGGGAATCACGCTACGTTCGTGGTCGCGGCCTGCTGCAACGAGGTGGGCATCATGCAGGTCGCGCCAGGTGATGCGCGTGCGCGAGGACAGTGGATGGTCGGGGCAGCACCATAAGACCCAGCGGCTTTCGAACATGGTCTGGCGAGCTACGTCATTGCCGATAGGGCGATCAGGTCCAAGGGCCAGATCGACATCACCTGTGGCCACTGCGTCCACCAGCATCTCCACTGGAAGATCTCGAATGCGAATGACCACCTTCGGGTGCAGTCGCTGATAGTCCCTGATCGCTTCGGGCAACGCGCGACAGGCGAGTACCAGCGGTGCTCCAATTCGCACCACGCCGGCGGCGCGATTGCGCACATCTGCCGCCGCGCTCTCGCAAGCCCGTGCGTGACGCATCGTCGATTGTACGGACGCCAGAAAGTCACGGCCGGCTGCCGATAAGTTGACTTTGCGGGTCGACCGGTCAAACACCCTGAAACCCAGCACCTTTTCCAGCTCGGCTACAAGCTGACTGATGGCCTGCGGCGTCATACCCAGCCGTTCGGCGGCACCGGCGAAACTACGCAATTCAGCCACGCAGACGAACGTTTCGAGCTGACGCAAGGTGAACCTGAGGAGCGCCATAATTAACAACCATTAATTGATAAAGGTGCGAATTTCTTTGCTTTTTGTTGATAAGTCAATCCCGCAAAATGCCCACATCACAATGACAACAGGCCTTCTAAGGCTGGGGAGATTTTGCAGTGCTCGACCAAGCAACCTGCCAAGCGTTGGCTGTCGAACTGGAACAGGCGCAGACGTCACGCCAGCAACTTCGACAACTGACCCTGCGTTTTCCTGACCTGACCATCCATGATAGTTATGCCATTCAGCGAGCGTGGATCGCGCTGCAATTGGCGGGCGGACGAAAAGTCATCGGTCACAAGATCGGCTTGACGTCCCGCGCCATGCAAATCGCGTCGCAGATCAGCGAACCGGATTACGGAACGTTGCTCGACAGCATGCTGCTGGCCGATGGTTCTGAGGTGCAAGCCTCCAGGTTCATCGTTCCACGCCTTGAGGTGGAGCTGGCGTTCATCCTTGCGCGCCCCCTGCGTGGACCGGATGTGAGCCTGTTCGACGTGCTCAACGCCACGGATTACGTGGTGCCAGCGCTGGAATTGATCGATGCACGTATCGAGCAGTTCGACCGGGATACCAAGGTCCCGCGTCAAGTCCGCGACACCATCGCCGATAACGCCGCCAACGCGGGCATCATTCTGGGCGGACGTCCCATGCGCGCCGACCAAGTGGATTGGCGCTGGGCCGGTGCCTTGCTGTTCAAGAATGGCGTTATCGAGGAATCGGGCCTGGGGGCCGCTGTGCTCAATCATCCGGGCAACGGTGTGGCGTGGTTGGCCAACCGCTTCGCCCTGCATGGCGAAGGGCTGGACGCTGGCCAGATCATCCTGGGTGGTTCGTTCACCCGGCCAGTGGCGTGCGCCGCAGGTGATACCTTCCATGCCGATTACGGCCCCCTGGGCTCGATCTCGCTGAGGTTCGTATGAGTGCCACTTGCTTTCGCCAGGCGCTGGCCGAGGGGCGCACGCATATCGGTTTGTGGCTCGGACTTGGCGACCCGTACACCGCAGAAGTGTGTGCCAGTGCCGGGTACGACTGGCTGTTGATCGACGCTGAGCATGGTCCAAATGATTTGCGCTCGATTCTCGCGATCCTGCAAAGCGTCGCTGCCTACCCGGGCCATCCTGTGGTCAGGCTCCCGCATGGCGAGACTGCACTGATCAAGCAAGTTCTGGAAACCGGCGCCTTGTCGCTGATGGTGCCCATGGTCGACAGCGCCGATCAGGCACGCGCGTTGGTCAGCGCCATGCGCTACCCCCCGCAGGGGATTCGCGGCGTTGGCTGTGGTTTGGCGCGCTCTTCACGGTGGGGCGCAGACGCAGGTTATCTGGCCGAATCCAACCAGCGGGTTTGCTTGTTGGCGCAGGTCGAGACGCTCGAGGGGCTTGCCAACCTGGCGCAGATTGCCGCGGTCGATGGCGTCGATGGGGTGTTCTTCGGACCGGCTGATCTGAGCGCCTCGATGGGGCTAATCGGCCAGCCGGGGCACCCGCAGGTGGTGGCGGCAATCGAACAGGCCATCGATACCGTCGTCCACGCCGGCAAAGCGGCAGGTGTGCTCAGTACCGACCCCGTACTCGCCATGCGTTATCGAGATCGAGGTGCGCAGTTCGTCGCCGTAGGGGTCGATGCCACGTTGCTGGCACAGTCCACGCGCACGCTGCTGAGTACGTTCCGGGGAGCCTCGTCGCGGCCGGAACCGGCGTCTGGCCGATCAGGCTACTGAGCGCGCCCGCGCTGGAAACTTTATCAACGACAACAAGGAACAACCCATGCCCACTGCCCTTATTGACGTGGCCGGCGTGCAGGTGTCGCCAGACCATTACATCGATGGTCGGCGAATTGCCTCTGCATCTACATTCGAACTGTTCAGCCCGATCGATCAACGTGTCCTGGGTCACATTGCCGAAGGCGAAGCTGAGCATGTCGAGGCTGCCATCGTGGCTGCCGAGCGTGCGTTCGTATCGTGGAGCGCCTTGAGCGCAGCGCAACGCCGGGTGTATCTGGAGCGTTTTGCCGAAGAGATCGGCAAGCGTGCCGAGGCGTTCTGCCTGCTGGAAAGCACGGATGCGGGGGTATTGCTCTCGCGCATGCGCCACGGTGTTATCAACCGAGCCAAGCTCAATATCAGTTGGTTTGCCGAGCATGCGCTGACCCTCCAGGACCGCAGCCTGGAGACGGAACAGGCAAGTCACCGTATCCGGCATGATCCTGCTGGTGTCGCAGTGATCATCACACCTTGGAATTCGCCGTTGATGTTGGCCACCTGGAAGCTGGGCCCGGCACTTGCCGCCGGCAACACCTGCATCGTCAAGCCGCCAGAGTGGGCACCGTTGACCAGTTCGCTGCTGGCCGACGCCGCCGACGCTGCAGGCCTGCCGCCAGGCGTGCTGAACATTGTGCAGGGGGCCGGCGCTACGACGGGGGCGCGTCTGGTCAGTGATCCTCGCATTGCACGTATCTCCTTCACCGGCAGTGTGCCGACCGCCAAGGTCATCGCAGCGGCGGCGGCGGCCAATCTGGTGCCATGCAGCTTGGAGCTGGGCGGGAAAAGCCCGTTCATCGTTCTGGAAGATGCCGATCTGGACAATGCCGCCGCCACCGCCGCGCTGATGTACCGAAATGCCGGCCAGGTTTGCCTGGCGGGTACGCGTTTGTTGGTTCATGAGCGGGTCGTGGATGATTTTGTCGCGACCATGCGCGGCTATGTCGAAAAGTTGGTGATCGGTGATCCGCGCGATGCCTCGACGGAAGTGGGACCTGTCATACACCCACGCCAGGTCGAACGCATCCAAGGGTTCATCGAGCGCGCCGTGGCCGCAGGTGCGAAAGTCGTGTGGGGTGGGGGCAAGCATCCGCATGGCGCCCAATACCTGCAGCCGACATTGCTCACGGATGTTCAGCAGTCAGATGAGATCGTACAGAACGAGGTGTTCGGGCCGGTGCTCACGTTGCAGACCTTCAGCAGTGATGAGCAAGCCATCGCGATGGCGAACGGCACGGACTTCGGCTTGGGAGGCGTGTGCTACGGCGAGACGGCCCATGCGAGCGCAGTGGCCGAGCAGGTGCGCACCGGTTTTATCTGGGTGAACAGCTTCGGAATCCGCGACCTGGCGGCGCCATTTGGCGGTATCAAACGCAGCGGCATTGGGCGCGAGGGCGGGGACTGGAGTTTCGAGTTCTTCTGCGACATTAAAGACGTGGTGGTTCCGAACAAACCGTTCCGTGCCAGTTTCAGTCAACGATAACAAGGAAAACACAACATGGGACAGATCGTCGGCGCGGCCATCGTGTCGCACCACCCAGGACTGATGCAGTGTGAGGAGTTTCGCCGGGCCATGGGCGCTGGGCAGGACTCGGATCTGATTGCCGGGTTCGCGCGCGTGCGCGAGAAGATCCTGGCGGCTCAGCCGGATGTCGTAGTGATCTTCGATAGCCATTGGTTTACCACCGGTTATCACCTGGTCGATGCCAGCGCTCAGTACCAGGGGCGTTATACCTCCGATGAGATGCCGTGGTATCTGCATGGGGTTCCCTATGCCTACCGTGGGCATCCTGCACTGGCCCAAGCCATAGAGCGCGTATCGCGTGAGCAGGGGGGGTACAACCGAGCGATCGCCCATCCTGATCTTGAACGCCAGTATGCGACCATCAACGTCATCAAACTGGCGGGATTGGAAACGCTGGATATCCCGGTGGTCACGGTCAGTTCCTGCCAGAACTGCGAGTGGCCCCAGTTCCTGCAATCAGGTGAGGCCATAGGGGAGGCGATTCGCCGCAGTGACCTGCGTGTGGTGCTGTTGGCCTCTGGTGCGCTGAGCCATAAATTCAACGGCATCGACTGGAAGCCCAACAACCCTCGCATTTTCCACGAAAGCAATGTGTCCTCGAAGGCTGCTGTAGAGAGTGACAAGGGCGCTATCGCGTTGATGGCCGAGGGGCGTCATGCGCAGATTCTGGCACGCTGGGATGAAGATTATCGACGCCAGCCCTGGGAGGCGTTCGGTGCGCATTACCTGCAAATGATCGGTGCACTTGGCGGTGCCAGTTGCCTGGCCAAGGGCGAGGCCTTGTCAGCCTACGAGAACGCGCGTGGCACCGGCAATATCCACGTCTGGTTCGACCTCTGACGTACGTTCAGTCACAACCACAATAACAATATGAGGCACCCTATGAGTGGTAATGCCATTACCGGCGCTATTGCGCCGGCCGCGTTAGACGCCGAAGACGCGACTTACGCTCAGGTCACGCGGCGTTTGATTCCTTTTCTTTGCCTGTGCCTGATCATCGCTTTCCTTGATCGGATCAATGTCAGTTTCGCCAAGTTGCAGATGATGGATGACCTGCACTTCAGTGAGGCGGTGTACGGTCTAGGGGCAGGTGTGTTCTTCCTGGCCTACTTCGTTTTCGAACTGCCAAGCAATTTGATCATGCACCGTGTCGGCGCGCGCCGATGGATCGCGCGGATCATGATCACCTGGGCCGTGCTCACTGGCGCCATGGCATTTGTGAATGACGAAACCACGTTCTACATCGTGCGTTTCTTGCTCGGCGCCGCCGAAGCCGGGTTCTTCCCTGGCATCGTGCTTTATCTGACTTACTGGTACCCGGTAAACCGTCGTAGTCGCATCATGGCCTTGTTCATGTCGGCGATTCCGATTGCCGGCCTGCTCGGTGGGTTGTTCTCGGGTTGGATCATGGACTCATTGGACGGCAGCCACGGCATGGCAGGCTGGCAGTGGCTGTTCGTGGTCGAGTCAATTCCATCGCTGGCAGTGGGGGTCGCGGTGTTGTTCTACCTCGATGACGGTATCGGCAAGGCACGCTGGTTGAGCGACGACCAGAAAGCGCTGTTGCAGGCACGTATCGATGGCGAGAGCCAGGCAAAAGCCCCGATGTCACTGGGCGCTGTGCTCAGCCATCCGCTGATCTGGATGTTCGCGCTGGTGCATTTTGGTAGCTCCATGGGGCAGTACGGATTCGGCTTCTGGTTGCCATCGATCATCAAGGCAACCGGCGTCCAGAGCACGACCCACATCAGTCTGTTGTCGGCCATTCCCTATGCGTTCGGTGTGGTGGCGATGATCCTGGTTGGCCGTCATTCCGACCAAACCGGGGAGCGTCGCTGGCATTACTGCGGCGCAGCCACCCTCGGTGCGCTGGGACTGGCGCTGGCGGTGCTGTTCCAGCACAACACCGTCGCCGCCATGTTCGCCCTGACCCTGGCCAGCATGGGCCTGCAAAGTATGGCGCCGATCTTCTGGTCGATGCCAACCGGCATGCTCGGCGGCGTCGCCGCAGCGGCAGGGATCGCGCTGATCAACTCGATTGGCAACCTGGCCGGTTTCTTCAGCCCCTATCTGGTCGGTTGGGTCAAGACCAACACCGGCACCACCGCCAGTGCGATGTTCATCATCGCAGGCTTTGTACTGATGGCAGGTCTGCTGGTGGTTACGTTCGTGCGCGCGCGCAAGCATTGATCATCTCAAGAGGTTTTACTCATGGATTTCGAATTTCCGATTCAGGCGTTGCCTGAAGTCATGCGCGGCCCACGCCTGGAGCGTCGCCGGGTGCTGCTGGGCGGGTCCGCCTGTTGGGGAACGTTGATCGAAGAGGGGAGCGATGCCGGGCAACTGCGCCTGGATGACGGGCGGGTGATTGCTGCCGAAGGCCAGGCGTACCTGCCGCCTGTGCAGCCTGGCAAGATCATCGCAGTGCATATCAGTTATAGCTCTCGTAGCGTCGAGACGCGCAACAAGGCCCGGCCTACCGAGACGCCCACGTATTTCGTCAAGCCGACGACGTCGCTCAATGGGCATAACGGGCAGATCCACAAGCCTGTCGACTGCCAGTACCTCAACTATGAAGGCGAGTATGCGGTGGTCATTGGGCGTACCTGCCGCAACGTCACACCGGACGAAGCCTGGGGATACATCGAGGGTTTCTGCGCGGCCCTGGACATGGGGCTGCAAGATTTCCGTGACACCGATCAGGGCAGTATGCTGAGGGTCAAGGGCGCCGACACGCTATTGCCGATCGGCCCCGGCATCGTACGTGGGGTGAACCTGTTCGAGCAGACCCTGCGCACCTATGTCAACGGACAGGTCGTCCAGCAAGCGCATATCGGTGATGAAACCATCTGGGGGCCACACTACGTCATTGCCGACCTGGCGCGACACATCACGCTGGAGGCGGGTGACGTGATCCTCATGGGCACCCCATGCCATTCGCGCAGCATCGATGCCGGCGCTGTAGTGGAGTGCGAGGTCACCGGCATTGGCCGTATCCGGGGGCATGTGGTCGCTATCGATGCGCCACGTGCCTCGGCGCTGGGGGTAGGTCATCAACCTACCGATAGCCCGGAGGTACGCCGCGTCGCACTGGGCTTCGATGAGCGGGTCCCGGCGATGCTCAAGGAAAACCTGTCACGCGCCCGCGGGCAAGGCTGACCGTAGCAAGCCAGCATTGCCGCCTGATGGGTCGGCAATGCTGCGCACTTTCTCTTGTCGCGTTCTCGGAGTAACCCCTACCGATGTATTGCAATTTCATCAATGGTGAATGGTTGGCAGGGCTTGACGCCTCGACCAACATCAACCCGTCCGACACCCGGGATGTCATCGGCCACTATGCACGCGCCAGTCAAAGCCAGGCGCGCATGGCGTTTGCGGCCGCCAGCCACGCGCTACCTATCTGGAGCGGTCGCGGGCCTCAGCAGCGCAGCGACGCGTTGGACGTGATTGGCAGCGAAATACTGGCCCGTTTGGATGAACTGGCTGATCTGCTCGCCCGTGAAGAGGGCAAGGCGTTGGCAGATGCACGCGGCGAAGTGCTGCGAGCCGGCCAGATTTTCAAGTTTTTTGCAGGCGAATGCCTGCGTCAGCCGGGTGAAGTGATGGCCTCCACCCGTCCCGGCATGACAGTGGAAGTCACCCGTGAGCCGATTGGGGTGGTTAGCGTGATCACCCCCTGGAATTTCCCACTGGCCATTCCGGCTTGGAAAATTGCGCCAGCGTTGGCGTATGGCAACACCGTGGTATTCAAACCCGCCGAGTTGGTGACCGGTTGTGCGTGGGCGTTGGCCGAGATCATTGCGCGTGCCGGGTTGCCCAATGGGGCGTTCAACCTCGTGATGGGAAGCAGTCGTGAAATCGGCAGTGTCTTGCTCGAAGATCCGAGGCTTTCTGCTATCACCTTCACAGGCTCGGAAGGTACTGGGCGCAAGGTTGCGCAGGCCGCGGTTGGACGATCGGGCGGCATGGCGCGTTTTCAGCTTGAAATGGGTGGCAAGAATCCACTGGTGGTATTGGACGACGCGGATCTGGATGTCGCCGTGGCTTGTGCATTGGATGGCGCCTACCACGCTACCGGGCAGCGGTGCACTGCCTCGTCTCGGCTCATTGTCACCGATAACATGCACGATCGTTTCGTTGCCGCCATGCTGGACAGGTTGCCCGAGCTGAAAGTGGGCGACGCACGCAGCCCAGGTACCCGCATCGGTCCGGTGGTCGATGCTGAGCAGTTGGCCCAGGACGTGGCGTATATCCATCAAGGCATCGCCGAGGGTGCGCAGCTGGTTTACGGAGGCCAAGCGATGCCGGAAGTGGAGGGCAGGCCGGGCCATTATTTGCAGCCGGCACTGTTCGTCGGTGCCACATCGAGCATGCGCATCTGTCAGGAAGAAATCTTCGGACCAGTGGCAGCGGTGATCCGCGTGGCCGATGCCGAAGAGGCGCTGGCCGTGGCCAACGATACGCCGTTTGGCTTGTCTGCGGGCGTGTGCACCACCTCGCTGAAGTGGGCCGCCATGTTCAAGCGCGAGTTGCAAGCGGGGATGGTCATGGTCAATGCGCCGACGGCGGGGGTGGACCCGCATGCGCCGTTTGGCGGGCGCAAAAGTTCCAGCTACGGCCCCAGGGAGCAGGGGCGCTACGCCGCTGAGTTCTTTACCCAAGTGAAGACGAGCTACATCAAACCCTGATGTCACCGTCACTATTGGGCTGCTTTGCAGCCCAATAGTGACTCACCGCCCCAGGGTGTGTCAGGCCCTGTGTGAAAAGTCTTAAGACGCCGGTCAGGTAAGGCGAAAACAGCCGAGGGGCATCGCGCCCATGCGGGCAATACCGGCATTCCCTTCCCCGTTGATTGTTTACAAGGTCTTCTCGATAACAACAAGAGTGAAACGTCATGACTTGCATGGCCCCTGGTAGTGGCGTAGCCCAAGCGATTGCGTTGTTGCGCCAGCAGGCGCAGACCGCAATGACCTTCACCCCCGATCAAGTCGAAGCGACAGATGCCGATAGGGCTTCGGCTGTACTGGCGGCTAACTACAGCCAGAATCGGCTCGCGGTGCACAACAGTGACAGTCCTTTCGCGATGCAGTGGCAGCGACGCACCTTGGGTGAGCTGAACATCGCCAGCTTGCGTTTTGGCGCCCCGGTCAGCATCGATCAAGCGCCGACGTCTTTTCTCCTGGTCAGCACGCAACTGCAGGGTGGCGCGACCATACAGACGCCTGGCGGCGTGTACTCCGGTGGGAGTGGCTTGGTCATGATCGACTCGCTCGAGGAGCGCATCCACAAAGCCTTCAGCGCCGATAGCTGGCGCCTGCACGTACAGTTTCCTCTCGGCATGATCGAAGATGCGCGGGTCGCCTACCATGGACACCGACCGGGCAAGCCCTTGCGATTCGACGCCATGCTGCAAGCGGGTGGCAGCGCGCAGGTGCGCTGGATCAGCTTTCTGAACTTGATGATGACCTACCTGAGTGGCACCGCGCCGGAGCTTGATGCGCGTTGTGTCGGCTTCCTCCAGCAGAGCGCATTGTTCACGCTGATGCACGCGCTTGATGGCGATCAGCTTGATGGCTTCAGGCTTCAGGCATTTACTCCCCGGCATGTGAAACGGGCAGAAGGCTACATTCGCGAGCGCTTGCACAGCGATATCAAGCTGGCCGACATCGCCAACGCTGTCGGCGTCAGCATCCGCTCCTTGAGCGAGGGGTTTCAGCGGGCGCTCCAACAGTCGCCCATGCAATATGTCAAAGCACTGCGTCTGGACGCTGCTCGAAATGAATTGTTGAGTACTGATCCAGAGCGTTTGGTTTCAGAAGTTGCTGAAGCATGGGGTTTCAACCACCTCGGGCGCTTCAGCGAGCAGTACCGTTTGCGCTTTGGCGAGTTACCTTCGCATACCCCGCGCAAGTGAGCAAAAATCCGCCTGAAGTGGATAGCGTTTGCTGGATCTGGCTAACGGCCTTGGAACCGCCTCGGTAGCCTGAACGTCGCTGGGCAACGCGGTTGTTCTCGCCTCTCGAAACGACTGAGTCCTTACCGCGTACCTTTCATAGGCCAAGTCCGTGTGCCAGCGACGGGCAGTTCTGATAATAAAAACAATGAAAATGACAAAAAGCGCTACCCCCATGGCGGTATTCTGCCTCGGTGCTCTCTCGCTATACGCCGATCATGTTCTCGCCGACTTCGTCAATGACAGTCATGCGGTGATCGACGCTCGGAATATGTACATGAATCGCGATTTTCGTAACGCCGGTACTCCCGGCCCCATGCGCGACTGGGGGCAGGGTTTCACCTTGCGTTTCACTTCCGGTTTTACCGAGGGGGCCGTCGGGGTCGGCCTCGATGCCATCACCCAGATGGGTATCAGGCTCGATGCGGGCCAGCGTGGCAGCAACACCAACCTGCTCGTGCTCGGGAGTGATGGCAAGGCCGAAAACGAGTGGTCTGAAGCCGGTGTCACCGCCAAACTGCGCTTTGCCAAGTCGCAATTGTCGGTGGGCTCGCTTCAACCCAGCTTACCGGTCGTCATGTACAACGACACGCGCCTGTTGGCGACACGCTACACCGGCGCAATGTTCAACTCCAAAGATATCGACAACCTCAACCTGACGTTCGGCCAGTTGACCAGGGTCAACTTGCGCGACTCCACCGATAACAAGGAGATGGCGTATGCCTACAACGGTCTGGGGGCTGGCGATTTCGACTTTGCCGGTGGCGCCTATTCGCTGAGCAAAGACCTGACCGTAAGCTATTACTACGGACGGCTCGAAGAAGCTTATGCCCAGCATTTCGTAGGTGTGAACCATAGCCTTGAGTTCCAACCTGGATGGAAACTGCTGAGCGACGTTCGTTATTTCCACAGCGTTGATGAGGGCAGGGCCGTCGGCGGCGTGATCGATAATGACTTCATCAACGGTATGTTCACCGTCGACACGCAGGGACATGCGTTGAGCGCGGGGTGGCAGAAACTGTCCGGTGATGGCAACTTCCCGTTCCTGGCCGGTGCGGATCCTTATTCGGTCAACTTGGTCACCCACAACACCTTCGCCAAGCAGAACACGCGTGCCTGGCAATTGCGCTATACATACAACTTCGCGGCCATGGGTATCCCAGGGCTGTCGTTCATGACGCGCTATGTGCAAGGCCGCAGCATCGAGGCCGCCGGGGCCAGCGACGGCCACGAGTGGGAGCGGGACATGGACATCGCCTACGTCGTCCAGTCCGGGCCGTTGAAGGACCTGAGCCTGCGTTGGCGTAACGTTTCGTTCCGTTCGGGCAACGGCTTGACCACGGACCTCGATGAAAACCGGATTATCCTGGGCTATCAGATTGCCCTGTGGTGAGCGCCAGCGTGCCGCGATAGTAGGCCGTTGGACTTATCTAGTCGCCGATCGAAGGGGCTGATAACAGCGATGCCCCTGTCGAATCCCCCTCGATAAACCACTGGCCAAGCTTTTGCGCATGCTTGGGGCAGCCAAGGCTGGAGGCGCGGTGCCGGGTTTAGGTTCGCTGTGTCACCACCAGCACGCATCTGTGAAAAAAGGTACGCCGTGCCGAATGGCAGAATAACTAACGTCCGAGCCCTGCAAAGGGTAGGTTCAGCGTCGGTGAAGCGGGGCCATGGCGAGGCGTGGCAACGCTGGCCGGCGCCAGGCCGCCGCCACAAGTGAACAGCTTGCTTTCGAGCCGGGGCACTAGTTCGCTGGCAAGAGGATCACGAAGTTCTTTTTCATATCTTCCAGCACTGTCCATCTGCCCTTGGCGCCCGGTTCGATAATGAACGTATCGCCAGCGGACAGTGTGACCGGGGCACAGCCCTCAAGCTCGATCACGCAGCGTCCACTCAGGACATGGCAGAACTCCCAGACTTTGTAGTCGATACGCCATGCGCCGGCAGTGGCTTCCCATTCGCCTGAAATACGACCTTGCTGTTCATCGTGATAATACTTGGACGTCAGCGTATGGGGGTCGCCTTCCACGACCGCTTCAAAAAATGGCAGGTCGCGCACCGCTTGGATATCCAGATCGCGGAACACGGTCAGTTTCTTGTTCATGGTTTTTTCTCGAGCACGTTAGGGTTAGGGCGATACATCAAATAGGCTTCGCCGGTGACGCCAAGCATCGGGTGTGGAACGATCTGGCAGGTTTTAACAATGTGAAAACCGTGGCGTTCGTAGAAGCGGCGTGCACCGTGGTTTTCTGCATAATCGATCAGGCACAGCCCGTCCAGGCCAAAGCCCTCGGCGCGCTGTTGCGCGTGACGAAGAAACTGCACGCCCAGCCCCTGACTGCGCCAGGCTTCATCCAGCGCCAGGCTGGATATATACAAGGTATTGGGTATTTCCATGTCTGAATAAGGTGCGAGGACTGGGTCGGTCTCGACAGCCCTTTCAGCGGTGTCTTGCAAGGCATAGCTATGCATCATGCCGATGACGCGCCCCTCGAACGTGGCCATCAGGCAGTTCTTATAGGAAAAGTCGCCCTGCTCCCTGGCGTAGCGAGATGCACCGACATTCAGCAATGCCTCCCCAGGTGCGGCAAGCTTGCTCCATATGTAATCGGCCATACCCTCTGATGTCAGTTGAAAGAAGCGCGCAATATCGTGCGCGTCCGAGGCATGAGCAGGTCGGAAGTCGACAGCCATGTACAGTGCTCCGCTGGGATCGGGTGAGGTAGGTTTTTCAGGATTACGCCGTTGAAAGGGGGCAGGGTAGGCGTTTTGAACGGTTCCCATCATGCTCCAGGCGAACACCTTCAGCACAACCTGCGACGGTGCACTGGCATCCAGTGATGTGTGCACTCGGGTTGTGGTGCGAGTTGACCTGGATCGGCTCAGTTGGGGTGACTGGCGTTGAGGGAGGTTAGCCTGGGCGGCAAGCCAGCAGGTTGTGCAACACGTTGGCGGATCTGGACAACTCGCTAAGATGGTGGCCAACAACGCATCGAAATCGAGCATGCCGTTGCGGCTGTGACGGAAATGAGTGCGGCTGTTGATGAAGTTGCCAGTAACGCGGTATGCGCGTCTGAAGTTGCCAAGGCATCGCTGGGGACTACTTAAGCCGGGTATTGGACGTTATTCAGTGGGTGGCTGAGCAAACCAATCTGCTGGCGCTCAATGCGGCCATCGAGGCTGCTCGTGCCGGTAATGCGCGTAGGGGATTTTGCAGTGCTCGCTGACGAGGTACGTGCGTTGACCCAGCGTACCGGTGCTTCGACGCTGGGATCGAGAAAATTATCGGCCTCATTCAAAAAGGTACGGCAGAGACAGTTGCCAGGCTGTTAATACGTGCAGGACGACAACCGTCCGGGAACGTCTAAACCAACTAAGCCACTGATTTTTTTGATTTATGGGGGCAGTAGCGGCCCGTCACAAGCTATCGGGATCGCCAAAGAACATTTGGATATGGCTCTAGGCCGCTGGTTACGAATGAATCGCCCCTGGTTTCGTAGACACCTCCAAGCCTCATAATGAGGCCCAAATAGGAGGTGCCATGAGTCGTCAGCGTTACCCCGAAGAATTCAAGATCGAAGCGGTCAAGCAAGTGACCGAAAAAGGCAAACCTGTTGCCGAGGTCGCCCAGCGCCTGGGCATGTCCGTGCACAGCCTTTACGCCTGGATCAAGGTCTACAGCAAGCCCCAAGAGCAGCGTCAGCAAGACAATGATCAGCAGGCTGAACTGCGCAAGCTGCGCGCTGAACTCAAGCGGGTGACAGAAGAGCGAGACATATTAAAGAAGGCCGCCGCGTACTTTGCCAAGGCGTGCGGCTGAAGTACGCCTTCATCAACAAGCACTCGACGGATTACCCAGTGCGTCGCCTTTGCCAAACCCTCAAGGTGCATCCCAGCGGCTACTACGCTTGGCTGGCCGAGCCTCAATCTGCCCGAGCCAAAGAAGATCAGCGCCTGCTTGGCTTGATCAAGCAGGCCTGGTTAGAAAGCGGCGGCGTGTATGGCTATCGCAAGATTCACGATGACCTGCGAGAGCTAGGAGAGATCTGTGGGCGAAATCGAGTCGGTCGCTTGATGCAGGCAGAACCGAGTAGCTCGATCGCCTTCTGCTGCGGTTTCGCACGCCGCAAGCAACGCCTGATGTGTGGTGGTTGATTACTGTCTGAGTGGCGGTAGGCATTGAAGCAAGAGATTGCCCACGAAGCCACCACGTCTTGCGAGTGAAAAGCTGGATGGTGTCCGGTGAGCGCGTTGAAACGATGCCGGCACAGGAGGCGGTCTGGGTAGGATCCGAGAACGCCCAACAGTCAGGGCAGTGGCCCCGCACGGACAATATGTTCTGGCTATCGGTAATTTTGGGCAGAGGAGAGGAGGTGCGACGCTCGGTAGTGAGAAGGGAACGATCTACCCCCGTGCAGGATGAGGCAAGCTTCGGTGCCTGACCCAGAACGGACACGCGTTGGGTCTGGATCTTCCCCGCGCATAAGGCACGTAACGGCATCCTTTCTATGATCGACATAACCTGACCAAATCTCCTTTTGGGGTATTCTGATTTGGATGGTGGCATATGGCAATCATTCGCGAGTCTCTGGGTCAGCACTCTGCAGAACTTCAGCCAGTCAGAACCGCGATGGCCACGTAGCTGCCAGGCCTGCTGGTCGTCGCTGAGTGGCTGTTCTGGCACAATCAGAGGTACGTCGTTTCAACCAGGTGACCTAGGTTCTGTACGAAATCCCGAGAAACCCAATCGGCCCTTCTGAAGCTGAGATTCTGTAGGATTCCCGGCCTTCTACGGAAAGGAATTCTGTGATGGCAAAGCGTTACGAAATCTCGGATGAGACCCGGGGTGTGGTCGCCGATCTCTTCATCGAAACTCATGGTCGAGGGCGACCGCGCCTGAACGATGGTCTTATGCTCGATGGCGTGCTCTGGGTACTCTGCTCGGGTGCTGCATGGGAGATAAGCCGGAGCGCTTGACCCAATGGTCAATGATGTATCAAAGGTTTCGCGGCTGGCGAAATCAGGGGGCATTCGATCAGATGCTCAAACGCTTGCACCTGAGACTGAATGAGCAAGGCCTAATCGATCCTCTCTAGCGGTCAAGCCAGTGACATCAGCTATGCCCAGCCATTGCTTAACGACTTCAGCATTCCATTAAGCCAACGTGGCCGCCCGCGAAAACGCTGCAAATGGTTGTTTGCTGACAAGGGCTACGACGCCGAAGCGCTACACCGCAACTGCGGCCAATATCGAATGCAGCTCGTCATCCCGATGCGCTCCAGGGTGGGGATTGTAGTGGATCGCAGGCGAAGGGCAACTCAACGCAGGCAAATATCCTTAGCAACGTTTTCACTGCTTCACTGCGGTGGAGGTTGCTCAAATGGGGAAGTGTTTGTGGGGCTCTGTGCCGGCTGATCCTCACGCCGTCCTCCAGTGCTGCAGCGAGCGTTTCTAACGCTTCCCGAATCCGAGCACATCACAGCGATGGCGCACTTGTACATTCCTTGTTATTGGCTTTATGCCTTCGCCCGCTCGACATGCAGACGATAGCGGCCTTCCTGCTTGGCGATATAGAGCGCCCGGTCGGCGCGTTCAATCAGCGATGGCGGGCTTTCGAGGGCCGCTCCATCGGCGCAGGCGATGCCGATACTGGCGGTCACATGCCCGAAAGGGCTGCCTTTGTGAGGGATAGGTTGCAAGGCTAGGCGCTCGAGCATCAGCCTGGCGACTACGGCCGCTCCGTCGGTGTCGGTATCGGGCAAGACCACGGCCAGTTCCTCACCCCCGTAGCGTGCCAGCAGGTCGCTAGGGCGGCGGATGCAGGAAGAGAGCAGGGCAGCCATCTGCTGCAGGCAGGCGTCGCCAGCCGGATGCCCGTAGGTGTCGTTGTAGCGTTTGAAATGATCGATGTCGATCATCAGCAAAGCCAGCATGGTGCCGTTTCGATGGGCCGTGCGGATTTCCTGGGTCAGCGCCGCGTCAAAACAGCGCCGGTTGGCAAGCCCGGTCAGCGCATCGTGCATCGCCAGGCTTTCGAGCTGCTGGTTGCTGTCAAGCAACTGCTGTTGGGTCAGTCGAAGCTCGCTTTCAACCGCGCTTCGCCGGTTCATGGCGCGAATCAGCAGCCAGCCAATGGCTCCGGTCAATGCCAGCAGCGCCGCGACCACCAGCGACGACAGCAGCGCTTCGAGCCGCCAGGCCGAGAGTGCTTCCTGCTCGCCCAGCGCGACCGTTGTCACCAGGGGGAGCTTGTCGCTCTTGCGAAACGCATAGAGGCGCTTCACGCCGTCCAGGCTGGAGGTGAACGATGCGGTGCCCGCTGACTGGTCAACGAGATACTTGGTAAAGATTGGCGACTTCGAAAAGTTGCGCCCCATGTCCTGTTCCCGAAACGGATAGCGCACCAGCATGGAACCATCGGTATAGGCCAGCCCGATGGCACCGTCATGGCCGACATCCAGTTTGCCGAAAAGCTGCAGGAAGTTCTCCACGCCAAGCGTCATGGCGACAACGCCGGCGAACTCGCCGTGGTTATCGTTGAATCGCCGGCTGATGGTGATCACCCATTCCTGGTTGACGCGGCTACGGATCGGCAGGCCGATGAAGGGGGCGCGGGATGAGTCGTCACGGTGGTGGATGAAAAAGGCTCGATCGCCGCTGTTGGCACCGACGGGGGTCGGCTGGTTGGACGACATCAGCCAGCTGCCGTCCTTGGCGTAAATCACGATGCCGCTCATTGGCGGCATCAATGGTCGCTGGCGCTTGACCAGTTGATCCAGACGTTCGATCTGCGCAGGCCCAGCGCCCTCGGTTTCCAGGCGCTCGACCAGGCCGAGCAGCAGCATCGAGCTCTGCCGGACGATACCTTCCGAATAGGTGGACAGTGCCTGGGTCAAGTTCAGGCCATGGATGTTGATCTCTTCCAGGGCACGCTCGCGAGAGGCCATGACCTTCCACAGCATTAACGAAGCGAGAGAGCAACCGATGACCGATAGCAGTAGCACAACGAGGTGGATGTCACGCTTCACGTCAATTCACACGCCTTTTTCCCTAAAAACCAAGTGGAGCGTCGACACGCTTTAACTAACCAGACGGTCAGAAAGTAACCATCTGGTTCATGTGCAGTAATTTAACACCGAAGCTGCTGGAGTGTTCTACAGGATTACGCGCTCTTTCAGGCACCGTTTTTTATCTTCCCGCAAGGTTTTTAGAAGTGTCAGCATGACGATTGTGCAAGTAACCCTGGACATAGCGCACGGTCTTTTCCAACGTTCGCGCCATGTCGGGATGTGCCAGCTGATACTTGAGTTCCAGTTGCTGGCTGTCACTCATGTCGAAGCGCTGCGTCTGGATGAAGTTCAGTGACTCGGCGCTGATCGACAATCGGGTGGCCAGGCCGGGAACTGCCAATAGCCACTTCAACAACCCTATGGGTACATGGCGGCGGGGGGCCTTTATATCCAGCGTTTGTGCCAATTGCTCGAGCATACCCTGCAGGTTAGGGGTGTGCTCATACAGCGCCAGCACTTGCCGGTTGGCCATTGACGGGTCGAACGCCACGCAAGTTATCATCTTTACCAGGTAATCGACGCTGACCAATGGCAACCAGTGCCTGACGGAGCCAGGAACAGCCTTGAACCGGCCCAGTGCCAGATTTCGAATCAGATCTACCAGAGGTTGTCCTTCAGGGATGTGCCCACTCTCGCTGTGACCACACACCGTAGCTGGATGAACGATCGCGTAATCTGCGCCTACCTCCTGCATGTAACGGATGACGGCGAAATGGGACTCCAGCTTGCTACCTTCGTAGCCACCCACACGGCCGTAGACTGCAGGCCAATGGGTGTTTTCAGGGTGCTCGTTATCAACCCCGATACTTGCAAGATGCCTAAGGTTCTGCAGCATATAGCCGCCCACCATCAGCAAGCGCATGCGCTGGCTCGCTGCGAGCCTGGCGACGTTAAGCGCCCCTTGGACATTGACTGAGCGGGCCTGCTCCATTGTCAGGCCCCAAGTAAACTGTGCAGCGAGGTGGAAGACCACAGCCGCCGAAGATACGCATTGCCTGTCTGCTTCGCTGAGTCCAAGCCCATCCCTGCTGATATCTCCCTCAACTGCATGGATATATGCAGGGTTACCTCCCAGTTGCCCGACTTGCTCTTTGAGGCGTCCGATATTTTCAGGGGTGCGCATGAGCACCCAGGTCTTGTGCCTTCCCGCAGTAAGACGGGCCAGCAAATGTTGACCCACAAACCCACTGCCGCCTGTGACGAAACATTCCACGCTCATATCTGAATCCTTGTCTGAATGATCGGCGCAGGCTAAGGTGTAGAGCGTACTCTACAGTCAAGGAGTTTTACTGTGAATGTTGGAGAGTTGGAGCGCCGGAGTGGAGTCGGCCGCCATACATTGCGCTATTACGAGCAACTCGGGCTTATTGTGGCCCATCGCCAAGCCAATAACTACCGCAGCTACAGCGACCAGACCGTGGGTGATCTGGCATTTATTCAAAGTGCCCAGAGCGGCGGTTTTTCACTTGCCGAGATCGGCGACATCCTTGCGGCCAAGCGGGGCAATACGATCGATTGCGCCCAAGGCGCGATGTTGGTGGCCAGCAAGATGGCCGACATTCAAGCGAAGATCACCACGCTGCAAGCCGCCTATGCCCTTCTGGGCGCAGAGCGTGAAAAGCTTGAAGCTAGTGCCGTTGCCAATGGGCTGACCATTGCTCACTTTCCTGCGATTTAGCATACCGCAACGCTGTAGCTTGTTTATTCGCAATTATCTCTACACTTGTGTCTTGTTTCGGAGCGCCGCGTTGCGTCCCACCCAACCACGGCCTTCGGCGAAACCGAGCACGGCCCGTATGATGGTACGCACTCTCTTTGCCATGGCCAGTGTGCATGCGCGGCGCAGGGTAGCGATGATTTCGATGATGTGATCTAGCTTGATCTCGCTGACAGGGATGCTGCCGATTGTGGGTAGGATGTGGTTGTTCAAAGCGCCGCGAAAGCCCGCGAGGGATTTGCTCACAAGGTCGTGCGATTTGAAGGCCAGCCATTGTTCGGCCACGTAACTGAATGTGCGCTCTTCGTTGAGTAACTGCTCGGCGATTTTCTTGCGTTTGGCCTTCAATGGGGCGACGAGATTGGATACGTTCTGGCGCGCGGCTCGGGCCAGGTCGCGGGCGTCTTTCAAGCCAATGTCGGGATAACGGCCGATTGCGTACACGTTCTCCTTACCATGCAGGCGATACCTCATCCGCCAATATTTAGCAGCAGGCTTGTTCGACTTCTGCGAGGCCTAGACATGAAGGTACAGACCGGGCACCTCGCCGTCAGCGTACTTGCTGGGTTCGGCAATGGCGCGCAGGAACGCATCGCTGAGTTTTCGCCGCAGTCCAGGCGTAGGGAGGGAAGTCGTCATGTGCGGGTACTTTTTTTCGAAACAGAAAAAGTACCCAAAAAAATATACCCGCAGACGCGTTGGAAATGGGCGGAATACGACGGACGGCATTGGACTTGAATTGTAATTAAGATGCTAATTTTATTGGGATTTATGGATACCAGTGGAAGTCAGTCACAAGCTATCGGGATCCCCAAAGAACATCTGAATCCGCGAGCGCAACCAGCGCTCTGCCGGGTCGTTGTCCTGCGCTCCGCGCCACGCCATGTGCAGCTCGAAACTACGTACTTCCATCGGTAGCTCCTCAGCCCTCAAACCACCCGCCGCGGTCAGTGCATCGGCTGTGTAGTCCGGCACCGTGGCGACGATATCGGTACCGGCCAGCAAGCTGCCGAGTCCGTTGAACTGGGGGACCGCCAGCACCACATGGCGTTTACGGCCGATTGCCTCGAGCGCTTCGTCGATGAACCCTGACAGGTCGCCCGCGAACGACACCAAGGCGTGCGGGCGGGCGCAGAAATCATCCAAGGTAATACTGCCGGGCACGCTGTCGGCACGTAGTAACTTCGGCTTGCTGCGCCGCAGCACCTTGCGTTTGGCGTTGGCTGGCAGGTCGCTGGTGTAGCTCACACCCACCGAAATCTCGCCCGAGGCGAGCAGGGCAGGCATCAGCAGGTAGTTGACTCGGCGTACCACCAGCACGATACCGGGGGCTTCGGCACGAATACGCTTGAGCAACTGCGGCAGCAAGGCGAACTCGGCGTCGTCCGACAGGCCGACGCGAAACACCGAAGTGCTGGTGGCGGGGTCGAATTCCGCAGCACGGCTGACGGCCGTGGAGATCGAGTCCAGGGCCGGCGACAGCAATGCGAAGATCTCGTGCGCCCTTGCCGAGGGTTCCATGCTGCGGCCGGTGCGTACGAACAGCGGGTCGTCGAACAGGTTGCGCAGGCGCGACAGCGCGGCACTGATCGCCGGTTGGCCGAGGAACAGTTTCTCGGCGGCGCGGGTAACGCTACGCTCGTGCATGAGGGTTTCGAACACGATCAACAGGTTGAGGTCTACACGACGCAAGTCGTTACGATTCATTCGATGCGGCTCGCCAGTTGAAGGGGGCAGGGGTGAATCTTACGGGCAAAGGCTGTTACCCTGCACCGATTTCCGGGGGCCAATACACAGAATTGTCCGGGGCCCAATCAATGACAGGCATGTCGACTATTAACGCCCACTGATGGTCCAATGCTCAAAGCCCGGATAAAGTCCGTGGTAATACGAGATTCACAAAGGCGAGGTATGCGATGTCCCGCATGATCCGTTTCCACAAATTCGGCCAGGCCGACGTGTTGCGCTGCGAAGAGCAGCCCGAGCCGTCACCGGCTGCCGGCGAGCTGCAGATTCGCGTCGAGGCCATTGGCGTGAGTTGGTATGACGTGCTCTGGCGGCAGAATCTGGCCCCCTCCCAGGCGCGTCTGCCAGCGGGTATCGGCCACGAGATGGCAGGTGTGGTCACGGCGGTCGGCGAAGGTGTGGACGATATTGCAGTGGGTGATCGCGTGGCCAGTTTCCCGGCCACCAGTGCCAACGACCATCCGGTGTACGGCGATGTGATCGTGTTGCCGCGTACCGCCATCACCCGCTACCCCGATGTGCTCACCCCGCTCGAAGCCAGCGTGCACTACACGCCGCTGCTGATCGCCTACTTTGCCTACGTTGACCTGGCACGGGCCAAGTCCGGGCAAACAGCGCTGATCACCGATGCAAGCCATTGTGCGGGGCCAGCCTTCGTGCAATTGGGCAAGGCGCTGGGGCTGCGGGTATTCGCTGCCACCAAGGAGCCGGAGCAGCGCGAATACCTGCTGGGCCTGGGGGCCGAGAAGGTCATCGTCACCGAAGAGCAGGATCTGTTGATGCAGGTCGGCAAGTACACCGAGGGGCGTGGTGTCGACATGGTGCTCGATGGCATGGGTGGGCCGCAGATGTCGCTGTTGGGCGATGTGCTGGCGCCGCGCGGTAGTCTGGTGCTGTACGGCCTTCAGGGCGGCAACCAGACGCCGTTCCCGGCCTGTGCGGCGTTTCAGAAGAACATCCAGTTCCATGTGCACTGCATCGGTAATTTCACCGGCAAGCCCGAGTTGGGCATCGCCCAGGATCAGGTCGCCCTGCAGCGCGCATTGCGCGATATCAATCAGTTCACCGCCGATCAGTTGCTCACCCCACAGATCAGCAAGGTCTATCCGTTCGACAAGGTGGTGGATGCGCATCGGCACATGGACGAGTGCCCCTGCGGGGGCCGGTTGGTGCTGGACATGGCCTCGCGCTGAGTCAGCTGTAATCACTTGATCGAAAGCCCGAGTCTCGCCTCGGGCTTTTTCGTTGGACGCGGCAGCGAAATCCGGTATGCCTGGAGAAAAGTCTATTTATCCTTCGTGATTTTGGGAAATTTCCTTCAAGTTTGGTTTTAACTTCATCTGTCAAACTCTTGCCTTCGGTCTAACCAAACCAGGAAGGTGGAGTGATCTCATGAGCCAAACTACCCATGACCAGGCCATGCACAACATTTATCAACAGGTCTTGCAACGTCTGTTGGCGCACATGAACCAGGCGCAGCGGGCGTCGTTGCAGTTGTTGGCGCAACGATTGCTGCTGATCGCCGGAGGCTCAGGACAGATTGGTCAGTTCCACATCCTGCTGCTGCACGGCGCCGACAAACGCAGTGCGCACCTGCTGGCGTGTCTGCGTGCCGTGCAACTGTCCCTGGCGCAGCGCTACAACACGACTTTCCACCTGCGCGTCCTGGTAGCGCGTGCGCCTGGCCTGGATAGCGCCACGCTGGCATGCCACGACCGTTGTTTCGGTGCACTGTTCCTGCATGATGATCCGCGGGTCGAACTGCTGCGCGCCGATGCCGGATGCGTCGGGCGCTATAGCGCGCGTGCGGTAGCGGGCAGCGAACAGCGCGACAGCGCACGTAATGCCTGGTTACTGTTCGGGCACCTGAGCCAGGCCGAGCCTGACGTGTTGCTGGGCGCCCGCGCCTATCTGGAGCTGGCTTGTGTGCTCGACCAGGCGCAGTCCTTCGGTGCTGGCGTGGATGCCTTGGTGACCGTGGTACCGCCCAGGCAGCGCCGACGCTTGATGGCGTGGGGGCGGCGCTGCCTGCGCGCGGTGACCGAGGTTTCCCCCGGCGTCCTGCCGCATGGGGTGGGGGTGCTGGCTGAGGGACTTATGCAATTGCATGGGGTGCTCGCCCTGGCGCATCAGCAGCCGTCCAGGTACCTGCGCCCCGGTGCGAAGGCCATGCAGGTCGTGGCCTTGGACGAGTTGCTGCACCACCCTGGCGAATGGGCGTCGTTGGAGCGCATGTTGGGGCGCGAAGGGGCATTGCCTTGTGAAGTGCAGGGCCCAGCGGGTCTTTTCGACCCTTTGGCGCTGGCGCACTTGCAGGGTTTGCGCTCACAGTTCGTCGAGCAACGCGGCTATCGGCGCGGCTGCCAGGCGGTGCTTAAGCGCTTTGCCCGTCACGCGGCGCAGTGGCCCCAAGGGCAAGCATTGCAGGACGACGCCAAGGAACGTTGGCTGGACGCCTACGGGCTGGGCTCGGAGCAGTTGGTGTGCCAGGCATTCGCTCCCTTCGGAGCGCAGGGTGCTGGCCTTGAGCGGTTCGTGCAGCGTTGTCACCCGCACATGCGTATGGCCTTGCCGTACATGCACCGCGCACTGCAAGGCAGGCCATGCCCGGCGCCGGTGAGCCGGTGGCTGGTGGAGGTGAGCGGGCTGGAGATAGGGCAATTGCGTACGCTGTATGCCCAGGCCATGCGCCCGCAGGTACAACATCTGGTGGATTTGCTCGCCCGTCGTGACTTGGCATTGCGCATGTTGCCGCGTGGAGCACCTGCTGCGCGTCGGGCGCGTCGCTGAGCGTCGTTCTCGTCGGCGGTCAACAGATTTTGAAATAACGACCATTGAAATCGGGTGCTTAGGGATTCTCCGGTCAAGTCAGCGCAGGTCATCTGACCTGCGCTGAGAGCGGTGCGCCATAGCGCGCAAGAACAAAGGCAAATCCCTGGTTTTGAACCGATTGAAGGCTGAGAATGGATTGAACAGCGTCAAAACGCCGCCCATTGCGCGTTCAAGGCAACTTGCTCGGCGTTTCCCTAGAGTGGGCCTACTACTTGCCGATAATGTTCTGCTCCCTGTGGCGTCTGGCGGGTCAGGGTGATCTCCAGGCCCAAGGGCTCGTCCTTGCGATTGCCGCTTAGCTGTCGCCAGCCCTGGCCAGGCTCCCAGACGCGCACCTGCAAGTCACTCACACCGTCAAGTACGGCCACGCCGTCGCCCAGTGCGGCAAGCGGGTAGCGGCTGCGCGCTGGCGCTGCTGCACGGTAGAGGGTCTGGCCCTTCAGCCACCAACGTACCCGTTGCAAACCATCTGCCGATTCGGCAGCGCTGCGGATCACATCCAGGCGAAACTCATTGTCTGCGTTGCGCACGCTGACCGCCGGCGGTGTTTGTGCCGCTTCGGCCCCGCGCCTGGCAAGGTCAGGCGCGTGCAATTGAATGCTGGCCCGCAGGGCCAGGTCGCGTTCCAGCTGGTTGAGGGCGCGCAGTAGCGCCTGGGTGCGTTCGGTGCTTGCCTGCAGATGCTGGTCGGCACGGCTCACGCTGTCGAGGCCGCGCCAGGCGATCAGGCTGACAATGGCCATCAACATGATCGCCACCATCACTTCAATCAGCGTAAAACCTTGCTGTCGGCGCTTCATGGTGTGGCCTGCAGGCGAAATGTTCCGGCCGCGGTCCGCAACACCGAGATGCTGTGCTGACCGTCCGAAAGCTGCAACTGAATCGACGTATCGAACCACTCGGCGTTGAGTACCACCCGCTGTTTGGGTATAACGCGCACCTGAACCGTCGGCGTGTCCCACGTCCGAGGATGCAACTGCGGGTCGCTGTGAAACTGATCGAAGCCCGTACCTTGTTCATTGCGGCGGCTAAAGCGAAAACCTTTGCTATCCGCAAGCCAGGTGATCGGGCGCCCGTCAGCCAAGGCTTCGGCCTGGGCAACCTGCAGCAGTTGCAGCAGGCGGTTGGCGTCTTGGCGCAGCAGTTGCAGCGGGTCGGGCTTGATACTCAGGCCGACCGCCGCACTGGCGATGCCGATGATGACAAGCACCACCATCAGCTCGATCAGGGTAAAGCCGTGTTGCCTGGCCTTTTTCATAACGCAACGCTCCGATGCCATGGAGAAAAGACCGAGCGTTGTCCTGTAGACTGCGCGACAGGACAACAAGGAGGTTTTGTCTTGGCATTGCTCTTTCGGTTATCACCTGTGCGCTGTGTGCAGGCGGTGGCATTGTTGGCGACGCTGGCGGGCGTGTTGATGTGGTCATCCCTGCTGCTGACGTCGGCCCAATCCAGTGCACCGCCGCCCGTGCGCGAAGAGGCCGCCGCGACACTCGAAAGCCCCGCATTGCAGTGGTTTTCCAACCGACCTGCAGCGCTGGATATCAAGGTTTCAGGGGTGATGAGCGTTGCCCAAGGCGCAGTCGCGATCTTGAGTCTCAACGGCGCGCCGCCGCGCGCTTTTCTACTGGGTGAGCGCCTCACCCAAGGTGTGCGTCTGGTGGCGATCGAACGCGACAACGTGGTGATCGAGCGCGGCAGTGAGCGGTCTCGGTTGAAGGTCAACACGCTGCCCGCCGCCCCGTCGATGCCACGCTTGACCCCGCCCTGAACCCAGTCATTCGCCGGCGTCCTGGGGCTGGACGAGCAGCGTCTCGAGCCGCGCCAGCGGCGGCGCTTCGCGTTCGCGATCCCAGACCAGCAGTGTGACGCGCATCAGCCGTGTGGCTGCGCCCGCGACGATCACTTGCTCGCAGCGCAGTTGCAGGCGCCCCTGATTGCATTCGAAGGCTTTGTGCCCCGGTGTAAGCAGGCCTTCCAGGCGCAGTTCGGCCAGCCGGCCCTGCGCTGCCAGCAGTGCCAGTGACCGGTCACGCAGCAGTGCATTGCTCTGGGTCATCAGGCCCGCAACACGCACGGCGGCCGACATGGCCACAGCAATGATCGCCAAGGCCACCAGCACCTCGATCAGCGTAAAACCTTGCTCCTTGCGCGATATCTCCATGGTTGGCTCTTCAGCGAAAACCGGGGTGCAGGATAACACTCGCAAACACGTAAAAGACCCAGCGCAGTGGTGAGTTTTGTCGATACAGCGTTTCGTTCATTTGTTACACTGCGCGCCGAATTGCAAACTAGCCAAGGATGGTTGAGATGGATGTCGCACGCGTCAAGTTTCAGTCTGCTGGTGGCCGTGGCCAGCAGGGCTTCACCCTGATCGAAATCATGGTGGTGGTGGTGATTCTCGGCATACTTGCAGCGATGGTCGTACCCAAGGTGCTCGACCGTCCAGACCAAGCCAGGGCCACGGCGGCCAAACAAGATGTCGCTGGCCTGATGCAGGCACTCAAGCTCTATCGCCTCGATCACGGCAGTTACCCGAGCATGAACCAGGGGCTCAAGGTGTTGGTGGAGCGCCCGGCAGATGCCAAAAACAGCAACTGGCGCGCCTACCTGGAGCGCTTGCCCAATGACCCGTGGGGGCGTCCTTACCATTACCTGAATCCAGGTGCCAACGGTGAAGTCGACATCTTCTCCCTCGGCGCAGACGGGCAACCCGATGGCGACGGCGTGAACGCCGATATAGGCTCCTGGCAGCTCTGAGCGCTGCCATGCAGTACTCGTTGCCCAAACGCGCCAAACAGCACGGCATGGCCATTATCAGCGCCTTGCTGATCGCTGCTGTGGTGGCGGTCATGGCCGCTGGCATGCTTACCCGCCAGAGCGTATTGACCCGCTCGTTGGAGGCCGAACAGGCCCGTCAGCAAGGCGCTGCGGTGCTGCTTGGCGGCCTCGAAACCAGCCGGCAACTGCTGTGGGATGCGCGGCGCCAGCAAGCCTCAACACGGCTTGACCAGGCGTGGGCGCAACCGATCTACAGTGGCCTGGCACAGGCAGGTTTTGCCGGGCGGCTGGAGGACCAGCAAGGCAAATTCAACCTGCGTAACCTGATCGCCGGCGAGCGTGTCAACGCCAGGGAACTGCGCAGTTTCGAGCGGCTGTGCGCCATGCTTGGCATTGATGCCGGCGTTGCGCAACGTATCAGTCAGCGTGTCATTAGCGCTTATCCGCAGCAGCTGAGCCCACAAGGCGCAGCGCAAAACCGCTATGACAGCGGCCGTTCGACCTCACCAGGCGCCAACGCCAAGCCCCTACCGGCGACCCGGCCAATGCTGCTAAGCCTCGACGACCTTCGCGGTATCAAGGGTGTCAATGAACGTGTGCTGGCGCGCCTGACACCCCATGTGAGCATTATTCCGGTCAGTACCGGGGTCAACGGCAATACCGCCAGTGCCGAGGTACTGGCGGCGGTGGTGCCCGAATTATCGCTGCCCCAGGCGCAGGCTCTGGTCGCAGAGCGTGATCGCGGCCAGTGGTTCATCAATCGCGGCGACTTTCTCAATCGCTTGCGTGCACCGCATTTGAGCGTCGACGATCTTGATGTCGGTATCACCAGCGAATGGTTTCTGCTGCGCGGTTACGCCCGTCGTGACACGCGCCGGGTCAGCCTGGACGCATTGCTGTATCGCCGGGAGAACGACTTGCCCAAGGTGATCTGGTCGAGGCTGGGCCTATGAGTGTGCGTATTGCGTTGCCGCCGCTGGAAAGCCTGACAGTGGACACCGAGCTTGAATTCGCACGCCTGGACCGCGATGGTCGCGTCAGCCAGGCCGGCGTCAGTACGCTGGCGTTGCTCGGGCAGACGGCTCAAACGCAGAGTGTGGTGTGCTTTCTTCACCCAACCGACAGCGTGCTTACCCACGTGCAGTTGCCACCGCTGTCGGCCGCCAAGACCAAGGCGGCAGTGGCCTGCGCGGCGCAGGCGTTGACCCTTGGCCGTATCGAGCAGATGCACGTCGCGCATAGCCCCGCAGATCCCAATGGGCAGGTATTTCTCAGTTGGCTACCGACTGCGGTTTTACAGCGTTTCGGTGCTGTGTTGAGCCGCCACCGTTTGAAGCTGCGGGGGCTTTATCCTGCGCCCTATGGCCTGCCGGTACCACCGCCTGGACACATTAGCGCCTGTGTGCTGGAGGGGCATTTGCTGCTGCGCCACAGCCTGGAGCAAGGCGTGGTTGAGCCACAGGTTCAGCAGCGTCTGGACGCGCTGGCGGCCAATGGCAGCCGCTTGGTCTGGTTCGGTGACGGCGCACCCGCAGCGCTGCCCGATGCACAACCGGCGCAGCAACGATGGGCTGCCGCTTTACCTGCGTGGGGGCTGCATGGTGGTGTTGGCCAGGCATCAGCGCCGCAAACAGGTTGGGGCGGGGCGCTGGCCTGTTGCGCGTTGGCAATCGGCGTGTGGTTGTTGGGCCTGAACCTGTATGCCGCGCGCCAAGCCAGCGAAGGCCAGCAACTTAAATTGCACATGAGCCAGCGGGTCAAACAGGCGTTTCCCGAATTGCCTGTGGTCCTCAATCCACTGCAGCAAGCTCGTCAGCAATTGAGTGCCCGGCAGAACCCTACCGGTAGCGATGCTACCCAGCGCTTTGCCGGCCTGGTGCTGCAAGCTGCCAGTGCGATGCCGTTTATGGTCGGGAATGTGCAGGCACTGGCATTTAAAGACGCAGAGCTGAACCTGAGCTTGTCCGCCGATACGCGGCAACACACTGCAGATGACGCCTGGCAAGCCACCCTGGCCCAGGTCGGCATCGCCGTTCGGGCAACGCCGACAGGCTGGCGCCTGCGCGCGGCCGATGGTGAACCCCGTGACCCCGACGACGGTGCTGCAAGCGATGACGAGTAAGCATTCCCTGCACCGCTGGCGTGGCCAGTGGCTGCAATTCAAGGCCCGCGCCCTTGCCGTTTGGCGGGGCTTGGCCCCGCGTGAAAGACGCATGCTTGTGGGGACTGCGCTGCTGCTGATGGGGCTGTTCAGCTGGCTGGTCCTGATTCAGCCACCCTTGCAGAAAATCGAGTACTGGCAGGTTGAAACTGCAAAGCTGCGTGGGCAATCCCAGGCGCTCGAGCAGTTGCTGCGTGAGGTGCCGGTGTCGAGCGCCGGCCAGTCGCTCGAAGCGGCCCTGCGTCAAAGCCTGGATGCGCGCGGCCTGGCCGGGTACTACCAATTGACGCCCATGCAGAGCGGCTGGCAGTTGACGTTTGAGGCGGCTCAGGCCGACGTGGTCATCGGCTGGCTGATAATCAACCCAAGGCAATTTTCTCTGTACGTGGTCGAGGCCCGATTGCAGCGTGCAAGCGAAGCCGAGACCGATGATAGGGCAGGCACTCTGTCGGGAACTGTCCGCATGGATCAGGCGCGAGACGCTAAGGAAGCTTCATGAAGTGGTCAGGTTCCAATCATGCGCGCCGCGCTGCGCCGTTACTGTTGTTGGCGCTGAGCGCCTGCAGTACGCAAACGCCGCCAAACCCGCCCCCCCTGCTGGTTGACAGTGAACTCGGTCGGCCTCTGGCCAATACCCAGCGCAGCGGCGATGTATTACTGGAGCGCCAACGTGCCCAGGCTCAGATCGAGCGGCAGGCGCGGCCGCAGCGCATCGCCGTCGCTGCGCAGCATCGGGGCGGCGCAAGTGCCAACAGCGCTGCGCCGGTCAACCCCCTGGGTAGCCAGCCTGTGAGCCTGAATTTCGTCGATGCCGACATTCAGGCGGTGGTGCGCGGGTTGTCGCGCGCCACTGGCCGACAGTTTCTGGTCGACCCTCGCGTGACCGGTTCGCTAACCTTGGTGTCCGACAACGAAGTGCCGGCCCATCAGGCCTACGACATGTTGCTGGCGGCCCTGCGCATGCAGGGGTTCAGCGTGGTCGACGTCGGCGGTGTGGCACATGTGCTACCAGAGGCCGATGCGAAGTTACTGGGTGGGCCGGTGTATAGTGCCGACCGCCCGGCTGCCAATGGCATGCTCACACGCACCTTTCGCTTGCAGTATGAAAACGCAGTGAACCTGATCCCTGTGCTGCGCCCGATCGTTTCGCCGAACAACCCGATCAACGCCTATCCCGGCAACAACACCCTGGTCATCACCGACTACGCCGACAACCTGGCACGCGTGGCCCAACTGCTCGACAACATCGACAGTCCCAGCGCCATCGATACCGATGTAGTGCCGCTTCAGAACGGCATTGCGGTGGATATCGCCAGCATGGTCGCGCAACTGCTGGAGCAGCCGGGCGGCGACCCGACCCAGAAGATTTCGCTGGTGGGCGACCCACGCTCGAACTCGATCATCATCCGTGCCGGTAGCCCTGAGCGCACCGAGCTTGCGCGAAACCTGGTGTACAAACTCGACAACGCCCAGAGCAATCCAGGCAACCTGCATGTGGTGTACCTGCGTAACGCCCAAGCGGCGAAGCTGGCCCAGGCATTACGCGGCTTGCTTACCGGTGAGAGCGACAACGCCGCCGCTGATAGCGGGCGTTCGCTGCTGAGCGCAATGGGCGGCAACATTAGCGGGCAGGGGGGCCAAAACGGCACCAGCCAGAGCTTGAGCAGCGCAGGTACTAGCGGCAACGGTAGCGCCTACGGGCAAGGCGACGGCAACCCGAGCAGCCTGGCCGCTGCCCAGGCGCAGGAGCAAAGTGTCGCTTTCAGCGCTGGCGGTGCCACGATCCAGGCCGATGCCACCACCAACACGCTGCTGATTTCTGCGCCCGAGCCGCTGTACCGCAACCTGCGGGAAGTCATCGACATGCTGGACCAGCGCCGCGCACAGGTGGTGATCGAGAGCCTGATCGTCGAGGTTGGCGAGGACGATGCCAACGAATTCGGCGTGCAGTGGCAAAGCGGCGACCTCGCCGGCAAGGGTGTGTTCAGCGGCGCCAACCTGGGCGGCAGCGGGGTGCGAGCCGGCGGCCTTACCAACATCGATGCGCTGCCCGGCGGCTTGAGCCTGGGGTACGTCGACGGCACGGTGAACATCCCCGGAATCGGCAATGTCCTGGACCTTAAAGTGCTGGCCCGGGCCCTCAAGAGCAAAGGCGGCAGCAACGTGCTGTCAACGCCGAACCTGCTGACCCTGGATAATGAAGCTGCGAGCATTTTCGTCGGTCAGACGATTCCGTTCGTCAGCGGCAGCTACGTGACCGGCGGCGGCGGTACCAGCAACAATCCGTTCCAGACAGTGACGCGCGAGGAAGTCGGGCTCAAACTCAATGTCCGCCCACAGATATCCGAAGGCGGCACGGTCAAGCTCGACATCTACCAGGAAGTCAGCAGCATCGACGAGCGGGCATCGAGCAGCGCGAGTTCAGCGGGCGTGGTGACCAACAAGCGCGCGATCGACACCAGCATCCTGCTCGACGACGGACAGATCATGGTGCTCGGCGGCCTGCTGCAAGACGGCTACACCCAGAGCAACGAGGCGGTCCCTTGGTTGTCGAGCATTCCCGGGCTCGGGGCTTTTTTTCGCAGTGAGCGTCGGGCCACCACCAAGACCAATCTGATGGTGTTCCTGCGGCCTTATATCATCCGCGACAGTGCCGGCGGACGGGCGATCACCCTGAACCGCTACGATTTCATCCGTCGCTCCCAGGGCGCGTTGCAGCCACAGCGTAGTTGGGCGATGCCGGACATGCAGGCGCCGCAATTACCCGCATCGGAGGTGGGGGTGCCGGCGTCAGCGGCGAGCAGCCAACCCCGTGCGGTGATTCGCGCGGTGCCGCTGCAATGAGCGCATTGCCCTACGCCTGGGCCAAGGCTCAGCGCATCCTGCTGCGCCATGGCGAGGAGGGCGCGGTGCTGACGGTTTGCCCATCGACACCCGGTTGGTCGATCACTGAAGTGCGCCGACAGTTCGGCGCGGCGCGGCTTGAGCAGGTGCCTGATGAGGAACTCGACGGCTTGCTCGCCGCCGCCTACGCCGATACCGGAAGTGCGGCGGCGGTGGTCGGCGAGGCACAAAACGAAGTCGACCTTGATCGCTTGATGGAGGACATCCCGGAAATTACCGACCTGCTGGACACCCAGGACGGTGCTCCGGTGATCCGCATGATCAACGCATTGCTCACCCAGGCGGCGCGTGACGAGGCCAGTGACATTCACATTGAACCTTATGAAAATCATTCCGTGGTGCGCTACCGTGTCGACGGCACGCTGCGTGACGTGGTATCGCCGCGTAAGGCCCTGCATGCGGCGCTGGTGTCACGAATAAAGATCATGGCGCAACTGGACATCGCCGAAAAACGCCTGCCCCAGGACGGCCGCATTGCATTGCGGGTGGCGGGCAGGCCAGTCGATATCCGCGTATCGACGGTACCCACTGGCCATGGTGAACGGGTGGTGATGCGCTTGCTCGACAAACAGGCCGGGCGCCTGCAACTGGAAGCCCTCGGCATGGACGCGCAGGTGTTGGCCAGGCTGGACAACCTGATCCGTCAGCCCCACGGCATCGTATTGGTGACCGGGCCCACCGGCAGCGGAAAGACCACCAGCCTCTACGCGGCCCTCGCACGCCTGGACGCCAGCACCAGCAACATCCTGACCGTTGAAGACCCGGTGGAGTACGACCTGCCGGGCATCAGCCAGATCCAAGTCAATACCAAGATCGACATGACTTTTGCCCTGGCCTTGCGGGCAATCCTGCGTCAGGACCCGGATATCATCATGATCGGCGAGATCCGCGACCTTGAAACCGCGCAAATCGCAGTGCAGGCATCGTTGACCGGGCATCTGGTGCTGGCCACCCTGCACACCAATGATGCGGTATCGGCAGTCAACCGGCTGATCGACATGGGGGTCGAGCCGTTCCTGCTGGCATCCTCGATGCTTGGCGTGCTGGCGCAAAGGCTGGTGCGGCGTCTGTGCAGCTATTGCAAGCAGCAAGACCCGGTGCACCAGGGTATCTGGCGACCGGTTGGCTGTAGCGCCTGCAACCACACCGGCTACAGCGGCCGCACCGGCATCCATGAGTTGTTCTGTATCGACGATGGCATTCGTGCGCTGATCCACCAAGGGGCGGGTGAACTGGCGCTGCGTGCCGCCGCTCGCGAAGCGGGTATGCTCAGCCTGCGGGAAGACGGTGAACGCTGGGTGCGCGCTGGAGCCACCTCGCCAGAAGAAATCTTGCGTGTGACACGGGACACCTGATGGATCGCTATCGTTTCGAGGCCGCCGACGCCACCGGCAAGTTGGAATCCGGGCACATCGAAGCCGAAAGCCTGCGCGCGGCGTTCGGCATATTGCACAGCCGTGGCCTCACGGCACTCTCGGTGCAGCTTGAAAATCCCATGTCTGCCGGCAACGCTGCGTTGTTCAGTGCCAGGTTTTCCGACAACGATCTCGCCTGGGCGACCCGGCAACTGGCGAGCCTGCTGGGCGCCAGTTTGCCGTTGGAAGCTGCACTGAGTGCAACGGTCGAGCAGGCGGAGAAAAAACACATCGCTCAGACCTTGAGCGCGGTGCGCGCCGATGTGCGCGGTGGCATGCGCCTGGCGCAGGCCCTGGCGACAAGGCCACGGGATTTTCCGGCGATCTACCGCGCCTTGATCAGCGCCGGCGAAGAGTCCGGCGACCTCGCGCAAGTGATGGAACGCCTGGCCGACTACATCGAAGAGCGCAACAACCTGCGCAGCAAGATCCTCACTGCGTTCATCTACCCGGGCGTGGTGGGTGTGGTGTCGATTGCGATCGTGATTTTTCTGCTGAGTTATGTGGTGCCGCAGGTGGTCAGTGCGTTTTCCCAGGCTCGCCAGGACTTGCCGGGGTTGACCCTGGCGATGCTCAATGCCAGTGATTTCATACGGGGTTGGGGAGGGCTATGTTTCGCACTCATGACCGCCAGCTTCGTGGCATGGCGGCTGTACTTGCGTAACCCGGTGGCGCGCCTGAACTGGCACAGCCGGGTGCTGCGCTTGCCCTTGCTTGGACGCTTCGTGCTGGGCTTGAACACGGCGCGTTTCGCCTCGACCCTGGCGATCCTGGGCGCTGCCGGGGTGCCGTTGTTGCGCGCCCTGGAGGCGGCGCGACAAACCCTGTCCAATGATCGGCTGAGCTTGAGCGTGAGTGACGCCACGGCGAAGGTGCGCGAAGGGGTAAACCTTGCGCCTGCGTTGCGTGTGGAGAATGTCTTTCCGCCGCTGCTGATCCACCTGATTGCCAGTGGTGAAAAAACCGGTTCTCTGCCGCCGATGCTGGAGCGCGCTGCGCAGACTTTGTCGCGTGATATCGAGCGTCGGGCCATGGCCATGACGGCGCTGCTCGAGCCGCTGATGATCGTCGTGATGGGCGCGGTGGTGCTGATGATCGTGATGGCCGTGCTATTACCGATAATCGAGATCAACCAGTTGGTGCAGTAGCCGCAGTACACTGAAAAAGCCCTCGTCACCGAGGGCTTTTCATTGCTGGATATAGCTGGTCAGTCAGATCTTGCCGGCCCCGGCCTTGGCCTTGACGTCCGCTGCGACCTTGTCTGCCGTCAGCGGCTTGTAGGTGTACGGCGGGGTCCAGCCGATGCTCGAGTTCCAGGAACAGCTCAGCGTCTTGCCATTTAGGGTCGAGCCGCTGTCGCGGTATACGCTGCCGCCGTAGTCGCCGGCGATCTTGTCGCAGCTGCTGATGCCATTGATCTCGAACGCGTTGTTCTCGGAGAAGATTTTCGAGCTCTTGCCAACGCCATGCGCGTACGAGAAGGGGTAGACCTTATCGCTGGTGCTGCCCACGTGGTAGTTGTTGTACAGGTGTACCTGGCCGAAGCGCACGCGCGGGGCGCGGGCCGAAATGTTCTCGAACAGGGAGTTGTGGATCGTCACCTTGAGCTTGCCATCATCGGTGGTGCGGCTGTCGCTCGAACCGATCAGGTTGTTTTTTTCGTGGGACTTGAACACGGTGTACGAGATGGTCACGTAGTTGGCGCCGTTCTTCACGTCCAGCGCGCCGTCGTGGTGCTGTTTCGGGCGACCGTTGGCGGTGCCATTCTGCGCATCGGTGCGGCGGCCATCGGTGAAGGTCACATGGTCAACCCACACGTTGTTGGCGCCCTCGATGGTCAAACCATCGTATTCGGAGTTCCAGTTACCTTCCTTGCCATCATCGGCGTCCCAGATCGGCTCCGGGTCCCAAGGGTTCTCTATGGTGAGGTTGCGAATGATCACGTCGTTTTCTTTGGCGTAGAAGAAACCTTCGCGGATCTCAGCATTGCTGCTGGTGCCGACGATGGTGGTTTTGCCGGGAATGTCCAGGCGACCACGCTTCTTCATGTCAGCAGTCGTCGTATAAGCCTTGCCTTCACTGACGTCGATCACCCCGGTGATTTTGATGATGCGTCCGTTGCTACCCACCGACGCACTGAGTGCGGTTTTCAACTCGGCAGCGTTCTTTACCGTGTAGATGTTGGCCGCAGCTGCCTTGGAGCCGCCCTTGGTTCCGCCGTTCTGAGTGGCCCAGCCGGTGGTGGCCGACTCCAGCCAAATGTCTGCAGCGTGCGCAGGCAGGCTGCCCAGCACAAGGGCGCCGACCAGGGCGCTGGCCAGTTTGCTCGGGGTAAAGGTTGATGGTTTTGCCATGAGTAATCAGATCCTTGATTAACGTGGTTTTTGAACACGCACGAGTGTGGCGTGTTTCATGAGCGGACGTCCGTGCCATCGGTGCAGCGAATCGAACGTCCGCTGCACGAAAAATACTATCACGCATTGAAATGTTGTCGTACAACTGATCGCGTATTGATGCCAATCTTTATTTGAAAAAGCAGGCATTGCTTGGCTGCGAAAGCGATTCTGCCGGGGGGGGGCGAAAAATGCAGGTGTGCCGGCACTCAGGTTGGATAGCCGGCATAGCGCTTCAGCGCTGAGGCCATACAACGTTCTTGGATCAGTGTGCGCCCAGGAGTGTCTTGGTATCTCTGGGCCTGGGGATATCCGCGACTCTCAGTTTTCGTTGTGATGACTGCGTTTTCACACAGCCCTGCGGCCGTTAGCGTTCAACACGGTTTAAGTCTATGACTTTCAATAAGAAATAGTGCCTACCTGGTCTAAAAATGGCTTTCAAACGGCAAGCGCAGGCAGCTCTGTCATAAAGCAAAATTTTCTGCCACTGTTCGCTACGGCGCCGGGCTGAGCGTCGAGGCTTGTTGGGACGTTGCATGAAAACATCAGAGCAAAGCAGCACTCAGCGTGGTTATCGGCGGATCATTCCGTCGATGACCGCGCTGCTTGAGTTTGAAGCAGTAGCCCGTAACAGCAGCATCACCCTGGCTGCTCGGGAGTTAGGCGTAACCCAAGCTGCGGTAAGCAAGCAGATTCGAATCCTAGAGGAAAATATCGGGACTCAGCTTTTTCAACGTATGCCTCGCGGCGTTCGCCTTACCGGTGAAGGACAGGCCTTGTTCGCCGTGATGTCCGAATCGCTGCAGAAGGTCGCGGCGGTGTTTGATCGACTCTCTGAGGGCTGCGGTGAGCAGCAATTGGTGCTCAGCACCACTGCGACCTTTTCGCACCTGCGTGTTATGCCCCGGCTAAACGGTCTCCAAGCTGCGATGCCGTTTATACGCTTGCGGCTCGCGACCCAGATGTTCACGGGTGATCTGCGTAACCATGATGTGGACTTGATGGTGCGGTACGGCAACGGTAGGTGGATGGACGGCACCGCACTGCACTTGTTTGACGAAGAGGTCTTTCCGGTGTGCTCACCGGCCTGGCTGGCTCGAAATTCAGTGCCTTCATCCTTGGAGGCGCTTTACACGGCAGATCTACTTGATGCCGAAGCCACTACTGAGGGTTGGATGACATGGCCAACATGGTTCCGCGCGCTAGGTGCAAGTCCGCCTAAACTTGGTTATCGCCTGCGCTGCCAACTGTACACTGATACGATCCAAGCTGCTCTGCACGGGCATGGGGTTGCGCTGGGTTGGGGGCGGATGCTCGACCATTTGTTAGCATCGGGCGAGTTGGTGCGTTTGACGGATTTTCTGATAAAGCCCAAAGAAGCCTATTATCTGGTAGTGCCCCAGGGGCGCGATACCACGAGTACGATCATGGGCCTCGCGCAATGGTTACGTCGCTAGGCTACATCTCGTAGCGGATCTCTTTGGAGGGTGGGTGCCCGAAAAAGGCACTGTATGACCTACTGAAATGGGTGCATGAAACGAAGCCGCACGCGATCGACACATCGAAGATCGAGGCGTTTGAGTTCTGTATGAGCCGGCGAGCTTCGGTGATCCTGAGCTGGAAGTAGTACTTCTGAGGCGTGGTGTTCAGCTGATCTCTAAATAGCCTCTGAATCTGCCTGACTGACAAACCGACGACCTGAGCGAGCTGCTCGGGACTCAATGTGTCTTCGAGGTTGGATTCCATCATCGCTATGATGTCCCTTAACGTCTTACTTACTTTCGGCTGCTGGGATCTCTGAAAACTCCGATGCTTGCTCTGGTCGGAGTCCAGGGTGTCCAACACCGCATCGGCAAGTGCAGGGCTTGAGCCGTAGCCCAGCCAGCGAATCATCATGTCAAAAGTACCGGTTGGGGTGGCCGACGTCATTCGGTTGTGATCGAACACCCAGGCATCATGAGAGACGCTGGCATAGGGCGCGCGCTCGGCAAGCGCTGTGCGCTGTTCTGCGTGAATTGCGCAGCGATAGCCATCTAGCAGCCCTGTCGCTCCCAAATACCACGCGCCATTCCAGAGCCCGCCGAGGGCAACTGGAAGCTTCGAGATCGTCTTGAGTAGCGACGACAGCCAATTCGGTACCGTACGGGCTGCGCGCAGGCCACCGCAAATGACCATGAGATCCAGGTCAGATAGGCGGATATCCGTTAGCGGCGTATCGGGGCGGATTGGAATGCCCAGATCGCTCATGACTTCAGCAGGGGTGTGGCTGAACGTGTGCACCCGCACCGCGCCTGGGCAGAGAAGATTGGCAGTTACCAAAACATCCAATGCTTGGGTGAAGCAGGGCAACGAGAAGTTTTCGAGCAGGAGGAAGCCTACTCGGGATGTTTTACGCTCACGCCGTTCTTGGGTAATAAAGCCCAAATTGCGGTCGGCGAACGTACGGCTAAATTCTCTTGTGATTGTTTTCATTGGGGCACCTAGCAGCCCAAGCCCAATGCTTGACTAAATTATTGAATTAAAGCGTTTGCTCGTGAAAGCGATTGAATCATCAGGTTTGGCCCCAGTAAATGACCGGGTCTTGTAGCGCGTCGGTTCAAATAATGGGTCGAAAGGTGACGTCGAAGATGTACCGAAGCCCCGTGGGACCCTTTTAACATACGGTCGGGCGGCAGAGTTTGTCCAGCGAAGTGTGTAGAAAGCTTGGTATAACTTTAAGTTATGGCATGGGTAATTTTAGTGCCGTAGTGGACTTCAAAGTTCCTGCGTACTCTGTAGCGGTAGACGACTGTGCGGCGGTTGAGGAGCGGTGCGAAGAATATCGCAGACGCACGCAGATCCAGACACCTTACTGGCTATCTACAAGAATAACGTCTCAGTCATTTTGTGCCTGTCGGTAACGGCGCCGCGCAGGGAGGATAATAATGAACAGCAACGAATCGGTCATTAGCCTGATCAAGCAACGAAAGGCTCGCCATGTGTTGCCGCGCGAGCTTTATTTCGACCCGGAGGTATATCGCCAGGATCTTGAACACATCTGGCATAAAGACTGGGTCTTCGCTGGACACACCTTCGAAATTCCAAAGACCGGTCAGTATTTTACTTTACAAATCGGCGACTACCCGGTTGCCGTTGTGCGTGGCAAGGACGGTGAAGTTAGAGCCTTCCATAACGCGTGCCGCCACCGTGGTGCCAAGGTCTGCGAGCATGCGAGTGGCAAAGTGGCAAAGCTGGTCTGCCCATATCACAAGTGGACGTTCGAGCTCGACGGCAACCTGATCTACGCAGGCAACATGGGCGCCGACTTCGATCGCTCGAACTACGGTCTGAAGACCGTCCATGTCGAGGTGGTACACACCTATATCTATGTCTGCGTCGCCGCGAAGGCACCTGACTTCTCCAATTTCCGCGCCGCCGTCACCCCGTTCATCGCGCCGCACTTTCTGGAAAACTGCAAGGTCGCCTTCGAGTCGAATCTGGTCGAGAAGGGCAACTGGAAGCTGGTGTTCGAAAACAACCGGGAGTGCTACCACTGCGAAGGCACTCACCCAGAACTTCTCAATTCGTTCGTCGAAAACGTGTCGGTGGCTGGTGTCGGCGGGGATGATGATCCGGAGCTGGTCGCTCACTGGGACCGCTGCGAAGCTGCTGGGATGCCTAGCCGATTGAATATGGATCCCATGGGTCGTTTCCGCATGACACGTATTCCGTTGTCCGCCGGCGCGGTCAGTTACACGATGGACGGGAAGCCAGCGGTGGCGGGACGCCTGGACAAGAGCGGTGAAGCAGATATCGGGGCCCTGCTGTATTTCAATTATCCGTCGACCTGGAACCATTTTCTGGGTGACCACGCACTGAGCTTCCGCGTGCTGCCGATTGGCCCAGGTGAGACGCTGGTCACCACTAAATGGCTGGTGCCGCAGTCCGCTGTCGAGGGTGTGGATTACGACCTTGATCGCTTGACCAAAGTTTGGCTCGCCACCAACGATCAAGATCGTCGATTGGTTGAAGGCACCCATGCCGGCGTGTCTTCGCCTGCATACCAGCCAGGGCCGTTCTCCGAGAACGCCGAAAATGGCGTCTGCCAGTTTGACGATTGGTACTGCGCGACAATGTTGGAGCGTTTAGGCGGGCGCCCTCAATTGAAGTCAGTAGGCTAAACGTATCCACAACGGCGCTTTAAGCGCCGTTTTTATTTGTCGCAGACTTTCAGAGAGCGAAGGCAATAGCCAGCCAAATGCCCATTAAACGCTCAGGTTTGGCAAGACGCGGCCCTGATTGGTGATACCGGGCTCAGTGCAAAATCGGTTGACCGCGGACGCGACCCGCGGTGCTTGCCTTGGACTGGGGTCTGTATGTATAAACAGTGCTCTTTGTCGTGCCTAGCCGTGTCCTGTGATTGCCCATTCTGTCGACGACCCATTCTATTACCTGCACAACTTCCGCCAAGTCCTGGCTTGGGTAGAGCAGCGCTATGCCGACCTGTTGGAGCCTGCCGAGCGGGCGTTCATCCAGACCTTCGGCCTGCTGCCGCTGCCGTCTCAGGCGCTGTTGGTGCGCATGGTGATGCGCAAGGGCGAGTGGTTTCGAAGCGACAAGCTCGTCTATGCCGAGATTGGCGACACCCAGGCCGCCTTGGCCCCACTGTTGGCGTTGGGTTGGGTCGATGAGGCAGCAGCGCTGACGCTCGAGCAACTGGTCGGCCTGTTGCGCAAGGATGAAGTGGTGCAGTGCTTCGCTACACGGCTGGCGCAGCCTCGGGCGGGCAAGGCCGAACTGCTGGCCCAATTGCAGGCTCACGACATGGCGCCCCGTCCGTTGGTGCAGTGGTACCCCGGTTTCAGCGTGCAAATCCTGCATTGGCGCTTGCAGTCGGTGTGCGACCGGCTGCGCCTGTTGTTCTTTGGCAACCTGTATCAGGACTGGTCCGAATTCGTGCTGGCCGACCTTGGCGTATGGCGCTATGAACAGGTGGCGTTCAGCGACGATTCGCGGGCGCTGCGCTCGCGTGGCGAGGTGGACCTGGCCATGGCCTTGCACCACTGCGCCGAGCGGCTGGAGCAAGGCGAGCGGCCTGCTACGTTACTGGCGCTCTTGCACGGGCTGGCCAGTCCCAACCCATGGCTGGCCCGGCGCCATGCGCGCGTGCTGTTCGCTTTGGGTCAACACTGCGAACGGTTGGGCGACTGGGAGCTGGCCTTACAGGCCTATGCGGGGTGCGCCCATCCCGAGGCACGCATCCGTCAGGTACGCGTGTACGAACGCAGCGAGCAGTGGCATGCAGCCTATCGGCTGGCTCAACAGATGGCCACGGCGCCTGCCAATGCCTTGGAACGTCAGGCCCTGGAACGCATGCTGCCGCGTCTGGCACGCAAGCTCGGCGGGCCGCCGCAGCCGCGCAAACGCGTGGCTGCGGTGCAGTCGATCGAGCTGGAACTACCGGCGGAGCTGGCCGTTTTGGGGGTTGAGGAGGCCGTGCGTGTGCACTTGCAGGGGCAGGGCGGGGTGGCCCACTACGTGGAGAACACCCTGTTCAATAGCTTGTTTGGACTCTTGTGCTGGGAGGCGATTTTTGCGCCGTTGCCTGGGGCGTTCTTCCATCCGTTTCAGGCGGGCCCTCAAGACCTGCACGACGCTGATTTTCTGCCGCGTCGGGCGGCGCTGTTCGAGCGCTGCCTGGGGCAACTGGACGACGGCAGCCACCGCCAGGCCATTCGTGATTGCCGTGCCGCCAAGCATGGTCTGCAATCACCGTTCGTGTTTTGGCACATGCTCGAGGACGAATTGCTCGAGCACGCGCTCGCCTGCTTGCCGCCGGCGCACCTAAAGGCGTGTTTCGAGCGTCTGCTACAGGACATTCGCAACAACCGCGCCGGGATGCCTGACTTGATCCAGTTTTGGCCCGACGAAGGCCGCTACCGCATGGTCGAGGTCAAGGGGCCGGGGGATCGACTGCAAGACAACCAATTGCGTTGGCTGGAATTCTGTCAACAACACGGCTTGCCGGTAGCTGTGTGCCATGTGCGTTGGCAGGCGGTGGCATGAGTTACCGCGTGGCGGTGCGCGCGCTCTGCGAGTTCAGCGCCAAGCAGGGCGATCTGGACCTGCGCTTCACGCCCTCGCCCAGTGCCCAGGAGGGGATCGCCGGCCACCGCCGCGTGGTTGCACGGCGAGGCCCCGGCTACGAGGTCGAGGTGGCTTTGGAAGGCGAATACCGGGGACTGCTGGTGCGCGGCCGGGCCGATGGGTACGACCCGGGGCTCAATCGCCTGGAAGAGATCAAGACCCATCGCGGTGACCTGGCGCGTCAGCCCGATAACCATCGACAGCTGCATTGGGCCCAGGCCAAGGTCTATGCCTGGCTGTTGTGCCAGGCCCGCCAATTGCAGCGTATCGAAATCGCGCTGGTATATCTGGACGTCGACAGCGATGCCCAGACCGTCATCAGCGAACCTTACGAGGCCGCCGAGTTGCAGCGGTTCTTCGAAACCCAGTGTCAGCGCTTCCTGGCCTGGGCCAGCGCTCAGGAGGCACGCTTGGGCGAGCGGGACCTCGGTTTGAAGGCACTGGCGTTTCCGTATCCTGCGTTGCGCCAAGGTCAGCGCCAGTTGGCTGAAACCCTGTATAAGGCCGTCAGCACCGGCCGCTGCCTGATGGCCCAGGCCAGCACTGGCATTGGCAAGACCCTCGGTACGCTGTTCCCGCTGCTCAAGGCCATGGTGCCGCAGCAGTTGGACAAACTCTACTTTCTGACCGCCAAGACTCCGGGGCGCGCGCTGGCCTTGGATGCCCTGCGCCAGATCACCCAGGGCAGTGCGCAGCCAGCCTTGCGTACCTTGGAGCTGATCGCCCGCGACAAGGCTTGCGAGCATCCCGGCAGCGCTTGCCATGGCGATGCCTGCCCGCTGGCCAAGGGCTTCTACGACCGCCTCGGCGCAGCGCGCGAGGCCGCCGCACAGATCGCCGTGCTTGATCGCGCGGCACTGCGCGAGGTGGCCTTGGCGCACCAGGTCTGCCCGTACTACCTCGCACAGGAAATGGCCCGCTGGGTCGATCTGCTGGTGGCTGACTACAACTACTATTTCGACACCCATGCCTTGCTGTTCGGGCTGGCCCAGGCCAACCAGTGGCGCACGGCAGTCCTGGTGGACGAGGCGCACAACTTGGTTGAGCGCGGTCGGCAGATGTACAGCGCGAGCCTCGATCAAGGCCAGTTACAGGCACTGCGCCAGAGCAAGCCTGCCGGCCTAGGCAGCGCGCTGGAGCGCCTCAACCGCCAGTGGAACGCGCTGTACAAGGCGCAAGTGGCGCCTTACCAGGCCAGTGAGCAGTTGCCGCAGGCACTGTTGCGGGCCCTGCAGCAATGCGTGGGGCTGATTCAGGAACGGATGAACCAGGCACCCAACGAGGTGCAGCCCAAGGTGCTGGAGTTCTACTTCCAGGCCTTGCAGTTCAGCCGGGTCGCCGAACTGTTCGACGAGCATTTCGTGTTCGATATCAGTCAGCGCAAGGGTACCAAGGGCCGACGTCTGGCTACCTTGTGCCTGCGCAACATCGTACCGGCGCGCCTGCTGGGGCCAAGGATGGCTGCCGCACGCAGCGTCACGCTGTTTTCCGCCACGCTCAACCCTCGGCACTTCTACAGTGACCTGCTGGGCATGCCGGTCGACACCGCCTGGCTGGAAGTGGCCGCACCGTTTCGTGCCGAGCAGTTGCAGGTGCGTATCGTCAGCGAGGTGTCTACCCGCTATCAGCAGCGCCAGGCGTCGCTAGCGCCCATCGTCGAGTTGATCGCTACGCAGTTTCAGGCCCAGCCTGGCAACTACCTGGCGTTTTTCAGCAGCTTCGAGTACCTGGAGCAGGTCGCGCAGTTACTGGCCCAGCGTTATCCGGCGCTACCCCAGTGGCGGCAGTCACCCGGCATGGATGAAGCCAGCCGCGAGGCATTCCTGGCGCGTTTCGTGGCCGATGGGCAGGGCGTCGGCTTCGCCGTGCTCGGTGGTGCGTTTGGTGAGGGGGTGGATTTGCCCGGCACGCGCCTGATCGGCGCCTTTGTCGCGACCCTCGGGCTGCCCCAGGTCAACCCGGTCAACGAACAGTTCAAACAGCGCCTGGGGCGTCAGTTCGGTGCCGGCTTCGACTACGCCTATCTGTACCCTGGCGTGCGCAAGGTGATCCAGGCGGCGGGGCGGGTGATCCGTAGCGACCACGACCGCGGTGTGCTGGTGTTGATCGACGAGCGTTTCGCCGAACCCCGGGTGCGGCAGATGTTCCCAAGCTGGTGGCAATCGGCCTGAACGCGCCCATCGCCTGGCATCGAAACTCCCAGTACACTGCGCGTTCCAACCCCAACATTCGTTGAATTCGAGGTTCTGCATGACGCTCAGTCCTTTGGCAGGCAAGCTGGCTCCGGCCAGTGTGCTGGTCGATATCCCCCGCCTGTTGACGGCCTATTACACCGGCCGCCCCGACGCAGCCGTGGCGTCCCAGCGCGTGGCCTTCGGCACCTCGGGCCACCGTGGCACCTCGTTCGAATTGAGCTTCAACGAATACCACGTGCTGGCCATCACCCAGGCCATCTGTTTGTACCGCCAGGAAAAGGCTATCGATGGCCCGCTGTTCATCGGCGCAGACACCCATGCACTGTCGGCGCCAGCTGCCGCCAGTGCCTTGGAGGTGCTGGCCGCCAACGGCGTGCAGGTTATGCTCAGCCAGGATGACGAATACACCCCGACGCCAGCGGTGTCCCACGCTATCCTCTGTTACAACCGTGGCCGCCAGCAGGGCCTGGCCGACGGAATCGTCATCACCCCGTCGCACAATCCGCCGCAAAGTGGTGGCTTCAAGTACAACCCGCCCAATGGTGGGCCTGCTGACAGCGACGTGACCAAGTGGATCGAGGCCAAGGCTAACGAATTGCTGGCGGCCAATCTGGCCGGCGTCAAGCGTATGGATTACGCCCAGGCACTGCAGGCACCGACCACCCAGCGACATGACTACGTGACCCACTACGTCAACGACCTGGAAAACGTCATCGACTTCGACGTGATCCGCGGCGCCAACCTGCGCCTGGGCGTCGATCCGCTGGGCGGGGCAGGGGTGCGCTACTGGGCGGCCATCGCCGAGCGCTACCAGCTCAACCTGGAGGTGGTGAACACCGAGGTGGACCCGACCTTCCGCTTCATGAGCGTCGATTGGGACGGCCAGATCCGCATGGACCCGTCCTCGCCGTATGCCATGCAGGGCCTGATCGGCCTGCGCGAGCGTTTCGATGTGGCGTTCGCCTGCGACCCGGACCATGACCGTCACGGTATCGTCACCGCCGATGGCCTGTTGCAACCGAACAACTACCTGGCTGTGGCCATTGACTACCTGTACCGTAATCGCCCGCACTGGCGTGGTGACGCTGCGGTGGGCAAGACCGTGGTGTCCAGTGGCCTGATCGATCGTGTGACCGAGGCGTTGGGACGGACGTTGTACGAAGTGCCGGTGGGCTTCAAATTCTTCGCCCAGGGCTTGTTCGAAGGTTCGCTGGGCTTCGGCGGCGAGGAGAGTGCTGGGGCGTCGTTCCTGCGCAAGGACGGCTCGGTCTGGGCCACCGACAAGGACGGCCTGATTCCGGCGTTGCTGGCGGCAGAAATGACCGCTCGCACAGGACGCAACCCGAGCCAGCTCTACGCCGACCTCACCGCCAAGCTGGGCAAGCCATACGCTACCCGTGTCGAAGCCAAGGCCGACCCGCGTCAGAAGGCACTCCTGAGCAAGCTGGCCCCGCAGCAGGTCAAGTCCACCGAGCTTGCCGGTGAACCCATCGTGCAGATTCTCAGCCACGCTCCTGGCAATGGCCAGGCCATCGGCGGCCTCAAGGTCATGACGGCTAACGGCTGGTTCGCCGCGCGGCCGTCGGGGACCGAGGACATCTACAAGATCTACGCTGAGAGCTTCATCGACGAAGCGCACCTGGCCCGCCTGGTACAGGAAGCCCAGGTCTTGGTGGATGCGGCGATCACCTGATCATCAGGGGCGATGCGCGGGGCAAGCGTGTTTCCACAGCGTTGTGGAGCGGGCTTGCCCCGTCGGTCTTGATTGTCCCGTCAGCAGGACGATGTATACCGTTTGATCGACCTACCGCTTCATTATCCTCATCGATAAGCTAATGCCTGTCCAAGAGGAACGCGCTCATGAAAAAAATCCAGGGGATCTACCAGAGTCCGCATACCCATTGGGTAGGTGATGGTTTTCCGGTACGCAGCCTGTTCACCTACGACCATCTGGCACGGCATATCAGCCCGTTCCTGTTGCTCGACTACGCAGGGCCACATGACTTCACCCCCACCACCGCCAGGCGTGGTGTTGGCCAGCATCCGCATCGCGGCTTCGAGACAGTGACCATCGTCTACCAGGGCGAACTCGAACATCGCGATTCCACCGGCGCTGGTGGCTTGATCGGCCCAGGCGACGTGCAGTGGATGACCGCCGCAGACGGTATCATCCACGAAGAGTTCCACTCACCGGCGTTCGCCCGGCAAGGCGGCACCTTGGAAATGGTGCAACTGTGGGTCAACCTGCCGGCCAGGCACAAACGCGCCGCTGCCGGTTACCAGACCCTGCTGGCCGAGGATATTCCGCAGCTGGCGCTCGATGCTGGGGCTGGCAGCTTGCGCGTGATCGCCGGGCGTTACCAAGGCTCTGAAGGGCCGGCGCGTACCTTCACGGACATGGACGTATGGGACATGCGCTTGAACGCCGGTGCCGTGCTGCGACTGCCGCTGTTGCCCGGGCGCAATGCGGCGCTAGTGGTGTTGCGTGGTCAACTGCGGGTCAACGCCGAGCGTGACGCCGGCCCCGCCAGCCTGGTGCTGTTCGCGCGCGACGGCGACAACGTGCAGATCGAAGCGCTACAGGACACCAGCGTGTTGTTGCTCAGTGGCGAGCCAATCGATGAGCCGATCGTTGGCTATGGCCCGTTCGTGATGAACAGCCAGGCGCAGATCGCCGAGTCGTTCGACGACTTCCATGCCGGGCGCTTTGGGCAACTGGGCGCCACTGAGCGCTAGGCGCTGGATAGCAGCCTTGATCCGCGACAATGTCGCGAAACCCGTCCACAGCGGCAGCCGAATGGTCCGCTGCCACCATTGGTCGGCCAGCGGCTGCAACTGATCGAACAAACCTCATCGGCGCAGGTTCTTCCACTAAGGTGCTAGAGGAACATGTACCTCTTCAACGCCAGTACCTCGGGCCATGGATCGCCAGCCGAGGTCATACCCATGTACATACAATAACTGGCCATTCAGGGACCAGAGAGGGTCGTACCATGTCGCTGATCGGAGTTTCGATGTTGGAAATGCGGCAACTGATCGAGCACGCCTGCCTGCCGGATCGTTGCGAAGTGAGTTGCCCGGATGGCGAGCACCTGACCATCCGTTTGGGCCAAGGGCATACTTTGGATGGCTGCCTGACTGTGACCGATGTGCCACTCACCAGCCTCAACAGCTGCCGTGACCTGCTGGGCTTGGTGGCGCGGCTCAAGGAGCAGCGTCCAGCCAGCGCGCCGCCACTCAAGGCAATCGCCTGATCCACGTCTGCCCGGCGAGCATGGCTTGCCGGGCAGCGGCGTCAATGCAGTTCCACCAGCAGGTTCAACCCGCCATCCCCGCATTTGCCCTGGTCGCGCACCACGCCATGATAGCGGCGTCCTTCCCAGATGAAGGCGACGCTGTGGGCGCGCTCGACCTTGTGCGGTAAAGGCGGGCAGAGGTGCAGATGCAAGGCCGGGCGCCCTTGCAGGTTGAGCGCTGCCAGTTGCGCCTGGCACTCGACGCTCAGCGCCACCGGGCCGAACAGGGTGTCTCGTACATAATCCAGTTGCAGGCAGGCATTCGGGGCGCGGCAGGGCATTTTCATGGCGAGTGGCAGGCTCCTGGGCAAGATGGCGGACATCAGTGCTTTGAAGCCTGCCGAACGTAAGTGTTCAAATTATTTCAATGGCCTTCGGCAAACCGCCTCAAGCCGTCGCCATCGAGGCGATAGCGCACCCACTCATCCTGCGCTTGGGCACCCAGCGAGCGGTAAAAGCCGATGGCCGGCTCGTTCCAATCCAGCACGCTCCATTCAAGGCGCCCGCAGCCCTTGGCCACGGCTTCCTGGGCGATGTGCCGCAGCAATGTGCGCCCGGCGCCGTCGCCGCGTTGTTGCGGGGTCACGTAGAGGTCTTCCAGGTAGATACCGTTACGGCCGAGCCAGGTGGAGTAACTGTAGAAGTACACGGCAAATCCGATGCTCACTCCGTCACGCTCGCAGATCAGGCTGTGCACGGTGCTGCCTTCATCGAACAGGCTGTGCTCGATATCGGCGACGCTCGCCACCACTTCATGACGGGCACGTTCGTAGTCAGCCAGTTCGGTGATGAACGTAAGAATTTGCGCGGCGTCGCTGCGTACGGCGCGACGGATGGTGAGGCTCATGGCGGGCATCCTTGATTGACGATGCCAGCATGTTACCTGTGCGCGAGCATTTCTTCAGTGCAGTCGTACCGTATCAGTAGGCTGTACTTGCGCAATTAAACTCAACTGTATCGGTGCCCTCAGTGAGCGCTCCGTTAGTGTGGTTGTACCTTTCGGGAAATAAACGGATCCCCACACCATGCTTGCCTCGTTCGACCTGCTCAGCGCGTTCGTGCTGTTCGCTTTCGTTTCTTCCATCACGCCCGGCCCGAATAACACCATGTTGCTGGCCTCGGGGGTGAACTTTGGCGTACGCCGCAGCGTGCCTCACGCACTGGGGATCAGCATCGGCTTCATGCTCATGGTGCTAGGGGTCGGTTTGGGGTTGGGTGAGCTGTTCAAAGCCTGGCCGGTGCTATACACCGTGTTGCGCTATGGCGGCGCTGCGTATTTGCTGTACCTGGCCTGGAAGATCGCGACTTCCGGGCCCATGAACGCTGACACCGTGAGCAGCCGCGAACCGCTGGGTTTCTGGGGCGCGGCGGCGTTTCAGTGGGTCAATCCCAAGGCCTGGGTCATGGCGGTGGGCGCCATCACTACCTATACGCCGGCTCAAGGTTATGTGGTCAATGTGATCGTCATCGCGGTGGTGTTCGCGCTGGTCAACCTGCCCAGCGTCGGCATCTGGGTGATGTTCGGCAGCGCGTTGCGCAACCTGCTGCGCAACCGGCGCGCGCTGGTGCTGTTCAATGTCGTGATGGCCGTGTTGCTGGTGATTTCACTGTATCCGCTGCTGTTTGTAGAATCGTCGTTTTCCTAGAGCCGACGAGTGCCGTAGATGGAGTTGATTCCCTGGTCCCATGAATGCGCCGAAGGTTTCACCTTGCGCGGTTGGCGCACGCCGCCAAGCGGCCGACCGCTGTTGCACTTCCTGCATGGCAATGGGTTTTGCTGCTTGGCCTACCAGCCCTTGCTGCTGCGTCTGAGCGAGCATTTCGACCTGTGGTTGTGCGATGTGCAAGGCCATGGCGACAGCGATCACGGTGGTGCGTTCGTGGGTTGGAACCGTGCGGCGGCGCAGGCCCTGGAGGCCTTCGCCGCTGGGCGCGGTGAATACGGTGACGTGCCGCTGCTGGCGGTAGGGCACAGCTTTGGCGGGGTGCTCACCGGCCTGATGCTGGCCCGAGAGAAGTCGTTGTTCCAGCGTGCGGTGCTGCTCGACCCTGTGCTGTTCAGCCGCCGGATGCTTGGGGTGATGGGGGTGGCTGCCATGGTTGGCCTGCATCGGCGTCATGCACTGGCGCGCAAGGCCGCGACGCGCCGTAGCCACTGGCCTGACCGCCAGGCGGCGCTGGCGTCGCTGCAAGGGCGGGGTATTTTCAAGGGCTGGAGCGACACGGCCCTGCACGCTTATGTCGAGCACGCCATCGGCGATTGCGGCGAGGCCGTGGTGCTCAAGTGCCGACCCAGCCGCGAAGTGGAGATTTTCAGTTCGTTCCCTGAACGTATGTGGCATCAACTGAGCAGTATCTCGACGCCGACCTGCATCCTGTATGGCGAGCACACCTATCCCTTCGTGCCGCACTCGGTTCAACGTCTGGCTAGTCTGAACGCCCAGGTCAGTAGCCAGCAGGTGGCGGGTGGGCATTGCTTCATGCAGGAGGATCCCGCTGCGGCGGCCGAGCGGGTGGTGGCGTTTCTCCAGGCACCTTAATGAAGATTGTCTATTTCGCGACGATAGTTGGATGATTCGCGAGCGATCGACACGCACGTATTCCTTACGCTGGTGCTCCCCCCCTTGTATGGAGCCCCAGCATGAACCAGGCGGTCAGCCCAGAAACCCAGCAGGACCTCGACCAACACCGTGACCCACGACGCCGGCGTTTGCTGCGTGTGGGGCTGGCCGGTTCGCTGGGGCTGCTGCTGAGCGCTTATGGCGGTTACTGGTGGCTGGAGGGGCGCTTTCTCGAACAGACCGACGATGCCTACGTGCGTGCCGACTGGGCGCCGATCAGCGCGCGGGTGAGCGGCTACGTCGCCGAAGTGACGGTGGCCGATAACGCCCAGGTCAAGGCCGGTGACGTACTGGTACGCCTGGATGCGCGGGATTTTCGTGATCGCTTGCGCAAGGCCGAGGCGCAGCTAGCGGTGAGCGAGGCGGCATTGCAGGTGCAACGCCTGCGCCTGCGCACTTTCGCTGCCGAACAGACGGAGCAGGCCCAGGCCATCGCGCGTGCCGACGCCGAACGTGCCGGCAGCCGTGGCGAGGCGCAGCGCGCCGAGGCCGACTGGCAACGCTACCAGCGCCTGGCCGAATGGCAAGCGGCCAGCGTGCAACGCATGGAACAAGCCCGCGCCACACGTATTCAGGCCAACGCCCTGCAGCGCGCTGCTGACGCCGAGCTTGCCCGCCAGCACGCGCACAAGGCGGTGTTGGCCCAACAAGGTCGCCAGCTTGAGGCCGAACTGCTGCAACGCCAGGCTGACCTCGACCAGGCCCAAGCCGAAGCGGACCTGGCGCGTAGCGCCCTGGCCGACACCGAGATCCGTGCGCCCTTCGATGGCGTGGTGGGCCAGCGTAAGGCCCGCCAGCAACAGTACATCACCCCAGGTTTACCGTTGCTGGCGCTGGTGCCGGTCGAACAGGCCTATGTGGTGGCCAATTTCAAGGAGACCCAGCTGGCGCACCTGCGTCCAGGCCAGCCGGTACGCCTTGAAGTGGATACCTTCGGCCAGCACTGGCAGGGCACCGTCGACAGCGTGTCGCCAGGCTCAGGGGCGGTATTCGCGCTGCTGCCGCCGGACAACGCCACGGGCAACTTCACCAAGATCGTCCAGCGTTTCCCGGTACGCATACATCTGCAACCCGAAGTGGACGGCGTGCCGAAGCTATTGCCCGGCATGTCGGTGATCGCCACCGTCGATACCCGGCAGGTGCATGATGGACGCTGAGGAAAAAGTCACCACCCGGGCCTGGGTGGCGGTGATCGGCGGCTTGTTCGGCTGCTTCATGGCCGGGATGAACGTGCACGTCACCAGCGCTGCCCTGCCTGAGATCGAAGGTGCGCTGGGCGCGAGCTTCGAGGAGGGGTCGTGGATTTCCACCGCGTACCTGGTGGCCGAGATCAGCATGATCCCGCTGACCGCTTGGTTGGTGCGGGTGTTCTCGTTGCGGCGGGTGATGCTGGTAGGGTCGGCGGTGTTTCTTACCAGCTCCGTGAGCTGCGCACTGGCACCTGGCCTGCAAGCGATGATCGCCCTGCGGGTGGTGCAAGGCGCTTCGGGGGCGGTGCTGATCCCGCTGTCGATGCAGCTGATCATCACCGAACTGCCTGCCAGCCGCCTGCCGCTGGGGATGGCGCTGTTCAGCCTGTCTAATAGCGTGGCTCAGGCGGCTGGGCCTTCGATAGGGGGCTGGTTGACCGACATGTACTCCTGGCGCTGGATCTTTTTGCTGCAACTACCGCCAGGTTTGGCGTTGCTGGCAGCGGTGGCCTGGTCGATCAAGGGCCAGGCCGGTGACCGCAGTGCCCTGCGTCAGGCCGACTGGCTCGGGATCGGCGCCATGGCGCTGGGGCTTGGGGCGTTGCAGGTGGTGCTGGAGGAGGGCGGACGCAAAGATTGGTTCGACTCGCGCTTTATCGTCGTATTCAGTGTGCTGGCGATATTCGCCCTGGCGCTGTTCATCCAGCGGCAGTTATGGGGGGCACGTCCGTTCATCAACCTGCGGTTGTTGGCCAGCTACAACTTCGGTGTATCGAGCCTGGCGATGGCGGTATTCGGCGCGGCCACCTTCGGCTTGGTGTTTCTGGTGCCCAACTATCTGGCGCTGGTGCAAGGCTACAGCGCCAGCGAGGTCGGCAAGAGCCTGATCGCCTATGGCCTAGTGCAACTGTTGCTGGCGCCCTTGCTGCCCCGGCTGATGCGCTGGCTCAACCCCAAGCTGCTGGTGGCCAGCGGTTTCGCCATCATGGCCCTGGGGTGCTGGCTGGGCTCGCAACTGACGGTGGATGCGGGTAGCAACGTGATCATCCCGTCCACCGTGGTGCGGGGTATCGGTCAGCCGTTGATCATGGTGGCGCTGTCGGTACTGGCGGTGAAGGGGCTGGACAAAGCTCAGGCGGGCTCGGCTTCGGCGTTGATCTCGATGCTGCGCAACCTGGGTGGAGCATTGGGCACGGCGTTGTTGACGCAACTGGTGTCGCTGCGTGAACGCTTTCATTCGGTGCGGGTGGGCGAGGCGCTGACATTGTTCGACGGCGCGTTGCAGCAACGTCTGCCGGGCGGCATGCTCGATCCGCAATCACCGCAGGTGATGCAGAGCCTGGCGCTGATCGACCGCAGTGTGCGCGAGCAGGCTTACCTGATGGCGTACTCCGATGCCTTCTACCTGTCGTGCCTGGCGTTGCTGGGGTGTGCGCTGGCCGCCTTGCTGTTGCGCAGTCGTTAGCGTGTGCCCCTTCACGAACAGCGCTGGCCCTGCGACCATGAGGTTTCATTGCCACCGAAGCCTGTCGATGACCCGTCCGCCGATCCTTGCACTTGCCGAGAACTACCGCCACGGCGAGCACATTGCCCTGCACTGTCACGACCGTGCCCAGCTCATTCATGCGATCAGTGGCGTGGTCACGGTCAGTGCCCGCGAAGGCAGTTGGGTCGTGCCCCCTGGGCGCGGAGTCTGGGTGCCTGCGGCCAGCGAGCATGAGTTGCGCATGTCCGGGGTGGTGCGCATGCGTACCTTGTTCGTGGACGCCGAGGCACGGTCTGGGTTGCCGCAGCAGTGTCAGGTGATCGAGATCTCGCCACTGTTGCGCGAGCTGATCATCCGGGCCATGGACATCGTGCCGGGGTACCCGCTGGATGGGCCTGAGGCGCGGATCATGGCACTGATCCTGGACGAGATCCGCGTGTTGCCGGTGCTGGCACTGCATGTACCCAGCCCAGGGCCTGGGCCTTTGCAGGCATTGTGCGAGGCCGCGCGCGCGGCGCCGGCCGATGACTGGAGCTTGGCGCGGGCGGCGCGCTTGAGCGGCCTCAACGCGCGAACCCTGACCCGGGCTTTTCAGCGCGAGACAGGCTTGAGCCTGGTGCAGTGGGTACGGCGCATGCGTTTGCTGGCGGGGCTGGATGCGCTGGCGGCGGGCGCATCGGTGCTGGAAGTGGCGCTGGACCTGGGCTATGACAGCCCGAGTGCGTTCAGCGCGATGTTCCGGCGCACCCTCGGGGTTTCGCCCTCGGTGTATGTCGGGCGGGGCACGCCGCGCTGGTGAGCTTACGCCAGCGCCATCGGATGCAGGGCCCTGAAGTGTTGCGCCTCCTCCACCAGCCAGTCATGCACCGCTCGTGCCCCCGGCTGGCTAAGCCCGCCAGGCCGATACAACAGCACATAGCGCTTGTGGTTGGCGATTGGCACGCCGAACGGCACGATCAGCGCGCCACGCTCCAACTCGTCGTTGAGTAGCGTGCGCCGGGCGATGGCCACGCCGATGCCGGCGATCGCCGCCTCGATGGTGAGGTGGTTGCGGTTGAAGGTATGCCCGCGGCGCACCGGCATGCCGCCAGCCCCGATCCCCGCCAGGTAGAATTCCCACTCAGCGTACTCCGAGCTGCCGCGCCAGGCTGTGATGTCGTGCAGCAGCGGATAGTGCGCCAGGTCGGCCGGGCCGTGCAGCGGCGGGCGACCGCGCAGCAGGGCTGGGGAGCACACCGGAAAGATCTGCTCGTCCAGCAGTGGCGTGGACAGCATGCCGGGATAGCTGCCGTCGTTCAGGTCGATGGCCAAGTCGAAGTCGTCCGGGTGCAGGGCTTGGTTGCTGTCCTCGGCCACCAGGCGCAGCTCGATGTCGGGATAGCGCTGCTGGAAGCGTGGCAGGCGTGGTGTCAGCCATTTGGCCAGGAACGACGGGATCGAGCGCAGCCGCAGCGTGCCGCGGATTTCGCCAGCGTCCAGGCGTAACAACTCGGCCTCGATGCTGCCGTAGGCTTCTGCCACCGTCTGCGCCAGGCGCTGGCCCTCGGCCGACAGTTCCACGCCTCGGGCGCGGCGCAGGAACAAGCGATAGCCCAGGCGTTCTTCGAGCTGGCGCATTTGTTGGCTGACCGCACCAGGGGTGATGTGCAGCTCTTCTGCACAGCGGGTGAACGACAGGTGCCGCGCCGCGCAGGAGAATACGTGCAGCCAGACATACACCTGACCATTGAGTTGCCCTTTCATCGTTTAGTCCTGCTAAAGCCTTTTGTAGAAAGTTTCGTTGGTCATCGACCGGGCAGGCCGTCAGTATCGCTCAATATCGCAATACCGCTCAAATTCCTCACAGCGCCGTGGATCGTTTCTATCGACAAGCCCGGCAAGGCATTAGTATGGCTATCAGTGTTTTCGACCTCTTCAAGATTGGCATCGGCCCGTCCAGCTCCCACACCGTCGGCCCCATGCGCGCCGCAGCGACCTTCGCTGGCGTCTTGCGTGAGCGCGGGCTGCTGAATCGTGTGACACGGGTCGAGGTGCGCCTGTATGGCTCGCTGTCGGCCACCGGCGTCGGCCATGCCACCGACCGGGCCTGCTTGCTCGGCCTGATGGGGCAATGGCCGGACCGTATCGATCCGCAGAGCATCGAATCGCGTATCGACCAACTGATGCAGGAGCACTGTTTGATCCTCGACGGCAGCCACCCGGTAGACTTCCAATATGCGCGCGACATGCGTCTGTTGGACGAAGACCTGGCTTACCATCCCAATGCGATGACTCTGGAGAGCTTCGACAGCCAAGGCAGCCAGTTCAGCCAGACCTACTACTCCATCGGTGGTGGCTTTATCGTCGAGCAGGCAGAGCTGGATGCGCCTGTGGCCGACGCTGGCGAAGTCAAGTTGCCCTACGCGTTCTCCAGCGGCGCCGAGTTGTTGGCCCTGTGCAAGCAACATGGGCTGAGCGTGAGCCAGCTGATGATGGCCAACGAATGTGCCTGGCGCACAGAGGCCGATGTGCGTGCAGGGTTGCTGAAGATCTGGACGGCGATGGGCGAGTGCGTGGCCAACGGTCTACGCAATGAAGGGGTGCTGCCTGGCGGCTTGCAGGTCAAGCGTCGCGCCGCCAAGCTGCACCGCAGCCTGCAAGAACTGGGCAAACCGAATGTGATCGGCTCGACCCTGAGCGCGATGGAATGGGTCAACCTGTTCGCCCTGGCGGTCAACGAGGAGAACGCCGCTGGCGGGCGCATGGTCACCGCGCCCACCAATGGCGCAGCGGGCATCATTCCAGCTGTGCTGCATTACTACATGAAATTTAACCCTACCGCCTGCGACGACGACGTGGTGGCGTTCCTGCTGGCCGCAGCTGCCGTGGGCATCCTGTGCAAGACGAACGCGTCGATCTCCGGCGCTGAAGTGGGGTGCCAGGGTGAGGTCGGGTCGGCCTGTGCCATGGCCGCTGCCGGCTTGGCCGAAGTGCTTGGTGCGACCCCACCGCAGCTTGAGAACGCGGCCGAAATCGCCCTCGAGCACAACCTCGGGCTGACCTGCGATCCAGTGGGTGGGTTGGTCCAGGTGCCTTGCATCGAGCGCAACGCCATCGCCGCCGTAAAGGCGATCAATGCCGTACAGATGGCCCTGCGTGGCGACGGTGAACACTTCATCTCCCTGGACCGGGTGATTCGCACCCTGCGCGACACAGGCGCTGACATGCACGCGAACTACAAGGAAACCTCGCGCGGTGGCCTGGCCGTGGCGTTCGTCGAGTGCTGATGCGTGGCCTGAAGCGTCCACGATGTCCACGCCATTCCCCTGAGCGAATGGCGTGAGCGTGTGCGCCATCCCTGTTATACGGTGCAGCCTGCCTGGCAGCCCGGCGAGGAAAGCAGAGCTGCCAAGCAGCGATGGCATTTTCACATTGTTGCCGACGAGTGGTCAGATCAGGGGCGGATGGCCACTGCGATGGTCTTGCGCCAGTGCAGTGGCGCTCGCGTCGTTCAGCCGAGCGCCTCACGTAGGCGGTACCACAGCATGCCTAGGGCTAGCAGGGGCGAGCGCAGGGCTTTGCCGCCGGGAAAGGTCAGGTGCGGCACGGCGCTGAAGACATCCAGCCCCTGGCTGTGGCCGGTGGCGATGGCTTCGGCCAGCAGTTTGGCGGTCCAGTGCGTCACGTTAAGGCCGTGCCCCGAATAGCCCTGGGCGTAGTACACGTTAGGGTGCTGGCGCAGGCGGCCGACTTGCGGGAAACGGTTGGCGGTGATGCCGATCATCCCCCCCCACTGATAATCCAGGCGTACGTCGGCCAGTTGCGGGAAGACCTTGAGCACCTTTGGCCGCATGTACGCACCGATATCCTTCGGGTCGCGCCCCGAATAGTGGCAGGCGCCGCCGAACAGCAAGCGCCGGTCGGCAGTCAGGCGGTAATAATCCAGCCCGACCTTCTGATCGCACAGCGCCATGTTCTGCGGGATCAACGTCTGGGCCACGTGCTCGGGCAACGGCTCGGTGGCCACCACGTAACTGCCGGCAGGCAGCACCTTGCCGCTCAGGCGCGGCTCTAGCTCATCGAGGTGGGCGTTGCAGCCCAGCACCAGGCTTTGGGCGTGTACCTTGCCGCGTGCGGTGTGCACGGTCACCCGGCTACCGTGCTCGATGCGCAGCACCGGGCTTTGCTCGAACAGGCGCACGCCCAGGCCCTGTGCGGCGCGCGCCTCGCCCTGGACCAGATCGAGCGGATGCAGGTGGCCTGAGCCCATGTCCACCAGGCCGCCGGCGTACTGGTCGCTGGCAACGATTTCGTGGATACGCTCGGGGCCTACCAACCGAGTTTCATGGCGATAGCCCAGTTCGGCAAGGTTGCGCTGCTCGTCGCTGAAGGCGGCGAACTGGGCCGGGGTGTTGGCCAGCTCGCAGAAACCCCAGCGCAGGTCGCAGTCGATGCCGTATTGCTCGATACGCCGGGCGACCAACGCCACCGACTCGATGCCGGCTTGTTGCAGGTAGCGTACGCCGTCCTGGCCAACGTGACGGGCAAAGCCTGACACCTCATGGCCAATGCCGCGGATCAATTGCCCGCCGTTGCGCCCGCTGGCGCCCCAGCCGATGCGCCGGGCTTCCAGCAGCACCACCGACAGCCCGTGCTCGGCCAGCTCCAGGGCCGCGTTGACCCCGGTAAGGCCACCGCCGATCACACACACGTCGGCGTGCAGTTGCTGGTCGAGCGCAGGGTAGGTGGCTGCCTGGCGGGCTGTTGCGGCGTAGTAGGAGGCCGCGTGTTCGTTCATGTGAGGCATGGCAGTGCTCGGCTCAGCGGTTGGACTTGATCTTGCTCCAGGAGCGCGTCATCAGGCGCAGCGTCCCTGGACTTTGCATCGTCGAGACGTACAGCTTGTCCAGCACGTCCTGAGGAGGATAGATCGCGGGGTTTTCGACCAGTGCCGGCTCCATGTAGGCCTTGGCATCGGGGTTGGCGTTGGCGTAACCGACCGTGGCACTGACCTTGGCGATGACCTTGGGGTCGAGCAGGTAGTTGATGAACGCCAGTGCCTGCTCGGGGTTCTTGGCGTCCTTGGGGATCGCCAGCAGGTCGAACCACAGGTTGCTGCCTTCCTTGGGAATACTGTAGGCAACTTTGACCCCGTTGCCGGCCTCTTCGGCGCGGTGTGCGGCCTGGAGCACATCGCCCGAATAGCCGAAGGCCACGCAGACATCACCGTTGGCCAGGTCCGATACGTACTTGGAGGAATGGAAGTAGGTGATGTAAGGGCGCAGCGCCAGCAAGCGTGCTTCGGCCTTGGCGTAGTCGGCAGGCTTCTCGCTGCGCGGGTCCATGCCCATGTAGTTGAGTACGGCGGGGAATAGCTCGTCGGGAGAATCCATGAAGGCCACGCCGCATTGCTTGAGTTTCTTCAGGTTTTCAGGCTCGAACAGCACCGCCCAGGAATCGATCTTGTCGATACCCAGCGCCGCTTTTACCTTCTCGACGTTGTAGCCGATGCCATTGGTGCCCCACAGGTACGGCACGGCGTACTGGTTGCCAGGGTCGTTCTGCTCCAGTTGCTTGAGCAGTTTAGGGTCCAGGTGCTGCCAATTGGGCAGCTTGCTGCGGTCCAGCGGCAAGAATGCGCCGGCCTTGGCCTGGCGCGCCAAAAAGTGGTTCGAGGGCACCACCACGTCATAACCGGTGCGCCCGGCCAGCAGCTTGCCTTCCAGGGTTTCGTTGGAGTCGAACACGTCGTAGACCACCTTGATGCCAGTGCTGGCCTGGAAATCCGCCAGGGTGGTGTCACCGATGTAGTCAGTCCAGTTGTACACACTGACCATTGGCTCGGCCTGGGCGGCAGTGCCGAACAGCAGGGCGAAGGTTGCAGGGATCAGGGCTTGCATATGACGCATGTCGACACCTCGATTGGTCTTTTTCTTAGGGCGTGGCACTGATGGGGCGGTCTTCGAGGCAAGCCCGCCCCGTTGGGGAGGGGCTTGCCCGGTGATCGGGGGTTACACGCTCAGCAACAAAAATTCGCGCTCCCACGAGCTGATCACGCGCTTGAAATTCTCGTGCTCGGCGCGCTTGACCGCGACGTAACCCTGCACGAACGAGTGGCCCAGGTACTGGCGCACCACCTCGCAATCTTCCATGTGCTGCAAGGCATCCTCGATGGTGATCGGCAGGCGCAGGTTGCGCCGCTCGTAAGCGCGGCCCTGTACCGGGGCGCTGGGTTCGATGCGTTCGACCATGCCGATGTAGCCGCACAGCAGGCTGGCGGCGATGGCCAGGTAGGGATTGGCGTCGGCGCCCGGCAGACGGTTCTCAACGCGCATCGCCTCAGGGCTCGAGGTCGGCACGCGCAGACCAGCGGTGCGGTTTTCCTCACCCCATTCCACGTTTACTGGCGCCGACGTGTCGGGCAGGAAGCGGCGGAACGAGTTGACGTTAGGGGCGAACATCGGCAGCAGCTTGGGAATGAACGTCTGTAGCCCGCCGATATGGTGCAGGAACAGCTCGCTCATGCTGCCGTCGTCGTTGGCGAAGATCGGCTTGCCGCTGGCGATGTCCACCACGCTCTGGTGCAAGTGCATGGCGCTGCCGGGTTCGTCGGTGATCGGCTTGGCCATGAATGTGGCGGTGACGTTGTGCTTGAGCGCCGCCTCGCGCATTGTGCGCTTGAACACGGTGATCTGGTCGGCCAGGTCCAGCGCGTCGCCATGCCGGAAGTTGATCTCCATCTGGGCTGGGCCGTCTTCGTGGATCAGCGTGTCCAGGTCCAGGCCCTGCATCTCGCACCAGTCGTAGACATCCTCGAACAAGGGGTCGAATTCGTTGGCCGCATCGATGGAAAACGACTGGCGACCGCTTTCGGCGCGGCCCGAACGGCCCAGCGGCACTTGCAACGGCAGGTCCGGGTCTTCGCAGCGCTGGGTCAGGTAGAACTCCATCTCCGGGGCGACGATTGGCTGCCAGCCTTTGTCGGCATACAGCTTGAGCACCTTCTTGAGCACGTTGCGCGGCGACAGCTCGATGGGGTTGCCCTGCTTGTCGAACGTATCGTGGATGACGATGGCGGTCGGTTCGATTGCCCAGGGGATCTGGTACACCGCCGTCGGGTCGGGGCGGCAGATCATGTCGATGTCCGCAGCGTCGAGCAGGCTGTAGTAGATGTCATCGTCGACGTAGTCGCCGGTGACCGTCTGCAACAGCACGCTTTCAGGCAGGCGCATGCCGCGCTCGTGGAGGAATTTGGCGGTCGGGGCGATCTTGCCACGGGCGATGCCGGTCAGGTCACTGATCACGCATTCGACTTCGGTGATCCGGTGTTCTTTCAGCCAGGCGGACAGCTGATCGAAGGGGGCGCTCATACAAACCTCTTGGTTGGGTAGTTGTGGTGGGTGTGCCCAGGAGGCTTCCCACGGGTGACGCTGAGGACTATCTTGGGCGCAGCCCCTCGGGGTGATCTATCCACTTTCTTCGTCGATCAATGCACCAAAAGAGTGCAATAGGACAACGCGTGACAACGCCCAACGCCTTGCAGGTCCGCGACTTGCGTACTACCGATGTCACCGAACAGATCCGCGCCACGCCCGGCTGGCAGCAGCAGTACCGGCAGATGTCCCCCGGGCATTTCAACGGACAGCTGCGTTGGCTGGGGCTGGACGGCGTGCAGGTCTACGAGGAGCGTCTGAATACCCGGGTCGAGCAGTTCTTCCGTGCCCCTAGCGGAGCCTTGGCGTTCTGTTTCGACCGCAGCGAAAACAGCCTCTACCTGCTCAACGAGGACAGTCGCAACATCTGGATCACCCCGGAGAACTATCAGGAGGTGGCGGTGGTGTTCGACCAGCCGTTCCTGGCCAGCCATGGCCTGGACATCGAGCGTTTGCGCGGGTTGTTCATGGTGCCGTTGACCTGTCAGCAGACCGCGCTGTTCGGCAATTGGCTAAGTGCGACGCTGACCCGGGTGGGGCAGGCTGAGTGTGAGCTGGCAGGCGCAGCGCTGAGTGAGCAATTGTTCGAAGACTGCCTGTTCATCCTCGATAACGCTGGCCAAGGCCTGCAAGGCGAGGCACGCGAGCGGCGCGACGAGGGGCGGGCGATCATGCGACGGATCAGCGAGTGGGCCGCCGATTGCCCCGACGAAACCCTCAACCTGGTGGAACTGGCCAAGCTCGCCGGGGTGTCCGTGCGTCGCCTGCAACAGGCCTTCAAGGGGTTCACGCAGATGCCGCCCGCGCACTGGCTGCGGCTGCGTCGGCTCAATGGCGCGCGGCGCGACCTGCTGCAGGGGGCAGGCGAAGTGACCGTGGCCGAGGTAGCCATGCGCTGGTCGTTCTGGCACCTGGGGCGGTTTTCGGAGAGTTATCGGCAGTTGTTCAGGGAGTTGCCGAGCGAGACGCTCAAGCGCAGTCGCGGGGTATCCGGCTAGCGCCGCGCAACACCTGGATTCGGCGTTGCACGGCGCTAGCTGGGTGCGAATCAGTTGCGATCGAGCCAGACGGTCTGGGCGTTGGTGAACTCACGTACACCGAAGTGCGACAGCTCGCGCCCGAAACCGCTTTTCTTCACGCCGCCGAAGGCTACGCGGGGGTCGGAGGCGCAGTAACCGTTGATGAACACGCCACCGGTGTCCAGTGCCTGGGTCATGCGCTCGGCCAGGGCGTAGTCAGCGGTGTAGATGGTCGCGGCCAGGCCGAATTCGCTGTCGTTGGCCAGCTCCACGGCATGTTCGGCGTCGCGGGCGCTGATGATCGCCGCCACCGGGCCGAACAGCTCTTGTTTGAACGCGGTCATGTCCGAGGTGACGTTGGCGAACACGGTGGGTGCGTAGAAGTTGGCTGCGCCTTCGATTTTGTTACCCCCCAGCAGCAGGGTGGCGCCTTCGGCCAGCGTCGCCTGGACCTGACCGTCAAGCTCATCGCGCAGGTCGAAACGCGCCATTGGGCCGATGTAGGTGGCTGCATCCAACGGGTTGCCGACGGTCAGTGCACGGGTAGCCTCGACGAACTTGTCGGTGAACGCTTCGACGATGCTTTCCTCGACGATCAGGCGCTTGGCCGCGGCGCAGACCTGGCCGGTGTTCTGGTAGCGGCCGATCACGGCGGCTTTGACGGCAGCATCGAGGTCGGCATCGGCCAGCACGATGAAAGGATCCGAACCGCCCAGTTCCAGTACGCATTTTTTCAGCGCGGCGCCGGCTTGAGCGCCAATCGCCATGCCTGCACGCACGCTGCCGGTCAGGGTCACGGCAGCGATGCGGGAGTCGTTGATGGCTCGAGTGACGCCTTCGGGGGTGACGTTGATGACCTCGAACACGCCCTGAGGCAGCCCCGCGCGCTTGAACAGGTCGGCCAACAGGTAGGCGCTGCCCATCACGTTAGGGGCGTGCTTGAGGACATAGGTGTTGCCGGCCAGCAGCGCCGGCACCGCGCCGCGCAGTACCTGCCAGAGCGGGAAGTTCCACGGCATCACCGCCAGGATCGGGCCCAGGGGACGGTATTCGATACGGGCTTTTTCGACCTGGGTCGGTTCCGGGGCGAGCATGGCCGGGCCGTGTTCGGCGTACCACTGACACAGGCCGATGCACTTGCTCACTTCGCCACGGGCCTGGCTGATCGGCTTGCCGATTTCGCGGGCAATCATCTGCGCGAAGGCTTCGCTATCGGCTTGCAGCGCGTCGGCCAAGGCCACCAGGTATTCGCTGCGCTGACCCAGCGACACCTTGCGCCATTGGTTGTAGCCAACCTTGGCGCGTTGCAGCGCCGCTTCCAGTGCGGCGTCGGTGTCGTAGGGATAGTGGCCGATCTGCTCGCCGGTATACGGGTCGACGGAGATGGCGTGGGTCAGGCTGCTGATCTGGCTCATGGCGATCGCTCTTTTGTTATGAATCGGTAGGCTCAGACTAGAGGGTGCGCGCTTTAATGAAAACTGAATAATAATGAGTAAAACATTCACGAATGGAGAATGGCTGTGGACCTGGTGCAACTGGAAATCTTCAAGGCGGTGGCCGAGCACGGCAGCATCAGCGCCGCCGCCCAGCAGATCCATCGGGTGCCGTCGAACCTGACCACCCGTATCAAACAGCTTGAAGAAGACTTGGGCGTCGAGCTGTTCATCCGCGAAAAAAGCCGCCTGCGGCTGTCGCCGGCGGGCTGGAACTTCCTTGAATACACCCGACGCATCCTGGACCTGGTGCATGAGGCACGGCTGACCGTGGCCGGTGAAGACCCACAGGGCACCTTCGCCCTGGGCTCGTTGGAGAGCACGGCGGCGGTCCGTATCCCGGCCTTGCTCGCCGCCTACAACCAGCGCTACCCCAAGGTCGACCTGGACCTGTCCACCGGCCCTTCGGGGACCATGCTCGAAGGGGTGCTGTCTGGGCGCCTGGTGGCCGCCTTCGTCGATGGCCCGTTGCTGCACCCCACGCTCGAAGGTATGCCGGTATTCGAAGAAGAAATGACCATCATCGCGCCGCTCAACCATCCGCCAGTGACTCGCGCCCGCGACGTTAACGGTGCGAGCATCTACGCGTTTCGCGCCAACTGCTCCTACCGCCACCACTTCGAGAGCTGGTTCGTGCATGACCAGGCCGTGCCCGGCAAAATTCATGAGATGGAGTCCTATCATGGCATGCTTGCCTGCGTCAGTGCTGGGGCAGGGCTGGCGATGATGCCGCGCAGCATGCTCGACAACATGCCCGGTTGCAGCACCGTCAGTGCGTGGCCGATGGCTGAGGACTTTCGTTACCTGAAGACCTGGCTGGTGTGGCGTCGTGGCACGGTGTCACGCAGCCTCAGCATGTTCATCAAGCTGTTGGAGGAGCGCCGTGGCTGAAAACCGTATGCGCTTGCGCGCAGAGCATTCAACCCGCTGAGCATTGCGGGCGTCATCGAATGCGCCTGCCGGGATCGCGGCGCAGGCCACAAAACAGGGCGAACATAGTGGCAAAACACTTTCAAGTTGCGCGCGGATCGGATAATAATCGCGGAATTATTACCGCTTGTGACCACGTAGATGCGGCGGTACCCAGGGACATAACAAGGGGCCAAGCCCCGCTTGCAGCAGGCCCGTGCTAGCCACGGTGCAGGCCTGTCCGCGAAGACCATCAGGAGAAGTCATCGATGAAAACCCGCCTTTCCAGCTCGCTGGCCGTTGCAGTGCTGGCGCTCGCTGGCGCCTGCAGCGCCCAGGCCGCCCAAGTCTCCGGCGCTGTCGGCGCCACCTCTCAGGGTGACCTGACCTATCGAATCGGCATGTCGTTCGACTGGGACAAGCGCTGGCTGGAGAGCAATACCGGCTTCGTCACCGGCTACTGGGACGCCGCTTATACCTACTGGGAAGGTGGCGACTACAGCGGCGCCCACTCGCTGTCGTTCAGCCCGGTGTTCGTCTATGAGTTCAAAGGGTTCACCTACACGCCATTCATCGAGGCCGGCATCGGTCTTGCCGCCTTCTCCAAGACCAACGTCGGCGATCAGCGTCTGGGTTCCTCAGTCAACTTCGAAGACCGTATTGGCTTTGGCTTGAAGCTGCCGGCAGAGCAGAAGGTCGGTATTCGCGCCGTCCACTACTCCAACGCCGGGATCAAGCAGCCTAACGACGGTATCGAGTCGTACGCGTTGTTCTACAGCAAGGGTTTCTGAGACCCTTGTCTGGCTAGGCGTGCGGTGCCAATGCGCCGGACGCCGCACTTTTTAGTATTTGCGCGTTCTATGTTGTGCAAGGCTGCGCCGATTCCCGGCAGCGCCGTTGACAAGCAGCACAACGATGCCCGCCAGACGACTGCACAGATCCCCACCGCGCCTGCTGTTGGCTGGCATGTTGCTATGCCTTGGCGCCTGTACCGAGCAGCAGGGCCGGAACATGCTCGACCAGTTCAGCAACGGCAAACCTGACGAGCTGTTCCAGACCAGCGTCGACCGCATGGCCACGCTGTCGATGCGCGACAACCTGCAAAGCTTGTATCTGCTGATGAACAAGCTGTACCTGCGCAACCCCAGCCAGTGGCGGTTGTCCGGCTACCCCGACGCCACCACTGCCGCTCGGCAAATTCGCATCGCCATCGAGCAGCGCCAGTCATTGCCGCAGTTGGGCGAGCGGCGCGACCTGGCGGCGCTGAGCTATGCCCTGGACCCTGAATTCAAGGGTGACCGGGTCGGTGCTTTCATCTATGCCGTGGGCAGCATGATCATCACGGCGCATGGCGGGCGTACCGAGTTCTACATGACCGATACCCTGGATCCTACGTTCATCAACAACGCCGCACGTAACATCGAGAAGGCCACCTGGATGCTCGGGCAGCGTCAGGATGCAAACGGCACGTTGCTGCTGTTCTCCAACGAAATTTCCGAGCAGGGCAGCAACCTGAGCTTTGCCGTTGAGTTCGGCAAGGTCGTTGCGCGCCTGGACTTGCTGGCGCAGATGCTCGATGAGCGTTACCGGCGGATTGGCGTGAACTATGCGCAGAGCCTGTTACTGATGAACTTCCTACCGGTGCAGTGAGCGCCAGCACGCAACGCGGGGCCCGCTCGCTTGCGCAGGTTGTACGCTGCACAAGTAAGCGGGCCCCGTGTGCGGGCCTGGATCAAGCCACATCGACCAGCACGATCTCGCTGTCTTGCAACGCAGTGACCTTGAGTACGCGATGCTGCTCGATCGCCACGCCATCACGCGCCTTGGCTTGCAGGCCGTCGATCTCGATCAAGCCCTTGGCCGGCACCAGGTAGCCGCGCCGACCTTCATCGAAGCGGTACTCAGCGCTTTCGCCAGCGCGTAGGGTGGCGGCCACCAGGCGGGCGTCGGTGCGGATGCGCAGGCTGTCCTGGTCGCCCTCACGGCCGCTGGCCAAGGTCACGAAGCCTTCGCCACGTTCACCGGTTGGGAATGGCCGGGTTCCCCAGGAAGGCGCCTCGCCGACATTTTCCGGCACGATCCAGATCTGGAAGATCCGCGTGTCGACGTTCTCCAGGTTGTACTCGCTGTGCACGATGCCGCTGCCTGCGCTCATTACCTGCACATCGCCGGCCTCGGTGCGACCTTTGTTGCCGAGGCTGTCCTGGTGGGTGATGGCACCTTCGCGAACGTAGGTGATGATTTCCATGTCACGGTGCGGGTGCGGTGGGAAACCGCTGCCAGCGGCGATCAGGTCGTCGTTCCATACCCGCAGGTTGCCCCAGTGCATGCGCGCAGGGTCGTAGTACTCGGCGAACGAGAAGTGGTGGTGGGCGTCCAGCCAGCCGTGGTTGGCGTGGCCGAGGCTTTCGAAGGGTCGCAGTTGCAGCATGATGGTGCTCCTCAGATACGTTGGAATGGCCCCATGATGCGCGGGCTAAGCATCGAAAAAAAGCGTAAATATCGGCTTATTTCAATCTATTAAATAGATATTTATTGATGTGAGAGCGCTTGCGGTTCATCGCCTAATCCACTGATTCGCTGGCGCTTTATGGTCGATGAGGCGAACATGTCCGCTGTTTGACTTTTCAATGGAGTGACCGTGCCTCACGAGCATCCCCAGGCTCCGGCCGACCTGACACCGCCCGCCCAACTGCCATGGCTGCGTCGCCTTGCCGCGCGCCTGCTCGGGCGTGGTTTGAGCCGCTTGCAGGCGCAGCACCGCGACAGTTGGTTCCTGGGCCATGCCGACGGCCTGCGCAACGGCCACGCCGATGGTCTGCGCGAAGGCTACGAACGGGGCCGGGTCGACGGCTTCGAGGCGGGTCGCCAGGTGCTGGTGATCCGCGACCTGCGCCCGGATGTGGCGGCAGTACCCGGTCAGGATGACAAGCTGTTCGATGATTGGCGCCTGCCGCTCAGTGCCGAACTGAAAAAGCGCTTCAAGGCCGATGTCGCCCAACGCCTGCCGGCACAGGCCCAGCCTAGCGCTGCGCAATGGAAGCTGATCTTCAGCGATACGCCTTCGACCTGTGTTGTCGCTGGCGCTGGGGCTGGCAAGTCCACGTCGCTGGTGCTGCGTATCTTGCTGTTGCGCCATTACCTGGGCTTCGAGCTTGACGCCATGACCGTGGTCACCTTCACCCGCGAGTCGCGGCGCGACTTCATCCAGCGCCTTGTGCAGGTGTTCGCCCTGTGGCAGTTGAACCTTTCTCCGGCCCAGGGGCGTGAGCTGGTGCGTACCTTTCATTCACGCATCCTGCCCTTGGTGCGTAGCCTCCCAGGCTTCAGTCAGGTGCGGGCGTTCGAAACTCTCGGCAGCGACCTGCCAGTGGGTAGTGAGGCCAGTGCCGATAGCAATCCGTTCGATCTGCGTTTGAACGATGCCCAGCGTCAGCAACTGAACCTGTGTTACCACCAGTTGCTGAGCAGCAACCCGCGCTTCGCCGAGCAGGTCGCTACGCTGCGCCAGGAAGCGTTGCTGCTCAAACCGCTGGACCCGGATCACCCGGACGTGCAAAAGCGGGTACAGGTAACCCAGCTCGCTGCCCAGCGCGACGAAGAATTGTGCGATGTGATCGAAGACTTGTGGTTCGCTGCCGGTGCCTGGCCGATCAAGGGCATTGAGCCGTGCCGCGACACGTTGCAGATCCGCGGCAGCCGCTTTCACGTGCAAGGACGCTTACAAGGTTCGGGCGCCTGGGTGGTGCTGGGCTTCGATCCGTCGGAAAGCGGCCAATACCAACGCCCAGGGGCCAAGCTGACGGTGCGGGCGGAATGGGCGGTAAAGCGCACATTGTTTCAAGCTTTCTGTGATAAACCATTGATATGGTTAGATAATTATGCGTCAGCAAAGCGCCTTGCTGCCGCTCTGGCAGGCGATGCCGTTGCGGGTCCTGGCTTTGAATACAAGGTCAAGGGCGAGTTGGCGCCAGCACCCTTGCTCGATGCGTTCGTCAGTGCCGCAGGCTTTATTGAAAACCTGGGGCTTGACGTGAGCAAAGCCGTAGCTGCTATGAGCTTCCCGCCCGGTGACAGTGATGCCGCGTTCTTCGAAGCGCTGGCGTTGTTCTGGAAAGCCTTCGAGGCGCAACTGTTGACGCAGTCGCCGCCGGTGATGACCTACAACCGCATGTTCGCCCTGTTCGGCGAGAACAACCCGGAGAACCTGCAACTGCTGCCCGATCCTCTGTTGCGCCCGCTGGCGCACCTGATGATCGACGAATTCCAGGACGTCTCGCCGCAGATCGTCAGTTGGCTGCGGGCAAGCCTAGCTGAGATCCGCCGACGGGGCCCGGCCATGCACACCGGGCGCAACGCCCAGCATGCCTCGCTGATGTGCGTGGGCGACGACTGGCAATCGATCTACGGCTGGCGAGGCAGTTCGCCCCAGTATTTCATGGCGTTCACCCAGACCTTCCCGTCACCGGCGCATACCCGCGTGATGATGGTGGAGAACTACCGTAGCCAGCAATACATCATCGATGCCGCCGAACATGTGGTGAAGGGCACACCTGCGATCACCGGTAAGAAAGCCAAGGCCAGCGCAGTGGCTGGCGAGCTGCCGCTGTCGCCGGTGAAAGTGTTCGAGCGCGACGAGGCCGCCTTGGCCCAGACCTTGATCGAGCATTACGAGCAGGGTGAAACGGTCATGATGTTGTTTCGAAAAAGTATCGATAAGTCATTGATTGAGCAGCATATTAATCAAATAGTTAAAGTGGATTCTAGCTTGCCGGCTGGCCAGCGTCGGTTCAAGCAACTGACCTATCACAGTGCCAAGGGCTTGCAGGCCGACGCGGTATTCATGCTCGGCGACTGCCAGTACCTCACCAGTTCACCGTACAAGAACCAAGCCTACCGCCTGGCGGGTCTAGGCAAGCCGGGCGATGCCCATGCCTTCGACACCGCGCAGAAGGACGAAGTCCAGCGCCTGGCCTATGTGGGCATCACACGAGCTGTGAAGCACTGCTACTGGCATGTGGAGGTGCCCAGCGGCGAGGCGCTCAATCAGCCTCGGGCGTCGGCGCGGGTGGACGGGGCGCAGGCGTTCTTCGAGGACCTGCGTGGTCAGTGATACCTCGGGCGGGGCTTCGAACTGCTAAGGTTGGTTGAACCTTTGTCCGAGAAGACCTGCCATGCCCGGATTCAGCGTGCTGCACATTGACCATGTGGTACTGCGGGTCAGCGACCTGCAGCGTAGCGTGGCGTTCTACCAGGATGTGCTGGGCTGCCCGGTAGACCGTTGGCGGGAGGCGTTGGGTATGGTCCATCTGGCGGCAGGCAGCAGCCTGATCGATCTGGTCGCCCTGGAGGGTCCACTGGGGCAAGCCGGTGGTGCAGGCCCTGGCTCTGAGGGGCGCAACCTCGATCATGTGTGCCTGCGCGTCGAGCCGTTCGACGAGCAGGCGCTGCGCGCGCACTTGGAGGCGGCAGGGGTGTTGGTCGAGCCTGCACAGAAGCGCTACGGCGCCGACGGCGAGGGTATGTCGGTGTATTGCTTCGACCCCGATGGCAATCGCGTCGAACTCAAGGGGCCGCCAACAAGCGGCTAGTGCTGTTCACGTGAGGCTGCTTCGCAGCCCATCGCGGCACAAGATCGCGCCTACAACGAGCGTGTAAGCCAACAGTCACGGACCCGCGCGGATTTTGCAGCATGAGCCGTGCACCAAGTCGGCAAATCCGGGGCCTGACGCCACAGGCAATGCGGCAAGCGCCTGAAGGCGCATTGCCACGGGTGTGGCTGGATATCCCGGCAAAGCCGATTATGCTTCTGATTACCTTGCCGCGATCCGAGGCTGTGCCTCGTGGTGCTTCGCCGCAACCAAAGCCTGGGGCTGGGTGCGTGCGTAGTCATCGGTTTGGAGCACTCCGGTCCATCACTTCTTCTGATAGACGGAGGCGACCCATGGCGGTCCTCGACAGCGCATCCACGGGCAGTAGCGCGCCCCAACACGGCATCACCCGGGAGGAGCGCAAGGTCATCTTCGCCTCGTCCCTGGGCACGGTGTTCGAATGGTATGACTTCTACCTCTACGGCTCACTGGCGGCGATCATCGCCAAGCACTTCTTTGCCGGGGTCAATGAAACCACTGCGTTCATCTTCGCCTTGCTGGCCTTCGCGGCAGGCTTTGCCGTGCGACCGTTCGGCGCCATCGTCTTCGGTCGCCTTGGCGACATGATCGGGCGCAAGCATACCTTCCTCATCACCATCGTGATCATGGGCCTGTCCACTGCCGTGGTGGGGATCCTGCCCAGCTACGCGGCCATCGGCGTTGCGGCCCCCGTGATCCTCATCACCTTGCGCTTGCTGCAAGGCTTGGCGCTTGGCGGGGAGTACGGCGGCGCGGCGACTTATGTGGCGGAGCATGCGCCCAAGGGCCGGCGCGGCTTCTTTACCGCCTGGATCCAGACTACCGCGACCCTAGGGCTGTTCCTGTCGCTGCTGGTGATTCTGGCCTGTCGCACGGCCATGGGCACCGAGGCGTTCGAGGCCTGGGGCTGGCGCATTCCGTTCCTGCTGTCGATCCTGTTGCTGGCTATCTCGGTGTACATACGCATGCAGCTCAACGAATCGCCGGTATTCATGAAGATGAAAGCCGAGGGCAAGGCGTCCAAGGCGCCGCTGACCGAGTCGTTCGCCCGTTGGGACAACCTCAAGGTGGTGATCATGTCGCTGCTCGGTGGCACCGCCGGTCAGGCAGTGGTGTGGTACACCGGGCAGTTCTATGCGCTGTTCTTCCTGTTGCAGATGCTCAAGATCGACCCGCAGACCGCCAATCTGCTGATCGCAGGCTCGCTGTTGATCGGTACGCCGTTCTTCATCCTGTTCGGCAGTCTGTCCGACCGGATTGGGCGCAAGCCGATCATCATGGCCGGCTGCATCCTCGCGGCGGCGACCTACTTCCCGATTTTCAAGGGCCTGACCGAGTACGGCAACCCAGACGTGTTCGTCGCCCAGGAGCAGAATCCGGTGGTGCTGATCGCCGACCCTGGGCAATGTGCGTTCCAGTTCGATCCGGTAGGCAAGGCGCGTTTCACCAGTTCCTGCGACATCGCCAAGAGTCTGTTGGCCAAGCGCGCCATTCCTTATGAAAACCAGGCCGCCGAGCCGGGCAGCGTCGCCCAGGTGCGCATTGGTGAACGGGTATTGCCAGTTTTCGAGGGCAGCAGCCTACCTGCGGCTGAGTTCAAGGCGCAGAACGATGCCTTCACTGCCACGTTGGCTGGCGCGCTGAAAGAGGCCGGATATCCTGAGAAAGCGGATCCGGCGAAGATCCATTACCCGATGGTGCTGCTGTTGCTGACCATCTTGGTGATTTACGTGACCATGGTCTATGGGCCTATCGCTGCGTGGCTGGTGGAACTGTTCCCGGCGCGGATCCGCTATACCTCGATGTCGCTGCCGTACCACATCGGCAACGGCTGGTTCGGCGGTTTCCTGCCAACCGTGGCATTCGCCATGGTGGCTGCGACCGGGGATATCTACTACGGGCTGTGGTACCCGATCGTGATCGCGCTGATGACTGCTGTGTTGGGGATCTTCTTCCTGCCTGAAACCAAGGATCGGGACATCAATCACACCTGAGTGCTGACGCGGCCTGCCCCCATGCCTGGGGGCGGGCTTTCAGTCGAAGTAACCGCGCAGCGTGTAGCGGTAGCCCAGGTCCACCTCTTTGCCGCCGCGTTCCCAGGTCTTGTTCAGCACGAACTCGAAGGCCGGTTCGTACAGGCCATCGCGTACCAGCGCCCCGGCAAGCACTTCGATGTCGTACCAGCCGTTCTCCAGCTCGATGATTGGCCGACCAGGCTCCTGGTAGCGGGCCATCAGGTCGCCGAGCGTCTTGTTGGTGAAGTGTTGCAGGATGCTCCAGGTGAACAGCATCAGCGCGCGGTTCTCGACCCGCAGGCGGTGCCCAGCGCGGCGGTGCTTGAGGCGGCTGCCGGGTTCGAGCAGCGCCGGGGCCTGCCCATCGAGGGTGAACAGGATGTGGTAGGGCAGGTTGTCGACGCCGGCCAGCGGCAGTATCACGCCTTCACGCACGGCCTGATCGCCGCTATCACCGGTGGTGAAGGCGCGGGCCAGGTCGTCCGGCAGGTCATGCTCCTGCTTGAAGGTGGCGAGCAACTGGATGTCGCCCAGCAGGAAGTAGTCGATCAGGTCGTTGAGGACTTCACTGAACTCGTAGCGCATGAGTTTTCCTTGTTATGGCTGCGCTGTGGGAAGTCGGCAATGTAGCCCATGGGGCGGCGGGCTGTCTGCACGCTCAGTGGTGCTGGGCGATCTGGATCAGGTTGCCGCAGGTGTCGTCGAACACAGCCACGATGACTGGTCCCATGTCCGTCGGTGGTTGGAGAAAGTGCACGCCAGCGGCGCACAGGCGGGTGTATTCGGCCTGCACATCGCGCACGCCAAAGGAGGTGGCGGGGATGCCGTCTTGCTTCAGAGCGCTCTTGTAGGTCCTGGCTGCCGGGTGCACATCGGGTTCGAGCAGTAATTGGACGCCATGCGGATCATTGGGTGAGGTGAAGGTGAGCCAGCGGTGTTTGCCCATGGGGATGTCGTCTTTGGGCTGGAAGCCCAGTACGTGATGATAGAAGGCCTGGGCCTTGGCTTGGTCGTCGACCAGGATGCTGGTGACCACGATCTTCATTGGCAGTGCTCCACACAGGGGGCTTGGTGTAAGCAAAGCACATCCTGCACGCACTGTTGGGGACTTTGTGGGTTGCGATGGCCGCAACAGCGCTGTAGAGCGTTGAGCGGCGGCGTGTGCCGGTTAGGCACACGCGGGGGCGTCAGCCGGAGCGGGCGATCGGGTGCTCGTCCGACTCTTCCACGGCTTCTTCCTCACCGGGCAGGGCGGTGATCACACTGAAGTCGCTGACTTCCACTGCGCCGCTGCCATAGCCGAGCAGGTGGAAGGAGAACGCCTTGCGCTCGGTGGGGTTGTCGAAGTCGAACTCCATTTCCATGGGCTGGTCGGCGGTCACCAGCACTTCCTCTGGCAGCCCCAGCGCGACGTCCTGTTCGAACTGCTTGGCTTTGAGGCGGATGTAGGCTGCGTGCTCAGGGTCCAGTGCGCGCACCTTGATACGTACCCGGGTGCGCGAACCTTCGGGCATCTCAAGGTACTGCGCGCCGATCAGGTTGTCGGCCCAGTCGTCGCGGATCTGCGCGTGCAGGGCGATCGGCGACGGACCGCCGAACTGGTAGCGCAGATTGAGCGGGGTTTGCAGCAGGGATTGGTCCAGGGTGTTGGCCAGCAGGTTGATCTGCGGGCCCAGGGTGCTGTCGCCCAGCCCGAGCAAGCGTGCCTGGTCAGCGATGAAACTGTCACTGGCGTAGCGTCGGCAACGCTGCTGGAAATCGCACTCCGTAAAGGTGCCCTGGCCATCGTGGTAGCGCAGCATGCCGTTGGTGAAGGCAATCATTTCGCGACCGGTATCGTAGTCGCGGTACAGCGAACGTCCGCCCAGGGCTGCCGGGATCGGCAACGCGAAGTAGTCGAGCAGCGAGGTGGCTAGGTCGACATGGCCATAGGTGCCGCGCTTGAGGGTCGGCAATTGTGCCTGCTCGGGTGCCAAGGTCAGGTTGAAACCCCAGGACGAGGCCAGGCGCACGCCATCGATGCCGTGGGATTCGTCGGAGGTGACTACCACCAGCGTGTCCTTGAGCACACCCTGGCGTTCCAGGTTGTCGAGAAAATCGCTCAAGGCATCGTCCAGGTAGGCCACAGCAGCCTGTTTGGCGGTGTCATAGCGCTCCAAGTATGCCTGTGGCGCTGAATAGGGCTGGTGCGTGCCTACGGTCAGCAGGGTCAGCATCCAGGGCTGTTTTTGCTTGCGTAGGGTGCCGACGTAGTCCAGGGCGCCTTCGAAGAACGCCTTGTCATCCTTGCCCCAGGGGAATTCCAGGTAATTGGGTGTTTTGAACCATTCCAGGCCGTGCACCGTTTCGAAGCCGATGTGCGGCATGATCCGGTCCTTGGCCATGAAACGCAGCCCGGCACCTTGCAAGAAGTGTGTCGTGAAACCGGCCTGGCGCAGTTGTGCTGGCAGGCAGGCCTGGTTGCGTACCTGTTGCGTGAGCAGCTCGACCCCTTTGGGCGTGCCATTGGCCAGCTTGTCGTAGTCACCGCAGAGCATGGCGTACAGGCCACGAATGGTCTGGTGGGTGTGCAACACGTAGTCGGGGGTGTTCATGCCGCGTTCGGCCCACAGGCTCAGGCGCGGCATGAGGTCTTCGTCGAAACGGCTGCCCAATGCCTGGCGATTGGCCCGCACGTAGGCGCCGGGAATGCCTTCGACGGTAATCACCAGCAGGTTGCGCGCGTTACCAGGCCCTTTGAGCAGGCGCTGGCCATTGAGGTCGGCCTGGGTGAGGCCGACGGTGGGCAGCGGGGTGATCGGGGGTTGGCCATACAGCTGCACGTCGACGCGTCGTTGCAAGTGGCTACCGGCAGCACTGAGCAACTGATGCGACACGCTGTATTGACGCCATTGATCGGCCTCCGAGGGGGCCAGCCGTTGGCTGCCCCAATGTACTGCCAGCAGTGCCACGGGGACTGCCCAAGCCTTGGCTGATAACGTTGCGCCACGCTGGCCGCGACCGAACCAGAAAGTGGCCAGCCAAGCCAGCAGGCCACTGCCGAGCAGCCAGGGTAACCAGCCATGGGCGAGGGCACCACCGGTGGAGTTCTCCATGAACTGCGGATCGAACAAGTAGTGCAGGTCTGACTGGTTGGGCAGGCGCCCGACTGCGCTGACCAGCTCCGCCGAGGCGATCAGCAGGCCGCCCCAGGCCAGCAACAGCGGCAGTCCTAGCCACCATGCGCGACGTTGCAGCAGCAGGACCAGCAGGCTGCCGACGAACAGGTCGGAGAGGTAGCCGAGCATGTCGGACCAGCCGAGCAGCGCCCGTATTGCCAGGGGGATCAACAGCACCAGCCCGCACAGGGCGATCAGCCGGGCCTTTGGGTGGCCGAGCATGTCTTTCACGAAAGCGTTCCTTCTGCCATCAAACGGTCACACAAAAGTGCTGGATGATATCAGGCTGAAGGTGAGCGTGCGGCTTGTGACAAGACCGGTTACCAAAACGCTGGCGCCCGCACGCTGCTCGGGCGCCGCTAGCGCATGACCTGTCAGAAGTAGTACGGGAACTTCAGGCTGAAGGAGAAGTCTGGCGCATCGTCGGTCAGCCCGATGGACAGGTTGGGGACGATGGTCAGGTTCTCGCTGGCGGCGAAGGTCAGGCCTACGTTGAAGTTCGCCGCGTTGTAGTCGCTGTTGGTGATCGATTGCCAGTCGCCGCCATCCTGCTTGATCTTGCTCTTGCGGGCGAACTGGTCGGTGACCGAGAACGACATGCTCATCTTTTCGTTCAGGGCAAACGCGATACCGCCGCCGATCTGCCAGGAGTCACCGAGCTTCACGTCGCCCGGCACCTTGGTGCCTGCATTGGGGCTGATGTCACTGAACGAATCCTGCATGTTGTAGGTGTAGGAAAGGCTGCCGAACAGCACGGCCGGATCGAAGGTCTTGACCAGCGAGATACCGGGGGTGATCGACCACACCCCGTTGCCGGTCGGCAGGCTCTCCGGCACGGCCAGGTTGTCGTTGCCCGGCACCTCGCGCAGCTTGATGCCGTAGGGGTCCTTGCCGGTCGGGGCTTTGACGCGCAGGGTGACCACCGCGTCGGGCAGGCTTTCGGATTCGTCGAGGAACTTGTACGCCACGCCCACGTTGACGTCGCCCAGGGTTGGGTCGCGGCTTACGCTGGCACTCGACTCGGACTCCCCAGCCCCGCCAGCACCGCCGGAGGAGTAGGTCGAGTCGCGATAAACGATGGGTACGTTTATATCAAATTGCCAGCGCTGCGCCACGTTGTAGCGCGCGGTGAGGTCCAGGGTCCAGTTATCGGCCTTGATGCGGTCGATATTGATATCGCCCAGGAAGATCGAATCCAGTGCCAGGAAGCCGTTGAGTACCAGCGCTCGGGTGTCGTAGTGCGTGTAGGTCAGGCCGGTCTCGACACTGAACTTGCCGCCGCCAAAAAAGCCACTGGCCTCGTCGTACAGGTTGGACACGCTTTGCGCCGGTTCCGAGTCGTCCTTGAGCGATTGCCCATAGGAGCTGCCCGAGCCGTTGGCAGCCACGGCCTGGGTCCCTCTGGCAGGTTGTGCAGGAGACTTGACCAGGCGCTTGGGCTGCGGCGCAGGCGGGGCTTCCTCGACCTGGCGCAGGCGCTGCTCCAGCACCATCAACGCGTTCTGTTGGGCCTCGTAGCGCTGCTTGAGCTGGATCAGCTCCTGCTTGAGTGCTTCGACCTGCGGGTCAGCAGCGGCATAGAGCAGCGTGGAGGGCGCCAGGGTGGTCACACAGACGACAGCGCTGAACGTCAACGATCGATGCATGGGGTAGCCGTCCCTTGAGGCTTTATAGGATGAAAATGAGCGTAGATCAGTATCCGAGGGTGCGAAGGCCTTTGAGCTGATCGAGGTTGTTGGTCAGTGTCGCGCCAGCCGGAATGTTGTCGCGCAGCACCACATTGAGCGAGGTAAGGTTGCTGACTTGGTTACCGTTGCCCAGCAGCGTTGTGTTCTGCAGCAGCCCGCCTTCGGCCAGACGTTGCACGGTGCTGCCCTGGTTATTCCCGGCGACGATGTTCATCTGCACGCCGGTAGCGCTAGCCGAGACGCTCATCGAGCCTGCACCGTTGGCGCCCACCAGGGTCGATCCTGGGGTGAGCACTTCGCCCTGGGGCGTGCTGTCAGTGGCCTGGCTGGCCTTGGTGACGGTGATCCCGACGTTGTTTAGGGCGCTGTTGTTATCGCCTGCGGCACGTACCACCTGGGTAACCCCAGTGGTGTTGTTCAAGCCGCCGCCACCTGTGACGCTGCCTGTGCCGTGGGATGTGGCGGTGCCGGTGCCTTTTTCATCGACCATCGTGACGTAGAACTGCGGCTTGATGGTCGATTGCTGGATCTGCATCGAGGACGTTGCCCCGATCACTTCGCCATTGGCGTTCTGCCAGGTGCTGGTCATGACGATACCGAAGCTTACGATGCGCCCGGGCATCACATAGCGACCGCGCAGGTTAGCCAACTCCTGGTCTTTCAGTTCGATGGGCTGGAACGTCTGTGCCTGTACCGGCAGGCTGACCGCGAGGCACATCAGGGTCAGCCATGTGGGCGTCTTCATGGAATGCTCCCGGAGCATCATGCTCACGTTGTCGTTAGAAGAAATCACTGCGAATGAAGCCGAAATCCATCAATTCCGAATCCTTGACCGGGGTGAAGTTGTTGATGCGGTTCTTGGCGGTTAGCGGTTGGGGCGGATCGAGCAGGGCATTGGCCTTGTCGTAGCCCTGGCCGATCACGGCGAAAATGATGCCGTTCCAGCCTTTAAGGAAGTCATCCACCGCGTAGCGCTTGTGGCCCAGCACCGGATCCCCGATGTAGACCCAGTTGCGCTCGACCTTCTGCAGCACCACGAAATGCTTGTAGCCGCGGATGTCCATCAGCACCACGACCGGGATCTTCACGTCGTTCAGGGTCTCTGGGGCGACCCGGTAACCACGTGCACGCATACCGAGGCTCTCGACGTAGCGTTTCATGTCCAGCATGGAGAAACCTTGTACCCGCACCAGGTCCTGGTCGGCATTGGCCAGCATGCCTTCGATGACCTCGTGCTCGCTGACGTCCAGCCAGTACGCCTGGCGCAGGATGGTGGCCAGCGCCGCAGCGCCGCAGCTGAAGTCGGTTTTCTGTTGCACCAGGTCGGCGAACTTGCGTTCACGTACGCTCTGGATGGGCTTGTACACTACCGCCCCCCCGGGAAGCACTGAAAGCGGCATCTGCGCCGCTTGGAGGGTAGGAGTCAGGCCGGACAGGCAAAGCAGGGCCAGCAACGCAGGAATACGCATGATCGAACGCCCTTCTGGTTGCGTAGAAAAGGCCCCCCGAAGGGGGCCTCAACCGCACGACGGTCAGAACGAGGTGTTGGAGATCGCCAGCGAGTTGCTCTGCTGGTTGCCTACACCGGCCGCCACGTTCACACCCAGGTTGCCCGAGCCACCGGTGACCGAACCACTGAGGGTAGCGGTATTGGTGACAGGGTTCGACCAGCCGTTAGGCGTCAGCACCTGGAAGGAAACGGTGTTGCTGAGGTCCCAGGCACTGGACTCGCTGTAGCTTTTGGTCACGTTCTTGTTCGAAGCCGACGCGCTTTCACCCGAGTTGGCATAGGCCGAGTCGTAAGCCTTCTCGAATGACGAGTCGTAGGTGTGGCCTTTGGTGGTTTCTACGCTGCCATTGAGCGTGGCATCGAACGAGGCCGTGGACTCGGCGCTGCGGGTGCGGGTGTCGTCGCCACGGGTGAAGGTGACCGATTGGCTGGTGTTGAGCGAGCCATCGGCACTGGCAGCCAGGGTCGCGCTGCTGGTGGAGTTGGCCTGGCCGGATTTCGAGCCGCTGGCCTCATAGTGCGAGGTGCCCGCGTTGCTCCAGTTGGAGGAGGCCGATTTGTCGACGTTCAACTCCGACTCGTGGCTGAACGAGGCGGAACCGGTGTTGGTGGTGGTCAGGCTGACCGTCTGCACCGACATGTTGCGATCGGCATAGTTGTTCACTACCAGGCCAGGGCTGTTCTGGTCGGCGGTCGCCGTGGCCGTGGAGTTGCCACCCTGCGGCGAGCTGGCGTTGGCGATGGCCATGGTGTTTTTCTGTTGGTTGAGGTCGCCACCGGCAATGTTGATGCCCATGTTGCCCGAACCACCGTTACCCGAGCCGCTCATCACAGCCGAAGCGGTGGTGTTGTAGTTGGCAACTTTGTTGTCGTTGCTGTACTGCTTGACGTAGGCCGTGGCATTGGCAGCGCCGAAGACGAACGCATTGTCCATGTCAGCGGCACTGGAGTTGGCGATGGCGGCGGCGTTGTCCTGCTGGTTGCCGCTGCCCGAGGCTACGTTGATACCGACGTTGCCGCTGGTGCCACTGGCCGAGTTGCTGATTTCGGCCCGGTTGATCGTGCCCTCGTTGAGGATTCGATTGCCGGTGCTGTTTTGGGTGTCGTGTGCCGTCGCTGTCGCACTTACCGGAATGATCGTCGGGCCGTGTTGACGATGATCGCGGTCGCGCCGATCGCTCGCCTGCGCAGCTACAGCCATGATCGCAGCAATTGCGAAAACCAGAGGCTTGATGGCCATCGAGGGTTTCATGGTGATTCTCCGTACTGTGTTTTAGGTTAAGTGTTGTTCTGACTGCTTGGGTCAGTTGGCGACCCGGACGCTCAGGGTGTTGGCGGTTCGATTGCCTACCCCTGCGCTCTGATTCAACTGGATTACCCCACGGCTACCGGTGAAGGCCTGGTCGCTGGTGCTGACCTGGCGATAGCCGGTTGAGGTGTCAGTCGCATCGGAGTTGCTGATCAGCGTCACGTTCTGCTGCAACAGGACGCTGTCATCGAGACTGAGCGGTTGCGCACTGACGCTCAGGCGTACCGCGTTGGCTTGCTGATTGCCGGCTCCGGCGCTCTGGTTGACGCCGAGGATGCCGTTGCCACGGCTGAACGCATCGCCCTGGATGTTGGCCGCAGCCCCCATGGATGGGTCAGCCGAGGCCTGGGTGTGCTGGCGGATCTGCGTATTCGCGCTGGCCTCATGACCCAGCGCGATGGCCCGGGCGTTGGCTTGTTGCTGCTGGTCACCGGCAGCCTGGTTGACCGACATCACGCCTTGGTAACGGGTACCGGAACTGTCGATGTCGGCGGTATTGACCACGGGCGGTTGGGCCAGGGCAGGCAGTGCGAAAGCAGTGAGCGCGATCAGCACAGGCTTCATGTCATTTACCCCCCAGCACTTTCAGCGCGCCCAGGCCTTGCTGCACGCTGGAGTTGACCATGTTGGCAATGCCGCCACCGCTGCCGCCTCCGTTGCCGCGACCGCTGGCCATGTTCGGCAGTGTGTTCTGCGGGCTGAGGTTGCCGCCGAGGGTATTGGTCTGCTGCACGATCATGCCGCTGATTCCGGCACCGCTGCTGACGTTGGCAAAATCACCGTCATTGAGTTCGCCGGTCTGACGTAGTACGGCGGCCGAGGGATTGGCGTTGATCGCCGTAGGGTGCGGGTCGGGCACCAGCGGCGCCCGCGTGGCCATACGCGGATGGACATCGCGCAGGATTACGATCTGACCGTCGCCTGCCTGGGCCGGCAGGCTCAGCGCCGAACCCAATGCACACCCCAGCAGCAAAAGACGGGCGGTGCAGGTGCCTTTGTCGAATGTCCCCACGATGGCATTTCCTTCTTCTGGCTGCTGTGCGGCGTCAGCGTTGCCAGGAGCTAGGGCAGAAGTTGTGCCAATTCGGGTTTTCGCTTGGGGATCAACAGGTTGCGCGAGTTACGAGGTTTTAGGCCTGCGCAGGTGTTTCAGTGCTGAGACGCGGCACCTTGAAAAACCACTCAAGGCCCTTTGCTACGGGGGTTGTGAAGAGATTGTGAAAAGCTGTCTCAGGGCTGAGACACATCCCCCATTTTCGGCGCTGGCCCCCTAGACCGGGGGCTGGATGCTCAGGCGGTGTATCAATGGATTAACACTCGGTAGCGGAGGCTGGCAGCTGGCCATTAAGGAGGTCGCTTACGGCGGCCATGGCTTGGGCGCTGCGCTGGTGCCAGTTGCCCTCGATCACTTGATAGGGGCGTTGGCGACTTTGCAGCCAATGCAAGCTGTCGTCGAAGAACACCTGGCGCTCTTCCAGGCGTGGCTGGCAGCGCATGCCATCGCTGACCCAGTCCACGCCCTCGGGACGCAGCAGCAGGTGCAGGTCGTAGTGGCGCTCGTCCAGGGCCTGTTCGATCCACTCTGGGCAATCGCTGAACAGTGCGCGGCTCCAGAGGATGTTGCTCAACAGGTGAGTATCGAGGATCAGCAGGGCGGGCGCCTGCTGGCGCCCGTGGTCTTCCCAGGCAAGTTGCCCGCGGGCGATCGCCGGGATGTCTGCATAGCAGGTATCGCGCTGCTCACGCTCGATGAAGTGGCGCACGTACTCGCCCACCACCATGCCACCGAAGTGCGCTTGGATCTCGCCACTGAGCCAGCTCTTGCCGCTGGACTCCGGGCCGCACAGCACCAAGGTCTTCATGCGCCGATCAGCGCCGGGTCACGGCGCCACTCCAGCCAGCCACGCACGGCGATCAGGGTGAACAGGGCATAGAGCGCGGCAGTGAGGTACAGGCCTTTATAGAGGAAGAGGCCGACGAAGATCACATCGACCACCACCCACAACGCCCAGCACTGCAGGCGCTTGTGCGCCATCCACAGTTGCGCGACCAGGCTGAAACCGGTCAGTGCGGCATCAAGCCAGGGTTGTGCGGCATCGGTGAGGTGAGCCATCGCAGCGCCCAGTAGCAGACTGCCGGCAAGGCCCGCAGCCAGGCCCTTGAGCATCGGTGCCAGGCCCAGGCTTGATACCTGGCGTGCGTCTTCGACCCGGTCCGGGCGGGTCCACTGCCACCAGCCATACAGTTGCAGGACTGCGTAAATCAGTTGCAGGAGCATGTCCGAGTACAGCTTCACTTCGTAGAAGATCCAGCTGTAGAGCACCACCATTACCAACCCGATTGGCCAGCACCAGGGGTTTTGTCGGACGGTGAGCCAGACGGCGATGACGCCGAGCGCGGCGGCGAAGAGTTCGAGGCCGGACATCGGCGATCCTTGGGTTGCAAAAGAGGGCGTGATTGTACCCCGCAACGCCGGGATCGACCTGTCATTTTTGCCAGTTGTGGCCGGGGCTTGCTGCGCGCACCTTCAAGCCGGGCGCACTGCCTAGCCACTCTCGCTGCTACTTTCCTGCCTGATGACGCCCACGGCAAGTGCATTCGCAACCTCATCGAAAAGTGGATCAAAAAATGACCAATCATCGATATTCGCTCACGTTTGTCGCTGTGCTGTGCGCGATCAACGGCGGGCTGGCCTATGCGCAAAGTTGCGTCGAAACCGCGCAAAATCAGCAGAAACGCTATGAAGCCACCCCCAACGATTGTGGTAAGAGTTCATCACCGGCGTTTTTGTGCTCGGGCATTATTCTGAGAGCGACCGAACCTGCAGCGGTAGAAGGCCTTTACAACTCATGGGATGTCAGCCCCACGTCGAGCAAGACGCAGGGAACATCGTTTTCCTACCTGCGCAAGGATGCCAACTTCAGGCGCTTGGTGGAGAACCAGAACAACGGCTACATCCTGACGCCGATCAGTGAGTTACCGGTATCCAAGCAGAAATACGCCGTGCTGTGTGCTTTCCCCATCGATGGTGGCACCAACGGTCGAGTCGATAATGGATGTGGCACGGCTGATGCGGCCACGGCATCTGCTAAAGGCGCTGCCTGTCACGTACAAAAGATCACCACGGCCGATGCCTGGCTTGATCAATACAAGCGCGAGGGCAAGGGCGATAACCGCAATTTGTGTGGCTTTGCGGTCGCTGATAAGTTCGACGAGTACGCCACCCGCAACTTCAACGCTTCGCTCAGTGCCATGCGCAGAGGCGACTTGTTTTTCAAGCAGAACGAGCTGCGCCTGGCGAACTGGGACGGGGGCAAAGCCGACTCGACATTGCCTATCGAGTCGTTCTTTTACCTCTCGGGTGACAAAGAAGGCATGAGTGATGCGCGCCTGGACCAGGACCGTTACTGGCGCGAGACCGGCGTCTGGGTACCGATCATCGCCCTGACCATGCCCGATCGCCCTGGCGGGACTGCCAAGTTTGCCTGCAACGCGGATGATCAGGCAATCGAGGAGGGAGCAAAGCAACCGCTCAACGAGTACATCCAGTCGGGCATCTGGGTGCTGCGCGACGACCCTGGCACGGGTAAACCGGAGTGGACGCTTTCCTTGAAGCTGACAGAAAAAGGTAGGCGTTCGAGCACATCCGCTGAATCCGACCTTGTCTATGCAGAGCTTCGCAGAAAATTTGGCAGCGATTATCAGTGGATGCAGAACGATGGCGGCGGCATGCGCAGGCAACTGGTGTGTCACTACCGCATTGCGCGCAACAAGGAGGAATTCAATATCGAGCCCTTCAGACCCAATGTCAGCGAGGAGCAGGCAGAGGCCGCAGGTTGTAATCCGGTGTGAGCCGTCATGCCATGCTGTGCCTTGGCGTAACACAAGGCACAGCATAGTTGGTCACGGGTTGCAGCCCAAGGCCTTGGCTTGGGCATCACTTACCACCCTACGGTAGGGCTCCAGGTTCCAGTCTGCCTTGGTCCGGTAGTTGTTCTGCAAGCAAGCCAACTGCACACGCATGCTGCCTTCGCCACCTTCCTGCCATTCCAGGTCATTGCCGCGTAGCCTGAACAGTTCCTGGTACAGCGCCTCATTGGACGCCGACCGTCCTGCACTGGAGGGTATCACCCGCAGGCCCCAACGTCGGTCACCGGTGGCCGTGTCGGTGAATTGTGACCAGCTAGAGGAGGCGATAAGCGCAGAGCTCGCCGGTGTATAGGGATTGCAGCCGGCCTTGGTGGCCTCGGCGTCGCTGACCTTGGGCCTGAATGGTTCGATGTTCCACACGGTCTTGGCGGGGTAGTTGCCGATCAGGCAAGCCAGTTGCTGGCGCATGCTGCCTATGCTGGATTCGTGGTCGCGCCATTGCGGGTCGTTGCCGCGCAGCCTGAACAGCTCGTCGTAGATGGCTTGCTGGTCACTGGCCTGCTTTTGCTTGCCCAGTGTGCTGGGCACGACCACCAAGGTCCATTCCTGGCGCCCGGAGCCTGGGTCCAGGCGCAACGCCCAATTGGCGGCCTGGATATAGCGTAGCTCGATAGCACCGTTGACCCCAACGCTGACCACCTGATCCTCGGCTAGGTAGCTGAAGCGGTACTGCGGCGGCTGGTTGAAGTCCAGGCGCAGCACCGGTACTGCGTAGCCCTGGGCGAACAGCTTGCGCTGGAAGCTCTGCGCAACAGGTAGCCCGTTGGTGGGGGTGGCGGGTTTGGTATCGCCGATGGTGCTGGCGACGAAGGTGGTATTGGGGTTGTAGATGAACGCGTCGATGTACTTCATGTTGGCGCTGCCGTCGGCGGTGTCCGAAGCGGTACGGATCAGGAACTCGTTGAACTGGTCTGGCGTAATCCAGGCTTCGCGCTGGCTGCCAGGGTTCTGGTGCGTCTGAACCATCGCCTGCCAGTCGGTCGGCTGTTCGGCATTCCAGGAACATTGCCCTTTCTGGACCCCGCCGGTGAAGCGCTTGCGCCAGGCGTCGGCGCTGTCGACCTGTTCGGTGTCGCAGCTGCCGAAGGCTAGCGCACTGTTGCGGTTGGCAGGCAGGGTCGCTGACTGAGCAGGAGGGCTGGCGGGTACGCGTGAATCGTCGCGAACGCCAGGTGCTGCGTCTTGTGCGCTGCAGGCGGCGGTGTCACCAGATGGGTACATACCGCACCCGTACCAGCCGCGCTTGGGGCTGGTGCAGCCATCGAAGCTGAAGATGCACAGGGCGCCGGTTTCCATCACCGGTCGGTCGAGGGCGCGTGCATCCATGGGGGTACGCAGGATGAAGCCAGCCGGGCGCACCAGTTTGCTGGTGCTCAGGTCTTTGCGGATCCAGGAGTACGAGCTGGCACCGATTTTCTGCGCCGTGGGGCTGTAGTCCCACGGGTTGAAAGTCCCATCGTCGACCATGCGCAAAGTGACGCCACTGCAGTAGTAATGGCCTCGGGGTGCGCCGGTGTCTGGTTCGGCGCAGGCATCGACGACATGGGTGTAGTTGCGGTTGATGCGGTCGGTGGTCTGTTGCGGGTCGAGTGCATCGGTAATGGTTGGGCCTGCGTGCGCAGACGGCAGGTTGAACAGTAACGCAAGGACCAGAGGCGGGCGGGGCATGGTGAGTCTCCTGGGGCAGTGGAAACATCACCATGCGTTCGGCCTTTCTAGCGGTCTACTGTCAGAAATGTCAGGTGGCCGAAGGCTATTAGACGCGGAACTGGCGCAGCAACTGTTCCAGCTCCACGCTCAAGCTGGCTAACGCTGTACCGGCATCGCTGGACTGGCGCGCCGACTCTGCGGTCTGCTGCGAAAGCCCGGCAGTTTCGGTAACGTTGCGGTTGATCTCCTCGACCACGTGGGACTGCTGCAACGTGGCGCTGGCGATCGAAGCATTCAGCGCGCCGAGGGTGTGCAGTGCCTGGCTGATGGCATCCAGGCTGGTCCCTGCCTCGCGGGCTTGTTCAACGGTTTGGCGGGAAGCCTCGCTGCTGGTATCGATGGCCTTGACCGCCGCCTCCGACTGACCTTGCAGGTGCTCGATCATGGTCTGGATCTCGGCGGTGGACTGTGCGGTGCGCTGGGCCAGCAGGCGCACCTCGTCGGCCACCACGGCGAATCCGCGGCCTTGCTCGCCGGCGCGAGCCGCTTCGATGGCGGCGTTCAGCGCAAGCAGGTTGGTCTGCTCGGCGATAGCGCGGATGACCTCCAGCACACCACCGATACGGGTACTGTGGCTGGCCAGCTCACGGATTACCTGCACGGCCTGCTCGATGGTCATCGACAGTCGGTCGATCTGTTGCAGGCTGCCGTGGATCGCCTGCTGGCCGTGGTCGACCTGCTGCTGGGCGTTGCGCATTTCGGTGGCGGCCTGTTCGGCGTGCTTGGCCACGTCATGCACGGCATAGCTGACTTCGTTGATGGCCGTCGCCACCTGATCCATCTGCAATGATTGCTGGGCGCTGGTGGCCTGGGCGGCGCCTGCGTTGTCTCCAACCTGGGTGGCGGAGGCAGCCAGGGCATGGGCTGCGCCCTGCAATTGGCCGACAACGCCTTGTAACTTGCCGTTGAAGCGGTTGAAGTGCTCACCCAGGTGAGTGATCTCGTCGCGGCCATGGGTGTCCAGGCGTCGGGTCAGGTCGCTCTCGCCACTGGCAATGTTGCCCATCGCCTGCACCGCCTCTTGTAGCGGCTGGGCGATGCTGCGGGCTATCAGCACCACCATCAGGGCCATCAGCAAGGCAATACCGAGACCGACTAGCGAGGCATCGCGCAGTTGGCGTATGAACTCTGCCTGTACGTCATCGACGTAGACGCCTGAACCGATGATCCAACCCCATGGTTTGAACAGTTGGATATAGGAAGTCTTGGGCACGGGCTCGCTGGCGCCTGGCTTGGGCCAGCGGTAATCCACCGGACCTGCGCCCTGACTGCGGGCCAGGGCGACCATCTCGTTGAACAAGGCGAAGCCGTCTGGGTCACGAATCGCCGAAAGGTCCTGGCCTTCGAGCTTGGGATTGGTAGGGTGCATGACCATCTTCGGTTGCAGGTCATTGATCCAGAAATAGTCGTTCTCTTCATAGCGCAGGCCGCGCACGACTTGGAGGGCCTGTTGCTGGGCCGCTTCGCGGCTGAGCGTGCCAGCGGCCTCCAGGCCTTGGTAATAAGCCAGGACCCCGGCGGCAGTCTGGACAACATGCCGGGTTTTTTCAGCCTTGGCGTGGTAAAGGTCGCCATGGATCTGGCGCAGCATCAGCAGGCCCAGCACTACCAGCATGGCCACGGCGACCAGCAGGATCAGCCATAGACGGCGGCTGATCGACATCGATCTCAGGGTCTTCATGACGCATTACTCCGGTGTTGTTCTTGTTATCAAGGGCATCCAAGCATGCTTTGACACTGGCCCCCACTCGACCAACGGCTAATGTGTATGACCAGACATTCCGTGTTGCAGGTGATTGGAGAGTTCAAACCAAGCCTCTGATAGGATTTCGGCCGCTTCAGATGAAACCTTTAACTCAGTGAACTTTTCCGCTGGCGTTGTACCCAAGGGGCGCTGTAAAACGGCGTCGCCGCGAGCGGTACATTTATGCTTATCAAAACACAGGGGCCTGCTGCCGGCAGCCTCTGCATGGGGGAATGATGGATTTGTGGAGTGCCTTGCAGGCAATCATCTTGGGCGTAGTCGAAGGCCTGACGGAGTTTCTGCCGATTTCAAGCACCGGGCACCAGATCATCGTCGCCGACCTGATCGACTTTGGCGGCGAGCGCGCCATGGCGTTCAACATCATCATTCAACTGGGTGCCATCCTCGCGGTGGTCTGGGAGTTCCGGCGCAAGATCCTCGACGTGGTGGTCGGCCTGCCAAGCCAGGCGCCGGCCCGGCGTTTCACCGCCAACCTGCTGATCGCGTTCCTGCCGGCGGTGGTGCTGGGGGTGTTGTTCGCCGACCTGATCCACCACTATCTGTTCAACCCCATCACCGTGGCGGCGGCCTTGGTGGTCGGTGGCGTGATCATGCTTTGGGCCGAGCAGCGCCAGCACCGCGTAGCGGTCGAGCATGTCGAGCAGATGAATTGGCAGCACGCGTTGAAGATCGGCTTCGTCCAATGCCTGGCGATGATTCCGGGCACCTCGCGCTCCGGCTCGACGATCATCGGCGGCTTGCTGTTCGGCTTGTCGCGCAAGGCAGCCACCGAGTTCTCGTTCTTCCTGGCCATGCCGACCATGGTCGGTGCCGCCGTGTACTCGGGCTACAAGTACCGTGGGCTTTTCCAGCCCGCCGATTTGCCGGTGTTCGCCCTGGGCTTCGTGGTGTCGTTCATCTTCGCCATGATCGCCGTACGAGGGCTGCTCAAGTTCATTGCTAACCACAGCTACGCGGTATTTGCCTGGTATCGCATCGTCTTTGGACTGTTGATCCTGGCTACCTGGCAGTTTGGCTGGGTCGACTGGTCGACGGCGCAGGGCTGATGATGCGTGCACAAAACGACGCACGCCCCACGTCACCGGGGGTGCGACATGCTCGCTTGAAACTGCTGGTATTGGCGGGGTTGTGCCTGCTGCCGCTGCTGGGGGGCTTGCAGATGGGGCTTGGCGCGCAGTCGTGGTTGCCCTTGGCGCTGTACCCTGTGGCGAGCATGATCTGCCTGTTGCTGTATTGGCAGGATAAGCAGCAGGCGCGCACCCAGGCGTGGCGCACGCCGGAAAAGGTGCTACACGCCAGTGAACTGCTGGGGGGATGGCCTGGAGCCTTGTTGGCCCAGCAGCTGTTCCGTCACAAGACCCGTAAGGTGTCGTATCAGGTGGTTTGCTGGGCAATCGTCGCCCTGCATCAAGTGTTCTGGTTCGACCACCTGCTGCTGGGCGGGCGCTGGTTTGGATGGGTGCTCTAGTCAGTCCAGCAACAAGCCAACCTGCGCCCGCTTGGGCAGGCGCCGCACCACCAATTGGTGCGAGCGCCGCAGCAGGTCGCTAAGCTCACTGCGGCCCATGGGGTAGGGGGGAGCCATGCTGATCCACTTCGCCCGCGCCAGGTAGGGCGCCGGCCGAATTCCAGGGCGATCGCAGTAGCCCAGGAACACATCATCGGCCAGCTTGAACGACAGCCCTGCGCCGGCCAGGTCCAGCACGGCGAACATCTTGTTCCCCGCCACCGAGAACACCCGCACGCCGCCCCACTTGTAGTCTTCCCGTGCACCCGGCAGTTCCAGGCAAAAGGCTGCCACTTGCGCTTCGCTCATCGGTTGCTCAGACATACCACTCTCCACAGGCTTGCAAGCAAGCCGTCACATCATCGAAGGCCACACTCAGCGGCCACAGTCCGTTGCGCACCCGCCGCCACGAGCGATCGGCCTGCCCTGAAGGCTACAAGGGGCGGTCGCCACAATGATCGAATGCGTGTGCCAAATGATCCAGCCAAGCCCTGACCGCCGGCAAGACGCCACGTCTGTGGGGGTAGACCGCCTGCAGCCAGGCCGGCGCGCAATGCCAATCGGGGAGCATGCGCACCAGTGCGCCGCTGGCAAGCTCGCTTTCACAATGCATCAAGGGCAAAACCGTGAAGCCCAATCCCGCTTGCGCAGCTTCCTTACGCATGATGAAGTCTTCGACCCCCAGCCGCGCTGGCATGGCGATCTCGAAACGCTCGCCGGTCTGGTTGAACAAGCGCAGTCTAGCCAGCCGATCCGCGTCCAAGGCGCCCAGCAGGGGCAGGTTCAGCAGCTCCGTAGGGTGAGAAACCGGATGAGCAGCGAGGAAATCTGCGCACGCCACCACCTCGGTGCGCGCTTCGCGCAAGCGCTTGGTCACCAAGTTAGGTTCCTCGTCTTCGGCTTCGCGAACACGCAGCGCTACATCGATGCCTTCATTGATCAGGTCCACGCGGCGATTGACCAGGAGCAGATCGAGTTGAACCTTGGGATATCGGGTCAGGAAATCACACACCAGGGGATTGAGGAATTGATTGGCCAAGCCGACCGGGCTACTGACCCTCAGCGGGCCCCGCGGCTCGTTGGTGGCACTGGCCACCACCTCGTCGGCTTGCTCTGCTTCCCACAGCATTGCCTGGCAGTGGCGCAAGTAACGCTCACCTAATGCGGTGAGCTGCAATTTACGGGTCGTGCGCTGAAGAAGGCGGGCGTTCAGCCGTTCCTCCAGGTCTGCGATACGCCGTGACAGGCGTGACTTGGGAATGCCCAGCAGACGACCTGCCGCAGAGAAACCACCCGCTTCCACGACCTTCGCGAAATAGAAAAGGTCATTCAAATTTCGAGGTTCACCTATAGCCACTTTCGAACGACCTCAGGAGGCAATCAAGGCATGCCGGGGCGTGCATTATGCCTGATGCGGCCGGTACCCGCGCACCCCGCCGTGTCCAGGCGAGGGGGCAGAATCCCAGCCATTGGGGTGAACGGGATTCAGGCAACGGGGATCGGATGTTCGACCAGCGACTGGTTGAACTGGTGGGTCAATTCATGTGCGTTCGCGCCCTGCTTGGCGCGCAGCGCGATGACGCGGTCGACCAGTACTTCCGTGGTGGCGGATTCGAGCTTGGCGAGGGTCTGCTCGATGAACTCGTTCAGGGGCATGGCACGCTTGTCACCGCTCTTGTGGACGAGCGAGTCGAATTGTCCTGTCAGTGGAACGAACTAGCGCATTTTTGCCGACTTATCAGCCATTCGATGTATCGGTAGGATGCCTGTCATCGTGATCGCTCTACGGCGCGGTCTTCAATCACAGGAGAGTCACATGAAACTGTTGCATATCGATTCGAGCATCCTCGGCGACAACTCCGCCTCCCGTCAGCTGAGCCGTGAAGTGGTCGAAGCCTGGAAGGCCGCCGACCCGAGCATCGAAGTGGTCTACCGCGACCTGGCTGCCGACGCCATCAGCCACTTCTCCGCTGCCACCCTGGTGGCTGCTGGCACCCCGGAAGAGGTCCGCGACGCAGCCCAGGCCCACGAAGCCAAGCTGAGCGCCGAAACCCTGGAAGAGTTCCTGACTGCCGACGCCGTTGTGATCGGTGCGCCGATGTACAACTTCAGCGTGCCGACCCAGCTCAAGGCCTGGATCGACCGTGTAGCCGTGGCGGGCAAGACGTTCCGCTACACCGAAGCGGGCCCTGAAGGCCTGTGCGGTGACAAGAAAGTGATTCTGGTGTCCACCGCTGGCGGTCTGCATCACGGTCAGCCGACGGGTGTTGGGCACGAGGATTTCCTCAATGTGTTCCTGGGCTTCATTGGTATCACCGACATCGAGATCGTCCGTGCCCATGGCTTGGCCTATGGCCCCGAGCAACGCGCCAAGGCCATCGACGCGGCCCAGGCACAGATCGCCAGCGAGCTGTTCGCGGCCGCCTGATCTGCCGCTGTGTGCAAAGCCGACTGTCGCCTCGGGCGACAGTCGGCTTTTTTCATGCTTTTTTCATGTTGAGCCTGCGGCTGCGGTTCTAAGCTGGTGCCATATGTGCGCCTGATGGGGGAGCCGCCTCCCATGAACCGGTTACAACACTTTTTTGCCCTGATGCTGTTCGGTAGCCTGCTGGCCAATGCTCAGGCTTCATCCTGGACGGCTGGGCTGCATCGCCTGACTTTGGCGGATCCGGTGGACAACAAGCCAATGCAGGCCTTGGTGTTCTACCCCTCCAGTGCTGAAGCGCACCCGTTGCGGATCGAGGGCTACCAGACCCGCGTGGCCGAAGAAGGTGCAGTAGCGCTGGGCCAGTTTCCGCTGCTGGTGATCTCCCACGGCAACACCGGCAGCCCCATGGCCCTGCATGACTTGGCCAATGGTTTGGCGCGCCAAGGGTTCGTGGTGGTAGCGGTGATCCATCCCGGTGACAACAGTCGCGACCACAGCCGTCTGGGCACCCTCAGCAACCTCTATGGCCGACCGCTACAGATCAGCGCGGCGATCACCGCTGCGCGCAATGACAGGTTGCTGGCCCCGTACCTGAACGACGGCAAGGTTGGGGTGATCGGGTATTCGGCAGGAGGCGAGACTGCGCTGATCCTGTCGGGAGCGCAGCCTGATCTGGAGCGCCTGCGGCGCTACTGTCAAGAGCGCCCCAGCGATGCCGACGCTTGCAAGACCCATGGGGTGCTGATCGCCGACCACAGCGAATTGACACCCCGAGCCGACCCCCGCGTCGGTGCGGTGATGCTGATGGCGCCGTTGAGCCTGATGTTCGGTCGCCACGCCTTGGCCGGTGTGCAGGTGCCCGCGTTGATCTACAGCGGCGACCATGATCAGTTGCTGGCCCTTGAGCACAACGCCGATGCCTTGGCCCGCAAACTGCCGGTGACCCCCGACTACCGCTTGCTGTCGGGCGCCGGGCATTTCGTGTTCATGGCGCCTTGCGATGACGAGCAACACATGCGCATGCCTGCGCTGTGCAAGGACGCCGATGGCGTCGACCGGCGCTATATCCACCGTTCGCTGCGCAGCGAAACCTCGGCATTCTTCAGCCAGGCCCTGGGCGCACCGGAGCCTGCCGAACGCTCAGCCGCGACGGGCGAGCAGCAACGTCAGGCCCACCCCTGACAGGGCGAGCAGGGCCGCCACGGCGAAGGTCGAGGCATATCCGGTGTGCACGGCTATCGCCCCCATTACCGGGCCTGCAATGGCCAGTGCCAGGTCGAAGAACACCGCATACGCGCCAAGCCCGGCACCGCGACTACTGCTGGGTACCTGGCGAATTGCCTCTACTCCGAGCGCCGGATACACCAGCGACAGGCCAAAGCCGGTGAGCCCGGCGCCGAGCATCGCCCACAGCGGCGAAGGTGCCAGCCACAGCAAAGTCAGGCCCAGCACTTCGGTTGCCATGCAGGCGATGGCCACGTTGTAGCCGCCAAAGCGATTGACCGCATTGACGAACAGCAATCGTGACACGATGAAGCACACGCCGAATGCGCTCAGGCACAAAGCCGCGCCGGTCCAGCCGCGCTCCAGGTAGTAAAGGGTGACGAAGGTGGTCAGGGTGCCATAACCAATCGACGCCAGGGTCAGTCCCAGCCCGCAGGGGGCCACGCGGCTGAACGCTGACCAGAACGGCAGGCGCTCGCCGCGAGCCACCACCACGTCTGGCCGGGCGCGCAGCACCCGCAGCGCGGCCAGGGCAAGCATCAGCAGTGCCGGGCCGAGCACCACGAAATGCAGCGCATCCACCAGCAACACCCCGACCGGCGCGCCAATCGCGATGGCGCCATAGGAGGCGATGCCGTTCCAGGAGATCACTCGGGCGGTGTGTTCCGGTCCTACCTGGCTGATCCCCCAGCTCAGCGTGGCCACGCCGATCAGTCCCTGGGCGATGCCCAATAGCAGGCGCCCGCCGAGCAGCAGCGCCAGGCTCAGCCAGGGCATTGTCAGAGCCCAGGCCGACAGCAGGGTGAGCACGCCGCAGCCGGCGATACCATACAGCCCGTAGCGAATCGCCCGCTTACCCCCCAGGGTGTCGGCGACACGGCCGGCGAACGGCCGGCTCAGCAGCGTTGCCAGGTATTGCAGGCCGATGGTCAGCCCGGCGATTACCGCGCCGAAGCCGAGCTGGTCGTGCACATGGCCAGGCAGCACCGCAATCGGCAAACCGATGCAGAGGAAGGCGATGAAGGTGTAGAAGACGATGGAAAGGATTTGCACGGTGATACCGGCAGTGCCGGCTGGAGCAGGTTCTGGCGCGGTCATGGGCTCGTTCGCGGGTAGCGGTTGGCGTACGGGCATCATGGCCGTTGTGCGGCATAAATGAAAGCAGGCTAACGAATTATTCGTCGGATGGCATCGCAATAGGGGACGGCACACGAGAGATCGCGGGGCAAGTTGGCGCGGCGCTGCGCCAACTTGCCCCGCGATGGGGTCGAATCAGACCACCACGCCCTGGCTGCGCAGGTAGTCGTCGTAGGTGCCGCTGAAGTCCACCACGCCATCGGCGCTCAGCTCGATGATGCGGGTCGCCAGGGAAGAGACGAACTCACGGTCGTGGCTGACGAACAGCAGGGTGCCGGGGTAGTTCTCCAGCGCCAGGTTCAGCGCCTCGATCGACTCCATGTCCAAGTGGTTGGTCGGTTCGTCCATGACCAGTACGTTGGGCTTTTGCAGGGTCAGCTTGCCGAACAGCATGCGGCCTTGCTCACCACCGGAAATCACCTTCACCGACTTGAGGATCTCATCGTTGGAGAACAGCATGCGCCCCAGGGTCCCGCGGATCACCTGCTCGCCGCTGGTCCACTGGCCCATCCAGTCGAACAGGGTCATGTCGTCTTCGAAGTCGTGGGCGTGGTCCTGGGCGTAGTAGCCTACCTCGGCGCTGTCGGTCCACTTGACTTCGCCCTTGTCCGGGGTCAATTCACCGACCAGGGTGCGCAGCAGGGTGGTTTTGCCGATACCGTTGGGGCCGATGATGGCTACGCGCTCGCCGGCTTCGATCGCGAAGCTGAAGTCCTTGAACAGCACCTTGTCGTCGAACGCCTTGGCCATTTTCTCGACGGTGACGGCCTGGCGGTGCAGCTTTTTAGTCTGTTCGAAGCGGATGAACGGGCTCACGCGGCTCGAAGGCTTGACCTCGGCCAGTTGGATCTTGTCGATCTGCTTGGCGCGCGAGGTGGCTTGCTTGGCTTTCGAGGCGTTGGCCGAGAAGCGGCTGACGAAGGTCTGCAACTCGGCGATCTGGGCTTTCTTCTTGGCGTTGTCCGACAGCAACTGCTCGCGGGCCTGGGTGGCGGCGGTCATGTACTCGTCGTAGTTGCCGGGGAACACGCGCAGCTCACCGTAATCCAGGTCCGCCATGTGGGTGCAGACGCTGTTGAGGAAGTGGCGGTCGTGGGAAATGATCACCATGGTGCTGTTACGCGCGGTCAGGACCGTTTCCAGCCAGCGAATGGTGTTGATGTCCAAGTGGTTGGTCGGCTCGTCGAGCAAAAGCACGTCTGGATCCGAGAACAGCGCCTGGGCCAGCAACACGCGCAGTTTCCAGCCCGGTGCCACTTCGCTCATCGGACCGAAGTGCTGCTCCAGCGGGATACCCAGGCCCAGCAGCAGTTCACCGGCGCGGGATTCGGCGGTGTAGCCGTCCATTTCAGCGAACTCGGTTTCCAGCTCGGCGACGGCCATGCCGTCTTCCTCGGTCATTTCTGGCAACGAGTAGATGCGGTCGCGCTCGGCCTTGACCTTCCACAGCTGCTCGTGGCCCATGATGACCGTATCGATCACGGTGAATTGTTCATACGCGAACTGGTCCTGGCGCAGCTTGCCCAGGCGGGTGTTCGGCTCGAGCATCACCTGGCCTGCGGACGGCTCCAGGTCACCGCCGAGGATCTTCATGAAGGTCGACTTGCCGCAGCCGTTGGCGCCAATCAGGCCATAGCGGTTGCCGTTGTTGAATTTGACCGAGACGTTCTCGAACAGCGGCTTGGAGCCGAACTGCATGGTGATGTTAGCGGTAGAAATCAAGTGCTTGTCCTGCGGGGGTTCCAGAGGTGTATTTAGGCCCTCTCGTCAGTTTTGGGCCAATTTTGGGCCAATTCGACTCGGGGCGGCAGCTTCTCCAGCTCCCTCCAGTCCGAGGAGGAGCTGATCCATTTCGCGTAGGTAGATAGCAACATCTCGACGCTGTGGCCGAGCTGGCTCGCGATGAACGCAGGGTTCATCCCAGACATCAGGCACATGGTTGCGTAGGTGTGGCGGGTGTCGTACTGACGGCGTTCACGGATGTTCAGCGCCTTCAGCGCCGATTTGAAGTGGCGGATTGTAACACTTGGCTCGTTGATCCACAGCCCACCTTTGCTAGGTTGGAACACGAAGGGGCTAGTTGGGTGGACCGACTTAGATGCCATGCGACGAAGGGTGACCAATCGCTGGGCCTGGTTGATGGCGTTCAATGCGCGCTCGTTTAACAGGACCACTCGATGATGCTTGGTTTTCGTACGTTCTTGGGGCGCACGGTTGACGATGATCCGGCGAACCGTCGCGGTGCGCTGATCAATGTCGATGTCCTCCCACTTCAGGCCCATTGCTTCGCCAGGGCGGACCCCAGTGAAGAAGCAAAACTCGAAGAATGCTGCGTAGATCTGCGAGTATTTCTGAAGCGTCGCATACAGGTGGGAGATTATCGCCTCTGCTTCCGCCCTAGTGTAAGGGTCCACGACTTTTTTGACGGACTTTGGCTTATCAAGCGAGGTGGTAGGGTTCTTGGCGATCAAGCCATCAAGGACCGCTGTCTTGAAAACGCTGGCCAGCTTGATGATCGCATTCCGCTTTACACCAACTGACGTCCACTGGATCTGGGAAATGACTCCGCGAAGCATGGTTGGCGTGATCATGTCTATCCGGCGTAGGCCGAGGTATGGCATCCAGTAGATGTTGAACACGCTCTTGTAATTGTTGCGGGTGCCTTCGACGATGTGGCGGCTGTCCAGCCACATCTGGGTGTATGCGCCCAGGCTCGGGATTGACTCCGCCGTCCGCCGTGCCACCTCCGAACCCGGGAATAGCTCGGCATACTTCTCGTCGTCCAGCAGGCCGTGACGAATCAGGTTTACTACTTGATCACGTACACGGCTGGCTGCGCGGATGCCCTGCGCCGTCGGGGGATGGGCGAGGGTTTCCCCGCGACGCTCACCGTTCCAAGTGAAACGGATTCGGAGCGAGTCTCCTCGGATTTCAATTCCAGGGGGCAGACCCACAGGCTTTCGAGCCATTCCTCATATCTCCATCTGCTGTACATGATGTTGCGGCCGCTCTTGTTCCAGACTCCTTCGGGTATTTTCCCGCGCTGGCGGCGGGTCTGGAGCGCTCGCAGCGTGATTCCCAGCAGTTCGGCCATCCTTTCCTCCGTTACCTTGTCCATTTCTTGGGCAACGGCCTGTTCCTGCCCGGCGTGTTCATCGCCTGGCTTCTTCCTTTTTGAGTGCATATTGGTATCCACGCCGCCGGTGGCGGCAGGTTGGTGTTCAGGCAGGGATTTTCGCGAGCACCGCGTCAGCCACCTTGATAGCGGCTTGGGCATCGTCGACGTAGGCAGGCGTGAAGCCTCCGGCGTAGTGGATCACTCGCTGGCAGGCATCGAGTTCCTTGCGCACCAGGCGAAGCGCCTGCACTAGCTCTTCCTGCAGTGCTCCCTCGGCCCGGCCGATATCCCAGAACTGCTGCCCCCAGTGACTGACCGGTGGCGGGTTGTTGTTCTGCTTTCCGCACGCCAGGGAACCCACAACCACGCCGCAAAGGCCGCGCTTGTAGGCGTTTTCGCCATCAAGGCTCAGGCCCCCGCGCCGGCGCATGGTGTTTACGACCTCGTCGGCATCGACGCCGGGGCCCTTCAGAACGATGTCTTGCTCCGGTTCGCCAGGCGTGTAGATCACCAGGGTTAGCTTGGCTTCCGGCCTCAGGCTGGCGCTGATCATCACCAGTGCATCGTTGGCTACTTCGTGGAATCGATTGATTGCGGACATGGGGAATCCTCGCCCGCGCATGTCGGCGGGCTCATGTGATAAAAGGGTTGATCAAACAGGAGGTTCGATATGGGCAAGACAGCCAAACCGTTCTTTTTCGTAGCTGCGCCACTGATTGCAGTCGGTGCTGCATTCGCAGCAGTAGGCGCATCTGGGCAGGCTGCTTTCGGCTATACCGCAGTCGGTTTGCTGGTGCCTGGGCTTGCGTTGCTCATCGCCGGGTATCGTCGACGGGCTTGAGTTGTAGGGGGAGGGGTTAGGCGCGCGCTTCGAACAGTTCGATCTGCGCTGCCGGAGTGTCGCGAAGGGTGATGGCATCAGCTATGCGTTGTTGCGCGGTACCGAAATGCGCCTCGTCCTGCTCGATGCCGATGAACTGGCGCCCTAGCTGGATGCAGGCGACGCCTGTCGTGCCGCTGCCCATGGTGTTGTCGAGCACCACCTGGCCGGGGTTTGTGTATGTGGCGATCAGGAATCGCATCCACGCCACGGGTTTTTGGGTCGGGTGATGACTGGCAAGTTGTTTGTCGCTCGAGAAGAACTGAACCGAGCGCGGGTACCGGTCTGTTGAGTCGTACTCAGTCAGCTGCAGCGCCTTGCCGTAGCACTCGGAATTCACCGTCTTGCGCCTGGATGTCTTTCGCTCGTGCCCGCCGGTCATTTGCGGGTTGTACGTCGGCTGTTTCCGGTAGAAGACCTGGGCGCTTTCATGCGCGCGCAGTGGTTGCTTCTTGGCATTCAGGAAGCCGGTGGCAGCACCTTTCTCCCAGATCCATTCGTACTTGTAGATTCCAGGGTTGCTGGCGACGAGCATTGAGGTGAACGGCTGCGCTGCACAGAGCACAATGGCCGCCTCCGGCTTGGCGATTCTCAAGTACTGCTCCCAGAGAGGGGCGAAAGGGATCACCACATCCCAGGCGCACTGGGTTGTGCCGTATGGAAGGTCAGCCAGCACCAGGTCGACGCTGGCGTCGGGGATCGACTGCATGACCTCCAGGCAGTCGCCGTGGTAAAGGCTGGCATCGTTCATCGAGGCCCCCGATAGATCAGGTAGACCATGTAGGCGAGGGCGATCATGGGCGGACTCCTGTTTTCTTGCTGACTTTGCCTTCTGCCTCGAGCTGACGCATGGTCTGGCGGAGGATGTTCAGGTCATAGGCGCGCATCATGGCCTTGATCCACCTGTTCACGATGACTACGCAGGTGTATGCGAGGGCAAAGAGCAGAAGTGCCAGCAACGCCATGCCAGCACACGCCATCACGCCATACCCTAGCCACAGGGCAATCTCATTCATGGCATCAGCTCCTTCGGTATTTGGACGGTATCGCCGAGCTTGGCTGCGACGATGGCGCGGCAGGCGGCGATAAGGGCAGTGTCACCGCCCTGACAAAACTCCCCTTGGCCTGTGATTATCCATCCGGCCCACACGTCGTCAGTGCTCTGGGGGCAATGCAGGCTGACCATGTTCTTCGCGATCAGCGGACCGCACAGAGGCCAATCTTCGTGCGGGTTGTAGAGCACATCCCATGCAAGCGCTTGCCCGCGTTTCTTCCAGAAAACCCGCCACGGCACCTTGTACTGCGGGCCTGCTAGGAAGACCTCAAGGCCCTCGGCCTGCGCGACGGCCCAGTCCAGCCCATGGCCGACCAGGTCTGCTGTCTTCACTTCGATCAGGTCGGTCATGACGCCACCTTGAGGCCCTGGGCCTTGATTGCAGAATCCAGGTGCCCGAGGTACTTAGGGAAGATGAACGACTCACCTTCAACGTCCTCGAACTGCTCCCAGTACTGTTCGCTCTTCATGTCGGGCATCTGGATGACCACCGCCTCGCGGGAGGCTTGCCATGAAACCCATCGGGTTTGGGTTTCGGCGTAGTAGTAAACGTCCTCGGCGTTCACGCACCTTCTCAAGCGCTCGACGCCGCCGCAGTAGCGATCGAGGTGCCACGCCTCAAACTGCTCACGCATCTTTTCGCTCACAGCGAATACCTCTCTTCGATCCATTGCGCCTGAGCGCCTGCCGGTGTTGGCCCGTTGTCTTGTTGCTCATGCGGGGAGAGCTGGCGCTCGTTGCCGGCCTGGAGCTGGCTGTCGGGGATGCAGCTGATGCCGACCCCGTTGAGCACGTAGCAGGTGACGCCGCGCTGGCTGTCGTGCTGTACGTCGATGACGTTATCCTGGGGTAGGGGTGCTGCGCTGGCGCCGGTGGCCAGCAGCAGGAGGCAGAGGGCGAGGCGGGTCATGGCTGCTGCACCTTTTCGAAGTAGAAGACGACCTCGGCACCGGTCTCGTCGATCAAGCCGTAGGCCTTGGCCAGGCGGTAGATGGAGTGGTATTGGTTGAGGCTGTTGACGTGGCCGGCGATCCAGGCGCGCCAACCCTCCAGGGTGTATGAGTGCTTGCTGAGGTTGCATGGGATGCAAGCCGGCATCATGTTGGCCAGGTTGTGATTGCCAGGGCGAAGAGCTGGTACGGTCTTCGCCGCGTCGCCCCAGTTGCGCACCACTGGCTCGAAGTGATCAGCGTGCCAGCGCTCGCCGAGTTCGGCTCCGCAGTAGGCGCAGCGGCCGCCGTACTTCATGCGGACCTGCTCGCGCTCAGCTTTCTTCAGGCGCATGGTCATTTGCGCAGTTCCTCGTCCGGGTCCAGGCCGTAACGCCGGCACAGCGCTTGGGCTACCTCTGAGCCACATACAAAGGCGTCCATCATGAGCACCCAGCGCGGCTGCTTCATTCTGGTGGTGCCCCGCACCATGCGCACCGCTGTTCGGAGCAGGTCGTCTTCGGTGAACTCGCAGCCGGAGAGGGTGATGGTGCGGCTCTTCCCGTTCAGGCGCTCCAGCGCTGCCCGGAACTGCTCGATGTATTCCTCTTGGGTTGATGCCCACCGGTTCACCAGGCATTCATCATCCACTGGGCAACCTGCATCTTCGGGCTCGTCCGAAGGGGTGCCAGGTACCATCAGGAACTCGTCCTCTACCGCCTGAAGAAGGTCGGAGAAGCGTTTTGTGTTTCGGACGTTGACCTCGAGGACGCTGACTGGATGCGAGTGATGCAGCCCAAAAATGTCGTAGATGCGCGCGAGGTCGGGATGCAGTTGGCTTTCTTCAGGCATGACGATTCCTTGGCCGCCATATCGCGGCAATGAATAGAGGGGAGAGGGGTTAAAGCTGGATGGAGTACAAATGTGCTCTTGCCGGGCTTAGCCTGCCGAGCGCATGAATGCGGCCATGTCGCCCATCTGCTCAACGATGGCGCGTTCTTCGGCAGAAGCAGATCTGATGATCTTTTCCTTGCGGCTCTGGCACCGCCGACAATCGACTTTGTCCCAGTCGCCTGACAGCCCGGATGATTCCCCTAGCCGGGTGCCGCAGGGTGCTTGCTCAAGGTCTTCCAGGTCGGTGAATGGTGCGAAGTGCGTCTTCACGATTTCGGCTCTGCGCTTGCGGATAGAGCGGCGCGTGCAACAGAGCCATCTTCAATGAAATCCGGTTCGTCACCGCACCAGAGAATGTTTAGCGGCTCACCGCTCACGGTGTCCCAATTCCCGCTTTCGAAGTGGTAATGCTCGCGCTCAGCGTAGAACTTCAAGGCAGCGCGCAGCCGCTCAATTTCGCCAGGATCGGCGTGGGTGTAGAGTCTGGTGCCAGCCGGGAATTTAGACAGCGCGCGAAGCTCTGCTGAGTCAAACCAGGGGCCGTCGCGGTCGTCAAATGGGTCGCTGAGTTGCAGTGTTAACACGGGTCCGCCCTGGTGCTGCCCTGGATGCACAGGAAGCTTCCCTCGGCACCCATCACAAGCATGGATATGCCTGTTCTCTACTCCATTCAGCATTCCGCTACCGTGCCATGGGTGATACGTAGGGACGGTGCCGCAGTAGTCGCACGGTGGGTACTCGTCCTGGTGCTGCTCGGCTGGCTGGGATTTGAACTGACGCAGGAGCTGGGCAGCGTCATTCATGAAGTCAAGCGCGCCGTCGCCCGCATGCGCTTCTTCAAGCGCTTCGATCGTGGCTTGCACACTGACCATCTCGTTGTTGCTGGATCGGTTTTCTGTGGGCATGGGGATACCTCAGCGGAATAGGCTAGAGTCAATCGGCCACTACAAGGAGGGCTTTTCGATGGCTTGTTTCGTTTGCAGAGAGGAAGCAGAAGCTACATCGCCAACAGGCGGGGACTATGAAGAGCGAAGCTGTGGAGGGTGCGGTAGGTACCGCATATCGAAATCGCTTCTGGCGGAGATTGAGGCGCAGAAATTGCGGTTCGATGTGGAGGCAGCGCGCCGCTGGATGGCGGTGAACCGAGTCACAAATCCAGTGCCGACCATGTCGTCATTTGACGCGCGGCAGCACCACCTGCTGCACTCATAGTCACGATCATGCTGCTTGGCTGGAAGCTGCAGGGTTGTAGTCTGCCCACCCAATGACGGGCATCTTGGTTTTGGGGTTGATGATCGTGCGGCCCTTCTCGTCGAGCAGTGCGGCCTTGGAGCGGATGCGCAGGTCGCGGCATGCGCCCGAGCGCTTGGCCAGATCGATGAACTGCTGGGCGTGCTGCGGCGTGTCGTAGAGGATGCTGAGCTGCTTCACCTTCTCGCCGGCCATGATCGCCTCAACGTTTCGCTGCACCGCCTCTTCCCACTCAACGAGCGTCAGGTCCAGGGGGGGGGCAGCCAGCCTTGCCGCTGGGCTTGGTGGTCTTGGTTTTCTTCCGGGCATCGGCAAGCGCTGCTGCGGCTGTCATGCCGAACACTGCGAATGTGCTCATGGCTATCTCCTGCTTAGACGATGCCGATTTGCGCCTGGGCCTGGCCGGCGTGAGCCATGCCTGGATTCAGCTGAACGCGCTGCCCGGCAAGCATTCCTGCAATCTGAGCGGCCATGTCGAGTTCTGCTGGTCCTGACTTTCGCTGCTTGCCGATCTCGCGGCCGTCCAGGTACTGCTCGATCAGCGCTTTGTCCTGGCTTTCCACCTGCACCAGGTCGCGCCCACTGGAGCGCTGCTCGATAGCTGGATCTTCCTCGCCCTGCGGCACCAGCTCATGAATCTTGCCGTGTACCACTGAAACCCATGCGATTGCGAAGTGATCGCCGGCCGTCTCAGGGGAGTAGGCGCTTCGGCGCTTGCCGCTCCTGACCGACGCCACGTAGTCGCGCCTGGCCTGCGTCAGCTTGGTCAGCAAGGCCTCGTAGGCGTACATCGCGATCTGAGGCGCAGGCATCACACCTACGAACAAAGCCCGCTCAACCATTCGCCCGGACGACTCACACCAGTGCTTATACGAGAGCGGTCGGCATCCGAACACCCTGGCCACAATTCCGCTCAGGTGTCGGTCCCAGGTCGGCCGACGGTTCGCCCTGGACTTCTCCGACTGAACCTCATCCACGTCACTCAGGCGCACATCCAGCTCGGTGAGGCGGTACTCACGCATCAGCGCTTTGGCCTGGCGCATGGCGGTGGCCGCCTCGTTCTCGTTCGAGCTTTTGGAGAGGGCCAGGCAGCGCTTGATTTTGCGGATGACCCGCTCGAGCTTACTTTCGTCGTGCTGTTGTTCGGTCATGTTGTGGTCCTTGCGTGCAGGCGCCGCCCTCGCCGGAGTGACGCGTTCTGTTAAAGTGGGTCGCTGATCAGTATGGAATGGACGAGCTGCGAGGTGTGGATGAGGAGGGCTGATTTGGCTATGTTAGTGGCGTGTATTGCTGGCTTTTTCTTTGTAGGGGTTGTTTGGCGGCCGGCTTTCGGAAGTTTGGGTCATTTAAAATATGCCCTAGAGTGCACTAGCTATATAGCGACTACGTTGGCCGCGGCTGTTGCTATTTTGGCATTGAATGCATGGAGGTATCAGTTCAAGCATACCGAGCGCTTTAAGTGCTTGAGTGAGCTAAAGGAGGCTGCAGCTGATTTAAATGCTTACATGGAGTATCTTCATGATTATTACAGTGCTTGCTTTAATAGTATACCGAATGGCGGGACGCTCGCATGGAAGCACTCACCTGATGGTAGTCTGGCTCAATGGGACAAGGCGATCGATAGATATAAACGAGTGTGGACTACCGCAAGAATTTTCCTGGCCAAAGCCGAAATAGATGGCTTTTCGGGCAAGCCTGAAGACTTTGATGATCTTTATCGCAGAAATTCAGTTCTTCTACCCGCTTCTCTTGTTGGGTCCAATGGCTCGCAAATGCTAACGAACCTAATGGAGTGCTATCAGGAGGCACATCAAGAAAGCTGGGCTCTTTACAAATCCACCTTGAAGCAAACTGAAGATCTGCTTAAGAAAAGTCGATAGGGTTTGTCAGTCGTTTTGCTCCCTGAATTGACCTGGCGGGAAACGCCGGAAGGTCAGGCGACGGCTTGCTCTGCGATGAAGTCGTCCCATGCGGCTTTGTCGCCCTGGGCAACGTACCACTTCAGGTCCTGGCTATCCTCGGACTCACTGACCGAGCCGCCGTACAGGGCGCCAGGGAAGGTGAATCTCGCGCTGTCGCCGCAGAGTGGGTAGCCGCCGGTGAACTCGGTGAAGGTGACGCCAGGCTGGGCAGCAACCACCCGCTCCTTGAACAATTCGAACCTGCCGTTGCGGGCAGTCACTTCGGCTTCGTGGCCTGAATTGCACTCCGCCGAGCAGTAGACAACGCGACCATCGAACACCAGGTCCAGAGGGATATTGGTTTCGGTTTCTTTGTCCCAGCGACAAGCATCGCTGTCGCACCTGGTGCCGCAGTGGTTGCAGTCGAACCACCAGCCCGCGTCGATGTACGCCTCGGCCGGGATGAAGGACTGGCCAGCGTACTGGTCTGCCCACTGTGCACGCTGGCAGGACACGGATCCAAAGTCAGCGCCGATCTCGTCCGCGCCCTGGCGCCTGGCTGCAGCATTCGACGTGGCGAACTGGATCGTGGATTCCTCTGGGTCATTGGTCTCGACGGTGTAGGCCAGCACCTTGTGTGATACTGGATCTGCGTTCGGCTTCTTGCTCATGGCTTTCTCCATGCATGCGCCGCCCTCCGTGGCCGGATGCGGCATGGTAGGTCTTGAGTTAATTGGAAAGCGTCGCGCGTTTGAGAGAGGCGAGGGGATGAGGTAAAAATTACCGGGGCATTCAGCCATACCCAGGAGCGAACATGAGTTACAAGACCCGCGTGAAGTTCACCATCAAGGAAACAGCCGACGGGGTTCCATATCTTCACATGGAGGTGCTCGATTCAATCCCTAACTTTCCAGATGAACCACCGGCGTTCGACCTGCCACCTGGCACCGACATGACCAAGGCAGGAGAGATCGCGCGGTACCTCAACGAGAATATTGAGGCTTTTCGTCCTGAGCCCTCGGTCCCCGCACCTTCATTCCAGACGAAGGTAAAGCGATGACGCTCGTGCCACGAGCTCAGTTGCTAGCGCGATCACTTGCCGAGGTGGCGGATCGCTTGATCTGATCAACCAGTTGGGTCGGCACACCTTTGATCATCAAGGTGCCGGCCTCTTGGTCGAATTCGATTTTTCTACCCAGCAGGCGCGCCTCGAAGCTGATCGACAGGCCCTCAGCGCGCCCGGTGAATCGCCGGTACTGGGTGAGGGTGCGCTTGTCCGCCGGGATCTCTGGTGACAGCCCGTAGTCGGCATTGCGGATGAACTCCGCGAAGCTCTGGGGGCGATCCTCGTCGAGCAGTTCGGACAGCTCGTCCAGGGCGATCGGCTCACCCAGCCTGGCCTGAACGGTGGCGTAGTCGACTAGGGTGTGATTCTTCTCGCGGGCCACATCCTCGGGAAGATCCTCGCGCTCGAGGTAGTCGCTGAAGGCCTTGAGCAGGGTTCGGGTTTCGCCTGGGCTGTCGATTCCTTCGCTAACGCCGATGAAGTCGCGGAAGTAGGCGGTGGCCTTTCGGCCGCCCTTTGGCTTGATGAAGGAGACGTACTGGCGTGACGCGGGGTTGTTCTTCCACTCGCTGAGGTTGATGCGGGCAGCGAAGTGAAGAGTGCGCGAGTCGAGCTGCCGCGAGGTGGCGACAGTAAGGTCGTGGGCTACTGCGAAGGTTTCAACCTGTTGCAGGATCGCGATGGTGAGGTTGTCCGTCATGCCCTGGGTATAGAGCGCGAACAGCACGTGTCCGCCGACCGACAAGTTTGACTCCTCCATCAGCTTGGTCAGGTGCTCCGCCGCGGTGCGGGTGAAGTCGATGAAAGACATCTCGTCGATCATCGCCTTGTCCAGCCAGCCCCTGAGCGGGTAGGCGCCGGACGCAGGGTGAAAGAAGCCCCAGCCCTTGCCGGTCTTCGCGTTGTAGGTATCGTTCACATCATGCAGCAGGCTTTCCACGGCACCGGTGCCGGGCAATTCCGAGCCTGCCAGGTGCAGCACTGCCGGGCTACCGTCCGGCTTCTTGTCGATGAAGTGCATTACTGCGTGGCGAATGGGCATGGTGAATCCTCCGTGGCCGGCTTGCGGCATGGTGGAAATTTGGTTTGGGATGGGGTAATACGGGTGGCCCGCATGGTGCCGGAATTAGGAGAGACCTATGGCCAACGAACCTCAATCCATTTCGGATTCAGAGCACTACATGGGATACGACATCGCCTATCGGCTTGTCGGTCCTATCGCATCTAATACTAAGAATCCTGCTGATCCGACGTCGCATTTCAGGGCGTCTGTGACTCTGTTTCACTCTGGGAAGCAAGTTGAAGGCACTTTGGAGCATCTTCAGGAGAACTTCGGTAGTGAGGAAACGGCGAAAAATGCTGCTCTCGCCCAGGGGCGAATTTTAGTAAGTCAGCGCCGCTGATTTGGCGGTACGATTTCGTCGCCTGGATTGCGGCGGATTTCGCGTATGCTCCCTTCTTCGAACTGACGCGCTAGTTTCGGTGAGATGTAAAAAGCTGGCGCGTCAGGTCGTTCAAGTCGACGCGCCCGCTCTTCAGGCTCCTGCGCAATCCACGACAGAGCCATGTCCTGCCAAAGCTCTTGCACCTGCTTGTAGCCGTAGCGCTTGATTTCGGCAGCCAGGGCTTTCTTGATGCCTTCCGGCATGTTGAAGAACACCTTCTCGATGCCCAGCTTCTTCGCTATGGCCTCCTGCCGGGCTCGATAGTCCGACGAGTGTTTCGCGGCCCCGGTCTTCTGCTCGGCCATGGCCGATACCTCCCAAGCCGCTGGGCGGCAGATTGATTTGTTGCTGTCGCCGGCCGTGCCGGACGCGCGCGGTGATGCGGTTCATGCTGCTCTCTGCTGATTCCAGGCGCCGACGGTCGCGAAGACCTTGGCGGCCTGGGCTTCGTCGATGGTTGTGTCTGTGGGAATGGCTATCCAGCCGGATGCAACCAGGTGATTCGGGTTGGACTTGGCGCGCAGGTCGGAGTACATCGCCTCGATCACATCAGTTAGATGCTCAGCCCGGTAGATGCCTTGTGGCGCGACCTCGACGGACTTGTGATACCGCTCGCCCAGCTCGGTACGGCACAGCACGCTGAGGTAGATCGTCCAGCGGTGCGGTATGTCGCATATGGCATCCACGATCTGGCGCACGCGGATCTGCTTGAGGTTGCTCCAGTTGATCAGCACCTGCTGGCCGCTAGGGTCGATGTTCACCACGGCTGCGCGGTTCGCCGTGACCAGCGCTCGGCACGTGCGTTCAAGGCGAGCCCGCATGTTGTGCGGTTTGCGCTTGCTCATTGCCGTGTGCCCGTCTTGCTTGCCGCCCCGGCCTCCATCGCGTCGACGAAGCGCATCGCAGCCTGGTGGCTGAAACAGAAGCCTTTGGTCTTGCCGGTGGCAATCTCGATGATGTGCCACGCCTTGCCCTTCGCGACTGCCTGGAAGCGCGGCCCAGGAAGCGGAGCAGGGCGCCCGATCTTCTCGTAGAACTCGGCAGTTGCCATGCCGGATCGAGCACGCATGTCGGCCAGGCAGGCCGCACGTTCTTGTAAGCGAGGGTGCATGGAGTGTTCCTCTTGTCGGGAATCAGGCGTGATGTTCGAAGGCCTCGGCCTTGCGAACGATTCGAACTTGGGCGGTACGGCGTTCGGGCGCTCGGCGGTCGCGGCGCATAGGGTCGCTGTCGTCGATGGCTGCGTGCATGGCGATGAGGCCGGCGAGCAGGATGCAGAGGGGGCTGATGATCTGCTGCCGCATGGCCTTGGTGACCGCCTCGATGCGGCGCCCAGCCTCGAGCTTGAAGAGGGCGTTCTCGATGCGGTTTGCCACGGTGCCGGGGCTGACCGCCATCTGGCGGGCGATCTCTTTGGTGGTGAGGCCTTGGGCCACCCACAGCAGTGCTTCAAGCTCGCGGGGAGCCAGCGCTTTTCCGAGCTGGCCAATCCATGAGCCGCAGGTGATCGTTTCCATGATGTCTCTCGGGTGGGCTGCATTGGTCGTAACGCTCGCTGCCGTGAAGCCTCCCGGAGCAGGGGAGGGCGAACGTCACGACCGATGCAGCCTGGTGATGGGGAACCAGGTGGATCGGGCAGTTAAGGTCAGGCTGACATGGCGCTGCTTGCCCCTTCCTGCACGTCTGCAACGCACTTCACACCGCAAAGCGGGCAGTAGTTGGCAACCACCGAAACGGTCTTGTTCACGCGCTTCATGCCGCCAGCCTTTTTCGGCGCCATGTAGTGCCCAGTGACCTCTACGCAGTAGCGCCGAACTGCTTTTCCTGTCTCGATGTTCAGTGACAGATTGTGGCCCTCTGCGCGCATGTAGAAAGGCCCAGACCCTGGCGCCTCCTCAGCAAGCTGGTCCGTAACCAGCTTCACGGCATCGCTGATGCAGGTGCAGCTCATCGTCTTGCCCTCCAGGGCGGTTGATTTCCCGTCTGGCCCTGTCGCCAAGACCAGCCAGTGAAATCGCTCAACGCTTGCCCAGGACCGCCTTGGTGACGACCTTGGGGAATTTCTTGGTGCGGATCTCGTTCGCCTGCTTGTCGGTCAACAGGCCTGCCAGATACAGCGTGGTGATGGACGTATTGATGTGGTCGAGGCGCTTGGCCTCGTCGGCGCTCATTTCCGGGAACTGCTGAGCGAATGGTCGAGCCGCCCAACCTTGCTCGAATGTCTGAGACATCGATCTGCCCTCCAGGGCGGTTGATTTCCCAGATGCCACTCGCTGAATGGCACCTGGTGAAATCCCGGCCTCGCTACTGGCGACAGGCCGGGGCATTGCGTCATCGGTGATCCCTCTACGCTAGGGTGGCGCCGCGTCTGCCGCTGCTGATTGCAGCTCAGCGGTTCCTCGTGGTTGCGGGCGTCGAGCTTCCTACTCACGGCGTCAATCAGCATCTGTTCGCCATGGATCGCAGGTCCTTGCAACATGCACGCTACAGCTCTGGATGCCCTGGCTGAGTGGGGCAGGGTGCATGAGGTCCGGCGCCCCTCAATGCCGAGGCTCGGGGCGCTAATTCAAATCTGTCTAACTGGGATCCGTTACGCGCCACGGTGTCCTGGGCGATTATTTAATTGCTGCAGCCTCCACCGGTTATCCGGCGTGGCCCGCTTTACCAGTGCATCAGCCCGTTCTGAGGGCCACCTGGCAGGGAGCGTTGCAGCTCAACCCTCCGTCCGCGCCGTAAGCGCCTGACATCGAGCTGGCCAGTTCCAGAGCTGGCATGGGGATCGAATTTGTTGCTCGCGCTGTTCGCTTTTCAGCGATGCCCACATGGGGCTTCCCGTTACCGGGGATCGATCCGCGAGGTTCCCGACGATGTGTAAAGAGCGGTGGCCAGTGATGGGGCCTTGGCAGCCGATGGCGACTGCCTGAGATGAAATTTAGCCAAGAGCTAAAGCCTGGTCAATAGCTTAAAGCTAAATTATTTTCGCTGGTCGATAAATATCTGTGGGTTGGGCAATCTCGGGCTGGGCCCTTTACCTTGGATTTAGCACTGCGCTATGATTCCAAGATAACTGTACATATATACAGCTATCTGAGAGGGAGCTATGTCGAGGCAAAGCAAGGCTGCACCAAAGAATCACCAGGAAATGACCGGGCTAGAACGTCTGAGCCTGAGGGTTTCGTCGATGATCAATCATCCGCTCGCGCAGACGCAGCGCTGGGTGACGATCCATCGCCTGGACACTGATGGAGATATGGAGTGGGAGGAGGTGATGGGGCTGCTGGCCGAAACGCCTGAGCTTGATCTGACGTTCGATGATGACGGTAGCGTGACTGTCCGGTGGGAGCAGAGCGCAACTCAAGATCGCGACGATTTCCTCATCGAGGAGGACAGCGAGATTGAGGTTGAGGAGGAGGCACCTTTCTGATGGCCATCAAAAAGCCCGCCATGCGGCGGGCCTATTGATGACTATTAGACGATTCTAGTACTGCGACTCGATCAGCTTGCACTCAAGCACGCCTGCTTTGCCTTCGGTCGAATCAACGACCCTCATACCGCTGCGAGCAACTGCGAACCCCATCTTCACCTCCTGATGAATGAAAATGGCTTGGCCAGCTCGGGTCTCAACCTTCAGGAGATCGGTATTCTCGCCATCGGCGGTGATGATGTGCTTGCCTGGCGGCACTTCTTTATACAGGTAGCTGTAAGCGACAGTCTTCCCTAGCTGTCTTCCATCAAGCACAACAGGCATCTTGATGGCGGCGCCAACGAACTCATTTCGGTAGATGTAGATGCCAGACATGTCAGGTGCTGGGGAGAAGCGCTTGGCATCACTGTCGTCCTGTGTATTGGCCATAGGGACAGAGGCGCAGCCTACGAGGGATAGGCAGAGGAGGGCGGTGGCAGCGAGAGAACGCATCAGCAGATTCCATTCGGTGAAGGCGGGTGGCGATGATATCAAAACGCCCCGGAACATCACCCATGCAAGCTATCACGCACGCATGAAAAAGCCCGCCTAGGCGGGCTTCGACAACTTGTACTTCCCTACTAGGAGGTGGCTCGCTTAAGTTGAAATGAAATTACGTTTGATGATGAATTTTCAGGCGGCATGAAATACTCTGCTGTCTTCCCAGACATCTCTGCAAGACGCGACACAGGGAGAGGAAGAAGAGATTTTATCTCATCTGTACTGAGGCGGTCGTTACTAACCAAGAAGTCAATCATTTCGCTAACTAGCTTGCTTGATTCCTTTGGAGTTTCTTTGTCGAGAGGCTCTTGCTTTCGGCCTCCTGGCAGCGCTGCGAGTTGTTTGAATATATAGACGCTCTGGTTCTCAGATATAAGTCCAAGGCTGCGCGCACGAACTGTAATGGCTGCTATGGAAATGCCCCAGCGCCTCTTTAGAGCGATCAGTGCATCTAAAGAGCAAGAGGTAAACTCTTGGAGAAATGAGTTTTTAGGGAATATGAAGGCGCTGGCAAAGTAATTCGCCTGGTCTTCCTTATGCTGTACCAGTTCCTCGTCCTCATGATCTTCATCAGATACGGAGGAGTGCATTACAAGGTGACCAAGCTCGTGGGCAAGATTGAACCTGTGCCGCGCATTGCTATTGCCCTTCTCAGTAACAATATATGCTAGATCGCCCCGCCAGTTAGAAAAAGCCTGAGTAGTTTTGTCCATGCTGAGTTGCGCAATAAGTACGCCATTATTTTCTAATAGTCGCGTTATATTGCTTAGCGGTCCAGAACCTAAACCCCAATGACGACGAACCTCAAGCGCAATTTCCTCAATATCTTCGTTGCTCAACAAACTGAAGTCCAGCAATCTTGATTGATAAATATTCGCACCGGGATAGTTTATTTTTGATAATAGGTACTGAGAAAACTCTGCAAACCACGCTTCTTGGATCGTGGCCTTGGTGCGTGCTTTCTTGGCGGCAGTTTTGAAGCTCCTAAAGTGAGAAGGGGTAGTGATTTCCTTTATTGCTCGGCTTGGAGTATAAAAAAATGCAGTATCTACCCCTAGTTCACGAGCAATTTTTTCAAGGTTTTCATGTGTAGGGCATTTCGCGCCCTTCTCAAAAATTGAGACTGCCTGACGGCTGACACCGATTCGCTCCGAAAGAGACGCCATCGTCATACCGTTTGCAAGCCTTGCCTCTGTAAGACGCAGGGGGTTAAATTTCTTCATGGCCGCTTTGTTGCTTAATTTCTTCAGAGATTTTATTGAAGAGCGCCCCGATACTGTCTTCGATTTTTTCTTCTTTGATTTCTTCGAATGTGGGAAGTGGAAGGGCTCTAGTGTACAGGGCCACTTTACAGCTAGGGTCTGGCACTACAAGGCTTATGAACTCCAGGGTGGACTTGGAGCCGTGTAGCAACTGGCAGCAAAGAGTGGCCGCTTCATGCTCTGAGTGAGCATCTGTAAATAGATCATAGTTCGGACTGGACAGTACCCTGTTATACAAAGAGTTCTTGATCATTTTTGACCTGGTACTTTGCACATGATGAGCGGTCAAGATCGTACGGTCCGATCTCAGCACGATATGTCTAGAAGATCCATTGCGATTGCTCTCTATCTGGGCACTAATTCCGCCATCTTGAATTGTGCCTGGAACGGCTGCAAGAAAATGGTCAACGCAGGAGCGTTTAATATGGCCGGAGGCGGCCATGGGATTCGTTCCAAGGACAGGGTTGGCACGCATGATCGCTGCCGAGGCCCTGTAGCCAAGGGCGATGGCTTTGGATATCTCCGCCATCTTGGTGAATGGAAGGTCCGCATCAATGATTTCAGGAATAGTTGGCATGGCGCGTCCGGTTGACATAGGCTGTGTCAACCATTTTGCCCAAAACCTGTAATTTGTCAACCGGACTAGAGAGCTTATGTGCTTCCCTCAGCGCTTACGAACCGGTAACTGTTCACTTCAGCCGCCTAGCTATTTGCCCCGCCTTCACCTCATCCCCATACCCCGCCAACCGATCCTCCCCAGCCTGCATCACCTGGCAAATCCTCATCACAGCCTGGGCGTCAGCTTCGTTCCCGGCCTCGCTCAAGCGCACCGCGATCCGCATCAGCTCGACCGCTGACCATTTCAGGTCAGAGGCGAGGCCTTGGAGGTCACGCCGGAGATCTTGGTTGGGCTTGGTCAGAGGCATAACTAGACCGGCTGTCCGTTCCACACGTAAAGCACTCGAGCCAGGATGTGGGTGTCGTCCACGCGGATCTCCTCAGGATCGTGATGTTTGTTGTCCGAGATCATCTTGAAACGATCCTTGCCTTTCTTTTGCAGGCGCTTCACGTACAGCATCTCGTCGTGGGAGAAAAGGTAGATGCCATCACCGGTAAATTCACGGATCGTGACGTCCACCAGCAGTGGATCTCGGTCCTTGATCGTCGGAGCCATAGACTGGCCCCAGCCGGTGATCATCTTGAGGTGGAAGTGTTCTTTGAACGAGACGCCCATCTCGCGCAGATGCCTTGGGCTGACCCGGATGTCTTGAAGCATTTCGGGGTATTCATGCGGAATCTGGCCGCCGCCCATTGCTGCTCGCACGTCGTAGTGGGCAATCCAAACCTCGTCGCCAACCTGGCCCTTGCGGGTGAAGTCCGCCTGGGTCAAGTTTGATGCCGTCGGCTCTTGCGCGGCGCTGAGCAGTCGCTGACGAGTTTCTTCAGGAATGCCTTTCCCGCTCTTGGCAAGCATCTGCTTCACCAAGTCGGCAGCCGAAAGTTTGCTTTCAAGGGGCTCGCGCTCATGGTCTGAATCATTGCCCGTGGGAATAGAGTCGAACCAGCCCCGAGGGAGGCCTTCAATCTCCTCAATTCTTCGGGCTACATCATCCCCCAGGTTCTTCGCTGTCTTGTCCGAAAGGATCTGGCTCAAGTGAGCAGGTGCCATCCCCCAGCGCTCTGCGCAGGATCCCTTCCTCTGGCTGCCAATCAGGTTGACCAGGTTGTGCTTGCGAATCTCGTAGATATCCATGGCCCGAAGAATGCCAGTGTTTAGCCTGCTGCTAAATGTGCTCAAAGCTAAATTTACCTTGCTCGAAAATTAGCCATCGGCTAAATTTTGCTGCATGTGTAAGGAGAGCCCACATGAATGTTCACCTTCGTGAATGGTTGGCAAGTGCCACCAACGAACACCGGCGTGATGTCGCTGCTGCGGCCAACACCACGGTCGGCCATCTCTGGCAACTGGCAGGCGGTCATCGAAAGGCCTCGGCAGAGCTAGCAGAGCGACTACAGGACGCATCGGATGGCGAGATCACCATCGCTGGCCTACGCCCAGACCTAATTCCATTCGCCCGAAAAGCGCTTGAGGGATCTCACTCGGCGGTCGAAGACGCCGCCGAGTGAATTCTGCTTGAGGTGGCCTTGCGCCAGTAGATGACTGAAACACCTGCGAATCCATCCAGTAGTCGAATCGCAGGCGAAAAAAAACCGCCTGGCCGGGCGGCTTCTTCACAACATTCAACGAGGTCGATTATGCACTCTGCAATCGATGCGAGCAACACCAAGCCTGTCGCGTCAGTCATTGGTGATTCGCAGAAACTAGCGCGTCAGGTGATGTCCACCCGCGAGATCGCTCAGCTCACCGGCAAGAGCCATGACAACGTGCTGCGGGATGCGCGCCGCCTGCGCACAGAGGGTGTCCTCAAATCTGAGGAGACCCCATACACCCACCCGCAAAACGGTCAATCGTACCCAGAATTCCTGCTGTGCCAGCGCGACACGCTGGTACTGGTGTCCGGGTACAACGCCCAGTTGCGCGCCAAGATCATTGATCGCTGGCAGGAGCTGGAAGGGCGGGTGGTTGCCCAGGTGCAGATCCCCCAAACATTCGCCGAGGCTTTGCGCCTGGCTGCCGATCAAGCCGAGCAAAACCACCAGCTTCAGCAGGTCATCGAGAGGCAAGCTCCAAAGGTCGCGGCCATCCAGCGCTTGGCCGCTGCTTGCGGGGCCATCTGCATCACCGATGCAGCAAAGCAGCTGCAAGTTGCTCCGTCGAGACTGTTCGACTGGCTGGAGCAGAGCCGCTGGATCTTCCGGCGAAAGGGCTCCAAGCGCTGGATCGCCTACCAGCCCCGTATCACCTCCGGCCTGATGAAGCACAAGGTAACAGCGCTGAAACCTGATCCAGAAACTGGCATCGAGCGCGCGGCGTTTGATCCACTGATCACTCCAAAAGGACTGGCGCGTCTCGCTGAGCTGAAAGCTGGGGGTTCGCTGTGAGTGTTCAAGCCATGACCTGGGCCTTGGCTATTCCAAAGTCATCCTTGGATAACCCGGCAGCGCGGCACGTCCTGCTTTGCCTGGCCAACTACGCCGGCAGCGATGGCCGAGGTGCGTTTCCCTCTGCCGCGACGCTGTCCGAAGATACCGGCCTGTCCGAGCGTACCGTTCGCCTCAAGCTGGATGAGTTGGCGATTGCAGGTTGGATCGCCGAGGGTAACCAGGCTATAGCCGCCGCCTACATCGACCGCCGTGATCGTCGGCCTGTTGTCTATGACCTCCAGATGAAACGAGGTGCATCTGCTGCACCTCGCTCCGAACGGGGTGCAGATAACCGTACGGGGTGCAGCTCACAGCAGAACGGGGTGCAGGAAAACGCAGAACGGGGTGCAGCAGCTGCACCCAATACGTCATTAAACCAATCTACTCACTCTCTGCGCGAGCCGTTCGAAATGTTCCTCGACTGGCGGCCCAACGGTGAGCTGCTGAAAGCGTACGCGCTTCGGGCTGGGCTGAGCCTTGAGCACTTTGGTGCAATCGCGATCTCTGGTTTCGTCCTGCACCACGAAGCGAAAGGCTTGGCTCAAACCGAAAAGCAGTGGCTGGCGGCGCTGGTCAGCTGGGTAAAAAACGATCTGGCTCGGGCTGCCCGTCAAACCTCCGCCAGAACCGTCGCGCAGTCTCCAGTCGGTTTTGACGATAGCGATACGTCGTGGATCGACGATGGGGGGGCACGATGAACTCCGTTGCGGTTGTCGCGCACGGCCTGTGGGCCAAGGTGCAGACGGGCCAGCACATCCCTTCGGGCTACGAGCTGCCGGCAGATGTGAAGGCCGAGCTCAACCGAAAGACTGCGGCAGTGATCAACGATCTGTTCCGCGATCTGCGGTCGATTTGCACCGCCTGGAAGCAGGCCTGGCCTGACAAGAACACCTACGCCGCCTCAAAGCAGCAATGGCTGACTGCCTTCCTCGAGGCGGGCATCAGCAGCGCCGAGCAATTGCAGTTTGGGTTGATGCGCTGTCGCCAAGCTGCAACGCCATTCATCCCGCCGCCTGGTGAGTTCATCGCCTGGTGTCAGCCTTCGCCGGAAATGCTTGGTCTGCCCACTCTGGCAGCTGCATTCCGGGAGGCTTGCCGCAATGCCCATCCAGCCATGGCGGGGAAGGGCAAGTGGACACATGACGCGGTATGGCATGCAGCCAAGGAGTGTGGGTTCGAGAACCTGAACAAGCTGGCAACCGACCTCAGCTCGAAGCTGTTCGAGCGCAACTACACGATCGCAGTCCGACGTCTGGTCGCTGGAGAGCCGCTACAGAAGATGCCGCTGGCCCTGCCTGCCGAGGTCGCTGGAATTCGTACGCCAGAGGTCGGCAATTCCGCCCTGGCAGCCATGCGCGCCCGCCTGGCTGGGCGCTGATCAATCAACCTGCAAGGAGGCGACGTTGTGCGCCAGACCAAACTGACCAAGGCCGCGCGCGGTCGGGAGTGCCAAGTGCGCATCCCTGGCGTGTGCAACGGCAACCCCGAAACCACCGTGCTCGCGCACTACCGCCTGGCGGGCACCTGCGGCATGGGCAAGAAACCGCACGATATCCAGGGCGCTTGGTCGTGCAGTGCGTGCCACGACGCTTGCGACGGCAGAAGCAGCGCCATTGATCGTGACACCGCTCGCCAGTACCACGCCGAGGGCGTCATGCGCACCCAAGCCGTTCTACTCAACGAAGGGGTGCTGGTCGCATGAAGGTGCTCGGTATCCGAACCACCAAGCCGCGCACCCCTCGCGCCAAGCCCGTTGACCGAGAAGGCCAGGAACAGGCCGCGCTGCTGAGCGAAATTCGCCTCAAGCACCCCGACGTCTACGAACTGATCTACCACGTCCCCAACGGCGGCCACCGGGTCAAGGCTGTGGCAGCCAAGCTCAAAGCCCAGGGCGTCAAGGCCGGCATTCCCGACCTGGTGCTGCCGATGGCTCGCGGTGGCTTCTTCGGACTTTACATCGAATTCAAGGCGACCGTGGAACCTGCACCCGTCTCAGCGAGCCAGCGTGATTGCCTGCGCCGCCTGAACGAGCAGGGCTATCTCGCCATCGTGTGCCGTGGGCACTTTGACGCCATGGAGCAGCTGCGGGCCTACCTGATGCTCCCGGTCACGGTGGCGGCATGAGCGCGACACGGGAAGTGAAGTTCAGCGAGGCCGAGATTCGTCGGCAGGCTGGTGACAAGTCGGTACGCGACCTGCGCGACCCGCGCCATCCTGGCCTGTACCTGCGTTTCTGGAGTAATCGCGAGCGCGGCACTTGGCACCTGGTTCGCGGCAAGAAGTGGGTGCCGGTTGCGCGTTGGCCGGAGCTTAGCGTGTCGGCAGTGCTGGCAGAACTGCCCGCGCTTCGTCAGCGCTTGATGCGCAGCCCAGCCACCGCACTGGTGGTTTCGGGTATGGCCACGGTAGGGCAGCTGCTCGACTGGTATGTTGACCGCATGGCTCGCGACCGCTCCCTGTCGGCGAAGCGCAAGGCCGCCACCCGCGCCGCAGTGGGTCAGCACCTTCGCCCATGCTTGGGAGATCTGCCAATCAAGTATGTCACCGCGGAGCTGATCGACAAGCACCTGATCTGGCCAGGCCAGGCCAAGCTGTCGCTGTCCTATCTCCGGCAGATGTTCGGGATGCTGCTGACCGCTTTTCGCCAGGCCATGAAGCTGGAGATGATCGATGCCAACCCCATGGCAGGAGTGCGGTTCAGTGACTTCACCAAGGCGCGGATCACCGCAAAGGCTGCTCGCTTGCGTGGCGTGCACTTGCCAGAGCTGATGCAGCAGTTGGCGCAGGCCTTCGAGACGAGCCCGAGCGACGCCATGCTGGCTTTGATGATGCTGGCCCACGGCACGCGGATCGGTGAGACCCGCATGGCGCGCTGGAGCGATGTCACCTTGGCTGCTGCCGAGTGGTTCATTCCAGCCGCCCACACGAAGACCCGCACCGAGCACCGCTTGCCACTGACCGCCCAGCTCCATGCCTTGCTGATCCGCTATCGCGCCATCCAGCAGGCCAAGGGCTACGAGGGCGCCTACCTGTTCCCGAATCGTCGTGGGCAGCCATTGAGCGAGACCCAGGCCAGCATGGTGTTTACACGCCTGGGGCGGGGCGAGTGGACAAGCCACGACCTACGCAAGGTGTCCCGCACCACCTGGACCGACCTCGGTATCGACGGCCACATTGGCGAGATGTTGCTCAACCACTCGCTGGGCAAGATCGCCAGCACCTACATCCACACGCAGGCTATGGAGCAGCGCAAGTTGGCTCTGGAGAAGTGGCATGCGTGGCTTGATCGGATCGGCTTCGCCGCCATCCACGGCCTTAAAGAGGCCTTATTTGAAATCCCGCAGAATTCGGCACAGGCCAACGGCGGCGGGGCTTCGAGCGACCTTAGCAAATTAGTTATTAGCGAGGATTCGAAATGACCGATTTGAATGCGCTTTCGCCGGCAGCGCGGTCGGCTGCAATGCGAGGTGGCGTTGCCGGATGGGGCCAGGTCGGCGGACAGCCAGGGCAAATCCGCTACATGGAGCCACGCAAGAAGCGACCAGGTCGTCAGCCGAAATGCGCATGCGGCTGCGAGACGAACAAAACCCACCTGGGGTTTGCAAATGGCGTGTGCCTGATCTCGGGCTGCGAAATGAGGATTCGACGTTGGGTGAAGGCTGGGCAGGCATGAAGAGGAGCCACGGCCCAGCCTTCAAGAAGGCCGTGCTCGAGCTGGACGAGTGCCCTTTGTGTCGCGGGAGAGCGGTAATCAAGGGCTTGTTTCACGAACTGCCATGCGACCACTGCAACGCCTCGGGCTGGGTAGTGGCTGCAACCGGCGAGGCCTTAGCCCTGGATGAACTGGTGACCCAGCTCAGCATGAGGCTACAGGCCGCGACCCGGCAGATCGAACAGTTGAAAAGACCCCAGGCCGGCGGGCCTGAGGCGGGATATCAGGGAAGCAACCGGCGCGGCGCCGGTGGCACCAACTACACCGGGGATTGAGGGAAGGACATGAGTAACGTAGAGAGAACCGCTGAGGATCTGCTGGAGCACTGGGGTCGCTGGGTCGTGCTGGGCTCGGGCGTGTCCTGCTGCGCATCGCGAGAGAACACAATCCTCGACCCGATGATCACCGACGACGATGCGCTCTTCATTGACCGCCTGGTCGGCCGCCTGAGCAAGCGTTACCCCGAATGCGGGCAGGTCATCATCAGGTACTACACCTCCCGCGATACCGCACTTCGGGATGTGGGCAAGAAGCTTGGCTTCGGCGAGGAGAAGACCCGGCAGCTGTGGAAGGCCGGAGTGGCCTGGGTTGATGGCGCGTTGGATGTTCGGCGTGAGGCCGCTTGACATCCCCGGTCCTCGCCCGTATCTTTCGTGTTACTTTGCGGTAGGTGCGCGAGAGCAAACTCGCCATCACCGACTACCACCTTAAAGCCCTGGCCCAGAAAGCCGGGGCTTTTCGTTGTTGGGGATCACCCAAGCAGGGCCTCTGCTAACCTATGCCTTTCTTCCAAGGATGTTTGAAGCAGATGAAAAGAATAGCGGTCCCTGTAGCCTTGATCACGACTGTGCTTTCTGGATGCGGAGAGCCTAGCGAAGAGAGTAAGGCCGCGATGCAAGAAATCCGCATGCAGCGAATGGCGCGCGAGTTTGTGTCGTCCGGGCTGAAAGATCCCGAAAATGCGCAGTTCCGTAATCAGCGAGGCATGTGTGGAGAGGTCAATTCCAAGAATTCCTTCGGCGCCTTCACCGGATTCCAAGGTTTCATTGCCGGAAGTAAAGAGCTGGTCGTGCTACAGCGCGATTCACGCTTGAAGCCGGAAGAGTTTAGTCAGCTGTGGAGCAAATTCTGTAGCGGCTGAAAGGCCATATCCGATTTGGAGATGATGAAAGCCCGGCGGAAACGCGCAGGGGTAACAGTCAGCGTGGGGACTGGAGGGAAGCGCCACGACATCGACCTGACAGGGTCGGCATCTCCACCTATTCCTAGGGCTCACCATTCGGTGGGTCTTTTTCATTTCTGGAGATATTGATGGATCCGACCGACCTCGGCCCAGGCACAGCCACCTGGCTGGGCGGAACGGGCACAGTGCTATTGGGCGGCTTCCTGTGGCTGCGCAAGTTTCTGTCGAAGGATGCAGCCGACCGCGCGATGGACAACGCTGACATCGGCACGGTCCGCCGGCTGAATGAGCTGCTCGACTCCGAGCGAGAGGCTCGGAAACTGGCCGAGGCCCGTGCCGATCAGTTCGCCAAGGAGCGCAATGACTTGGCTGCAACAGTCGGCCGGATGGAAGGCAAGATCGAGGCGCTGACCAGCCAGGTAGCCAGCCTCACAGAGCGAGTAACGCTACAGAGCGATGAGATTGCTCGCCTGCGCACCAAGCTTGGAGGTACATCGTGATGGATAGATGCGTATTGGAGTACATCGCCAGGCGCTGGTGGCGTCGTGTTGAGGTGTGGCTGATCGCTGCTGTGCTGATCACCGGCGGTGCTGTGCTGGGCTGGCAGTCGGCCTACTGGTCCATGGCCAGCACCCAGGCGCACCAGGTTGACGAGATCCGCCATGCCTACGACGCAGCCATGGCCGAGCGCGACAAGCGCTTGGACGAACTCACCCGCCGCACCGATAGCGCCGCTGCCAAAGCATCGAAGGCGGCAACCACCGCAACCCAAGCGGCAGACAAGGCTGGTGAGGCCCTGAGCCGAACCCAGTCGGAGGCCTGGCCATGAGGATCACCATCAACAACCTGCGCGGGGTTGCACAGGTCAAGTTCTTCAAGGGTGAGCAGGTGGTGCACACCGAGACCTTCAACGGCAAGACCACCGCCCCATACACCCGCTACGTCGGGTCGCTGCCAGCGTTCGATAGCCGCCAAGCGTCGTTCGTTATGGGTGTTCAGGGTGAGCCGGAGTTCACCTACTCGGTGCATGCCTGATGGCCCGCATGACCGCTACGATCGTGTGCCGGCATAGCTGGTGGCTGAAGTACTACCTGGCTGGCGTTCTGATCGTGTCTCACGCAACCGGTCGAGATCCTCACATGGGCCGCGTCATGCGCTGGATAGAGCGCGGCACCGTGGTCGAGGTGCGCTGATGGCCAGGCTCAAGACGCTCGGGCCCCGACTCAAGGAGGGCGCAGGGGCACGGGTTAAGGTGCTGACGCCCGGCAGTTGGCGGAGCGGCATGACCAGCTCGCAGCGCGGCTATGACTACCGATGGCAGAAGGCGCGCGAGCGTTACCTGCGCGATCACCCGCTCTGCGTCTTCTGCGAGCGGAACGGCCGAACTGCTGCCGCAAATGTTGTAGACCACATCGTTGCGCACCGCGGTGACATGGTTCTCTTCTGGGATCAGGCCAACTGGCAAAGCCTCTGCAAGTCCTGCCACGACTCGGTCAAGCAGGCCGAGGAGGCAGCTGGCCTGGGCGGATAAGTCATCCGCGGATCGTCGAAATCCACACGAGCGGCACAGAACCACGCCAGTGACGTGCCACGAAAGGGGTAGGGGGTCAAATGTTAGAGATTCTCATCTAGCTAGACCGCCACCGACCCCACGTAGACATTTTTCTCCCCCCTAAAGGTTTTTGTTAATGGTGTTAACAGACAAACAGCGACAGTTTGTTGACGCTAAGGCCCGGGGTGCGTCCAACAAGGAAGCAGCGGAGGCCGCAGGTTGCAAGCCCTCGACCGCATCTGCCGCGGGTTCGCGATGGGCCAATGATCCCAAGATTGCCTCCGCCATTTTGGCGCGCCGGGCAGAGCTCAGTGTTAACCCTGAGACCAAAAGACGTAGAGGGAAATCGAAGGCCGACGAGGTCACTGAAGACCCCGCAGAGATCAGTGAGGCCGACGGCGAGTTCCTCAGCTGCCTGCCATCAACTGACGATCCGCTCGTTTGGCTGCTCGCCCTCATGAACGAGCCCAGGGCGAAGGTGTTCGACCGGCGTAATGCTGCGCAGACCGCCGTCCCGTACATTCATGGGAAGAAGGCTGAGGCCGGCAAGAAAGAACAGAAGGCGGAAGCCGCTAAAGAGGCCGGCAAGGGCAAGTACTCACAGAGCAAGCCGCCCCTCACTGTCGTCAAGGGGTGACACATGCTTTGGACTACGGCCTGTCCTGACTGGTGGCGGCGCCTGGCCGCCAGCGAATCGATCATTCCAGCTCCGCTGTTTCCCCAGGAGGCCGAAGAGAGCCTTGAGGTATTCAAGGGGCTTCGCATTGTCGACGCCCCTGGCAGCCCAACCATCGAGAGTGCGTGCGCACCCTGGGTGCTGGCTTTCGCTGGGGCCGTGTTCGGTAGCTACAACAGCGAAACAGGTGAGCGCCTGATTCGGGAGTTCATGCTGTGCATCCCGAAGAAGAACAGCAAGTCGACAATCGCTGCTGCGATCATGCTGACCGCCCTGGTCCGCAACTGGCGGATGTCCGCTGAGTTCATCATCCTCGCACCGACCAAAGAGATTGCCGACAACGCCTTCGTGCCGGCCAAGGACATGGTCAACAACGACGAGGAATTGAAGGATCTGCTGCATGTGCAGCCGCACCTTCGACTGATCACTCACCGTGAGACCGGCGCCACGCTGAAGGTCGTCGCCGCTGACAGCGATGTGGTGGGCGGCAAGAAGGCGGTGGGCGTGCTGATCGACGAGGCCTGGCTGTTTGGCAAGAACCCGAAAGCCGCCGATATGATTCGCGAGGCGACTGGCGGCCTGCTGTCCCGGCCTGAAGGCTTTGTTATCTGGCTGACCACTCAATCGAACGAGCCACCTGCCGGGGTGTTCCGGTCGAAGCTGAATTATGCCCGTGGCGTCCGTGACGGCCGCATCAACGACAATCGCTTCCTGCCGATCATCTACGAATTCTCGAAAGAGATGATCGACAGCGGCGCCGCGCGCAAGCCCGAGAACTTCCATCTGGTGAACCCAAACATGGGGTTCTCGGTGGATCGCCCCACGCTTGAACGCTTGTTCATGCAGGCCGAGATCGACGGCGAAGCCGAACTGCGCGGTTTTCTGGCCAAGCACCTGAACATCGAGATCGGCCTGGCTCTGATGTCGGATGCCTGGGTCGGTGCTGAGTTCTGGGAGCCACAGGCAGCCACCTGGCTCAGCCTGGATGAAATCCTTGGTCGGTGCGAAGTCATCGACGTGGGCGGCGACGGCGGCGGCTTGGATGATTTGCTCGGCCTTGCCGTTATAGGTCGGGAGTCTGGCACTCGACGGTGGTTCCACTGGGCTCATGCTTGGGCCCACCCCTCGGTGCTTGAGCGGCGCAAGTCCGAAGCGCCCAGGCTGAAGGATCTTGAGGCGATTGGCGATCTGACCATCGTGAAACGGATCGGCGATGACGTCGAGGAGTTCGCCGCGATCGTCAAACGCATCAATGAGACTGGCTTGCTGGACAAGGTTGGCCTTGACCCTGCGGGTATCGGGTCTGTTCTCGACGCGCTGGCCGATGCCGGCGTCGAAGAAGACAAGGTCGTCGGCATCTCCCAGGGCTGGAAGCTCACCGGCGCGATCAAGACCACAGAGCGCAAGCTTGCCGAGGGAACGCTGCTGCACTGCGGCCAGCCGCTCATGGCTTGGTCATGCGGGAACGCCAAGGGCGTGCCGTCGGCCAACGCCTTCCTGATCACTAAGCAGGCATCGGGCACGGCGAAGATCGACCCGCTCATGGCTACTTTCAACGCCGTTTCCCTGATCAGCCTCAATCCTGAAGGCCGCGGGGGAATGGACAACTTCATGGCTGGCATTCGGGATCCACTGATCGCATGAACGCACTTTACATTTTCATCGCCTGCGCTCTGGTGGCCTTCTGCTTGGCATGTGCCGGTGTGTGGGTTCTAGCTGGTACAGGCTGGGCCTTGATGGCGGGAGCGGTGAGCTTCTTTTGCATCGCCGGATTCCTTCGCCGAGGGCTGACCAGTGATTAGAACCCTTTCGCAGGCCTTGGGGGCAGCCGCCGCCAAGCCTTCAGCAAGCATGGGTGAGTGGCTTGGCAGGACCATCAAGCTATCGGATGGAGGGTTTTGGAGCGCCTTCTCGGGGGCCCAGTCGAGCAGCGGCAAGTCGGTCAGCGTGGACAAGGCAATGCGCCTCTCGACGGTGTGGGCCTGTGTCCGCATCATTTCGACCTCTGTGGCTGGCTTGCCCCTGAGCATCTACAAGCGAATGCCGGACGGTAGCCGTGAGAGTGCTCGGGATTTCCCCCTTTACGACGTTGTGCATACCAGCCCGAACGAGGATATGGCCGCCTTCCACTTCTGGCAGGCAGTCGTCGCCTCAATGCTGTTGTGGGGGAATGCTTATTGCGAGATCCACCGCTCTGCCGGCCGCGTTATTGCGCTCGACTTCCTGATGCCGTCCCGAGTCGACCTCGAGTTCGATGATGATGGCCGCCTGAGATACTTCTTCAGGCCGCGAAAGGGGGCGCGCCGTGAGATCGTACGGCAGAACATGCTGCACATACCGGCCTTCACCCTGGATGGTCGCGTAGGGCTTTCCGCCATTCGGTACGGTGCTGACGTATTCGGCTCTGCGATGTCGGCTGACGATGCTGCCAACAGCACATTCCGCAATGGGATGATGCCCACGGTTGCGTTTTCGGTAGACAAGACCCTGAATCCCGCTCAGCGCGTTGAATTCCGTGAATACGTCAAGACGATCTCCGGCGCTTTGAACGCAGGCAAGAGCCCGGTGCTCGAGCAGGGCGTGAAGCCGGAAATGATTGGCATCAACCCAGCGGATGCTCAGTTGCTGGAGTCGAGGGGGCACAGCGTCGAAGAAATCTGCCGCTGGTTCGGCGTCCCGCCCTGGATGGTGATGAAGACCGACAAGGGCAGCAACTGGGGGACAGGCCTGGAGCAGCAGCAGATCGCGTTCCTCACCTACTGCATCATGTCCTTCACGGCGCCGATCGAACAGTGTGTGAACAAGTGGTGCATGACGGCGGTGGACCGTATCAACTTCTACTCGGAGTTCTCGCTTGAGGCGTTCTTGAGAGCCGACAGCTCCGGCCGCGCTGCTTACCTCAGCACCATGGCCCAGAACGGTTTCATCACTCGAAACGAAGGCCGCCGTAAAGACAACATGCCCCATATGCCTGGAGGTGACGTGCTCACCGTTCAGTCGAACCTGGTTCCACTGGACCAGTTGGGCAAGCAAGACGATGGCCAGGCCGCAAGGGCTGCGCTGATGAACTGGCTCCAACAGCCGGAAAAGTAAATCACGGGAGCAATCCATGAAGCACAAGATCCAATCTCGCGGCCTGCGCAGCGAGATGAGCCCGCGCGCGCTCGACAAATGGAATCCCGCGATCCAGGCGGCCGTCGAGAACACCTTAGACACCATCACAGTGTACGGCGTGATCGGCGAAGACTGGTACGGCGAGGGCGTCACGCTGAAGCGGATCGATGCCGCACTGCGCGCCATCGGAGAGCGCGATGTCACCGTCTATATCAACTCGCCAGGCGGCGACATGTTTGAAGGCATTGCTATCTATAACCGCCTGCAAGAGCACAGCCATCAGGTCACCACAAAGGTCCTCGGCATGGCGGCCAGTGCTGCTTCGATTGTTTTCTTGGCTGGCAAGAAGCGAGAGGTGGCCAGCAGCGCCTTTCTCATGATCCACAACTGCTGGACCTGGCTAGCCGGTAATCGCCACTACCTCAGGGACATCGCTGCTGACATGGAAGAGTTCGATGCCGCGATGGCTGATCTCTACGCCGAGGCCAGCGGGCAGTCGGCCGAAGATATGGCCGAGCTGATGGATGACGAAACCTACATCCGCGGCAAGCGTGCCGTGGAGCTTGGCCTAGCCACCGGAGTGTTGTCGTCCTCCGAGGTCACCGAGCGCGAGACCGAAGACGCTGCCCAGGCCAATGCCCTCAAGGCGATGGATGTCGCCCTTGCCAAAGGCGGCCTGACTCGCTCCGAGCGCCGTGAACTGTTCGCCAATTTCAAGTCCGGCATGCCTCGCGCTGCCGGCGGAGGCACGCATAACGCTGCCTCGACCGATAAGCCCCGCGCTGTCGCGCCAGACCTCTCCGCCTCTCTGAGCGCGGCAACCAATCTCCTCAATTCTCTGAAAGGAAAGTGACCATGGACTTTGAAGCCCAAGTCAAGGAACTCAACGCCAGCCTCAAGGGCATTGGTGATCAGATCAAAAGCCAGGCCGAGGCAACTGATAAGCAGCTCAAGGCATCCGGCGAGATGTCTGCCGAAACCCGCGCAAAGGTCGACGAACTTCTGACCAAACAGGGCGAGCTTCAGGCGCGCCTGGGTGAGGCCGAGCAGAAGCTTGTGAACGCTAATCGCGATCGCAACCATCAAGAAGAGCCGCAGAAGTCGGTTGGCGCCCTCGTCATCGAAAGCGAGGAAATGAAGGACATGAATTCGTCCTTCCGTGGCTCTCGTCGTGTCTCGGTGCCGCGCGCGGCCATCACCACCGCAACCGGCGGTGACTTGGTGCAGACTCAACGCTTGCCGGGGATTATTGCCCCGCCTCAACGTCGACTCACCGTCCGCGACCTGGTTGCACCCGGTACGACCGAGTCGAACTCCATCGAGTACGTCCGTGAAACTGGCTTCACCAACAACGCTCGTACTGTGGCAGAGACAACGGCCAAGCCATACTCCGACCTGACCTTCGGTCTGGCCACCGCGAATGTGCGTACCATCGCCCATTTGTTCAAAGCCAGCCGCCAGATGCTGGACGATGCCAAAGCACTCCAGAGCTACATCGACGGTCGTGCACGCTACGGCCTCAACATGGCGGAAGAGGCTCAGTTGCTTTACGGCAACGGCACCGGCGTGAACCTCCAGGGCCTCATGACCGTTGCGCAATTGTACGCGGCCCCGGCTGGAGTGGCCGTGGTGGGCGAGCAGCGCATCGACCGCCTGCGCCTGGCGCTGTTGCAGGCCGAGTTGGCCGAGTTTCCATCCGACGGCATCGTGCTTAACCCGATCGACTGGGCGGCCATTGAGCTGACCAAGGATGGCGAAGGGCGGTACATCATTGGCCAGCCGCAAGACGGCACCAACGCCAAACTCTGGAACCGTCCGGTGGTATCCACTCAGGCCATGACCCAGAACGACTTCCTGGTTGGTGCGTTCAAGCTCGGCGCGCAAATCTTCGACCGCATGGAAATTGAAGTGCTGATCTCTACAGAGAACAGCGATGACTTCGAGAAAAACATGGCGACGATTCGTGCCGAGGAGCGTCTGGCGTTCGCGATCTACCGCGACGAAGCGTTCGTCACTGGTCCGCTGGTCACTCCTTAAGTCTTCCGCAACGTGGCGCCAGAAATGGCGCCCCAATGGAGTAATCCAATGGCACGTAAACAGGAAACACCAGCACCCACGGCTAATGCGAAGGATCCGGTCTCGACCACTGAAACCAGCGGCAGCCAGCCCGAGGGCGGAGCTTTTCCCCTTTCGCCTATTGATGCAGCTTCGCCAAATCCCGGCGAGGCTGGGGCTCCCGCGACTGCTCCTGGCTCGGGGGAGAGCGCAGACCAGGCACTGCCAGCGGCGCTGGCAGACTCAGGTGCCGGGTCTGACATCGCCTCAAGTGACTTGAGCGCCAGCGACCCCCCCGCTGCGGAAGCGGCGGCATCGGAAGGTGCAGGTCAAAACGGGCCGGCACTGACGGACAACAGCGGCGGAGAGGATGAGTCCGCTGAGGAGGATCAGTCCGAGGCCAATCCCAATCCAGCAACTCTTCAAATCTACCCGATGCGGTCCTACATGGACGAGGGCGAGTTGCGTCGTCGCGGCGGCTCTGCGTACACGGTGCCCCGCCGGCATGCGGAGGAGCTGGTACAGCGGAATCTGGCCTCGTTCGAGCCACTGAAGGAGTAAGGGTATGTCGGTCATCAGCCTGACCATTGCCCGTCACCATCTGCGAGATCCTGACGATGATGATGATTATCTTGAGCTTCTGATCGAGGCGGCAGAAGGGCAGGCAATGGACTATCTGAACCGTCGCTTTTACGCCGACCAGCTGACGCTGGATGAGGCGGTCGCAGCAGGGAATGCTGGCGACCGCCCCATGGTCTGCAACAAGCAGATCTCTGCCGCCTGCCTGTTGATTATCGGCCACCTTTACGCCAACCGCGAAAGCGTAGTCGCCGGAACCATTGCCACTGAGTTGCCCCAGGGCTCCATGGCTCTCTTGAATCCACACCGTATTGGGTGGGGAATATGAGGGCCGGGCCTCTGCGTCATCGTCTGCAAGTGGCTCATCGGCACGAGGAGAGGAACAAGTCAGGGGGTGCAACAGTGACGTGGCTGCCGGCTGCTCGCCCCGAAATGTGGGGCGAGGTTAGGACCCCAAGCGGCCGGATCGTAGCGGTTGCTGAAAAGCTGAATGCTGTTGTAACCGCCGAAATCATCGGCAGACCGCGCCCCGACATCGTCGCAGGATCGCGCCTGACGCGCCGTGGGGTCACCTACCAGGTGGAGGCTGTTCTGCCAGACAACGAAAACTCTTTGATGAGGCTTCTCTGCTCATCGGTACCTAACCCGTGAGGTGAATTATGAAGATCCAGGCATTGGGCCCGCTCACCGGCGCATGCGGCGAGCGTGAGAAGGGCGAGGTGTTCGAAGTGGAAGATGGCTATGGCCAGGGCCTTATCGGCCGCGACTGGGCTGTCGAGATCACTGACGCCGCAGCAGGCAAGTCCTTGAAGCCCGCCAAGGTCGACCAGGCCAAGGAGTAGGCCATGGCTCGCCGTTCAAGCCTGCGCGGCGACATCCGCCTGCGACGTACGCTGCGCAACATCCACAAGACAATGGACAACGAGCTCAAGCCAGCGATGGCTAAGGCCGCTGACCGCATCCTGGCCACCCAGAAGCAGCTGATCCCAAAGGACACTGGGGCAGCCGCAGCAGCGCTCAAAGTGTACGTGTCTCCCAGCGGCCTGGACGCGCAGATCGGCATCCGAGGCAAGCGCGACAACCGCCGATTCTTCTACCTGCGCTTCCTCGAATACGGCACTAAGGGTTACTCGGGGAGCATGTATCAGCGCGCCGACCGAAATGCCGTGGGCGGTGTTCACACCAACAACCGCGACAAGTCGAAGCTGGGCGGTCGGCGTAACGCACTGCGTCAGCGCGAGACGAAGAACAAATCCGATGGCTCGCACTTTTTTGGCAAGTACCCGAACATTCCAGCACGGCCCGCCCACCCGTGGCTGCGTCCGTCGATGCAGGTGAACCGGGAGTTTGTAATGGCCGACATCGAGGCTGCGGTACAGAGCACGCTGCGCAAGGCCAGCCAGGGGGTGGGCGATGCCTGATCCTTCGCTGGCCCTGCAAGAGGCAATCTTCGCCAGGCTCAAGGATGAGGTCAGCTGCCCGATTTACGACGGTGCGGACATCAATGCCCCCATGCCGTACGTGTCGATTGATCGGGAGATCTCCACAAACAGCAGTCCCGTGTCGGGCCGCAAGCGCGAGACACGGCTGTTCTACCTCTCGGTCTGGTCCGATGCGGTCGGCCAGGCCGAGGTCAAGCGCATCAATGGCGAGGTTATCGCTGCACTCGATGAGCGTCGGTTACCGCTAGAGGTTGGCCGCGTCGTGTCAATCCGCCTCGAGCAGTCCGATGCTCAGCGTGACGCAGACGGCATCACCTACCAGGGGGCGCTCACGTTTCGCGTGATCACCACCCACTGAATCACCCACCGGCCGCGCCGCGGCTTTATCCAATGTGCCATTTGGAGGAACCCCCATGGCCGATGACAACCTCAACACAGCCGCCGGCTGCCGCCTCGCTCTCGGCACCAAGACCCCTGCAACCACCGCCGCCGAGTACGCGGCCGACACCTACATCCAGGTTGGCGAGATCGAAGACCTGGGCGAGTTTGGCGACACCTTCAGCAGCGTGAACTTCACGGCGCTGAGCGATGGCCGCGTGCGCAAGTACAAGGGCACCGCCGATGCCGGCAACATGACCATGACCGTTGGCTTCGACAGCGGTGACGCTGGCCAGCAGTCCGTGTCTGCGGCGCACAAGGACCGCACCAAGGGTAACTACAACGTGAAGGTGACGCTGAACGATGGCGATCCTACTGCGACTCCCGCGATCCTGCCCACCACCTTCTACTTTGGTGTGAAGGTGATGAACAACACCGTGGCTGCCGGCTCGGCCGACAACGTGGTGCGCCGCAACATCACCCTGGCGATCAACACCGACATCATCGAAACTCCGGCCGGCCCTGCTACCCCCTGATCGACGGGGTTGAGCCCCGTCCTTTTCTGCGAGAACCCCAATGAGCGAAGTCTTGCATGGCACCGTCACGCTGGTGATCGGTGCCCGCAGCTACACCCTCAAGCCGACGCTGGATGCTGCGCTCCGCATTGAAGCCCGCTTCGGCGGTCTGCGCGCTGCGCTCGAGTCCATGCGATTGATGAGCATCGCCGCCTGCGCCGACATCGTAATCGCGGGCGCCGGCTTGGCGCCGGAGCAGCACCCGGTCATTGCCGGAGAGGTCTTTCACACCGGCGTGGCCAAGGTCTCTGGCCAGCTGACCGGGTTCATCACCGTCCTGCTCAACCCGGTGCCGCCGAGCGTGGCTGCCCGGGGAAAGGACGAGGCGGTCAGCACAGCGCAGTGAAGAACGGCAGCTACGTCGACTACCTGTTCGGCGTGGCCACCGGCTGGCTTGGCTGGCCGCCCGACGCTGCGTGGCATACACCCATCCCGCAAATCATGATCGCGCTCGACGCCAGGCTCGACTGGACAGGGCGCGGACAAGGGCAGGGCCCGGCCGCGACCGCTGCCGCGCCCCAAAGGCGTGAGAGCGTGGCGGACAAGTTGAAGGGCTTTCTGCGAGGGCGGCCCAAACAGTAGACATTGCGCCGCCTGCGGGCGGTTTTTTTGTGCTTGGAGATTTGCATGGCCGACCAACAAGTCCAGGGGATGCTGGTCCAGATCGAGGCCACTACGGCGCAGCTGCGACGCGAGCTGGCCAACGCTGATCAGGTGGTGGCCACCACCACCCAATCGATCGACCGCAACCTGGCACAGGTCGACTCTGCCTTCGACAGGGCCGGTGGCGCAGCCCAGCAGGCTGGTGTGCTCATGCGTGGCGCCTTCGCGGCAGTGGCCGGTGCCGGGCTCGTCGGCAGCATCATCAGTCAGGTTGACGCCTACGGGCAAATGTCGGACCGGATGAAGGCCGCCGCCGGCAGCGCGGGCGAGTATCAGGTGGTGCAGGAGCACCTGCTGCGCACTGCCCAGGAAACCTACCGGCCGCTGGCCGAGGCGCAAGAGCTGTACATCCGTACTGCGGATGTGATGCGCAGCCTGGGCTTCAACACCCAGCAGACGCTCGATATCACCGACAGCTTCAGCTTCCTGCTGGTGACCAACGCCGCCTCCGCTGACAAGGCCAACTCCGCCCTGGGCGCTTACTCGAAGGCGCTACAGACTGGCAAGGTCGAGGCTGACGGCTGGGTCTCCATCCAAGAGGCGATGCCCACTATCGTCAATGCGATCGCTTCGTCCACCGGCAAGAGCGCCGAGGAGATCCGCAAGCTGGGCGTGGAGGGCAAGCTTTCGCTGGATACCATCAACACCGGCCTGCTGGGCACCGTCGACGCGAACCGTAAGGCCGCCGCCGACATGTCCACCAGCGTGCAGGACGCGATGGTGAACATCAGCAACTCCATCCAGTCTTTTCTCGGCGGCATAGAAGAGCAGACCGGCGCCGTCGCTGGCCTGTCGAACATCTTGCTAGCCCTAGGCGATAACGTTGAGCTCGTTGCCACTGCAATGGCAGGTGCCGGCGTCGCGGCGCTGACCAACTACGTGGCGAAGTCGGGGCTGGCGGTGAAGGCGGCCCTGGCCGATCGGGCGGCGCGCATCGCCCAAGCTCAGGCCGTGCTGCAAGCGGCGATTGCGGACCAGCGCAAGGCCGAAACCGCGACCATCCTTGCCGCCCGAGAAGCCGAAGCCGCTCGCGGTACAGCGGTGCAGACCCAGATGTCGATCCAGCTGGCACAGGCCAGGCAACGCGAAGCGGCAGCCACTGCGGCTGTAGCGGCTGCGCAGTCTGGGCTTCGCACGGTTGGGGCCGGACTGCTCGGTGTCCTGGGCGGCCCGATGGGCTTAGCGCTGCTCGCCGGCACCGCGGCGGCCAGCTTCCTGCTGCTGAGCAATAATGCCGACCAAGCAGGCGTCAGCATGGACGACCTGCACAAGCCGGTCGCCCAGCTGCGGGAGGAATTCGAAAAGCTGAACCGTGACCAGCGTGAGGCCTCGCTGGTTAAGTGGCAGCAGGAGCAGATCAACGCGACCGACAAGGTCAAGAACGCCTACGGTGACCTGGCCCAGTCGATCCGCTCAGCGGTGGTGACGGCCCCGGCGCGGGACTCTGGCGGCCAGTACAACCGCCAATTGGCCGAATACCAGGCCTTGATCGACCGCCTGAACGAGGCGCGCCAATCGGGCGAAGGGCTGTCCCCGATCCTGCAAGAGATCGGCACGCGCTTCCAGCTGCCTGCCAGCACTGTCCAGCAGTGGATCACCCAGGCCGGCGCCGTCAGCGATGCTGACCAGCGTTCGAGCCTGATCGCTGACACGCTGCGCGTGCTTACCGGCGTTACCGACCAGAACACGTCGTCCACCCAGGCTAACAATGCCGCCAAGGCTGGTATGAGCTCGGCAGGGCAGACCTACCTCGATACGTTGCAGAAGCAGCTCGCCGGCCTGCAAGACAACGGCGACATGATAAAGGTCGTCAACCGATACCTGGGTGAGCACACCGACCTCACCGAGGCTGATCGACAGGCTGCTATCTCCTTCGCGAACGCGATCGAGTCGCAGAAGAAGGCAAACAAGGATGCCACCCAGGGCAGCAAGGACCGCGCGAAGGCACTCAAGGATGAGATCAAGGCGCTCGATGCGATCATCGACCGTGCGCTGCCCGAGAAGAAACGCCTTGAGGATCTGGCGGATGGCGTGAAGGGGCTGCGCAAGGCCCAGGCCGCCGGCAAGATCACCGCCGCGGAGATGGAAACCGGCATCAAGAACCTCAACACGGCCTATGGTGACGCGACCATCCAGAAGCGGACCGAGGAAGAGAGGAAGCTGGCAGAGGTGCGGCGTAACAGCGCCGAAGCCTACCGCAAGGCCATGGAGGTGGTGCTACAGACCCGCCAGGATGCGATCAATGCCGATGTGGCCGGCGTCGGAATGGGCGATGACCAGCGCGAACAGGCTGACCGCCTGAATGCGGTGCGGCAGAAGTACGCCGAGGCGCGCCGCCAACTGGAAGAGCAGCAGGAGGATGTCAGCCGCCGGCTCAGCCAATCGGCCTACGAGGAGCGGCTCGCCGACCTGGCCGACTACCAGGCGCGTGAGCTACAGATGGAAGTCGACGGTTTCGATGCTCGTCTCGCTGCGCAGCGGGACTATCGCAACGGTGCCAAGCGTGCCTGGGCGAACATCCAGGCCGATGCGGCGAACGTTGCCGGAGCCACCGACGACATGCTCACCGCCGGCTTCAACAACGCACGTGACGCTGTTGCCGAGTTCGCGATGACAGGCAAGGCCAACTTTAAGAGCTTTGCCGTCAGCGTCATCGCCGACATGGCTCGCATCGCCAGCCAGCAGGCGGCCAGCTCTCTGCTGAGCGGGCTGATCGGCATGGGCGTGTCTGCCTTTGGCAGCTACTTCGGAGGCGGCGCCACCTCAGCAGGATCGACACAAGCAGGCTACAGCCCCGAAATCATCGACGCCTGGTCTGCGACACAGGCCAAAGGTGGCGCCTGGAGTGATGGCGTGCAGATGTTTGCTAAGGGCGGCGCTTTCAGCAACGGCATCCTCAGCCAGCCCACGGCGTTCGGCATGGCTGGCGGAAAAATGGGGCTGGCCGGTGAGGCAGGCCCTGAGGCGATCATGCCGCTTGCTCGCGGTTCGGATGGATCGCTGGGCGTCCAGATGGTCGGAGGTGCTGCTGGCGGATCTACGGTGGTGCAGGTCAACGCACCGGTCGCCGTTACCGTCGAGGACCGCAGCAACGAAGGCATGGAGCTGGACACTGCGGCGCTTCAACAGAGCATGCAGCAGCAGATGCAGAGCGTGGCAGAGCGTGCAATCGCGAATTCGTGGCGCCCTGGCGGCGTAAGCCATCGCAACAGTAGCGGGAGGACCTGATGGCAATCGAAACCTTCACCTGGATTCCAGATGACGAAGCCAGTGGTGACAGCACTCTGCGTACCAGAAAGTCGCAGTTCGGCGACAACTACGCTCAAGTTTCAACGGACGGGTTGAACGCCGAGACCGACAGCTGGGGGCTGTCTTTCGGCGGCCTGGCTGATGAAATTCTACCTATCTTGGCGTTCATCCGGCGGCACCGTGGGGCCACCTCATTCCTTTGGGTCAACCCCGAAGGGGTTCTCGGCCTGTATCGCTGCGAGGCGTTTCGGCAGCAGCGCAAGGCGGGCGGCATCGTGACCCTCACGGCAACCTTCGAAAGGGCCTATCACCCATGACGCTCATCACTCAGCTGCAAAAGCTCGAGCCTGGCAGTGATATCTTGCTGTTCGAGCTTGACGGTTCGGACTTCGGCGCTGACATTCTTCGGTTCCACGGCCACGCGATTCCCCACACCCCTGAAGAGCTCGCAGCAGCTGGCGCAGACGCTGACCAGTTGCCTGCGAAGTCCATCTGGTGGAATGGCGAAGAGTATGGCGCGTGGCCGGTGCAGGTTGCCGGCATCGAGGCCAATTCGGATGGCACCGCCGTGCGCCCCACGCTCACGGTGGGCAACGTCAATGGCCGTATCACGGCGTTGTGCCTGGCCTTCGACAACCTGCTGGAGTTCTCGCTGACCATGCGGCAGACGCTGGGTCAGTACCTGGATGCGCAGAACTTTCCCGGCGGTAACCCGCAGGCCGACCCAACCCAGGAGGAGATCGAAGTCTGGTACATCGATCAGAAGATCTCGGAGAACGGCAACACTGTGGCTTGGGAACTGGCCAGCCCCGGTGATGTTGGCGGGGAGACGATCGGTCGGCAGATGACCCAGCTGTGCCACTGGGCGATGACTGCCGGATACCGAGGCCCGAACTGCGGCTACACCGGACCCTACTACGACCTCGACGGCAACCCGACCGACGACCCAGAGCAAGACCAGTGCAATGGTTGCCTCGACTCTGGGTGCGTTGTGCGCCATGGCCAGGGCAATCCCATTCCCTTTGGCGGCTTCCCGGCCGTGTCGCTGATCGCCAGGAGCTGACCATGCTGAAACACATCCTCGCCGCGGTGCAGAAGCACGCCGCGGCGGAGTACCCGCGCGAGTGCTGCGGGCTGCTACTTGCGGTTGGTCGCAAGCAGACCTACTTCCCGTGCATCAACACGGCCACCGATCCGACCGAGGAGTTCCGGATTGCGCCAGAGCAGTACGCTGAGGCGGAAGATCTGGGCCGGGTGATCGGCATCGTGCACTCGCATCCCGATGCTACAAGTCGGCCGTCATCCCGGGACTTGGCCATGTGCGAGGCCACGGGGTTGCCGTGGCACATTCTGTCCTGGCCGGAAGGTGATCTGCGAACGATCACGCCAACCGGCGATACGCCGCTGTTGGCCAGGCCATTCGTGCACGGCGCCTGGGACTGCTGGCAGGTCTGCGCTGATTGGTACAAGCGTGAGTGGGGGCTGGAGTTTCCTGCCTACGCCCGGGAAGAGGGATGGTGGGAAAAGGCGGAGGGGCCGAGCCTGTACGAGCAGGCCTACGAGGCTGCCGGCTTCCACCAGGTCAGCCAGCCGCAGCGCGGCGACATGATCGTCATGTCTGTGGGCCGCACTGCGCACCCGAACCATGCCGGTATCTACCTTGGGGGCAACGTTCAACTGCCAGAGGAGCGTACCGAGATCTTCGGGTCCGGCCCATTCATGCTGCACCACCTGTACGGCAGACCATCAGAAATCATCGTGTTCGGCGGGCCTTGGCTTGACCGGACACGTCTTGTGTTGCGTCATCGGGACGCGAAATGAAGCGGCACAGCCGCAGGAGTAGCTATGAGTACCAAGAAAAAGAACGAGAAGACTTTTTGCCCAGGCGCTTCGATTCGATCCGTAAATTGGCAGGCTGGCGTAAGCGGTTGGGAGCTTACGCCAGATGGTTTGCTCCGTATCTACGGGAAGTCGATCAAGCAATGCCGTTCTGTTTGAGCCAGTCAACGGCTTGAGCCTGGTCGTTTACCAGGAAGCGGAGAGGGCGCTCATACGCTTCCTTTGCGACGGTGCCCTGCACAACGGAAGGAGCTTCGCGGATGAATTTTTCCGCCAGAACTTTCAGAGCTTCATCGTTAAAATTCGGTGAAGCCTTCAGGGCCAAGGCGATGGCATTCATTGCCATGATAAGCCCGAGCTCAGTTGGGGTCGTTGCAACTTCGATACTTTGTTCACTGCTCATGTAGACCTCCTAGGTCATGATGCCCCAGTCCATGGGCTTTCCGGCAGCTGGCAGGGGCGACTTATGGTTAATTGTACATCGCGTTCCATTGATCGAGTGCGGATGCTAGGTCCACATCCGGAGAGTCCTTGATATAGCCTGTGAGCTGGCCGAGACCAACATAATCGATGGGCGGAAGCTCTTCTGTTGCAGGGGTTGCCGAACTAGACCCTGTAGATGACGATTCGCCGCCGCCACTTCCATTCCCCTGCACGGTCTTCCCTGCTGTGTGAACTGGGCGGGGAATTAGGGTCTCGGTCACATCGAATTCTTCCAGGCGAGACCCCTTCAATAATTCATCAATACCCTTCCTCGCACCGCTGCGCGCTTCTTCGGTGTCGTTGCCTTTCCCTAGCAGCTCTACGATCGCATCGATCTTGACGGCCAGGTTGTAGTTCTGCTGTAGATACATTGCGTCATCCTTGAGGTGTAGGGAAGCACAACGCTACTACGGCGGCGAGCAGGCTGCTTACTGGCTTTCCGTCCAGGGTGGATGGGTGGACAGTGTAGTGGAAGTGGCTTGCGGTAGCAGGCTCTGTGCTGTAGGTGGTGACACTGCGGGGTTGCACGCTTACCCTGAGTGCGATCTGATGCTTCATCTGGGAAAACCACCACAAAGGAGTGCGTGCATGAGCGTTTTGGTACACGAAGTGCAGCTGGAATCAGTAGAGCGCACTGTTGCAGTCGATGTGGGAACAAGCTTGCTACAGAACGATCCGAATAGTCCGTTCCACGCGGTGGTTGATAATCAGGACTTGATCGAGGAGCGTTGCCTATTGATCTGGGCTGATATTGAAACGCCTACGTTGAAGACTACCGGTCGCGTTGGATTTTGTACCGTTCGTGTATGTGAAGAGTTTGTAGAGCTGTATCGTTTCTATGTCGCTCCGGATTTTCGACGATTAGGGGTTGCTCGTAGAGCTTTGGCGCTACTTGCTGAATATATATCGAATGAAGGATTTTCCGAGTTCTATATTGAGGCGACAACAAAGGAAGCGTCGGAATTTTGGGCTGTTGCAGCTCGGGATTTCGCTGTTTTTGAGGCAGGCCACATGAAGTGGCGGCTAAGCTTCTCTCCTGAGGACCTCGCTGCAAGAGGGGCAAGCTCTGACGACAGCAGTCCGGAGACCGGTCCCGCATGAGCAGGCTGTCGCGCGAAGGAGTTGGTTTATTTTCGTTTGCGCGCGGCATGGTAGATTCTCTCCCATCAACAAGGAGAGATCACATGCGAGTTTTGATTTGCGCCGTAGGGCTGGCGATATTGGCGGGGTGTGTTTCGCCAAGCGATCTGAAAGCAAATTCGCCAACAACCAAAGCCGTTACCAAGAAATCGCCCAGGGAGTACGCGCTGTGTGTGTTCCCCCAATGGCAGGATGCTCGGTCAGAAGCGACGATATCTGAAACACAGAATGGATACCGTCTTGTCATTGCCGCAATGAATCTCACCGACGAATTGCTTGAGGTCTCCAAGGCTGAAGCGGGGAGTTCGGTTGTGTTCTATCAACGAGTGCCATGGATGCCTGGTGTCGGTCGTTCCGCGATCGAGGGCGCCGTTAAATCTTGCCTTTGAATCAGCACTATTCATCAGCCGCCTACGGGCGGCTTTTTTATGCCTGGAGAAATCACATGGCTGTAACTGCGGTGCATTACGCCCCGATGACAACGATCAAGCTTTCCGGCTCGCTGGCTCAGAGGTTTGGGAGAATCCATCGTAGGCTGATTGACAGCGGTGAGACCTGGGAGGCGTTCAAATCCCTCAAGGCTACGCTTCCTGGGTTTGAACAAGAGATCCGCCGATTGGATGGCATGGGCATGCGGTTTGCCATTTTCCGCAACCGCAAGAATGTCGGCCCGGACGCTATGGGGCGAGCCGGAACGCGGGAGGTTCGGATCGTGCCGGTTATTGAGGGAAGCAAGCGAGCAGGCTTGCTCCAAACGCTGGTCGGTATCGCACTGATCATTGCTGCCCCGTTCACTGGCGGGGCTACCTTGGCCCCGGGCATCGCACTGGCAGCTGGCGGAGTTATCCAGATGCTCAGCCCCCAGGCAAAAGGACTCTCCCAAAGCGCCGCTCCTGAAAACCTGCCTTCCTACGCTTTCGGCTCTGCGAAGAACACCACCGCCAGCGGCAACCCTGTACCGATCTGCATTGGTGAGCGTCGATGGGGTGGGGCGATTATTTCCGCCTCCATCTACGCCGAAGACAAGACCTGATTTGATTGCTTCACGCCAGCCGCCTCCGGGCGGTTTTTTATTGCCTGGAGGAAAGCATGGGCGCAACGAACCTCAACATCGCTGGCGCCAAGGGCGGCGAGAGCAAGCCTAAACTTCCAGTGGAGGCACCTGACAGCCTTCGCTCTACCAACATCGCCAAGATCCTGCTCGCCGTCGGCGAGGGTGAGTTCGACGGTGTCCCAACTGATCGGGACATCTACCTCGACAACACACCTATTCGCGACGGGAGCGGCAACCTCAACTTCCCAGGCGTGAAGTGGGAATGGCGCTCGGGCAGTCTTGAGCAGGACTACATTCAGGGAATCCCTGCTGTCGAGAGTGAGACGACAGTCGGTGTCGAGCTGCGCAGTGATACGCCGTGGGTGCGCTCGCTGAACAATACCCAGTTGTCAGCCGTTCGCCTGCGCTTCAACTGGCCGCGCCTGCTCAAGCAGGACACGATGGGAAACACAGGCGGGTACAAGATTCAATACGCCATTGACGTGGCCACCGATGGCGGCGCCTATGTAGAACTGCACGCTGGTGCCGTGAGCGGCAAAACCAACAACGGTTACCAGCGGTCGATCCGAATTGACCTTCCGGCCGCAACTTCAGGCTGGATGCTGCGCGTTCGCCGTATCACGCCGAATGCCAACAAGGGCACGATCGCCGACACGATGACGGTCGCTGGCTACACGGAAATCATTGACCAGAAGCTGCGCTACCCCAACACCGCGCTGCTGTACATCCAGTTCGATGCGCAGCAATTCCAGAACATCCCGGCTGTAACCGTCCGCTGCAAGGCGAAGCGCTGGCCGGTGCCCAGTAACTACGATCCCACGACCCGTACCTACACCGGTGTGTGGGACGGCACCTTCAAGCAGGCCTGGACCAATAATCCTGCGTTCGTGACGTATGGCCTCTGCGTCGAAGACCGGTTTGGCCTGGGGAAGCGCATCAAATCCTGGATGGTCGACAAGTGGGAGATGTACCGCATCGCCCAGTTCTGCGACCAGCTTGTACCGGATGGCATGGGTGGCCAGGAGCCGCGCTTCCTGTGTGACATGAATCTGCAAGGCCGGTCGGAGGCCTGGACGCTGCTGCGGGACCTCGCCGCCATCTATCGTGGCATGGTCTATTGGGCGCACGGATCGCTGTTCATGCAGGCCGACATGCCGCGTGCGCAGGACATCGACTACGTCTTCACTCGGGCGAACGTCATCGACGGTGACTTTGTCTATGGCGGCGCCGAGCGAAGCACGCACTACAGCCGTGCCCTGGTCAGCTACGACAACCCGGCCAACAACTACGACACTGACGTCATCCCGGTGACAGACCTGGCGTTGCAGCGCCGGTACCGGGACCGGCCGATCGAGATCTCGGCTATTGGCTGCACCCGCGCATCCGAGGCCCAGCGCCGTGGGAAGTGGGCTCTGCTGAGCAACAGCCAGGACCGCACCGTCACCTTCAAGACCGGCATGGAAGGCCGTATTCCTCTGCCTGGCTACGTAATCCCCGTAGCTGATGAGTTGGTGGCTGGTCGGCCAAACGGCGGACGAATTTCGGCGGCTGCCGGCCGTGTCGTGACGCTGGACCGTGACACGCCGATCAAGGCCGGTGATCGCCTGATACTGAACCTGCCGAACGGCAGCGCGCAGGCGCGCACGGTGCAGTCAGTTGATGGCCGTGCCGTGACCGTGACGACTGCATACAGCGTGCAGCCCGAGCCAGAGTTGCAGTGGGCGATCGATTACGAGGATCTGGCGGTTCAGCTTTTCCGCGTGCTGAAAACCGTGCGTACCGAGGAGGGGCAGTACGAGATAACCGCCCTGGAGTTCAATCCCAGCAAGTTCGATGCGATCGACAATGGGGCCAAACTCGAGCAGCCCAACATCAGCGTCATCCCGGTCAAGACGGTGCCGTCTCCGGCGAGCGTAAGCCTGACTTCAGAGTATTCCATCAGCCAGGGAATCGCGGTCAGCACCATGACCATCGAGTGGCCGGCGGTGGAGGGGGCTGTCGCGTACGACGTCGAGTGGCAGAAGGACGACGGCAACTGGGTGCGGCTGCAACGTGTCGGGCAGACCTCGGTTGATGTCGTCGGCATCTACGCTGGAGCCTACCTGGCCCGTGTGCGCGCAGTGAGCTCGTTCGACATCACGTCGATCTGGCGCGAGTCGATGCTTACGCAACTGAACGGTAAGGAAGGGCAGCCGCCTGCCGTCACGCATCTGACCGCTGCTAGTGAGCTGTTCTCCATCCCACTTGAGTGGGGCTTTCCCGAGGGTTCAGGGGATACACAGAGGACGGAGATCTGGTTCGGGACGAGCACCGATCGCGAGCTGTCTACGAAGCTCAGTGATCTCGCGTACCCGCAGAACAAGTACGTCATGACGGGTCTTGCGGGCGGCGTGGAGTTCTTCTTCTGGGCGCGCATGGTCGACCGCACCGGCAACATCGGCCCGTGGTTCCCGACCGCTCCAGCCGTGGTGCGCGGTATTTCGAGCACTGATCCAGGCCCGGTACTTGATTTGATCCGGGGCGAGATCGATGAGTCGATGTTTGGGGAGGAGCTCAGGGAGAAGATTGACGGGCTCCAGGATCAGATTGATTCGCTGGATGGACTCAAGGCCTACGACAAGGAATTGCCGTATGAGCAGGGCCAGATGGTCGTGGTCGATGGCCGGATCTACCAGGCTAGGGTGCCGGTTGATGCTGAGTCCTCGGGCGCAAACTCCCCGCCGAACACTGCGCTCTGGGATGACGTAGGGCAGAGCCTCGAAGCGGCCAGCGGGCTCGCTCAACAGGTGCAGACCAACACGACGAAGACCGAAGAGGTTGACGGAAAGGTCACGTCCACGGCTGAGAGCCTGCAGGTGCTGCGCGCATCGTCGCGCGATGACGACGCCGAGGGCGACCTAGCCGGCGCCCTCAAGCTGTGGGACTCGACGGCGGCTATCGCAAGAGAAAAGGTCGTTCGCACGACTGAAACCACTGCTCTTGCGCGTAGCACTGAAACTCTCACAGCCCAGGTTGGCGAAGCTAACGCATCGATCCGCCGCACCGATGAAGTAGTCGCAGGCCTCGACGGGAAGGTGTCGACCATCTCGTCATGGAAGACCGAGACGAACGTCAACGGGAAGCGGGTCGCAACTGGCATCGTGCAGGGCAGCGACGGCGAAGTCGGCAAGATCATCATGTCCGCCGATCAAGTTGTCATCGCGAACGGCCTGGACGGCCCCGAGGCTGACCTGTTCGTGTTCCAGGACGGGCAGATGTTCGTCAACACGGCGTTCATCAATACGGCCTTCATCCAGCAGCTCATTCTTGGCATGACGCTGCGCTCGCAGGCGGTTAACTCGCAAGGGCTGCCGCTGATTGAGCTGAACATGGTGACAGGTGCATTCACTGTGCGCGGACAGGACACTACAGGCTCCACGTTGATCACCAACGGCCAGGTCAATACCTACTATCCGAGCGGAAATCCAGCCACGAAGATGGGGATCGGGATATGAGAGTCGGTTTCATATCTGGGGAGGACGACGGCACTGTCATTACGGATATGACAGTGCCGATAAGTCAGATGAGCGGGTATGTTGATACGAATGCAACCAGCGGCTCGATAACCATACAGCTTCCTCCTCCTGGTCGTGAACTGTTCTACGCAATTTCCGAGCTAGGCCAGCAGGACCGGAGCTTGGGTAAAAGGCCAGGCGTTACTATGGTCGAGGGCAGCCTAAGTGCATCGATATCTTGGTCCTATTCATACGCATCCGGCTGGGGGTTCTATTCAATGAACTGCAGGATTCACTACGGCTATTTCTAAGGTGGTCTTAATGTTTATTGGGTACAAAGAAGATCAGAGCATTTTGTTCGACGCCGACAAGATCTGTTATGGGCTTCTCAAAAGCGGATACCTTGAGCGGATCACTGGATGGAGGAGGCTTAGGCTCAGGTCTATCGACCTCAATCCCGGATCGCCATCTAGCTGGGCGGAGGCAGGTACTGCAGAGCCTATTCTCGGATTTTCAGTCGAGGGGGCGGTTGCCCCGATCGTGTTCATAACTGGCAGTGGAAGTCCTTGCGGCTCATCGAAAGTCGGGGACGTTACGACTTTCTATTATATTTCCGCCAATACAAATACGAAGTTTTACTACTTCGACACTATGAGGGATTCTGGCCCTATAAACGGGGTCAAGTGCTTTCGCGAGGACGGGGTCCTGACCTTCAACTCCAGCCAGCGCCCATTGAATATAGTGGCTACCGTCACCCCGCCGCCTCCAAGGGCAGATGGTAGGTGGCCCTATCAGGGCGGAGTACGCTTCATAGGGTCCATCTTTCCGGGTGGGCCAGTGAATGTGATTAATAGAGTTGGCGTATCTTTGGGTACGTCCGAGGAGTATGCGGCGTATGTGAACTTCACTAGGACCGCTGCGGTAGGTCCGGTCGACGGTTCTTACTTTTTCCTGTCTGCCGTTCAGGAGGGAGCGTATGGAGTAGTGGGCGGAGTTGAATTTATGTTCTGTATTGCCGCCAGATCCACCGAGCTGGATCAGTCAAGAGTGGCAAACGAAGATTTCAATAGGTGGCGTGATATTCCTACTAGCCGCTACCCGAAAGCCCTTGTCATTAGAACCAGGGACTATCCTTTCCCTTACAATTGAGAATGAAATATGCCGTGGTACAGACAAGGCGCGGTGGCAATCACTGCCGGCCAAACTACAGTAGTTGGCGCAGGCGTAGACTTCGCCCTCAACTCGCGGGTTGGCGATGCGTTTCAAGGCCCTGACGGGCGCTGGTACGAGGTCGCCAACATCGCCAGCTCGACGGTCCTGAGCATCCTGCCGGCCTATCAAGGTGCTACCGTCACGGCCGGCGCATACGGGCTTGCGCCCATGCAGGGCTACGTCAAAGAGTCAGCCGATCGCCTCCGGCAATTGGTCGATCAGTTCGGCGCCGTCGGCCAGTTCCAATCGCTCAATCTCACGTCGACATCTGATGTACTGATCATGGGCGGCGTCCCTCATACTCCCGTTGCGATCGGCCCAGTCATCTCTATCGCCAAGAACGAGAACATGGTCGCAGAGTTTATCTCGGCCAGCTCCACAAGCGCCTGGGGGGGCAGGTTCAATTTCTTGCGGTCCCGTGGTACTACAGCTGAACCCACGCCGCCATCTATCGACGATACCGTCGGCGGTATCCAGTTTGTGCCATACCATGGCAGCGGATACGGCGCCGGGGCATACATCCTCGGCATTGTGGACGAGGCCGCTGTACCGGGTTCGGTTGTCCCTACTCGCATGCTATTCCGTGGCAAGGCGGTATACGCTGGGACCATGGGCGCCGTCACCCAGGCATCATACTGTGCGGAGTTCCAGGGGAGTGGCAGTGTCACGAACGGCAATCGGTTGATTTTCAGCCAGAACTCGACTTACGCAGCGGCCATGGCCGCGAACAGTACGGGCGGCACTTCCGGGCGCATGACGTTCCAGTGGATCACGCGGGCTGACGGTACGCTCCAGTCCACCCCGATGGAGATGAACTTCGATGGCTCGGTGGCATTTGGCGGTGTCGTTCGTCCGCGCACCGACAACTCCTTCACGCTGGGCAACTCGGCGCTGCGCTGGTCTACTGTGTACGCCGGCACTGGCACGATCAACACATCCGATGCGCGCGACAAGACCGTTGTGCGAGGTCTCACCGAAGCCGAGCTGGCGGCGGCGAAAGACCTTTCTCGGGAGATCGGCGCGTACAAGTTTCTCGCCTCGGTGGCCGAGAAGGGCGATGACGCCCGCGAGCACATCGGCATGACCGTGCAGCGGGCCGTCGAGATCATGGCGTCCCACGGCCTTGACCCCTTCGGTTACTCGTTCATCTGCTTCGACGAATGGGAAGACACGGTCATCGAGCATCCGGCCCAGTATGAGCAAGTTGCCACCCCTGCGCTCCTCGACGAAGAAGGTCGTGAGATTGAGCCTGGCGGCTTCGTCGACGGCGCCCTGGTCAGCGAGGCGTACACGGAGGTGGTCGTGCCTGCCGGAAACAAATACTCATTCCGCATGGACGGCCTGCTGGCCTTCATCGCTGCTGGCCTTGAAGCCCGGCTGACTGCGCTCGAAGCTGCCTGACCGCAACACCTGAACCCGTCAACCGGCCATGCGCCGGTATTTTTTTGTCTGGAGAAACGCATGACGCCTCTCACTGAGCAGCAGCTGCTGCGCATCCTCCCCAATGCCCGCCAAGTTGCGGGCATTTTTGTACCCGCCATCAACCGCGCCGCATTGCGCTGGAAGATCGATAGCCGGGTGCGCGTGGCTGCCTTCCTCGCACAGATCGGCCACGAATCGGGCCAGCTGCGCAACCTGGTTGAGAATCTGAACTACAGCGCCGAAGCTCTGGTACGTACCTGGCCAAGCCGGTTCACCCCGGAGACCGCCGCTGCGTACGCCCGGCAGCCCGAGAAGATCGCCAACAAGGTGTATGGCGGCCGGATGGGCAACGGGACGGAGTCTACCGGCGACGGCTGGCGTTTCAAGGGCCGTGGCCTGATCCAGCTCACTGGCCGCGACAACTACCGCGCCGCCGGCCAAGCATTGGGCATCCCGTTGGAAGATCAGCCCGAGCTGCTCGAACAGGCCGAACATGCCACCCAGTCCGCCGCCTGGTGGTGGGCGAAGCGCGGCCTGAACGAACTGGCCGACGCCGGCCGCATCCGGGACATCGGCAGCATCATCAACACCGGGCAGCCGGGCCGCGTGCCGCACGGCGATGCCGAGCGCAAGGCCCTGTATGAACTGGCGCTCAAGGTGCTGGCGTGAGCGGCTGGGGCGTGCGCGTAATCGCGCTGCTGCTGGTCGTCGCCTCGTATTGGGGCGCCTATCAGCACGGTCGATCAGTGGAGCGCGCAGAGGCCGGTCAGGCCTCCGCGCAGCGTGACAGCGGCGACCGCCTGGCAGAAGTGCTTGGCGAGCGCGGCGAGCGGCAGGAAGAACAACGACGCGCCGAGGCGCATGAGGAGGTAAGGGCGAATGCTCATGAACAACAAGCGGCTGCTGATGCCGGTGCTGCTGACGCTGATGCTGCTGGCCAGCGGCTGCACGACGCAGCCACAGACCTCGCGGCCTCCGTCAGTTGCCCCGGCCCGGATCCCGCCGCTGCCGCTCGAGGCCAAGCAGCCACCCGCGCCGCCATGGTGCTCTCCGACCTGCTCAGAAGGTCTGTCGAAACGAATCGAGAACTGGCGGCAGCTTATGACCACGCCCGAATAGCAGGACTGGCGTGCGAGGGCGCCTATAATGCTCTGATCAAACCACCGGGGTAGGGCAGTGAAGCGCACAGTCGAAGGGATGATCGAAGCGGGCGAGCCTCTGATACAGGAGGCGATCGCCGCGCTTCGCCGATATCACGAAGCCCAGGCCGCCGGTGAACCCGTGGAGCAGGTAGAGCGCCTGCGCGTGATCGCGGAGTCAGCTTACCAAGCCGTGACTGACTACCAGTTGTACGCGCTGGGGCATCAGCCGCTGGTCCGCCATTGATCGCTATTTGTCCAGTGCAGCGCTGTGAATCAGGATTGACTTTGGTACTGCTTAGGTTCGAGCTTGAAGCGAAGTGGAGATGATGCCAGCCAGGACGGCAGGCGGGGCGGCAGGCTGCCGGAGAAGGAAGGATCGTGGGCCAATTCTTGGGCCAATGCGTGCGTTTACGTGCGTTGTGGAGAGGCTGAAACCCCCGAAAACACTGCACTCTACACCGCTCAAAACCGCAGAAATAATCGCATGGTGATGTTAGCGGTGGAGATCAAGGAGCTTACCTATCAATAACTTACGTGGCTTCTTCGCAGCTGCGGAGCATGCTCGGACGGACCTGGAGTGTTTTCGGCCCCTGGTCAGTCGTTGGACAAGTCAATCCAGCATGCAGACGTCGATGAGCGTATCTGCACGCTATGCCCGAGCTGTTGGGCGATGAATGCGGGTTGAGACCAGACATTGGGCATATTGTGGCATAGGTGTGGCGGCAGTTATACGGGGGACGGTATCTGGACCTCAAACGGTTGGACGGCGTAGGCGGGGGGAGGCCGGATATGCAGCGCCTGGCTCACCCGGCGTGGGCGAGGGTTGCCGGCAGAGCGATATATGTCTGTCGCAGGGCACGCTACAGGTTACAGCCGTCAACCCACTGGGCGGCATATGCACATGCAGCTGCCTGCGGCGTTGTTGTGCGAGTTTGCATAGGTGTTTCATGGCGGGTACCTCGACACGTGTCTTGAGCGAGACGCGCAGGGTAATTAGGCGCCTGTTTGCGATATTCCGGCTGTGTGGCTGACCAGCGGCATGCGGCGACACTTGCCGAGGGCTACGCTTGAATCGTAAGCAAACTACTAAAAAGGTTGTGCGGGTCTGTCACTGTCCGGTTTTCCTGATGGGGGTGTTTGGAGGCTCAAATGTATCGTGTGCTGAAACGGATGAACCCGATGCTGCTAGCCATTGCTGCGGGTCTGCTGGTTGGTTGCGCCCATGATCCCGATATCCGCCAGGGGCATGACAACACCTTCGGGACCACCGCCAGAAGCCCGGCAGATTACTTGGGCTGCGTGAAAAGCGAGCTGCCTACCCACGCTACCACCTATACGGTCCAGGACCACAACGCATTGGAGCTGTTCGTCACCAGCACTGACCCGAACAAGGCCGATGGCCTGGTGCAGATCTTTGGGGCAGGCCATCTGCAGCAGTACTCGGCTTACCAGCGCGATGCGTGGTATGACCACGGCCGACTGCTCGATGCAGCGTCGGTTTGCGCCAGGACCTGACTGCGCGTCCGTCTGGCAGCTGATGCGGACGGCAAGCCGATGGGCATGGACTGTGTAGAAAGCGCCCAGCGCTGCTGGCACGTTGACGTGACGCCGCAGGCGCCTGAACGCAAGAAAGCGGATGCGCCATCGGCGCAGGCTGCGTACAGTGCGCCCTTCGATACCCGTTGCGGAGCCTGGCATGTCTTGCGCCTTTACCTTCATGCAGTCGCCGGTTGGCACCCTGACCTTGGTCGCACGCGGCGACTGCCTGGCTGCGGTGCTGTGGGAGCACGAACGGGAAAACCGTGTACGCCTGGGCCAACTGCATCGCGATGACCAGCACGGGGTACTGCGCGAGACGGCGCGGCAACTGAGCGAGTATTTCGTGGGCCAGCGCGGGCAGTTCGACCTGCCATTGGACTTTGCCGGCACCGACTTTCAGCGCCAGGTGTGGGCGGCATTGCTGACCATTCCGTTTGGTCAGACCCGCAGCTACAGCGATATCGCGCGGCAGATCGGCAATCCCGACGCGGTGCGGGCGGTGGGCGCGGCCAACGGACGCAACCCGATCTCGATCATCGCCCCCTGCCACAGGGTAATCGGCGCCTCGGGCAGCCTGACCGGTTTTGCCGGCGGGCTGCCGGCCAAGCAGTTCCTGTTGGCGTTGGAAGGCCGCCAGAGCCTGGCGCTGGCGTTCTAGCCAAGCCAGGCGCAGAGCGCCACCAGTACGGCAACCAGCACACTGCCTGCGAACAGGCTGTAGTGCCGATGCGCGCGCTGCGCGTGGGCTTCGACCTCGCGCCGGTATTGGCCAGGTGTTGGCGCATCGGGGCGATGACGCAGGCCTTCGGCGATGTCTGCCAATTGTCCGCGAATCAGCAATCCCACCAGGTAATAGGTGAGGGAGTAACCGCCTAGGACCACCATCACGTATTTCATGGCGCCAGCCTAAGCGGATGTGCCACGGCGCTGGCAGCGTGGGTGTCGAGCAGCAATAGCCCCTCGGCAGTGGCGTCCAGGCTGGCCAGCAGGTTGCCTTGGCCATCCCAGGCCGCCGACTCGCCAGCATTGACGAACGTGTCTGCGGGCCCTACGCCATTCACCATCAGCACCGGCATGCCTAGCGTGCGGGCCACGTGGGGATAGTGCTCGAAGCCTTCGCGGATGCCCTTGGTCGTCTTGGCGACGCTCACCAGGTACAACTGCGCGCCGAGTGCCTGGGCGTTTTCGGCGTGCTCGATGAACATCGATTCATAGCAGATGGCCGGGGCCAGTTGCAGCGGCCCCGAGCTGAACACCAGCGGCTGATCGCCTGGGACGAAGAAGTCCAGCTCGTCAGCGTGCAGCCGTTGCTTGGCGTAGCTCAGCGGCGCTTGCAGGGGGCGCAGTACCAGCATGCCGATCCGCACGCCGCCAGCTGGTGCGGTCAGCGGCACGCCGATGGCAGCGCTCACACCCAGGCGGTCGCACAGTGCCTGCAAGGGGGCCAGCAGCGCGGCGTCGGGAGCCATCGCAAGCTGGCGGGCGAGGGTGGGCTCGTAGCCACTCAGGGACAGCTCGGGGAATACAAGCAGCTCTGCGCCCAGGGCGGCGGCCTGTTCGATGGCGTGCAGGTGACGTTGCAGGTTGCCAGCCAGGTCGCCTTTGCGCGAGGCCAGCTGTACGGCGCAGAGTTTCACAGGTCCCGTCCTTGGTGTGCGAGGGGTACTTGAGCATACAATCGCAGCCCACGCCTTCACCAGTCGCAAGGCGCAGATTCCATGGACGGAACCCTACATGACTCACGCCGCAAGCATCCCCGCTGACTCGCTGATCGCGACTCAAGCCGCCCAAGCCAGTTTTCGTCACTGCCGGGCAATCACCTTGCCCGACACCGGCCAGCCCGCCATGGCGCATTTTCTGCGGCTGATGGGACGCATGCCGGGGTGGATAGATACGCTGATGGTGCTGCGTAACCGTTTGGTCGGGCTGTTCGGGCTAAAGGATCTCGGGCGCCTGAGCGCCATCGACCCTGCACGCGCAGCGGCCAGCTATCGGAGCGGTGAACGGGTGGGTATCTGGACCTTGCTGGTCAATACCCAGGACGAGGTGCTTTTGGTGGATCGCGATCACCACCTGGATGTGCACATCGCTTTGCTGTTGCGTCCGGCTGCCGAAGGGCATTGCCAGGTGCTGGTGAGCACGGTCGTGCGCACTCACAACCTGCTGGGGCGTCTTTACATGCTGCCGGTGGCGCCCTTTCACCGGCTCATCGCGCCAATCGCCTTGCGCCAGCTACGCGGATAAGCGCAGGACTGCCGCCGGGTACTGCAACCTGTGCCATGCTTTGTAAAACTCCACTGTATCGGCACTGCCGCAGAGGAACGATGCAATGAGCCGTTATCGGCGCATAGCCGCCAATACCCGTGGGCGCGACCTGGCTGTGGGGGATATTCACGGGCATTTCGAACGCCTGCGCCAGTGCCTGGCCCGCGTGAATTTCGATCCTTCAGTGGACCGTTTGTTCAGCGTTGGCGATTTGGTCGACCGCGGTCCGTACAGCCCGCACGCGCTGGAGTGGCTGGCGCAACCCTGGTTCCATGCGGTGCAAGGCAACCATGAGGCGCTTGCCATCAGCCATCTGCGTGGTGGGCGGGTGGACCTGGACATGTATCGGGCAGCCGGTGGCGGCTGGTTCCTGGCACTACCCAAGGCACAGCAGGAAGCCTTCGTCGAAGCGTTCCTGAACCTGCCCATCGCGCTCGAAGTTCAAACGGCGGCGGGGCCTGTGGGGTTGCTGCATGCCGACAGCCCGTTCAATGACTGGACGTTGCTGCGCGATAGCCTGTTGTACGACGATGAGCCGCAGGTTCGCGAGGTGTGCCAGTGGTCCAGGCGCAGGCTCAAGGAGGGCGACCACCATCCTGTCGAAGGGCTGCGCGCGTTGCTGGTGGGGCATACGCCGGTACTTGACGTTCAGGTATTGGGCAATGTCTGGCACCTGGACACCGGGGGCTGGCGCAGCGGCCACTTCAGTGTGCTGGAGCTCGCCTCGCTGAAGCTACTCAGCCCAGCGCCAAGCGTATGAGCATGGCGCCAGCGAGCACGATCAACAGCATACCCGAGGCGCGTTCGAGCCACGGCAACGCCAGGCCGAAGCGGCGCAGGACCTGTCGGTTACCAATCGCCAAGGCTACCAGCAGGTCCCAAGCCAGCACCGCTGTGAACATCCAGGCGCCGTAGAGTACCTTCAGCCACGCTGCGCTAGCCGCCACCAGGCTCGCCAGGCTTGCATAGAACAACGCGTTCTTCGGGTTGAGGATACCTGAGGCAAAGCCCATTCCCAGGCTTTGCAGCCAACCCGCAGCTGTCGGTTGGGCGCTGGCGGTTGCCAAGCGGCTGGAGCCGGCATGGCGCAGAAACAACTGGCCGATATACAGCAGGTAGATGCAGCCGGCCAATTGCAACGCGATGAACACCGCGCTGGCGTCCTGAAGGCTTGAAACACCTGCGAAAGCGGCGCCGATAAACACCCCGTTGGCCAGCGCGATACCCAGGCAAGCACCGCTGGCTACCCGCCAGCCGGCAGTGGCTGAGGTGCGGGCGACCAGGAAGAAATCAGGGCCAGGTGAGAGCAGGGCGAGGAAGTGGGCGGCAGCGATGATCAGGAACTGTTCCATGGTGCAGGCTTCTGGTGGGGGAAGCCGGCAGTCTGGCGCCTGGATATCGCGGGGTATTGAACAATATTGCAGGCCAGCTGCGACATTAGCGGTAGACGCCGGGGGGCACACCAGCATGGGCTTTGAACACCCGCTGGAAATGGCTTTGGTCGGCAAAGCCCAGTTGGTAAGCCACCGCTGCCAGTGGCTGGCCCTGGCGCAGAAGCTGTCGTGCCTGATTAATCCTGGCATTGAGCAAGTAGGCATGCGGCGTGAAACCAGTGGCGGCGGCAAAGGCGCGGATCAGCTGATAGCGCCCGAGCCCGGCCTGTGCCGCCAGGCTGTCCAGGCTAAGCCCGGCCAAGTCCTGGCCGTGCACGTGGTCCAGCAAGTCGTCGAGCATCGAGCAGGACAGCGCCGGGGCCTGGGGAAGCGTCGCCAGCGCTGAAAAGTCATGCTCACAGAGAAACGCTACCAGGGCTGCATCTTTTTCCTGGGGTGAAGCCGGCGAGAACAACGTGGCATTGAGCGTGCAGAACTGCCGATACAGCCTTGACGAGCGGGTCACCCGCGCCGGTGATCCTGGTGCGCCTGCATCGATCCCCGACTCCTGGCGCAGCCGTTGCAGCCAACCGGCATCCACATGCAGCATCTGGTAGCTCCAGGCCTGCCCGGGTTCCGGGTTGCAGGCATGCATCCGCTGTGCCGGCACCAGCACCAGCGTACCGGGCGTTAGCCGGGTTTCGCCGGCGCCAGTGCCGGTGAAGCGGCTGTAGCCTGCGTCCACCGCACCGATGGAGAAGGTGGGATGGCTGTGGGCCTTGTAGCAGGCACGGCTGTGGCAGGCGCGGCGGCTCTCGACATGCGGCAGGGCCGGGTCATGCCAGATCGCCTGGCTCGAAGGGGGCATGGCAAACGCCTGTGCAGTCAGGGGAAGCGCCAGTCTACTGTTGCGGTCAATCGCTGCGCCACTGTGCTTGACGCCTCCGAGGGCCAGGCGCGACGCTGGTGTCCTTTCAAGGAGAGTCAGAATGGACCTGTCGAGCCTGCTACTGTTCATCCCCGCCTGCTTCGCCCTGAACATGGCGCCAGGGCCGAACAACCTGTTGTCGCTGCACAATGCCAGCCGCTATGGCTTGCGCACTGCTTGCGTCGCTGGTGGCGGTCGTTTGCTGGCGTTCAGCGGCATGATCGCCCTGGCCGCGATGGGGCTCGCCGTGGTGCTGCACACCAGCGAGTACCTGTTCCTGACGATCAAGGTGCTGGGCGCCGGCTACCTGTTCTACATCGCCTGGCAGCTGTGGCGTGCGCCGGTGGATGCGGTGTTGGCGACGGATGAGCAGCCGCGTAGTACCTGGCGGTTGGCGCGTCAGGAATTCTGGGTGGCGGCGGGCAACCCGAAAGCGATTTTGCTGTTCACCGCTTTTTTACCGCAGTTCGTTTCCATGAACAGCGCCACGCCCGTCAGTGAACAGTTCCTCTGGCTGGGCGCGCTGTTCCTGCTGCTGGAGTGGGCTGCGATTGCCATCTATGCAGGCTTGGGCGCCTATCTTCAGCGCTGGTTCGAACGTCCTGGGCCACGGCGGGTGTTCAACCGGGTGAGCGCCTCGTTGCTGGGGTGTGCAGGCCTTGGGCTGCTGGCTGCACGGCGCTAGAACTGCCAGAGCAACCGGGGTTGACGCCACGGGTGCGCTGCTCGCGCCCAGTAAGCGCCCACGCTGTCACCTGAAAGCTGCACGCTGTATTGTCCGGCAGCCGGAGCCTTGGACATGCGTCTTAGTCGCGATAGAACGTCTGTACCAGGTGATAGCCGAACTTGCTCTTGATCGGCCCGTGTACTACCCGCAGCGGCTTTTTGAAAATCACCTGGTCGATGGCGCCGACCATTTGGCCTGGGCGTACTTCGCCCAGGTCGCCACCGCGTTTGCCCGAGGGGCAGGTGGAAAACTTTTTCGCCAGCACGTCGAAGGCCTCGCCATTGGCGATACGCTGCTTGAGCTTTTCGGCTTCTTCAGCGGTCTTGACCAGGATGTGGCGGGCTTGAGCTTTCATGGAGTACCTGTGTTTCGGGGCAAAAAGGTCTCCATTATGCCTGATCGCGTAGCCCGCGCTACTGCGCCAGCCAACCGCCATCGACGTTCCACGCCGCGCCGCGTACCTGGCTGCCGGCCTCACTGCACAGAAACAGCACCAGTTCACCTAGGTGTTGCGGGGTGACGAAAGCCAGCGACGGCTGTTTTTCGGCCAGCAGGTCGTGCTGGGCCTGGACCAGATCGCCACTCACGGCGGCGCGGTCGTCGATCTGCTTCTGCACCAGCGGCGTCAGCACCCAGCCTGGGCAGATGGCATTACAGGTTACATTGCTGGTAGCGGTCTCCAGCCCGATCACCTTGGTCAGGCCAACCACGCCATGCTTGGCAGCCACGTAAGCGGCCTTGCCGGTGGAGCCCACCAGGCCGTGCACCGAGGCAATGTTGACGATCCGTCCCCAGCCACGGGTGCGCATGCCCGGCAACGCCAGGCGACTGCCATGGAACACCGCCGAGAGGTTCAGCGCGATGATCTTGTCCCAGGCCTCGACCGGAAACTGCTCAACCGGTGCCACATGCTGGATGCCGGCGTTGTTGACCAGTATGTCCACAGCGCCGAACTCACGCTCGGCCAAACTGAACATTTGCTCGATCTGCGCCACGTCGGACAAGTCGGCCGGGTGATGCAGCACCCTCACGCCACTTGCCTTGAGCGTGGCGATGGCCGGGCCCGGGTCGCCGAAGCCGTTGAGCAGGATATTCGCCCCGGCCTTGGCCAGTACCTGGGCGATACCCAAACCGATGCCGCTGGTGGAGCCGGTGACCAGTGCGGTCTTGCCTGAGAGGGTCATGCAGTTCTCCTTGATCGATTGATGTTGCCATCTACAACGGGGGAGCAGTGATTCACCTTCTGGGGTCGAACGCCTCGCGCAGTGCCTCGCCAATGAATACCAGCAACGAGAGGATCAGCGCCAGGGCGAAAAACGCGGTAAAGCCCAGCCATGGCGCCTCCAGATGCTGCTTGCCCTGGGTTACCAGTTCGCCCAGCGAAGCACTGCCGGCCGGCAGGCCGAAGCCCAGAAAGTCCAGGGCGGTGAGGGTGGTGATTGCCCCGGTAAGCATGAACGGCACGAAGGTCAGGGTGGCGTTCATGGCATTGGGCAGGATGTGCCGCAGCATCACCTGCCCATCGCGCAACCCCAGCGCCCGCGCGGCCTTGACGTACTCCAGGTTGCGCCCGCGCAGAAACTCGGCGCGTACCACATCCACCAGAGTCAGCCACGAGAACAACGCCATGATTCCCAACAGCCACCAGAAGCTTGGCTCGACGAAGCCGGAGAGGATGATCAACAGGTACAGCACGGGCAGGCCCGACCACACCTCCAGCAACCGCTGGCCAAGCAGGTCGACCCAACCCCCGTGGTATCCCTGCAAGGCGCCGGCGACCAGGCCGATCAGCACGCTGAGCGCAGTCAGGGCGAAGGCGAACAACAATGACGTGCGGGTGCCATATAGCACCCGCGCCAGCACGTCGCGCCCTTGGTCATCGGTGCCCAGCCAGTTGCTTGCGCTGGGTGGACTTGGGGTGGGCACCTGCAAATCGTAATTGGGCGTGTCGGCACTGAATGGAATGGGCGCGAACAGCATCCAGCCGCCCTGGCCTTCAATCAGTTGGCGTACGTACTGGCTGCGGTAGTCCGGCTGGAAGGGCAGTTGTCCGCCAAACTGCTGCTCGGTGTAGCGCTTGAGCGCCGGGGTGTACAGCTCGCCCTTGTACACCAGCAGCAGCGGCTTGTCGTTGGCCACCAGTTCCGCGCCGAGGCTGAGCAGCAACAAACCGGCGAACAGCCACAGCGAAATCCAGCCGCGGCGGTTGTCACGAAAGCGCTGCAGGCGCCGACGCGCCACGGGTGAAAGCATCAGTGAGCCCTCGCGTCGAAGTCGATGCGAGGGTCCAGCAGGGTGTAGCACAGATCGCCCAGCAGGCGGATCAGCAGCCCCGCCAAGGTGAAGATGAACAGCGTGCCGAACACCACCGGATAGTCCCGTGACACCGCTGCCTCGTAGCTCATGCGCCCCAGCCCGTCGAGGGAGAAGATCACCTCGATCAGCAGCGAGCCTGCGAAGAACACCGTGATCAGTGCCTGTGGCAGCCCTGCCACCACCAGCAGCATGGCGTTGCGCATCACGTGCCCGTATAGCACCCGACGCTGGCTAAGGCCCTTGGCCTTGGCGGTGACCACGTACTGGCGGGTGATCTCATCGAGAAACGCGTTCTTGGTCAGCAGCGTGAGGGTGGCGAAACCGCCAATGACCAGGGCACCGACCGGTAGTACCAGGTGCCAGAAATAGTCGGTGATCTTGCCCAGCAAGCTGAGCTGGTCGAAATCGTCCGACACCAACCCACGTACCGGGAACCAGTTGAGCGAGGTGCCACCGGCGAACAGCACGATCAGCAGCAAGGCGAACAGGAACGAGGGCAGGGCATAGCCAATCACGATCAGCGCGCTGCTCCAGGCATCGAAGCGGCTGCCGTGATGGACCGCCTTGCGGATACCCAGCGGGATCGACACCAGGTAGGTGATCAGGGTCGCCCAGAAACCCAATGATAGCGTCACGGGCAGTTTGTCCAGGATCAGCTCGGTGACCTTGGCGCCACGGAAGAAGCTCTGGCCGAAGTCCAGCCGTGCGTACTGCCCAAGCATTAGCCACAGGCGCTCGGGCGCGGACTTGTCGAAGCCGTACTGGTGCTTGATCTCCTCGATCAGTTTGGGATCCAGGCCACGGGTGGCGCGCGACTGACCCTGCAACGCTTCGACCTTGGCGCCAGGCGCACCGCCGCCGATGCCTTGCAGGCGTGCCACTGCCTGTTCCACTGGGCCACCGGGCGCGGCCTGGACGATGACGAAATTGACCAGCAGGATCGCCAGCAGCGTGGGGATGATCAACAGCAGGCGTCGCAGGATGTAGCCGGTCATGGTGCAGCGTCCTTGAGCGCGCGCATCTGATCCGAGGTCAACGCTGTCGGGCTGACCTCCCACCAGGTATCCAGGCCTTCGTCATAAGCGGCTTGTGCCTTGGGCCGACCAAAGCGGTTCCACCATACTGTCGAGCTGCCTGGCGGGTAGTAGTTGGGAATCCAGTAGTAGTTCCATTGCAGCACCCGGTCCAGCGCATGGGCGTGGCGCAGCATGTCGGCCTGGGTGTCGGCGCGCACCAGGCCATCGAGCAAGCGGTCCACGGCCGGGTCCTGTAGCACCATCAGGTTGTTCGAGCCCGGATCGTGGGCGGCGGCCGAACCGAAATAGTTGTACAGCTCACTGCCCGGCGACAGGCTCACGTTGTAGCCGGTGACGATCATGTCGTAGTCGCGGGCCATGATCCGATTGATGTATTGGGCCGCATCGACGTTGCGGATATTCAGCTCGACGCCGATCTGCGCAAGATTGCGCTTCCACGGTAGCAGCAGACGCTCCATACCCGACTGGCCGTTGAGGAAGGTGAAGCTCAAAGGCTCGCCCTCGGCGTTCACCAGCCGGTCGCCTGCTGGGTGCCAGCCAGCAGCCTGGAGCAAGGCCAGTGCCTGTAACTGTTGGGTGCGGATGATCCCGGATCCATCGGTGACGGGCGCCGTGAAGACGCGGTTGAAGACTTCGTCTGGAACCTGGCCCCGCAGCGGTTCGAGCAGCTTGAGTTCACTGGCATCGGGGAGTGCGCGGGCCGCCAGTGGGGTGTTGGAGAACAGGCTCTGCTGGCGGATGTACATATTGCGCATCATCTGCCGGTTGCTCCATTCGAAGTCCCACAGCAGGCCGAGCGCCTGGCGTATCCGGCGATCCTTGAACAATGGCCGGTCGAGGTTGAACACGAAGCCCTGGGCCACTTGTGGCTTGGCCGGGCCAAGATGGGCACGTTGCAGGCGACCGTCATCCAGTTGCGCGCCGTTATAGCCCAGGGTGTAGGCGGTGGCGGAATACTCGCGGTTGTAGTCGTAGCCGCCGCCCTTGAGCACCTGGCGTGCCACCTCGGTGTCGCCGAAATACTCAAGGCGCAGGCGCTGGAAGTTGTAGCGACCACGGCTGACGGGCAAGTCTCGTGCCCACCACTGTGCGTCACGTTCGAAGGTGATGCTGCGCCCGTTGTCGATCCGGCTGATGCGGTAGGGGCCGCTGCCGACCGGCTTGTCGAAGCCTGCGCCACTGGCGAAGTCACGCTGCTGCCAATCGTGTTCGGGCAACACCGGCAAGCTGGCCAGGTCCAGCGCCAGGGTGCGGCCATGGGGCTGGCGAAAATCGAAGCGTATTCGTCGCGGCCCCTCTACGCTGACCCCACTGACATCGGCGAACAGCGTGCGGTACTTGAGGCTGCCCTTGCGCATCAGTAGCTCGAAGGTAAAGCGTACATCCTCGGCGCGTATCGGCCTGCCATCGGCGAAGGTGGCGCGCGGGTCGATCTCGAAACGCAGCCAGGCGTCGTCCGGGCCGCGCTCCATCGTCCGGGCGATCAGGCCGTAGACGGTGTAGGGCTCATCGAACGCGCGTACGGCCAATGGGGCATACAGCAGGCCATCGATTTCAGAAACACCGGTGCCCTTGTCGATGTAGGGCAGGATATGGTCGAACTGGCCAATGTCGGTGGCCGAGCGGCGTAAGCTACCGCCCTTCGGGGCATCTGGGTTGACGTAGTCGAAGTGGCGAAAGTTGACGGGGTAGCGCGGCGCTTCGCCGTAGACGGTGAGGGCATGGCTCGGCGCAGCCTGGGCTTGCAGCGCCAGGCACAGCAGGGCGATACAGCCGAAAACCCGTGGGAGCGGGCTCGCTCGCGAAAACGTCCGCTCAAGCGAGGTTGCGGTCGTGCCGCACGTATTCGCGGGCAAGCCCGCTCCCACAGGGGGCTTCATCGGCTGCGAAGGCTTAGTCCTGACGGCTGGTCACTTCGAGCAGGTGGTAGCCGAACTGGGTTTTAACCGGACCTTGCACGGTGTTGACCGGGGCGCTGAACACCACGGTGTCGAATTCCTTGACCATTTGGCCTGGGCCGAACGAGCCCAGGTCACCGCCCTGGCGGCTGGACGGGCAGGTGGAGTTGGCTTTGGCGATTTCGGCGAAGTCGGCACCCGCTTCGATCTGGGCTTTGAGTTCGTTGCACTTGTCTTCGGTGGCAACCAGGATGTGGCGGGCGGTAGCACGGGCCATGGAAACTGCTCCTTGAGGTGAAAAACAGCAAGCCTAGCGCACTTGTCTGGGGCATGTCTCGCAAGGCTTGCTGATTGATCCTACAAGCGTTCGGCTGCCTGACGCAGCATCTGCTCGGTCGAGTCCCAGCCCAGGCAGCCATCGGTGATCGACACGCCGTATTTCAACGCACCTTTGCCCAGGGCCTGGCAGCCGTCGAACAGGTGGCCTTCGAGCATCACGCCTACCAACGAGCGGTCACCGGCCAGGCGTTGCTGCAGCACGTCTTCGAAGACGGCCGGTTGACGGGCCGGGTCCTTGCCGCTGTTGGCGTGGCTGCAATCGACCATGATCCGTGCCGCCAGCCCCGCCTTGGCCAGCCCCTGGCGTGCCATGGCGACGCTTTGGGCGTCGTAGTTCGGGCCTTTGTGCCCGCCACGCAGTACCAGGTGGGTGTCCGGGTTGCCCAGGGTCTCGATGATCGCCGGGTAGCCCTGGGCGTCCATGCCGAAGTGGCGGTGCGGGTGGGCTGCGCTGCGCATGGCATCGCAGGCGATGCCGACGCCACCGTCGGTGCCATTCTTGAAGCCTACCGGCAGTTCCAGTCCGCTGACCATTTCGCGGTGTACCTGCGACTCGGTGGTGCGTGCGCCGATGGCTGCCCAGCCCAGCAGGTCGTCGAAGTAGCCGGCCACCATCGGTTGCAGCAGTTCTGTGGCAATCGGCAGGCCGCGCTCGAGCATGCTCAGCATCAAGCCCCGCGACAGGGCGATGCCTGCGTGCATGTCGTCGCTGCCATCGAGGTGCGGATCGTAGGCCAGGCCTTTCCAGCCCACCGTGGTGCGGGGCTTTTCCACGTAGGCGCGCATCACCAGCAGCAGCTTGTCGCTGACGTGGCGGCTGAGGGTGGCCAGCCGATCGGCATACTCCAGGGCCGAGCGCGGGTCGTGGATCGAGCACGGACCGACCACCACCAGCAGGCGTTCGTCGCGACCTTCGAGGATCGCGCGGATCGCTTGGCGGTGTGTGTGGACTTGCTGAGTGAGTTCGTTAGACATCGGCATCTGCTGCTTGAGCAGGTGCGGGCTGGGCAGGCGCTTGCTGACGGTGGTGTTGGCGGCTTGTGGCTGGGTCAGGGCGAGGTTCGAGGCGTGCATGGCTTTTTTCCCTGGGCGGACGGCGGGTACTGACCCGCGTGGTCGGCCCTATCGAGGTGTTCGACTGGTCGTCAAATTAGGTTCTTGTGCGGCAGTGCCACCGGAAATCGACCGAACGGAGGCGGCAGGCTGGCCCGAACGGGATTGGCTAAATCGCCAGGCATAGGAGGTTGCGTAGAAGTAGTTGGCGTAGTTCATGAATCTGTCCTCAAGATGAATCGTTGAAAGTGCGGGGCCCGGAAAAACAAAACCCCCGGTCGGGAGGCCGACCGGGGGTTTGAGTATTCTCGTGTTCGGCGGCCCCTCGAAAGTGGGCGCCGGTTGGGTTATCGGCGCCTAGTAGCTAAACCAATAACCAAAATAAAACGGTGCAACGGCGTTACGACCGGCAACGGCCAGCACGCGGCGCGCAGAGCGACCGGTGGGGTGGGCGTGGTTGCAGGTGTGTTTCGGCATGTTGCTCTCCAGTGAATGAGCCCGAGCTTACTGCACCTGTGCGTTGCCATTCAATGGCTTTTCTCTATGGCTGCGATAATCGATGACGCCCCTGCGTTTGCACAGCCCGCCAGGATAACGGTAGGTTTCGCCATCACGTTGCGGAACCTACCTATGGACTCTCTCACTCAAGCGGTTCTCGGCGCGGCCTTGCAAGGCACCGTGCTCGGCCGTATCCAGGGCCGTCGCTCGCTTGCCTACGGCGCGGCCCTGGGCACCTTGCCCGACCTGGACGTACTGGTTCGCTACGCGGATCCGGTGTCGCAGATGACCTTCCACCGGGGTTTCTCGCACTCGATCTTCGTGCTCACAGGCTTGGCCCTGCTGCTGGCTTGGCTGGTCGCCAAGCGCTGGCCCGACAAGGGCTACACGGCAACGCGCCTGTTCGTGGCGTTCTGGCTGGTGCTGGTTACCCACCCGCTGCTGGATTCGTTCACCGTCTACGGCACCCAGCTGTTCTGGCCGTTGCAGGTCACGCCGCAAAGCTGGGCTGCGGTGTTCATCATCGATCCGGTATACACCTTGCCGTTGTTGCTGGCCGTGCTGTATGCCGCGCTTAAGGGCCTGCGCGGACGGGCGCTGGCCGGGCTGTCCGTGGCCCTGGCGTTCAGCACGGTCTACCTGGGCTTTGGCCTGGCTGGGCGGATGGCCGCCGAGCAACGCTTCGACGTGGCCTTGGCACAACAAGGCATTACCGCCAGTGAGGTACGCGCGGTGCCTATCGCGTTCAACACACTGCTCTGGCGGGTGCTGGCCAAGACCCCGGATGGCGACTACTACGAGGGCATTAGTGGCCTGTTCGACCGTGAGCCGCCCGAGTTGCTGCGCCAACCGCGCAACCTGGCGCTGGGTAAGCGGCTCGACGGCGATGCGCTGCACGATCGGCTGCGCTGGTTCACCGACGATTGGTTGCGCTACGACGCCGTGGGCGATGCGCTGGTGGTGACTGACCTGCGCATGGGCATCCCAGGCCACTACACCTTCCGTTTTCAGATGGGCCAGCGCGATGCGACCGGGCAGTGGGTGGCGATCCAGCCGCGCGGCTGGATCGGTGGCGGCGCGGCATCGTTGTTCGATGGCGACAAGCTGTCGCTGATCTGGCGGCGTATCGTCGACCAGCAACCACCGTTGCCGCTGGCGAGCTGGGCGGCGCAGTTGGGTGGGCATGCCGCCCAGGCCAGGCCGTGAACCTTGGGTGCGGATCATTCAATAGGCCTTGCAATCGGTCGATCCGCACCCATCTAGCAGGCCTTGTCTTGCCTTGGAATTCAGCATGGAACTCAACCGCTTCGGCGATATAGCCGCCTTCGTCAGTGCCGTAAAGGCCGGCAGCTTCACCGCTGCCGCCAGTAGCCTAGGCCTGACCCGCTCGGCGGTGGGCAAGAGCATCGCCCGGCTTGAGGCGCGCATGGCGGTGCGTCTGCTCAACCGTACCACGCGCAAGCTGAGCCTGACCGACGAAGGGCAGGTGGCGTTCGAGCGCTGGCAGCAGATTCTCGATGACCTGGACGAAGTCGACACCACTATGGCCCAACGCCGGGGTAAGCCCAGCGGTACACTGCGCCTGACCGCGCCGCTGTCGTTCGGCCAACGGCATGTGCTGCCGATCCTCGACCGTTACCTCAAGCAGTGGCCCGAACTGCGCGCCGATATCCGCTTCACCGACCGCTTCGTCGATCTGGTGGAAGAGGGCGTCGACGTGGCCGTACGCATCGGCGCGCCAAAGGAAGACTCGCAGTTGCTCACCCGTACCGTGGCCTGGCAGCAGTTCGTCACCTGCGCATCGCCCGGCTATCTTGCCGTGCATGGCATACCTCAGGTCCCGGCAGACCTCTACGGCCACGACAAGATCGCGTTTCTGGTCGGCGAGAAGTCCAGCCCCTGGCGTTTTAGAACCGAGGCTGGGCTGCACCTGTGCGAGGAGCCGGGGCGGCTGAACATCGACAGCTCCGAGGCGATGCTCGAAGGCGCACGGGCTGGCTTCGGGCTGATCCACTTGCCCACCTACATCACCAGTGACGACCTACGCGCCGGCACGTTGGTGGAGGTGTTGCACGATTATCGGCCGCCGGCCGACCCGATCCGCATCGTCTACCCCAGCAAGCGGCACCTGTCACCCAGGGTGCGCGGCTTCATCGACCTGCTGGTGCACAGTTGGGAAGCCGGGGTGCCCTGGGAGCTGTAGGTCTGCGGCCAAGTCAGCACGGGCTGATCGGGCAGGCCGACGCCGATGAGCTGAATTCACGTCTGCTTGAGAAATGGGTAGTCGGTGTAGCCTTCAGCCCCATTGGCATAGTCGAATTGGGCGCGGTGTGGGTTCAGCGGCGCGTTTTGCTTGAGCCGCTCCACCAGGTCCGGGTTGGCGATGAACGCACGCCCGAACGCCACGGCATCGATCAAGCCCCGACCCAGCAGGTCTTCGGCCTTTTCGGCGGTGTAGGCGCCGGCGGCTACGATCACACCGGGGTAGGCGGCGCGGATCGCTTCGCGGAATTCGTCACGCAGCGGCTTGCCGCCAGCCCAATCGGGTTCGGACAGGTGCAGGTAGGCCAGGTTGCGCTTGGCCAGCTCGCCAATCAGGTACAGGCCGGCGGCTTCCTGGTCTTCGCCGTTATCGATGCCGTTGAAGCCACCGAGCGGGAAGATACGAATGCCGACGCGCTCGGCGCTCCACTGAGCGATGGCCGCGTCCACGGCTTCCAGTACGATGCGCGCGCGGTTTTCGACGCTACCGCCGTAGCGGTCTTCGCGCAGGTTGGCGCTCGGCGTCAGGAACTGATGCAGCAGGTAGCCGTGGGCGGCGTGCAACTCGATGAAGTCGAACCCGGCCTCGCGGGCGTTGCTGGCGGCTTGGCCGAAGTCGGCGACGATGCCGGCGATTTCAGCTTCGCTCAACGCGCGCGGGGTAGAGGTTTCCACGCGGGTCAGGTTGCGGTTTGCATCGCGCAGCGTGGTACGTGCATTGGCAGCCAGCGCCGACGGCGCGACGGGTGCTTCACCGCCTGGTTGCAGCGTGGTGTGCGAGATGCGGCCAGTGTGCCAAACCTGCACGGCGCTGTGGCCGCCAGCGGCGTGGATGCCTTCGTTGACCTGGCGCCAGCCGGCGATCTGCTCGGCAGTATGGATGCCCGGCGAGCCCGAGTAGCCCTTGGCCTGGAACGAGATCTGCGTGGCTTCGCTGATGATCAGTCCGGCACTGGCGCGCTGGGTATAGTACTCGGCCATCATCGGGGTCGGCACATCGCCCGGCTCCAGGCTGCGCAAGCGCGTCAGCGGCGCCATGAAGACTCGGTTGGGCAAGGTGAGAGGGCCGAGCTTGAGGGGTTCGAAGAGTTTCATGGAGGCTCCATCGCAAATGAATTCGAGGGGGCGCACGATACCGAGGTGATTGGGGAAAGGGGGGACCGGCATACCGGCGTCGGGCTCCCCAATGGGGAGTTTGTAGCAGCGGCCGTGTGTCGCGATGGGCTGCGTAGCGGCCCCAGGATTTGCTTAAGGGCATCCATTTTGGGGGCCGCTACGCGACCCATCGCGACACAAGGCTGAAAGCATCAACTACGCGCCAAGCGCCCGCTGACGAAGTGCGCCACGTCATTGAACCCTGGCGTCGAAGCATGCCCTGGGGTCACCAGCGAGTCGATGAAGGCTTCGTCTTCGGCGCTGATCTTCACCTCCAGGGCACCTGCGTAGGTGTCCCACTGCGCTTCGGTGCGCGGCCCGACGATGGCCGAGCTGATCAACTGGTTGTTGAGCACCCAGGCGATGGCGAACTCGACGATACCCACACCCTTGGCCTCGGTGTAGGCATGGATTTTCTGGGCGATGGCCAGCGATTCCTGGCGCCACTCCACCTCGAGGATGCGTTTATCCTGGCGCCCGGCGCGGCTGCCTGCGTCCGGTGTCGAGCCCGGTGCGTACTTGCCGCTGAGCACGCCACGCGCCAGTGGGCTGAACGGCACCACGCCCAGGCCATGAAAAGCTGCGGCAGTCAGTTGCTCGGGTTCGGCCTGGCGGTTGACGATATTGTACAGCGGCTGGCTGACCACCGGCTTTGGCACGCCCAGTTGCTCGGCCACATGGCAGATCTCGGCAATCCGCCAGCCCCGGAAGTTGCTCACCCCCCAGTAGCGGATCTTGCCTTGGGCCAGCAGGTCGCCGATGGCGCGCACGGTCTGCTCCAGCGGTACGCTGTGGTCTTCGCGGTGCAGGTAGTAGATGTCCAGGTAATCGGTGCCCATGCGCGTGAGCGTGGCGTCGAGGGCGTTGAACAGATGTTTGCGCGACAACCCGCTGCGGTTCGGCAGGCCATCCACCGGACCGTAGCCGGCCTTGGATGCGACGATCCAGTCCTGCCGATTGCGCGCCACCGCCTCGCCGACGATTTCTTCGGAACGTCCGCCGTTGTACACATCGGCGGTATCGACGAAGTTGATGCCTTGGTCCCAGGCCTTGTCGATGATGCGCAAGGCGTCCTCGGTGCTGGTCTGTTCGCCGAACATCATGCTACCAAGGGTCAGGGCTGAGACCTGCAGGCCACAGGTGCCAAGTGGACGGTATTTCATTGCCGGGAATCCTTTTCTGCCAAGCATGGGAACTCTGTGTTTTACACACAACGCGAGCCGTTTTAAAGCGTGCTGATCGGGCACCGCTGCCGCCATTGCTGCGCCCTTGACCCTGGCATGCGCTGCAACGAGCCACAGCTCGACCAGGCCATGATTACAATTGTTCACACAAATACCACCTGAGACAAAATTGACTCATCTTGGGCCCGCCCTTACCATTCGCGCCGTTCTTTATCAAAGGCTCGGGTGAAGTCATGGGCAATATGCGTGCATTTGGAATGGCCAGCGGTCTGGCGGCCGCCGTGCTGTTGGCTGGCTGCGGAGCTGCGGATGCGCCGCCGGCAGCATCTGCGGCATTGCCGGTAGAAACCGTGACGGTCACCCACGAAACCCTGGCCCTGGCATCTACGTTGCCGGGTCGGGTCGAGCCGATGCGGGTTGCCGAAGTACGCGCCCGAGTGGCCGGCATCGTCATGCGCAAAACGTTCGAAGAAGGTGCCGACGTCAAGGCCGGCGATCTGCTGTTCCAGATCGACCCAGCGCCGTTCAAGGCTGCACTGGCCCGCGCCGAGGCCGATCTGGCGCGGGCCCAGGCGGTGCAATACGAGTCCCAGGCCCGGGTGCGCCGCTACGAGCCGTTGGTGCAGATCCAGGCGGTCAGCCAACAGGACTTCGACACCGCCAGCGCCAACCTGCGCAGCGCCCAGGCTGCGGTGCGCTCGGCCCTGGCCGACGTGCAGACGGCGCGCCTGAATCTGGGCTATGCCTCGGTCACTGCACCGATCTCCGGGCGTATCGGCCGAGCCTTGGCCACCGAGGGCGCGCTGGTGGGGCAGGGCGACGCCACGCTCATGGCACGCATCCAGCAGCTTGATCCGATCTACGTCGATTTCACCCAATCAGCCGCCGATGCCTTGCGCCTGCGCCAGGCGTTCAAGGACGGCACCTTGGCCAAGGACGACGAGAAGGCGCTGACCGCCGAGGTGGAAGGCACCGAGTACCAGCGCCAGGGTGCCCTGGTGTTCACTGATGTGGCGGTGGACCGCAGCACCGGCCAGGTCACCTTGCGGGGGCGCTTCGACAACCGCGACGGCATCCTACTGCCCGGCATGTACGTGCGTGTACACACTCCGCAAGGCGTCGACCGTCAGGCGATCCTGGTGCCACAACGCGCGGTGCAGCGAGGCAGCGACGGTCAGGCTCGGGTGATGCTGGTCGGCAAAGGCAACGTGGCCGAGGCGCGCAACGTGACGACCGGGGCTATGCAGGGCGCGCGCTGGCAAATCACGCAAGGGTTGCAGAGCGGTGATCAGGTCATCGTCGGCAGCCCTGCCGGCCTGTCTGCCGGCGCTGCGGTGTCCGTGGTCCAGGCCAATCAAGCCGCGGCACGCTGAGACGAGGAAGCGTAATGTCCAGATTCTTCATCGATCGGCCGAACTTCGCCTGGGTCGTGGCGTTGTTCATCTCGCTGGCCGGACTGCTGGTGATCCCGCTGCTGCCAGTGGCTCAATACCCAAGCGTGGCTCCGCCGCAGATCACGATTAGCGCGAGCTACCCTGGGGCGTCGGCCAAGGTGCTGGTGGACTCGGTGACCAGTGTCATCGAGGAGTCGCTCAACGGTGCCAAGAACCTGCTGTACTTCGAATCGACCAACAACGCCAATGGCATGGCCGAAGTGGTCGTGACCTTCGAACCGGGCACCGACCCGGAACTGGCCCAGGTAGACGTGCAGAACCGCCTGAAGAAGGCCGAGGCGCGTCTACCCCAGGCGGTGATTACCCAAGGCCTGGAGGTGGAGCAGAGCAGTGCAGGTTTCTTGCTGATCTACGCCCTGAGCTACAAGGATGGCTACCAGCGCGCCGATACCACGCAACTGGGTGACTACGCCGCGCGCAATATCAACAACGAGTTGCGCCGGGTGTCCGGGGTGGGCAAGTTGCAGTTCTTCTCGTCCGAGGCCGCTATGCGTGTGTGGGTCGACCCGCAAAAGCTGGTGGGTTATGGCTTGTCCATCGATGACGTGGGCGCTGCCATTCGTGGGCAGAACGTACAGGTGCCGGCCGGCAGCTTTGGCGCCTCGCCAGGCAGCAGCGAGCAGGAACTGACCGCCACCCTGGCGGTGCAGGGCACCTTGGACGACCCGCAGGCGTTCGGTCGGGTAGTCCTGCGGGCCAATCCTGATGGCTCGCTGGTGCGCTTGGCGGACGTCGCGCGCCTGGAGGTGGGCCTTGAGAGCTACAACTTCGCCTCACGCCTGAACGGCCGCCCGGCGGTGGCTGGCGCGGTGCAACTGGCGCCTGGGGCGAATGCCTTGCAGACCGCCGAGCGCGTTAAGCAGCGCCTGGCCGAGCTGTCGGCGTTCTTCCCCGAAGGGGTCGAGTATTCGGTGCCTTACGACACCTCGCGCTTCGTCGACGTAGCCATCGACAAGGTCATCACCACCCTGATCGAAGCCATGGTGCTGGTGTTCCTGGTGATGTTCCTGTTCCTGCAGAACATCCGCTACACCCTGATTCCGTCCATCGTGGTGCCGGTGTGCCTGTTGGGCACGCTGGCGGTGATGAAGCTGCTGGGCTTCTCGGTGAACATGATGACCATGTTCGGCATGGTGCTGGCCATCGGCATCCTGGTCGACGATGCCATCGTGGTGGTGGAGAACGTCGAGCGGCTGATGGCCGAGGAAGGGCTGTCGCCGGTGCAGGCGACGATCAAGGCCATGGGGCAGGTGTCCGGGGCGATCATCGGCATCACCTTGGTGCTGTCGGCGGTGTTCATGCCGCTGGCGTTCATGTCCGGCTCGGTGGGGGTGATCTACCAGCAGTTCTCGCTGTCGCTGGCGGTGTCGATCCTGTTCTCCGGGTTCCTGGCCTTGACCTTCACGCCAGCGCTGTGCGCCACGCTGCTCAAGCCCGTACCCCAGGGGCATCATGAAAAGCGCGGTTTCTTCGGCGCTTTTAACCGTGGCTTTGCCCGCCTGACCGAGCGCTACGCGCTGATGAACAATGCGCTGGTGCGCCGCGCCGGACGCTGCATGCTGGTGTATGCCGGGATCCTCGCCATGCTCGGCTTCTTCTATCTGCGCTTGCCGGAGTCGTTCGTGCCGGTGGAAGACCAAGGCTACGCGATCGTCGACGTACAGTTGCCGCCGGGCGCCAGTCGGGTGCGTACCGACGCCACCGGCCAGGCCCTGGAGCAGTTTCTGATGTCCCGTGAGGCGCTGGATTCGGCGTTCGTGGTCAGCGGTTTCAGCTTCTCGGGCATGGGCGATAACGCTGCGCTGGCGTTCCCGACCTTCAAGGATTGGTCCCTGCGCGGCCCCGGGCAGTCGGCCGATGCCGAGGTACAGGCGATCAATGCGCGCTTCGCCGGGCATGGCGACGGCGCGATCATGGCGGTCAATCCGCCGCCTATCGATGGCTTGGGCAACGCCGGTGGTTTCGCCCTGCGTCTGATGGACCGTGGCGGGTTGGGCCGCGAGGCCCTGCTGGCGGCGCGTGACCAGTTGCTCGGCGCGGCCAACGGCAACCCGGTGATCCTCTACGCCATGATGGAGGGCTTGGCCGAGGCGCCGCAGCTACGCGTGCAGATCGACCGTGAGAAGGCCCGCGCCCTGGGCGTGAGCTTCGAAACCATCAGCAGCACCCTGGCCACTGCGTTTGGCTCGGCGGTGATCAACGATTTCACCAACGCGGGCAGGCAGCAGCGCGTGGTGGTGCAAGCCGAGCAGGGCGCGCGCATGACGCCGGAAAGCGTGTTGCAACTGTACGCCCCCAATAGCAGCGGTGAGCAGGTGCCGTTCAGCGCCTTCGTCACCACCCGCTGGGAAGAAGGGCCGGTGCAGATCGTGCGTTACAACGGCTATCCATCGATTCGTATCGCCGGTGACGCGGCGCCTGGTTACAGCACCGGCCAGGCCATGGCCGAGATGGAACGTCTGGCTCGTGATCTGCCACCGGGCATCGGCTATGCCTGGACCGGGCTTTCCTACCAGGAGCAAGTCTCCAGCGGCCAGGCCACACACCTGTTTGGTCTGGCGATCCTGGTGGTGTTCCTACTGTTGGTGGCGCTGTACGAAAGCTGGGCGATCCCGGTGACGGTGATGCTGATCGTGCCAATCGGCGCGCTGGGCGCTGTGTTGGCGGTGATGGTGGCGGGCATGCCCAACGATGTGTACTTCAAGGTGGGCTTGATCACCATCATTGGTTTGGCGGCGAAGAACGCGATCTTGATCGTCGAGTTCGCCAAGGAGCTGTGGGAGAAGGGCTACAGCCTGCGTGACGCTGCCTTGGAGGCTGCGCGGCTACGCTTCAGACCGATCGTGATGACCTCGATGGCGTTCATCCTGGGCGTCGTGCCCCTGGCTATCGCCAGTGGCGCCGGGGCGGCCAGCCAACGTGCCATCGGCACTGGGGTAATCGGCGGCATGCTCAGCGCCACGCTGCTGGGGGTGGTGTTCGTGCCGATTTGTTTCGTCTGGGTGCTGTCGCGGCTCAAGCGCACGCCCAAAACGGTGGCCGCCGAGGCCTGAAGGCTCCTTTGGTTGGACGATCCAGCCGTTCGGCCCTGGACGTGTGTTCAGGGGCCTTTTTTGTTTGGCTGACGGGGCGCGAAGCGGCGCCGGCGAGGGATGGGTTAGCCGCGATGTCAGGCCTGGAGCAACGCGCCGCGCAGGAACAACTGCTCCAACGTCTGTGCCGAGTTGGCGCTGGCGGCCCGGCCACGGCGCTCGGCGTCGACCATGCCGTAGATCATGCTCAGGAACATTTCGGTGAACACCGCCGCACTGATATCGATACGCAGCGCCCCCGCTTGTTGGGCGCGCAAGAAGAACGCATCCATGGCCTGGGTGTAGGCCAGCCAGCGGCGGTCCTCGCCCTCGCCGAGCAGGGTGTCGGGACGGTACTGGAACATCAGGAAGACCAGCATTTCGCGGTGCTTGAGGTGTTCGCCGATCAAGTGGCGCAGAGCTGCCAGAGGCTCGGCTGCGTCCAGCGTCGCGTCGTGGATCACTTGGTTGAGTACCCGTTCGCCGTGGTTTTCGAGCATTGCCACCAGGTTGTCACGGGTGCCGCAATAGCGGTGCAGGGTGGCCTTGCTGACACCTGCGGCTTCGGCCAATTCCTTCAGCGTTGCGCGCGGGTGGACCACGATGGCGTGGGCCAGGGCCTTGAGCAGGCGTTCGTCGTGGGCAGTAGGTTGCATCAGGGCCTCGCAAGGGTCGCAAGCTTGGCATTGTGCAGCAAATGAGGAGAGGATCAAGCCTTTACGGCTCGTTTGAGACTTTTATGTGTCGTTAGTGCGGCTGATGCCGCGCAGCCTGTTTCGGGGTAGGCCTGCATTCCGGCAGGCCCGCCCCTGAATCCAGCGCCGCCCCCTGTAGGAGCGGCCTAGCCGGTGCCATCCACCGCGCCCTCTACTTCACGGTGGTCCGGCAAGCCCACAGGCTTCAATGCGGCGCGCGGGGGATGGTCTTGAGCAGGTCTTCCGGGCTGATGTGTCCGACCACCTGGGCCACTGCGCTACCTGGGGTCGGCAAGTCGATGATGTGGCTCTTCATCTTGCCGATCACGTGCATTTCGCAGGGTTTGCAGTCGAACTTGAGGGTCAGCACCTCATCACCCTGGATCAACTGCATCGGCGCGACCTTGGTGCGCACGCCGGTCACGCCCTTGGCCTGCTTAGGGCATAGGTTGAACGAGAAACGCAGGCAGTGCTTGGTGATCATCACCGGTACTTCGCCGTGCTCTTCGTGGGCCTCGTAGGCGGCGTCGATCAACTGCACACCATGCCGGTGGTAGAAATCGCGGGCCTTCTGGTTGTAAACGTTGGCCAGGAACGACAGGTGCGACTCGGGGTACACCGGTGGCGGGCTGGTCTCGGCCTTGCGCGTACCACGCGGGTGGGCCTTGATCCGCGCTTCGGTCAGCGCCTCGATGGCTTCGCGGCGCAGGGCCTTGAGCTGCGAATTGGGGATGAAGTACGCCTGCGGTGCATCCAGCTCGATGGCGTTGGCGTGGTACATCGTGGTGCCCAACTGACCGAGCAGGTCGTGCAACTGATCCAGCGCCTGCTGTGGCTTGTTGGCCACGCCGAACGGACCGTCCAGCGCCACCTGCACGCTCACACCTTCTTCACTGCTGGCGGTCAGCATCAGGCGCTGCTCGCGTAGTACGGCGTGCCACTCGATACCCACCCGGCGCTCGGCCGAAGTGCGCTGCAGGGCTTGCTGCCAATTGTGGTCGAGGTTGCGCGACAGCGGGTGGTTGGGCCGCAGCTTGTGCAGGCCCTCGGGCATTTCGTTGGGCTCGACCCGGTAGCGGTAGCGCTTCTGGCCGTCTTCCTCGGACTCACTCTTTAGCTCGGCGATGTTGGCGCGAAAGCCCACCACCTCACGCTTGACCAACACGTTGAGGCCATCGCCGTTGGTCAACGGTACGTCAGTGGTCACCAGCAGGTCACGCTTACCGACTTTCTCCACCACGCCCACCGGCAGGCCGGTGAAGGTCGGCGAGTCGAACGCGCCGATGTCGATCTTGCGGTCGCTGACGAAGTAGTCGGTGCTGCCGCGGTGGAAGGTCTTGTCAGGATCCGGCACGAAGAAGTGCTCGGTACGGCCGCTGGAGGCGCGGGCCAGGTCCGGGCGGTCTTCGAGGATCGCGTCGAGTTCCTTGCGGTAGTGGGCAGTGATGTTTTTCACATAGCCCACATCCTTGTAGCGTCCTTCGATCTTGAACGAGCGCACGCCAGCATCCACCAGGTCACGCAGGTTGGCGGTCTGGTTATTGTCCTTCATCGACAGCAGGTGCTTCTCAAAGGCCACCACGCGGCCTTGGTCGTCCTTGAGGGTGTACGGCAGGCGGCAGGCCTGGGAGCAGTCTCCACGGTTGGCGCTGCGCCCGGTCTGGGCGTGGGAAATGTTGCACTGGCCGGAGAACGCCACGCACAGCGCGCCATGGATGAAGAACTCGATGGCCGCGTCGGTTTCGGCGGCGATGGCGCGGATCTGCTGCAGGTTCAGCTCACGTGCCAATACCAGTTGCGAGAAGCCCGCCTGGTCGAGGAACTTGGCCCGCTCCAGGGTACGGATGTCGGTCTGGGTGCTGGCGTGCAGCTCGATTGGCGGGATGTCCAGCTCCATCACCCCCAGGTCCTGCACGATCAGCGCATCGACGCCTGCATCGTAGAGCTGGTGGATCAGCTTGCGCGCCGGCTCCAGCTCGTTGTCGTGAAGGATGGTGTTGATGGTGGTGAAGACGCGGGCATGGTAACGCCGGGCGAACTCGACCAGCTCGGCGATATCGCCGACTTCGTTGCAGGCGTTGTGGCGCGCGCCGAAGCTCGGGCCGCCGATATAGATGGCATCCGCGCCATGCAGGATCGCCTCGCGGGCGATGCTCACGTCACGCGCAGGGCTGAGCAGTTCCAGGTGATTCTTTGGAAGGGACATGTCGTTATAGGTTTCGGGCTGTCACGGTAAGGCGGGCATTGTAGCGGTGAAATGGCTCGCAGGGCAGCGGTACGTGCGAACCATAGGGTTCATCCAGACAGAACGTCGGGCTTGATCGGATCGCTACTGAGGACACCTGTGACATCATCGCTGCGGTATGCGGCCTCTCGGAAGAAAGAGTGGGTTACTGGGAAGTGGTTATTGCCCCAGATAAAACTGTATTTTTTGCTGTCCACTTCTTTCAAGTGCTGGACCATTTCCGAACCGGCTGAGTCATGTCGGAGCTCCCGGGCACAGAGCACGTGAGCGGATGGATCAACAGTAATGCCAACACCGACGTTGACCCCCTCGGGCAGGCATTGGTTATAGTCGAACGCTCTGGGGGTATCATACCCAATCAGCTGACTCAGCTCGTTCACACAGCGATGGAATTGCTCGAATGTATCGATAGCGAAGGCGAGCGCATCGACCTCGTTGTGATAAGTGAACTTACTTTCCGACTGCACTGCTGGATCGTCAGGGAGAAAGACTTTGAGCTTCGGGCCGTCCGATGACTGAACGATCCAGGCATCTCTTGTTATCAGGCCATAATGCTGTTCTAGGTCTCTGTACTGCTTGGCTTTAAAACCGGATTGTTGCCAGTAGTCTCTAAGGCATTTGTACACTGATGCGTCTAGCTTGCAACCTTTTTTATCGTTGACAAGCCCGTGCAGGCTTTGTTGGAGCGACGTTTTGAACTCACGCGAAAGCAGGCGAGTCAGTGAGTTCTGAGCCAATCGCAGGTTCAGCAGATAGGACGAGTAACAAAAAAATAGATCGAACAGGCTCGGGGGGCGGAACCAGATTTTCTGGCTGGGATACTTAAGGTTCGGGCTGAACTCTTCGTACTGTTGTGTGCACTCTTGTTCTAAATGGTGCAGTTTCTCAATCGAATACACGATGGCCGACAGGTACTGCGCCATGCACAGATGTCCCGGTTCGGCCCAATTATTTTCGTGTTCATGCCAAGCAGCGTAGTTGCGGAAAAGCCCCGCGCGATTGATGAGATCAAGTCTGTAACTCATGCTGTGTCCTTGCTTAGGGTGTCCATTTTTCAATCCGCATCTTGCTGTAACAGGTCACTCTTTCGCTTCAGCCCTTGGCCGCCATCGCCGTCACTTCCACGCGCATGCCCTCGAACGCCAGTGCCGCAACGCCCACGGCGGCACGTACCGGCCATGGCTTGCTGAAGAAGCGCTGATACACCTCGTTGAACACCGCGCGGTCGGCCATGTCGGTGAGGTAGATGGTCAGGTGCAGCACGCGGTCCATGGAACTGCCGGCCTTCTCCAACGCGGCCTTCAGCGCTTGCAGCGTGGCTTCGCACTGGGTCTGGATATCGCCCAGCTCCAGGCTGCCGTCGGCTTTCAGCGGGATCTGGGTGGTCATCAGGATGCCGTTGAACTCGGTGACATCCGAGGAAATGGAGTCGGCGTCCGGGTCCGGGGTGTAGATGATGTCTGCGTTTGCCATGGGTACTTTGCCTTGCGACGGAAGGAAAACCGCCAGCCTACGCGAGCCGGCGAGGCGGGTCGAGCGGGGTGGCGGTCGCCTGGATTTGAAAAGCACCGCCCGTCGGGGCAGAATCGCGCCCCCACACCGGCCAAGGCGCCGGGCAGGCTGTAGAACGAGGCATCCGTTGAACCAAAACACTTTGTCCATGCGCCTCGAGCGTGTGGCGGCGCACATTCCGGCCGGCGCGCGGCTCGCCGATATTGGCTCCGACCACGGCTACCTGCCGGTGGCCTTGTTGCTGCGCGGGGCGATCAGCGCGGCAGTGGCGGGCGAGGTGGCGCAGACGCCTTTCCAGGCCGCCCACCGCAGCGTGCGCGAGAACCAATTGGAGCACTGCGCCAGCGTGCGCCTGGCCAGTGGCCTGGCGGCCATCGAAGCCGGCGATGAAATCAGTGCGGTGAGCATCTGCGGCATGGGCGGGGAGACCATTCGTGACATCCTCGAAGCGGGTAAAGCGCGCCTTGGCGGGCATGAGCGCCTTGTGCTGCAACCCAATGGTGGCGAGCAACCCCTGCGCCAGTGGTTGGCCGATAACGGCTATCGCATCGTTTGCGAGGAAGTGCTGCGGGAAAACCGCTTCGACTACGAGATCATCGTCGCCGAGCGCGGCCAGCCGGAACGCTACAGCCCCGAGCAACTGTACTTCGGGCCACGCCTGCTGGAAGCGCGCAGCCCGGCGTTCCTGTTCAAGTGGCAGCGCATGTTGCGCCAGAAGCAGCAGGCCCTGGCCAATTTCGAGCGTGCGCGCGAGGCGGTGGCGCCAGAAAAAGTGCAGGACTTTACCCGGCAAATTGCCTGGATCAGCGCAGTGCTCGGCTAAACCAGGCGTCAACCGCGTGACACTAGGTCATTGCCCTCTCTGGCGGTAATCGGCATCGTGAGCTTCCTGTATTCATTTGTGTTTCACAATAAATGGGCCGCCGCGTGATAGATTCTTGCCTTTCATGTGAGTAATGAGAGCGTCACCCCATGGACATGCTGCATGCGATGCGTACCTTCGCCCGAGTCGTGGAGTGCGGCAGTTTCGCCGCCGCGGCCAACGCTCTGGATATCTCGGCTGCGCAGGTGTCGCGCATCGTCGCCGAGCTCGAAAACCAGTTACAGACCCGATTGCTGCACCGCACCACCCGACGCCTGCGCATGAGCGAGGCTGGCGAGCGTTTTCTGGAGCGTGCGCGGCAGATCATGCACCTGACCGAAGAGGCCATGGACGAGGCCCGTGGCGCCCACCTCACGCCGCGCGGCCGCCTGCGCGTGCATTGCACCCACGGTCTGGGGCTGCTGATGATGCCGCTGGTGGCGCGCTATAACGCGGCGTGCCCGGAGGTGGTGATGGAACTGACGCTGTCTCAGCGCAATCCTGACCCGCTGGCCGAAGGGCATGATGTGGTCATCACCATCGGGCAGGGCCTGCCGGACTCGCAACTGATCGCCATCCCCCTGGGCGGCATCCATAGCATCCTGTGTGCCTCGCCGGACTACCTGGCCCGCCATGGTGTGCCTGAGCGCCCCGAAGACCTGCACCATCATGTATGCCTGCGCACGGTGGACCCGTTGTTCGAGGAGGACTGGGCGTTCGGCCAAGGGCCCGAGCAGTGCGTGATCGTACCCCAGGACACCTTCCTCACCAACGTCGCCGACGCGATGCTGCGGGCCACCGAACTGGGCATGGGCGTGGGCCTGCTGCCGTACTACTCGGCCAGCCAGGCTATCAGTGAAGGGCGCCTGTGCCGTTTGTTGGCACCGCACCGCCTGCGCCAGCGCGAGATCTACGCGATCTATCCCTCGCGCCACTACCTGGACGCCAAGGTGCGCACCTGGATCGACTACCTCAAGGAGCAACTGCCGCCGCTGTTCGAGCAACACATGCACGTGGTGCAGCAACCTCAGTACTGGCGCTAGACGCGGTGAGCGCGGGGTGCACGCCTTCACTGGAAACGCTCACGCCGCAAAGCCTGGTGGCGACGCTGTACTAGGCTAAGCGGCAGTGGGGGCGACCGCTACTGGATGGCGACGGACTCCGAGGCCAGCCCTGGGAGCGGGGGCGTGGCGCTGAATCGCAGTGACGAAATGCCTTGCTGACGATTGAGCACGCGAAGGGGGTTGCAAGTTAAGTGTTATAACGTAACATTTAACATCTCCCCCGTTCCCAAGGCGCCCACCGTGATCCGCAGAAATCCCTCTGGCCATCTCCCTGAAATCGCCGCCTCCGCCTACATCGATCACACCGCTATCATCTGCGGCAAGGTCATCATCCAGGACAATGTGTTCGTCGGCCCCTACGCGGTGATTCGTGCCGATGAAGTGGACGCCACTGGCGATATGCAGCCGATCGTCATCGGCGCCAATTCCAACATCCAGGACGGCGTGGTGATTCACTCCAAGTCCGGCGCAGCAGTGCGCATCGGCCAGTACAGCTCCATCGCCCACCGCTCCATCGTACATGGTCCATGCGAGGTGGGCGATCGCGTGTTCATCGGCTTCAACAGCGTACTGTTCAACTGCAAGGTCGGCGACGGCAGCGTGGTGCGGCACAACTCGGTGGTCGATGGCTGCGACCTGCCGGCGCGCTTCTATGTGCCGCCCACCGAACATATCGGGCCGCATACAAACCTTGCCGCGTACCCCCCGGTCAGTGTGTCGGCAGCGGAGTTCTCTGAGGACGTGGCGCGAACCAACATCGACCTGGTGCAGGGCTATAAAGCCTTGCAGAACGAGTTCTGAGCATGGACGCGCTGCTGGTACGTAATGCCCGGCTGGTCAACGAAGGCCGCGAGTTCGAGGGCGATTTGCTAGTGCGTCACGGGCGTATCGAGCGCATCGCCGGCTGCATCCTCAACGCCCGTGCGGCCTGCGAGATCGACGCCCAGGGCGCCTACCTGCTGCCTGGAATGATCGATGACCAAGTGCACTTTCGTGAACCGGGCGCGCCGCATAAGGGCACCCTGGCGAGCGAGTCGCGGGCGGCGGTGGCGGGGGGCATCACCAGTTTTATGGACATGCCCAACACCCAGCCGCCGACCCTGAGCCGCGAAGCCTTGCTCGACAAGCAACGGCGGGCCGCAGCAAGCTCGGTGGCCAACTACGGCTTCCACTTCGGGGTCAGCCGCGACAACCTCGACGCCATCGCGGCGCTGGACCCGCGCGAGGTGGCCGGCATCAAGGTATTCATGGGGGCGTCGACCGGCGACATGCTGGTGGATGACCCCGAGGTGCTGGAAAAGCTGTTCGCCTGCGCCCCGACCTTAGTCCTGGCGCACTGCGAGCACACCCCCAGCATCCTTGAGAACGAGCGCGCCTGGCGCGCCCGGCACGGCGACTTCATCCCACCGGCGGCACATCCGCTGATCCGCGATGCCGAGGCCTGCTACCGCTCATCGAGCCTGGCGGTGGCGTTGGCCCGTCGCTTTGGCACCCGGCTGCATGTGCTGCACCTGACCAGTGCGCGGGAGCTGGCGCTGTTCGAGCCTGGCCCGGTGGCGATTAAGCGCATCACCGCCGAGGTGTGCCTGCATCATCTGCTTTTCGATGACAGCGACTATGCAAGCCCGGGGCACCTGATCAAGTGCAACCCAGCGATCAAGACCGCGACCGATCGCCAGGCTTTGCTGCGCGCCCTGGTCGAGGACCGCATTGACGTGATCGGCACCGACCATGCGCCGCACACCCTTGATGAAAAACACCGCCCTTACGCCCAGGCACCTTCCGGCCTGCCGCTGGTGCAGCACGCCTTGCCGGCTGCGCTGGAGTTGGTCAGCCAGGGAGCGCTGAGCATGGCTCAAGTGGTGCACAAGACCAGTCACGCGGTGAGCGACCTGTTCGCCATTCGCGAGCGCGGCTACCTGCGCGAGGGTTACTGGGCCGATTTCGCCTTGGTGGAGCGGCTACAGGTGCCGCAGGCGGTGGCAGATGAACCGATCCTCGCCCACTGCGGCTGGACGCCGTTCCAGCAACATCGCTTCCACCACGTGGTGCGCAGCACGGTGGTATCCGGCCAGCTTGCTTGGCACCAAGGGCGTGTGCAGCCGAACTGCCAGGGCTTGCCGTTGATGTTCGAACGCTGAACCCCTGGCAGGCTGTCGTTTAGGAGTGGTACCCATGAATGAAGCACAATTGCTGCAACAACCCCCCGATGAATACATGAGCGAACCGCAGCGCCAGTTCTTTCGCGACCTGCTGCTGACTCAGCGTGCCGAGTTGCAGGCCCGCATCGACAGTGAGTTCAGGGCCCTGCGCGAATACGAAGTACACAGCGATCCGGCCGATATCGGCAGCGCCGAGGAGGAGCGACACTGGCAACTGCGCTCGCTGGAGCGCGAGAAGAAGCTACTGGACAAGATCGACCAGGCGCTGGAGCGCTTGGCCTGCGGCGACTACGGCTGGTGCGAGGAAACCGGCGAGCCCATTGGCCTGCGCCGGCTACTGCTACGGCCCACCGCGACGCTGTGCATCGAAGCCAAGGAGCGCCAGGAACTCAGGGAGCGGCACCTGCGCAACGATGGCTAGTGCGCTGCCAGTGGTAGCGCCAGCAATTGCCAGCGCACCGTACTGACGCCTTTTTCCAGGCTTATGCGACTGACCAGGCGTTCCAGCGCGGTAGTTGCCATAGCGAACCTCGTTCTGCGGGCAGTCGCCCACATGGGCGCCGCTCAATGGCGGCGGGAAGCGAAAAACGATGAATGCGCAGGACCACAATCCATGGCGCCGGCAGGCGCCTGGATGAAAAGCAGGGAAGGTGAAGGAGTCACCGTCTACCGAGCGCGGCGAGACAGTGCAGCAGCGCTGTCGGACTAGCTCGCCATGTCGGCCCGTCGCAATCGACTGGGACTACTGTCCAATGCAGGGTGCGCTTATGCAGGGAGGGAAAAATCGCGACGCGGACACTACGCCCGGTGCGGGACAGGGTCATGGCTAAAATCATGACAATTGCGTCACGGCGAACTTTCCTGCACCCCGCGCGGCAGTGGTACCCTTACGCCCGTTATTGCCTCGAACCCGGACCTCTGCATGCTGTTCAACCTCGCCGTGCTGTTCACCACCCTTGTGGCTATGGAAGGCGTCGGCACCCTGGCCCACAAGTACATCATGCACGGTTGGGGCTGGTGGCTGCACCGCTCGCACCATGAGCCGCACCTGGGCGTGCTGGAAACCAACGATCTCTATCTAGCGGCACTGGCGTTGATCGCCGCTGCGCTGGTGGCGCTGGGCAAGGCCGGACATGCGCCGTTGCAGTGGGTGGGGGCAGGGGTGGCAGGGTATGGCGTGGCCTACGTGCTGGTGCATGACGGGCTGTTCCATCGTCACTGGCCGCGCGCACCGAGGCCGGTCAACCGCTATTTGAAGCGCCTGCACCAGGCGCATCAACTACACCATGCGGTGAAGGGGCGACAGGGATGCGTGTCGTTCGGATTCTTCTACGCACCGCCACTGCGCGTGTTGAAGCGGCAATTGAAGCGGCGGCGCAGCTAGCGCGATCAGTTAGCGGTCTCGACGATCGCCTCTTGACCTTTATGCCCGCGACTTACCCACCAGCCAAAGCCTGCGGCTGTGAAGAACATGATCAGGCTATAGAGTGCTGCCGGCACCGCCATGGTGGGGTTGTTTAACAGACTCGGGCTCAGGGCCAGGGCGATGGCCAGAGTACCGTTGTGGATGCCGATTTCCATGCCGATGGCGATCGCCTGGCGCCGCGGAATGTTCAGCAGGCGCGGCACCCAGTAACCTACCCCCAGGCTCAGCAGGTTGAACAACAGTGCGGCGCCGCCGACGATCGGCGCGTACTGCACCACCGTTTGCCAGTCCTTGGCCAGCGCAAGCACGATGGTGAAGGCTAGAAACAGTGCCGCCACCAATTTCATCGGCTTTTCCATGCGTGCGGCGAAGCCCGGCGCCCGATGGCGAATCAGCATGCCCAGCGCCACCGGCAGCAGCACGATGGCGAACACCTGCATCACTTTGGCAAATTGCAGCGGAATCGCTTGGTCCGCCTGCATGAACCAGGTCAGCGACAGGTTCACCAACAGCGGCATGGTCAGGATGGCGATCAATGAATTGACCGCTGTCAGGGTAATGTTCAGCGCCACATCGCCATGCGCCAGGTGGCTGAACAGGTTCGCGGTGGTGCCGCCTGGCGAGGCGGCCAGCAGCATCAGGCCCACGGCCAGCGCCGACTCAAGGCCAAAGCCGTTGGCAATCAGGAAGCACACCAGTGGCAGCAGCAGGATCTGGCAGGCCAGGCCGACCACCACGGGCTTGGGGTATTTCACCACCCGGGCGAAGTCGGCCAAGGTCAGTGATAACCCCAGGCCCAGCATGATGATGCCCAGGGCGAGCGGCAGGATGGCGGTAAGCAGGGGCGAGGCGGTCATGAGTGGCTACTCGAACGGAATATCCCGAGCAGTCTAGGTGCCCGGCTAACGATAGCTAATCGCAACTGGCCATACTTGGTAACCGTTTATTACCGAACCCCTGGCCGGCAGCGGCTACACGCCGCGTTGCGATGCTGCCTCCGGCGCAGTAGCATTCGCGCTTTTGCCGAAGGATTAGCCCACCATGCCGTTCCAGCCAGGTCTGCTCGCCACCCCGGTGCCAGCCCACGCCCGTCATTTGTTCTTTGCCCTCGATTCGCAAGAAGCCTTGGCCGGCGTGCTTGATCGGTTGATCGCCGAGGTCGATGGCCAGAGCGTGGTGCTGGGTATCGGTGCACCGTTGGCGCAGGTGCTGGGCCGTGAGGTGCCTGGTCTGCGCAGCTTCCCGCAGTTGCAGGCCCAAGTACCCAACCCGGCGACTCAGCATGCCTTGTGGTTGTGGCTGCGCGGCGAAGAACGCGGCGAACTGTTCCTGCGTGCGCAAGCTCTGCAGCAGTTGCTGGCCCCGGCCTTGCGTCTGGTCGACAGTGTCGATGGTTTCCTGCACCGCGGTGGCCGTGACCTGACCGGCTACGAGGACGGCACCGAGAACCCGGTCGACGAGCAGGCCATCGAGGCCGCCATCGTGTCCGGCGATGTCCCGGGCCTGGCCGGTTCCAGCTTTGCTGTCTTCCAGCTGTGGAAGCACGATCTGGACTATTTCAAGGCGCTGCCGCAAGCCGAGCAGGACAACATTATCGGGCGCCGCCTGAGCGACAACGAAGAACTCGATGATGCGCCCGAGTCTGCCCACGTCAAGCGCACGGCCCAGGAGAGCTTCGCTCCCGAGGCGTTCATGGTGCGGCGTTCGGTGGCCTGGGCCGATGAGCGCGGTGCGGGCCTGGCGTTCGTCGCGATGGGGCACTCGTTCGACGCCTTCGAAGTGCAGCTCAAACGCATGAGCGGTTTGGAGGACGGCATCATCGATGGCTTGTATCGCTTCAGTCGGCCCCTGAGCGGCGGCTACTACTGGTGCCCGGCACTCGGTGAGGGTGGTGTGGACCTGCGTCTGTTGCTGGCCTGACCAAGCGCTGGAGCCTACGCGGGCGATGCACCGCGTCCACAGGCTCCAGCGCCTTGCACATATAGGCTTGCGCCCCAGATAGAGTCGACTGCTTTGTTTAGCGCCACCGGTCTGCCCGATGTGCAATAGACCGAATCCCTTTGTGCCTGCGTACTCACAACCTTGTACGGCAAGCGTGCCGTGCACTCTCAAGCCACACGAGGTTGAAGACCATGGCCAACAAAGAGAACAGCAGGATGGGCAACCAGGGCGGTTCGAAAAACCCTGGAAACTTCGCCAATGATCGTGAGAAGGCCTCCGAAGCCGGCCGCAAAGGTGGGCAAAGTTCCGGGTCCGGCCAACACCGCCAGACCACGGACACCGGGCGCAAGGGCGACCGTGCGTAAATGACCGATTGCAGTGCCGGGCCTGCCTGGCACTGCATCGCTGCTGCTAACGGAACTTTGCTCGTCCCGATCGCCTCCACCGCAAGCACACTGCGACGCAATGGGAGGCCTGCATGGCCAGACACATCATCCACTACACCGGGCCGATCAACTCGGCCACCTGCGGCAACCTGATCAATACCTGCGCCAAGGCCACCCAACAAGGCGCCGACCTGATCCAGCTGAACATCGCCACCATGGGCGGCGAGTGTAGCTATGGCTTCACGCTGTACAACTTTTTGCGCGCCTTGCCGGTGCCTGTGCACACCCACAACCTGGGTACGGTGGAGTCCATGGGTAATATCCTGTTTTTGGCCGGCAGCCACCGCACAGCCTGCGCCTTCAGCAAGTTCCTGTTTCATCCGTTTCACTGGACCTTGCACGGGGCAGTTGATCACGCGCGAATGGCCGAGTACGCCATGAGCCTGGACTACGACCTGCGCTTGTATGTGCAGATCGTCGCCGAGCGTACCCAAGGAGCCAGCGAGGGGCTCGACATCGCACGCTACCTCATGGCCTACCCACGCATCCTGGGGCCGCAAGAGGCGCTGGCCAGCGGCATGATCCATGCCGTCGACGAATTGCCGATACCTGCTGACGCCACGCAATGGAGCGTGCACGCCTGATTGGGCGTGCAAATTACTGCAGCGGCAACGTACGTCACCGTCGGTCCGAAAAAGATGACTGTCAGTGAGTCGAGCGCCGCCGTCTGCCCTCGGAATGACTGAAGGATGATTTACCTGCCCTCAAGGGAGAACCGACATGCCAGAAGAACAGCGCCAACCCAGCCGCCGTGGCGGGACCCAGCAAACCAATTCCGGCAACTTCGCCAACGACCGGGAGCGCGCCTCTGAGGCTGGCCGCAAAGGCGGGCGTAACTCAGGTGGTAATTTTGCCAACGACCGGGCCAGGGCTTCGGAGGCTGGCCGCAAGGGTGGACAGCGCCGCCACGGCCCACATGAGCCGCCTTCGCAGAAATAAGGCCTTTGGCCACTACTGCACCTTGTCAGCGTGCCTGTGAATTTTCTGAATTTTCACGCAACTGGCTGATCCATCAGTTAATAACCCATGGAGAAAGGAGGCCCATAGCGATGCCGAGCCCTCAGTTGTACATCATCGACTATCACCTGCATGGTCAAGTGCGTAGCTTCATCATTCGACTGGAACACATGGATAACGCTGAGGCCTGGCACTGGGCCAGTTGCGATGCCGGGATCGGTATCATTCCGAAGTTCGGCCGCGAAAAAATCCGCAAGGTGAGCCGCCCGATGGCAGAGCGCTATGGCATTACCCAAGTGACGTGGCGACTGTCGGGCAGCCGCCCGGACAAGGTGTCAGAGGTTGCCAGATAGTCAGTCATTGGTTCCGCAGCCATGACCGGCCAGGGGGCACGAGCAGTTGCAGGCGCCTGACATTGAGGTGTTGGCTAAGCCTGTGTATCTAGCCAGCGTGGTGGTCGTACTGGCCAGGCTTGCTTGATATCGAGTGCGTCGTCGCCGATCCAAGCACTGAAAATGGTCCGGCTCTCCAGCGGGGAGCCGGTTGTTTTCAAGCGATTCCACCTGCACAATTACGCCTATCTTACGTGGTACATACCACGGTACATGCTCAATGGAGAATGGTATGTCGCGGGTGGGTGTAACCAAAGAGGCTGTTGAGCAAGCGCGTGATACGCTGCTTGCCAGGGGTGAAAACCCAAGTATCGATGCAGTACGTATCGAACTGGGTAACACCGGGTCGAAATCGACCATCCACCGTTACCTCAAGGCGCTGGAACAACCCGTGAAGTTGGGCGATGCCGCCGGGTTGAGCGCCCCATTGGGGCGCCTGGTCGAGCAGCTCTCGGCGCAGCTTCAGCGCGAAGCGCAAGCCTGTGTCGAGGTGGCTCAGACCGCCTTCGAGCAGCAGCAAGCACAGCTGCAGGGGCAGTTGGCGCTGGCCCAACGGGCATTGGCCGCAGCGCATCAGCAGCACGAGGTCCAGCTGAGTGCGCTGCAATTGCGCCTGGCCGACAAGGAGCAGCAGTTGCAGCTCGCCGAACAACGCCACGAACAGGAGCTGGGCCGCCAGCAAACCCAGCTGCGCCAGTTGCAGGGCCAGTTGCAAACCGTGCAGCAAGGCGCCCTGGCGCGTCAGGCAGAGCTGACCCAACTGCACCGTGACAATGGGCGATTGCAGGCTGAGCAGCGTCAGACCCAGGAAGCGCTCGCGCGGCTGGAAGCGCAACTTGAACAGCGTGACGCTCAGGTCCAGGGGCTGCGCGCGATGCTTGCGCAAGCGCAAGGGGTAGGGGAGGAGTTGCGGCGTCAGTGCGCCGAGCGTGACCAGGCACTGGCGCAACTGCGGTTGCCATAGCGACTGGCCTTCGGGTAACGCGGCGACTACTTTCTACAGCCGGTCTCAGCACCGACTAGCGCGGGTTCGCAGCGCCGGCTCAATGCCCATAACGGCCTACCAGACTTTGCGCACCTAGCGTGTGCCCGTGCAGGATCTCCATCAGCCGCTGCCGGTCCAGTCCCATTGGCAGGCTGCCCGCAGGCAGGTCGGTGGCGATCACGGTCAGCACATAATGGTGTGGATTGTCGCCAGCGGGCGGGCAGGGCCCACGGTAGCGCTGCGTGCCTCGGCTGTTGGGGCCCAATGTGGCAATTTCGCTGCTCTGTCCGGCCGCGCCCTCATCGAGGCCGCCACTGGCAGCGTCCAGGTTATACGCAAGCCAATGCACAACGCCCATGCCCTTGGCACCGTCTGGATCGAACATCACCACGACCAGCGACTGCGTGCGCTGTGGCAGGTTTTTCCAGCTCACCTGCGGCGTACGCTCTTCGCCGCTGCCACACTCCGGCTCCGGCCCCACCTGTTGCAGAGCGATCACGCCGCCGTCGGTAAAGGACGCCGAACTGATTGCCAGCGCCGGACTGTGGTTGAGCTGTATGCCCAGCGTCACGCCGGGCAGAAGGGCAAACAGCGGCCAGTACCAGAGTTTCATGTCATCCATCCTGAGCGAGCGCGCAAGGCAGAGCATGTAGTCTAGACCATGCCTTCAGGGTGCCCGTCGGGCGACGGGCGGTTGGCAGATCAGTGCGCGTCGCGATGGACTGCCTGGGTCGAGGCGGCAGGAGCCATGGCGTCCAGGGTTGGGTGCTCCTGAGCGGCGTGCATCAGGTCTTCGGTCACCCGTAGTTCGGCGCCGCTGGGCGAGAAGGTCGCCGTCGGGGCGAACGGTGCCGGGTGCTCGGGCTTGGGGCGCTTGCCCCGGCGCCACAGGAAGAAGCCGACCATAGCCAGGTTGATCACCGCGAAGGCCCAAAACAAGCCCACTTCGCCGTAGCGGGTCATCATCGGCGAGATCGCCAGCGGCGCCAGGGCCGAGCCCAGCGAGTTGATCAACAGCAGGCCCTGGATCATCGGCACCAGGGCATCGGCCGGGGCGCGGTCGGCCGCGCTGCTCACCGCCACCGGGTACAGCGCGAATACCCCACCGCCGAGCAAGAACATCAACGCCGGCAGCAACACCGTGTCGGTCGGCAATACCACGATCAGCAGCGACAGGACGGTGCACGCTGCAGCCAGGGTGATGAGCACATCCTGTCGATCCTTGCGATCGGACCAGCGCCCCACCGGGTATTGCAGCAGCATGGCGCCGAGGATCACCCAGGCCATCATGCGGCCGACGTCACCGACATCCATGCCTACCCGTTGCAGGTACAACGGCAGCAGCGCGTAGATACCGGCGATGATGATTCCGGAGCCAAAACAGCCCACCAGGCCTGTCGGTGCCACGCCCAGCAACTGGCGCGGCTTGAGTGGCTCGACATGCTCAAGCAGCGGCGATACCCGTGGCAGGATGACGATCGGCAGCACTGACAACGTCGCCAGCATGCCGGCCAGCATGAACGGTGCACTATCGCCCAAGGCGGTGATCTCGCCCAACGCGGCCTGGGCCAGTACCCCGGCACCGTAGAAGGCAATCATGTACAGCGCCAGCAAACGGCCGCGAATCTTCGCGTCGCCAGCCAGCAGCAACCAGCTTTCGATGACCAGGAACACGCCGACTGCGGCCCAGCCGTTGATCAGGCGTAGCACCGACCACCAGAGGGTGTCGTAGAACAGCCCCTGCAACAGGATAGTCGCGCCGATCAGCGCGGCGAAGCTGCTGTAGGCGCGGATATGGCCAATGCGCAGGATCAACCGATCGTTGAACACGGCGCCCAGGGTCAGGCCGATGAAGTAGGCCGACGAGACGATACCGATGGTGGTCGCCGATTCGCCGGCTGCGCCTAGACGCAGGGTGGTGAGTGAAGACAGAAAACCATTGCCCAGAGCAATGATGAACAAGCCGAGCAGGGGCGCCAGCGCCATCGCCAGCAAACGCGCAGACATACGTACCTCAAAATTGGAACGAGCGGGTGTGCCTTTTCGGTTGCACGCGCTATGCGGTAGGGCCTGGGCGGGCTGCGACCCTGGCAAGATTCAACCGCTGGGCGGTCGAACGACAGCCGGGCGGGGGCGGTTGAGCCTGCTTGCACCTGTGCGCAGCGGTGCCAGGCGCAGATGCTGTCTTGGCGAAAAGGTGGCGACCGGGAGGGCGGCGGGCGAAAAGGAAGCGCGATTCTACGGACTGTGGCGGATTTGCCAAGAGGGCGTGACCTGCGACGAGAGGCCGCAGGGGCCGCGCAAAAAAACACTAGGACGATGAATTTTGCCGTCTGACTCAACAGGACTCACCTGTTTCGAGAGGAGGTGATCGCGCGGCGTTATGCATGGGAAAGCGCGGCACGTTTGCGCATAATGCCTGGCAGCCGTCTTTCAGGGAGAAACCGCCTCATGCTGGCATCGCTGTTCGCCGTCCTGGCGCCCGTGTTCATCGTTGCCGGTATCGGTTATGCCTGGGCCCGTCGCGGCCTTGATTATCCCACCGAGTTCATCGCCCAGGTGGTGATGACCGTGGGCACGCCGGCGTTGGTGCTATCGACCCTCAATCGTACGCAACTGGACCCGACGGCGTTCACCAGCATGGCCCTGGCGTGCTGCCTGTGCCTGCTTGGCATGGCGTTGGTCGGGTATCTGGTATGCAGCTTGAGTGGCAAGCACTGGCGGGTGCTGCTGCCAGCGTTCATGTTCCCCAATACCGGAAACATGGGCCTGCCCATCAGCCTGTACGCCTTCGGTGAGCATGGGCTGGCCCTGGCGGTGGCGTTCTTCCTGACCTTGTCGATCTTCCAGTTCACCGCAGGGATTGCCATCGCCGGCGGCGCTGCATCCCCCAAGGCATTGCTGCGCAACCCCATCGTCATCAGTCTGGTCGGGGCCATGCCACTGATCTTCCTCGATGTGCAACTGCCGCGCTGGCTGGCCAACACGGTCGACCTGCTGGGGGGCATGACCATTCCGCTGATGCTGTTGACCCTCGGGGTCTCGCTGGCCAGCATCCGTCCACGGCATATCGGCGGCGGGTTGCTGCTGGGTGGGCTGCGGATCGTGCTGGGGGCCGGGGTGGGCTGGGGCGTGGGGGCGGTGCTTGGGCTGGAGAGCCTTGAACGAGCGGTGCTGGTGATGCAGTCGGCGATGCCGGTGGCGGTCTTCAACTACCTGCTGGCGGTGCGGGCGAACCGCGAGCCAGAGCAGGTGGCCAACCTGGTGATGTGTTCGACGCTGCTGTCGTTCGTGTGGTTACCGGTGGTGCTGGCGGGGTGGCTATAAACGGTGTCACAGGGCGCAGCGGCAGGTCTGGCCCTGTGCGGCCGGCGAGGGTGTGATCAGCTGGCGGGTTTGTCGGCCTGGCGCTGGGCATCGGCTTGGCGGTTGTCCTGCTCGGCCTTGGCTTTGGCCAGCGCCTGCTGGCTTTGCTCACGGTGAGCGGCCAATTGTGCGCTGCGTTCGTGCAGGCGGTCAGCGCCCCCTTCTGCGAACACCGAGGTCACGGTGGTGCTGGCGAGCAGGGCGAGGATCAGGGGCAGGGTTTTCATGACAGCGGTCTCCAGTTTCGATTCATGGGCAGCTGGCCAAAGGCCAAGTGCTGCGCATGATGGAGACCGTGGATTTTCCCAGCATTAACAGAACGTTTCAGCCCTCGCTTACCCAGCCGGCCGGTGTAAGCAGCATGCTCTGGGTGGCCTGGATCGGCTTGGCAGCGCTGGCGGACGCCTGTGCCAGGCCCTTGATCGCGGCGCCCAACGCCGGATCGTTGGCCCAGCCTGGCAGGTCGTCGATGCGGTAGCGGTAGGTCAGTTGCGTGCGTTGCTGACCACCTTGCGCCTGCGGTGGGGTGAAGCCTTCGATCTGGGTGACCTGCGCCTTGCCAAAGCACAGCCCTCCCTGGCCGTTAAGGGCGTCGGCCTTGTAGTAGGTGCGGCTGTTGTCGGTCAGTTCGTAGGCGTAGTAGATATCGGTGCGGGCCGGCTGCCACAGCCGTTCGGGCACTTCGGTGCGGCGAATTTCCTTTTCGCTGACCACGCCGGCCTTGGCCAGTGCGCGCAAGGCCTGGTTGGTGCCATCGACATCGAAATCACGGGTGTGGGCGGGGAAATGGCCGACCACGAAGCAGCGAGGATATTGGGTGTCGAGCCAGGCCTGGGCGGCCTTGCGCAGCCCGGCTTCGGTGGCCTGCTGGTCGTCGGAGCAGCCGAGCAGGGTGGCCAGTAGCGCCAGGGGTACGATCTTCCTGTCCATCGTAAGGCTTCCTTGAGTTGCCAGATTACGGGTGCAAATGCCGGTCAGGACCGACGCGGCGGGATTAGAACCCGCGAGCCAGAGCGGCTGCAATCGTGGCAACTGGACATACCGATGGCCTCGGTAGTCAGTCGATCGGCAATAAAACCCCATCACGGCCCAGGTGATAACGCTGCAAGTCGCGGGCGAGGGTGAGGCTGCCGTTGTAGTCGGCCAACGCCTCCTGGCGCACGTCCTCGATGCTGTTACCACGCCCTGGCGCACTCTGGTAGCGGGCACTGAAGTGGGTCAGTACCAGGTTTTTCACCCCGGCCTGTTCGGCGAACCGGGCTACCGCCGCCGCAGTGCTGTGGCCGAAGCTGTTCTGGCTGCGCTCGACCACAGGTTCGGTAAAGGTGGCCTCGTGCACCAGTACATCCACGCCCTGGGCGAGCTCTGCCAGCAGCTGCGGGCGGTCATTGTCGCCACAGACGATGATCCGCTGTGGTGGCCGTGTGGGTTGCAGGTAGTGCTGTGGGTCGAGCGACACGCCGTCATGCAGCGCCGCGTGGCCACGGGCCAGCTGGCCCCACAGTGGGCCGGCCGGGATACCGTCGGCTTTCAGTCGTTCGGTATCGAGCCGAGGCTCCGGGTCGCGTTCGGTGAATACAAAGGCCCAGGATGGAACACGGTGCGACAGCTCCAGGGTGGTCACGCTGACATTGCCGCTGGTGAAGCCGCTGAAGGTTTCCAGCGCGTGCATCTGCAGCTCGAATGGCAGGTAGGTTTCGCTCACCGCCAGGCTCTGCGCCAACCAGGCTTGCAGGCTGGCGGGCAGCACCAGCGGCAACGGCTCGCTGCGCCCGGACATGCCGGCGCTGGCCAGCAGGCCCGGCAGCCCGAAGCAGTGATCGCCGTGCACGTGGGTGATGAAGAGGGCGCGCAAGTTGCGCACCGATAATGGGCTGCGCAACAGCTGGTGCTGGGTGCCTTCGCCGCAATCGACCAGATACCAGCCGTGCCCGGCGGACTCGATCACAGCGGTGGCGCTGACGTTACGGGCCTTTGTGGGCACCCCGGAAGAAGTGCCCAGAAACTGCAGGTCCATGCCTGACTCCTTGACGTGAAGACTGTCCTGCCTCAACGGGCGAGGCACGCGGAGGCTAGCATGGCGGGCCACCGGGAAACAGGCTAGGGCAAGGACCGGCCATCAGACGCAGCAGCGCCAGCGCTATTGCAGGCTGGCGCGCATGGGCGGGGCAATTAGAAGGTGTACGACACCCCAGCCTGCACAGTGCGTGGCGCACCGGAGTAGACGTAGCTGTTGAACGCGCCTTCGTCGTACTCCTTGTTGAACAGGTTCTTGAGATCCAGGTTCAGGCGCACGTGTTCATTGACCTTATAGAAGCTCAGCAGGTCGACCACGGTGTACTGGTCCATGGTGTAGCTGGTCGCCGAGGTCTGTCCGTTGCGCTCATCCACGTACTTCACGCCCATGCCCATGCCCAGACCCTTGGCCCAGCCGTCCTGAAACTCGTAGGTGTTCAGCAGGCTGACGCTATTGCGCGGGATGTTGGCAAGCCGGGTGCCGGTCGGCAGGCTGGTGTCCTTGGTCACTTCGGCATCAACATAGGCGTAGCCGCCGATCACGCGCCATTCGGGCGTGAGGTTACCGGCGATGTTGATGTCCAGGCCACGGCTGCGGACTTCACCGGCAGCGATCTTGAACGTGTTGGTCGAGTCGGTCGGGTCGTTGGCCAGCACGTTGCGTTTGACGATGTGGTAGATCGCCGCGTCGACGCTCAGCTGGCGGTCGAGGGCTTCCCACTTGATACCCAGCTCGTACGACTTGCCTTTTTCGGGATCGAAGCCGCGCCCGGTATTGCCAGCAGGCGTACCCGTGTTGGGCTTGAACGAGCGCGCCGTGTTGGCATACACCGCAACGGTGTCGGTCAGGTCATACAGCAAACCGACACGCGGGGTGACGCCGTTTTCAGCCTTGTTGAAATCGCCACTGCCAGTTCTGTTGAGCTTGTTGACGTAGTCATGCTCAAAGCGCTCGAAGCGCACACCTGCCAGGAACTTCAGGCGCTCGGTCAGGGCCACCTGGTCCTGCACGAAGGCTGCCCAGGTCTTGAGGTTTTCCTTGTCGTGGGTGGTGAGGCGGGTCAACGCCGGGCGCGACTGGTCGTAGACCGGGTCGAAGATGTCGATCGGGTAGTCGGTCAGAGCGCCGCCTGAGCGACGGATGATCGAGTTGTAGTCGTAATCCTCGTACTCGACGCCGGTCAGCAGCGTATGGCTGAAACCTGCGGTGTCGAAATGCCCGGTCAGGTTGAGCTGGTAGTCGCGATCACGCCATTCCAGCTTGCGGTAGTTGAAGTTGCGGCCCAGCGTGCGACCGTCTCCCTGCAACCCGTTGGCCTCGATGGCGTTGCCCGCGAGCGTGCCATCCAGCCACTGCATGCCGCCGCCAAGGGTCCAGTCGTCGTTGAGCATGTGCTCGAAACGCAACTGGGCCATGTTGTTGTCGTTGTGCAGCATGTTGTCGCTGCCCTTGCCCCAGATGTTGGTGTCACGCGAGGCATTGCCGAGCTGGTTGGCGTAGCGGGTCAGGCCGCGGTCCAAGGGGTGGTTGTTGCGCAGGAAATCCCCCTCGAAGACGATCTTGGTCACCTCGTTCACCTGCCAGCTGAGCACTGGCGCAACGCTGTAGCGTTCGCTTTCCACGTTATCGCGAAAGCTCTCGCCGCCTTCGCCGAGCACGTTCAAGCGGTAGGCCAGACTGCCGTCCTGGTTCAGTGCGCCGGTGGCGTCCAGGGTCGCGCGGTGCATGCCTTGGTCGTCGAACTGGCTGCCCAGGGTGACTTTCGATTCTGCCTGGGGTTGCTTGGTGACCACATTGAAGGTGCCACCGGGGTCGCCACGACCATACAGGCTGCTGGCAGGCCCGCGGATCACCTCCAGGCGTTCGACGCTGTTGGCGTCTGGTGCGTTCGGATAGCCACGGTTCATCGGGAAGCCGTTACGGTAGTACTCGCCGGTGGTGAATCCGCGCACGGTGACGGTGGTCAAGCCCTGGCCGCCAAAGTTGTTGGCCCGGCCAACGCCACCTGCGTAGTCCAGGGCATCTTGCAGACGGGTGGCGCCGGTGTCTTCCAGGACATCCTTGGGCACTACGCTGACCGACTGTGGGGTTTCGTGCAGGGCGGTGTCGGTGCGAGTCGCGCTGGCTGAGCGGGTGGCGCGATAGCCCTCGACCGGCCCGTCGGCGCGCTCGTAGCTGGCGGCGTCAGCATTGATGTTCACGGCGTCGAGCTGGATGCTCGTGGGCGTGTCGGAGGGCGCTGGTGCGGCCCAGGCCAGGAGTGGGGCGGCGTGGAGCAGGCACAGCGAAACAATCCTGTAACGCATGGGTTCAGGTCCTGGAAGTCAAGGCAGTGGAAGTGGAAACGCGCCGCGATACTATCTGGTAACAATTCGCATTTCCAGATATTTGTGGCATACCACATCCCACTTGAGACGCACGTGCCAATGCCAGGTCCGCAGGTTGCATCACCGCGCCAAATGGCACACAGGCATGTCACGTCAGCGTCATATGACAGTCCCAAGATGGCGCGATGTCCACCAGGCTTTGCCGAGGCTTCGCCAGCGCATGCACTCTCCGCACCCTGAGGCCGACCTGCACGGCCTGCTTTATGCCTATGTGTTCCACCCCGGCCAGCCTGGCCGTGAGATCGACGCCGTTCAGGCCATGGCCTATCTGCGCTCATCACCGGGCGACGAATTCTTGTGGCTGCATTTGAACCTGGCCCATGCCGCCTGCGAGCGCTGGATGAAGAGTCATCTGGACCTGCCCGAAACGTTTTTCGAAACCCTGCGCGAAGGGTCGCGCTCCACCCGCATCGAGCATACCGACGACGCGCTGCTGGCGGTGGTCAACGATATGGTGTTCAGCTTCGGCCTGGTGTCTTCGGACGTGTCGACGTTGTGGGCCTGCGCACGCAGCCGGCTGTTGCTCAGCGCTCGGTTGCAACCGTTGCATTCGGTGGACGAGCTGCGTTCTTCGGTCAAGCGCGGCGAGCGTTTCGGCTCCACCGTCGAATTGCTGGTGCACCTGGTCCGCGACCAGGGTGACCTGCTCACTCGGGTGGTGCGCGAGTCGACGCTGAAGGTGGACCGCATCGAGGATCAGTTGCTGTCGCTGCGCCTGTCCGATAACCGTGCCGAACTCAGTAGCCTGCGCCGTGTGTTGGTGCGCCTGCAACGCCTGTTGGCGCTGGAGCCGGGGTCGCTGTTAAGGCTGCTGAACCGGCCCCCGGCGTGGTTGAGCGAGCAGGACATCCAGCAGCTACGGGCCTCGACCGAAGAAATTGCAGTGATCATCGACGACCTCACCAGCTTGGTGGAGCGCATCAAGCTGGTGCAGGAAGAAATCGCCGCCAAGCTTACCGAAGAGAACAACCGGACACTGTTCACGCTTACCGTGGTGACCGTACTGGCGCTGCCGATCAACATCATCGCCGGCTTCTTTGGCATGAACGTGGGGGGCGTGCCGTTGGCGGACGACCCTCACGGTTTCTGGATGCTGGTGGCGTTGGTCGTGACCTTTACCGTGATTGCCGGGCGCTGGGCGTTTCGCAAGCGCGGTGATCACTGAAGGCGTACTCACGGCTAAGCCAGCGGGGCTGTGCGCTATTTGAAGTCCCACTGCATTTGGGTGGCGATGCTCACCGCCCGCGACGATTGCACGCACACATCCATGTAGTCGGTAAAGCGCGGTGGTTCGGCGATGCCTTCCTCTAGTAGCCGGCTGTTGTCGAACAGGTAGTTCAGGTCGGCAAAACCGCTGTACAGGCGCAGTGCACGCAGCACCAGGCGTGGGTTGGCCGGCCCGATACGAGCCTCGAAGCGACCGGCCAGCGACTTGAGATCGTCCGAATCGATTTTGCGATAGCGTTCGCCAACCGGCGCCATGCCATTGGCCTGGGCGAACGCACGGTCGATTTCGGCGAAGGTGCAGGAGGCGCCTCGCCCTGCCGAAACATGATAGAGATCGTGGCTGAGTTGGGGCTTGCGGGCCAATCCGATCAACGCTTCGGCGCAGTAGTCGACCGGGATCACGTCGATCTGCTCGTGCAGATCGCAGGTGAAGCTTTCCAGGGCGAAGCCCATGCGGAATACCCAGAAGATGCTGCCCGAGGCCTGGCATCCCAGGCTACGGTGACCAACCACGATTGAAGGTCGCGCCACTACCAGAGGCAGGCCTGGCAACTGTTCACGCAGACGTCGTTCGATCTCGGCTTTCGACGCGGTGTAGTCCACCAGTTGTTGCTCGGCCTCTGGAAACTCCCATGACTCGCTGATCGGCGATTCCCGCTCGGGCCCACAGCACATGGCCGTGCCCACATGCAGGAAGCGTTTGAGCCGCGCCGAGTGGCTCAGCACCTCGGCGAAGGCGTAGGTGCCTTCGACGTTCACCGGCCAAATCGTCGGGTTTTTCGAGAACGACGCCACGGCCGCGCAATTGATCACCCGGTCCATCTGCAGCAGCCGTGGGGTTGCTTGGGCCAGCCATGAGGTATCGAGCAAATCGCCGCACACAATCTGCGTTTCTTTCAGCGCCAGGCATTGGGCTTGGCTAACACCATGTTGCAGCAGGTTGCCGCGCAGGCGTTCGAGGCCTTCGGCTGGCGAATCGCTGCGCACCAGGAAGTGCAGCCCGGCACCTTGACCTGCGGCGATCAACTGAGCGGCTACCGAACCACCGAGAAAACCCGTGGCGCCGGTGATCAAGATATCTTCGCGCAGGGTGGATGGGGCGAAAACACCCGCGTGGGTCAGTGCATTCATGGCGTTACCTCGGAGGTATAAGGGTGTTGCGCATTTGAAGGGGGAAAGTGTCAACGGGGTGTGAAAAACAGGTGAGCGTTTAATGTGCGCGAAGTAGCAGTGTTCGCCTTGCATATATTCAGCGCATGCCTGTGTGGCCCGCAGGTCGTGGCGTGTAGCCTTTGCGTGCGGCGCTGGCAGCTATTTTCACGGTGGTCCACTTGGAGTTCAACCGATTAAGTGAGGGCGTGCGGAAAGTTTGCGTGAAACTATTTTAATAAGTGCCGCAAAAATGAAATTTCGACAATGTTAAATGTAATTTAATTTAAATAAAGTGCGTCGACAGCCAGTGTTCAGGTAATCCGTCAGGCGATGTGTTATCGCATCGGCTGTTGTCCAGACCGATGCGAGCGCACGCAGCACAATTGTGTGCTGTGCTTACCATCCCCAATGTTTGAGGGTTAGCAGAACGGCCATTCCAACTGCCAACGTCAGCAAGGTACTGCGGGTCTTCCAGGCCACCAGCCCGGCGGCAATCGCGGCGGGAAGCTGCGGGTTGCTCCAGTCGAAGACGCCGTGGCGATCAGGCAGGACCACGGCAGGTAGTACCAGCGCCGCCAGCACCGCGGCTGGTACGTAGGCCAGCGCCCTACGCAGCAGTGGCGGTAGGCGCAATACGCCATGCAGCTCGATGAACGACAGGCGTATGCCGAACGTACCTAAGCCGATCAGCCCGAAGGTCAGCCATTGCAACCACTCACTCATGAGGCCTCCTGGGTGGCACGCTCGCCGGACGGGCCGCGCAACTGCTCGATCAGTACGCCGGTGGTCACGCCGCCTACCGCGCCCAGCAGCAGGCCCAGGTTGAACGGCAGCGCGGCGGCGAGTACCGCGATCAGGCCGCCGGCAAGTGCCGCGCCCAAGGTCGCCGAGCTGCGGATGCTCGGCACCAGCAGTGCCAGGAACGACAGCGGAATGGCAAAACCCAGCGACCAGGATTCGGGAATGCCGGTGCCCAGCAGCACACCGGCCAACACCGCCAGCGTCCAGCCAAACCACATCACCACCGCGGTGCCGGTGTAGTAATGGAAGGGGAAGTTGCCAGCCCCGTCCGCGCCGTTCTTCAACGCCCACAGTGCGAAACTCTGGTCCGACAGCACGTAGGCCAGCGGCCAACGGTGACGCCGTGCCAGGCGATTGAACTGTGGGCTCAACGACGCGCTGTACATCAGGAACCGCAGGTTGATCACCAGGGCGGTGACCACCATGGTCACCGGCAATGCACCACTCTGCATCAACTGCATCACCACCAGTTGGGCAGAGCCGGAATAGAACAGCACAGTCATGCCCATGGCTTGGCTGGGCGACATGCCCATGCCGACCGCGGTTACTCCGGTGATCAGGCCAAACGGGACGATCCCAGTGGTGAGCGGCAGCACATCGCGCGCGCCCTGTGCCAATGCGTGTGTTGCGCTGCGGTATGCCATGTGTGTTCCTCGGCGATCGTTGAAACGCGCAGGCCAGTGCCTGGCCACATGGTCAAAATAAGGCGGCGTGCGACTGGTCACAACCGTACAAATCTGAAATATTAGGCCTAAAAAAAATGAGCCTCGTGATATGTCCCTGGATATGCCTACCCGGCACGCGCTGCCCCTGAATGCGTTGCGTGCCTTCGAAGCCTCTGCGCGGCTGGGCGGATTTGCTCGCGCAGCCCATGAACTCAAGCTGACCCCAGGGGCCATCGCCGCGCTGGTCAAGACCTTGGAGCGCCAGTATGGCGCCATGCTGTTCGAGCGCCACGCCAAGGGCGTGCGCTTAACGCCGCTGGGCGAAAGTGTCAAAACCCAGTTCACCGAGGCTTTCGATGCCGTGGAGGAGGCTGCGCGGACCCTACGTCGCTTGGCAGCGCCGCAGCGCGTGCATATCGTCACCTCGCCGGCCTTAGCCCATCTGTGGCTTGGCCCACGTCTGCCACAGTTGACGGCGCAACTGGCGCCTATCGAAATCTCGGTAACGGCAGTCGATGAGCCACCGAACCTCAAGCGCAGCCCATTCGACCTGTGCCTGTTCTATACCGAGCGCCTTGAACGCGGGCAACGCTCGCTGGCCACCGAGACCGTGACTCCGGTGTGCGTGCCGGCGTTGGCCGCCGACATCCACAGCGCCGCTGACCTGGCCAATGCGCGCTGCATCGCCGAAGTGTGCTGGAACGATTGGGAAGTCTGGGCGCAGGACGTGTTGGGCAGCGCCTTCGTGGCGCGAGGGCCGGGGTTTTCGCTGTATGCCAGCGCCGTGCAGCAGGCATTGCTAGGGGCCGGGGTGCTGATTGGGCGCAGGAGCCTGGTACAGCGCTACCTGAACAGCGGCGAACTGGTGGCACCGATCGATCATTCGGTGCCCCTAGGGCTGCATATCGCTGCATGGACATTGCCATCGGCCCGGGGCAACCGGGCGGTGATGGCGGTAGAGGAGGGCCTGGCAGAACTGGCCCAGGCCTGAGGAACCGGTTAGTGCCCGCCCTTCATACGGCGGGCAATCAGGTAGATGCCCAACCCCACCAGCGCTGCCAGTGCGCCGATATAGCCGGTGCTGGTCCAGCCTAAACCCGCGCTGATCGCCATGCCGCCGAACCAGGGGCCCAAGGCGTTGGCCAGGTTGAATGCGGCGTGGTTGGAGGCAGCGGCCAGGCTGGGCGCTTCGTGTGCGATGTCCATCAGGCGGATTTGCAACGGTGCGGCCAGGGCGATCATGGTGCCGACCAGGGCAACGCCTGGTAATAGGGTCCATAGCGAATGGGCGGCCAGCGGAAACAGCAGCAGCACCGCCATCGACCACACCAGCACGATACCGACCGCGCGGAACTGCAGGCGATCGAACAACTTGCCGCCGACGATATTGCCCACGATCCCGCCCACACCGAAGGCAGCCAGGCCGAAGGGAATCCATTGTGGCGACGCCTGGGTCACGTGCAGCAGGGTCGGCGCCAGATAGCTGAACACACAGAACATCCCGGCAAAGCCTATCGAGGCGATGCCCAGGGCCATCCACACTTGCGGCAGAGCGAAGGCACGCAGTTCCTTGCGTGGATCACTGCGAACCTCATCGGCCGGTTGTGGCACGTAGCGGGTCACCAGGGCCACGGTGCACAGCGCGATCAGCGCCACCAGCACAAATGCCGAGCGCCAACCGAAAAACTGGCCAAGCAGGGTCGCCAGCGGGTTGCCTAGCAACATGGCCAAGGTCAGGCCCATCATTACCCGCGCCACGGCCCCGGCGCGATGGTTGCTGGCCACCATGCTCGAAGCCACCACCGCGGCGATGCCAAAGTAGGCGCCATGCGGCAGGCCGCTGATGAAGCGAAACGCCACCAGGCTGGCGAACGACGGTGCGAACGCGGTGGCCAGGTTGCCAATGGCGTACAGCGCCATCAGCAGCAGTAACATGTGCTTGCGCAGCAGCTTGGCGCCGAGGATGGCCAGACTCGGCGCCCCCACCATCACGCCGAGCGCATAGGCGCTGATCGCATGGCCTACCTGGGGCTCGCTCAAGTGCAGGTTGTTGGCGATATCGGGCATCAGGCCCATGATGGCGAACTCGCCAGTGCCGATGGCGAAGCTGCCAAGGGCCATGGCCGCTTCCATTTTGACGACGGTGGATGTGCTAGGAAGTGCTGGCGGCGGTGACTCGTGGACTGACATCGGGATCCTTTGCGAAACATGCTGAAACGTTTGACTACCTATCCTAGACAATCTCAAGCGCAGGCGTCGACCCTGAACGGGCCGCTAGAGCGCCGATCACTGGCACAGTCATGGACCTACCTCGTTCTCAATCAGTTCGTCTTGCACAACCGTGCAGTTACCGCTAAACCTGCGCTGGCTGAATAATCTTTGGAGAAACGGATGATCAAGGTCGGAGAACAGTTGCCCGATGTCACGCTTTACCAGTTCAGCGACGGGGAGGGCGGTTGCCCGATCGGGCCGCAGGCGTTCTCGTTGCGCGAGCGCTGCCGGGGCAGGCGCGTGGTGATCTTCGGCTTGCCGGGAGCGTTCACCCCGACCTGTTCGCAGCGTCACGTGCCGGGCTACCTGGAACACGCCCATGCGCTGTTCAAGGCCGGCGTGGACGAGATCCTGTGCGTCGCCGTGAACGATGCCTTCGTCATGCACGCCTGGGGCAAGACCTTCGCTAATCAAGGCGAGGTGGCCATGGTGTCTGACGGTAACGCCGAACTCACCGATGCCCTGGGGCTCGCCCAGGATGCCACAGCGCGTGGCATGGGCAAGCGCTCGCAACGCTATGCGCTGTTGGCAGAAGATGGCGTGGTACGCCGTATAGAGGTGGACGCACCCGGCCAACTGGCGGTGAGCGACGCGCAGAGTATGCTGGCGTTTTTGCAGATGCCAGCACAGTAACGGTTCAAGGTATTGATCCTGTGTGCGGCCCTAGGCTGGGTACCTGCCAGGCAAAGCGATAGACCTGCTCGGGCGCGCGGGCCTGGCATTGCCTGTTGTCCGCCGCGCTCCCCACCAGGTACCACGCGTCCCGCGAGGTGCCGCCCAGCTTGCGGGCCTTGTCGAGCGTAAAGCAGCGCTCCAAGTGGCTGGCCGGCACCAAGGCGAAGGTCTGCGGATGTTGGCGCAGCCAATAGATTGCCTGTTCCACGCTAGCGGTGCTGGCGAAACCAAAATGCACGATTGGCTGGCGCGCAAATAGCCAATGTCCTTCGCGCCAATGGATCAGTACCAGTTCTGCGCCACGCGATGCCTGCGCGGCGTCGGCCATGAGGGTTTCGTGAGGGTTACGGCCTTCCTTGAACGGCTCGATCAAGCCGCGTGCAAACCACAGGCAGAACCATGCGAGCGCTACCGCCATGAAGACCTTGCGCCATCTGGGACGTCGCTGGAACCATCGCTTGAGCAGCCAGGGCAGCAGCGGTGCGATGGCCAGTACCAGGCCGGGCAGCGCGGGGTAAATATAGAGCTTGCGTTTGCCGCTACTCAAGCTGAAGAACAGCAGTACCAGCGCCACCCAGCTCAGTAGCAGCAGGAACCGGCCATCGCGCTTGTGCAACTGGCGCCGCCAGGCAGGGACCAGCCAAGGCAGGGCCAGTACCAAGGGCAGCCAGTATTTGGGGATGACCTGGGTGAAAAAGTACCAGACGGGCTCACGGTGATCCCAGGCGTTGGCGTAGCGCCCAGCGGTCTGGCGCAGCAGGATTTCCTTGAGATAGGCCAGCTCGGCGGCGCCACCGCCGTGGGCGATCGATACCAGCAGCGGCAGCAGCCACACCGCGCAACCGGCCAGCAGGCATGCCAAGCCCCAGCTCCAGCGCACAGCCTGGCCCGGCATCGCCACCACCCCACGCCAGCCTTTGTGCACGCCCCAGGCGTAGGGCAACAGCAGCAGCGCCGGGACAAACCCCACACCTTTGCTGATGATGCCTAGCCCCATGGCCACGCACGCCAGGTAGAACCAACCCCACGCAGGGCCGAGCAACAGATGGCGGAGCATGCCGTAAACGCCAAGCATTACCCACAGGCAGAGGAAGCTGTCGATCTGCCCGGTACGCAGAATGCTGTAGGTCTGGTAGGTGGCCAGGAACAACAACGCCGCAATCACGCCGACCCGGCGGTTCCACAGGCGCCTGCCAAGGTCGTGCAGTACCAGCGTGATGGTGGCTGCCGACAGCAGCCCCGGCAGGTACAGGGCGACTTTTGGCAGACCGGTCAGGGCGCTGAATGCAGCCACGGTCCACATGAACAACGGCGGCTTGTCGGCGTAGATCTGCGCCGCGCGGTGCGGGATGAACCAGTTGCCGTCCTGCAGCATTTCAAGGGCGACGCCCAGAAAACGCTCTTCATCGACGTTCATCGGCTGGCGCCAGCCGATCCCGGCGCCGACCAGCAACAGCGCAAGGACAACCAGTAGCAGCCGTTCGGCCGCGAGGGTCTTGAGGCGCGGCACAGGTTATTCCTTCTGTTCTTTGTAGCGGGCGATCAGTTGCAGGTTGCGCAGGTAGACCACGAAGCCGAAGGCCTGGCCGAGGATGAACACCGGGTCCTGGCGGTAGATCGCATAGACCAGCAGCAACGCGCTGCCGAGCATACTCAGGTACCAGAAACCCACCGGGATCACGCTGCGGCGCTTGATCTCGCTGTACAGCCATTGCAGTACGAAGCGGCCGGTGAAGACCGCCTGGCCGGTGAAACCGACGATCAGCCAGAGGGTTTCGCGGGTCATCCTTCAAGCTCCTGCGGGCGCACGTCCAGGCGGCTGCGGCGGATCAGCCACCAGACCCCGAACAGGTCGAGCACCCCGACCAGCGCGCGGTCCAGGTTGCCGTACTTGGAGGTACCGGCGTGACGTGGCCGGTGGTTGACCGGATGCACCAGCATGGCGCCGTGCTGGCGCAAGATCAGCGCCGGGATGAAACGGTGCATGTGGTCGAAGTAGGGCAGGCTGACGAAGGCGGCGCGCTCGATCAGTTTCAGGCCGCAACCGGTGTCGGAAGTTGCGTCCTTGAGCAGGCGCCGACGCAGGCCGTTGGCCAGGCGCGAGGCCCAGCGTTTGCTGGCTGTATCTTGACGATTGACGCGGTGGCCGGCCACCAGCTTGACGCGGCCCTGGTTGGCGCGCGCTACTGCCAGCATGCCGGGGATGTCAGCTGGGTCGTTCTGTCCGTCGCCATCGAGGGTTGCCAGCCATTCGCCCTGGGCAGCCTGGGCGGCGTGCCAGATCGAGGTGCTCTGGCCCAGCGAGCGCTCGTGACAAAGGATGCGCAGTTGGGCGAAGCCTTCGGCCTTCAGGCGCTGCAGTACGGCCAGGGTCTGGTCGCTGCTACCGTCGTCGACCACCAGCACCTCGTAGCGCTCATTGGCCAGGGCGCTGCGGATCTCCATCAGCAGCGACGGCAGGTTTTCAACTTCGTTCTTGGCGGGTATCAGGACCGACAGGTCCAGGGGTTGGGTCATGCAGGTTACCTGAGTTCGGGAAGGAGCTGCCTGGACTGGGCCGGGTAGAAGTCCCGGTACCAGTCGACGAAGGCCTGCACGCCCTGTTCAAGGGGCGTACAAGGGGAGAAACCGATCCAGCGTGCAAGGGCAGTCACATCGGCCCAGGTTTCGTGCACATCGCCTGGTTGGAAGGGCAAATAGTTGCGCAGGGCCTCGATCCCGAGGGCAGTTTCGAGGCGTTCGACGAAGTGCAGCAGGCGCACCGGTTCACCTCGTCCGATGTTGAACAACTGGCAGGGAGCCTGCCCGTCGAGGGGTTGCGGCGGCTTGTCGAGCACGCGTCGGAGGCTTTCGACAATGTCGTCGATGTAAGTGAAGTCGCGCGCCATCCGGCCGTGGTTGTACAGCTCGATGTGCCGTCCTTCGAGCATCGCCTGGGTGAATTTGAACAGCGCCATGTCAGGGCGGCCCCACGGGCCATAGACGGTGAAGAAGCGCAGGCCGGTCATGGGCAACCGGTAGAGGTGCGCGTAGCTGTGGGCCATCAGTTCATTGGCGCGCTTGCTGGCGGCGTAAAACGAGACCGGCTGCTCGACCGGATCCTGCTCGCTGAACGGTAACTTGGCATTGGCGCCGTACACAGAACTGCTGGAGGCATACACCAGATGCCGGGGAGGGCTGTGCCGGCAGGCTTCCAGCACATTCAGAAAGCCTACCAGGTTCGACTCGCCATACGCTCCGGGGTTGCTCAACGAGTAGCGCACGCCGGCCTGCGCGGCGAGGTGAACGACTTCGCTAAAACGATGACGGGCAAATAGCTGCATCAGACCGGGTGCGTCGGTAATGTCCAGGTGCTGGAAGCTGAAGTTCGGCCACGCCATCAGCTGCCGCAGGCGCGCGTGCTTGAGTTCGACACTGTAGTAGGGGTTGAGGTTGTCGACACCGATCACCTCCAGCCCTTGCTGGCACAGGCGTCGGGCTAGGTGGAAGCCTATGAAACCGGCGGCGCCGGTGATCAGTATGGGCATGCACGCTGCGCCTGATCAGGGGAGTGGCCAAGATGCCCCGCAGGGACAGCCGTAACGTTCATGCACATGCGCCTTCTGGTTGAGCCGGTGCCAAACAAAATGTCACGGTTGTGTTGAGACTTTGTGACCGCAGGAGGACATCCCGCTCAAGGCTCGAGGCTGATAATGTCCTCCCTCCCAAAGGAGCACAAATGTATCCCTGCGCAGGCAAATGCGACCGTTCTCGCAATTTCAGTGCATCATGCTCGCCCTGCTAATTCTGTCCTGGCCCCACATCGAACATGAATCGTCCACTCTTCATTGCCCTGGACGGCCCCAAAGGTGTCGGCAAGACCTCCTTGCTCGAAGCCGTGACCCACGCCCTGCGCGCCGAGCATCACAAGGTCGTGCGCCTCAGCGAGCGCAATCACGACCCAGGCAGGGCCGAGACCATGGCCTTGGTCAATGCAGTGGCACGCAGCCCTTCGCCGGCACTGGAGTTGAAGGTCTGTGAACGTCTGGCCGCCAGCCGTGCCTGGATTGGCGAACATGTGCTAGCACGGCAGCCGGCAGACAGCATCATCCTGATCGACCGCTGGTATCCCTCTGATGCAGCCTTTCGCCGCTCGATTGCGTTTGCCGACATCCTGCGCTTGAACCTTGAGCGTGGCGTACAAGTGCCTGACCTGCATGTCGCAGTGGTCACCGCCCCGCAGATGTCATGGGCAAGGGCGGCGGCGCGACGCGGTGGGTTAGGCAGTACGGTGATCCATAGCCTGGAGGAACAAACCGCCTGCACTGAAGCGTTCGAGCGGGCCGCCAGCGACAACGGCTGGTTCCTATGCCGCAACGAGGGCTCGCTCGAAGCAGCAACGCGCCATATCGTTGCCGCCATCTACAGCGTGCGCTGACGCGTAACGTGGCAGGGGCAGGGGCAGGGGAGCCGGCATCTGCCCATGCCTATTGCGTATTTCCTGGGTTAGGCTAACTTATACAAAACCTGTACAAATAACTGGAGTTGTACATGTATTGTAAGTGGCCCCTGACGCTTTACTACGACGGCGCCTGCCCCTTGTGTGCCAGGGAGATTGCGATGCTGCGCACGCGATCAACCGCGGATACGCTCATCCTGGTTGACATCAGTCATGAGGACTTTTCCCCGGAAACACTGGGACTTACGCTTGATCAACTCGCCGCTCGGTTACATGGACGGTTCGCAAGTGGAGAGTGGGTGACAGGCCTGGACGCTACATTATGGAGTTGGCGTGCGGCCGGTCTTGGCCACTGGGTCGCGCCATTGACGTGGCGTCCACTACGTCCGCTGCTTTCAATTTTGTACAGTTTTTTCTGTCGTGTGAGGCCGCACCTGGCCTGGTTACCCCATCCCGAAGGCGCGCACCGCTGCCGCAGTGAGGAGTCCAAATGTCACATTCGCTAGCCGAGCACTACCACGAAATCCTGGTCGGCGTGGGTGAGAACCCCCAGCGTGAAGGCCTGAGGGACACGCCGCAGCGTGCTGCCAAAGCCATGCAGTACTTATGCAACGGGTATGGCCAGAATCTGCAAGAGGTCGTGAATGGTGCGCTGTTCGAGACTCAGAACGACGAAATGATCGTAGTGCGCGACATCGAGCTGTACTCCCTGTGCGAACACCACATGCTGCCCTTCATCGGCAAGGCACATGTGGCCTATCTACCCACAGGTCGCGTACTGGGGCTTTCAAAGGTCGCGCGTGTGGTCGATATGTTCGCCCGTCGCTTGCAGATACAGGAAAACCTGACCCGGCAAATTGCCTATGCGGTGCAGGAAGTCACGCATGCGGCCGGCGTGGGCGTAGTGATCGAGGCCAAGCACATGTGCATGATGATGCGTGGGGTAGAGAAGCAGAACTCGCTGATGATTTCGTCGGTCATGCTCGGTGAGTTTCGCGAATCGCCGACGACCCGGCACGAATTCCTCAGTCTTATCGGGCGGCACCCTTGAGGAGCTTCCAATGACGGCTATTTCGACGTTGCCCGCAGCCCGTTTCGCACTGTTGGGCTACGCGGGTTTGTTACCGTTCCTGGGGTGCACAGCGCTCATCTTTTTTTACCAGGACGGTCGAGCTTTTGCATCGCTCATGCTGATCAGCTATGGCGCCGTGATATTGAGCTTCGTCGGCGCTTTGCATTGGGCTTTTGCCATGGCGCTGGAGGGCTTGGCCGCCGAGGAACGTCGGGACCGGCTGCGGTGGAGCGTAGTGCCGGCGCTCATCGGTTGGGTAAGTCTGTTGCTACCGGCTCCTTGGGCATATGTGACGTTGGTGCTGGGGTTTGTCAGCCATCTCAAGCAAGACCGGAAGCTGCTCGAAAGCGTGCCAGGATGGTACCCCTCGATGCGCGCGCACCTGACCGTCGTCGCGAGCGTTTGCTTGCTGCTGAGCGCAGTGGTGGTATTCATCGATAGGTGAGGTGTGCCTAGGGGCGCTGCGCAGTGATCGAGATGGTGCCGGCAGCTCGAGTGTGATTTAGCCTGCAAAACCATAGCAGTCTATTCGCTGGCGCATACCTCCCTTGCCAGAATCCGCCCTTGGGGCAGCCGCTGCTGATGCTCGGTTTTGATCTGAGTCAGGCAATCCGTTGGATTCCGAAACCCGGGAGGTGAAATGGGCATCTGGGCACCAGGAGAAACCATAGGGTTCACTGGTCACGCTAGCGATGGAATGGGTGTAGATCCATTGTAGTTGGATTGAAAGCGCAAGGATCGAGTGCTGAAGGTTGGCCATGTGGAGAAAGAATTTCGAAATTGAGCATTTTCGGGCGAGGCTGTTCTAAATTTTCGCTAAAAAACTCCAAGTGCTTGCGAGTCTCATAGGAAAGGTTCCGAAATTCCGAAGTCGCGAGATCGACTCAGGAGGTCACCGCCCATAATACTTTATTTAACATAATATACATTATGCGCAGATCCGTATTTCCCATACGATCCACACCCAGGGTACATTTCAATCCTGGTAACCCTCATGGACTTTCAATCTTCAAAGCCGACCATGCCCCCATCCATGTCTCACCATCCATCCGCAGATCAAATCATCAGTCTCTATGATCGCCACGCCACCACTTGGAACGATCTGCGCATCAACCATTTCGTCGACCGCAAATGGATCGAGCGCTTCCGTTCGTTGCTACCGGCGGCTGCAACCGTCCTGGATCTCGGCTGCGGTTCTGGACAGCCCGTGGCGCGTTATCTGATCGATGGTGGCGCGTCTGTTGTCGGTGTGGATTCGTCTGCGCAGATGCTCGCACTGTGCAGCACGCAATTTCCAACGCAGGCATGGATTCACGCAGACATGCGCGACCTTGTGCTCGATCGCCAATTCGAAGCCATTCTGGCCTGGAACAGCTTTTTCCATCTCAAGCCTGACGATCAACGCCAGATGTTCCGCATATTCCAGCACCATGCCGCACCCGGCGCGTTGCTAATGTTCACCAGTGGGCCTTCCCATGGCGAAGCACTGGGCGTGTTCGAGGGTGAAACGCTGTACCATGCGAGCCTCGATCCACAGGAGTACGCTATGCAGCTGACCGACCACGGCTTCGAATTGCTGGAGCACATCGTGGAGGATCCAGAATGCGGTGGGCAGACGGTTTGGCTTGGGCGTCGCCTACCCTGATTTATATGCACTCTAATTATAACTATGCTAAATATTCATTTAGTTGAGTTATATATAGCGTCCATCAGTCATCCATCAGAAACAACATAGTATTTTGCTAATGGAACCTGAGCGCCGTTCTGTCCAACCGCCGCAGACCGGAGATTATATGCACCCTCCCCCAATCAATTCGCGACGGATGCACCCCGAATACTCTGCGCTGCCTGATAGAGAATCTGCCCAACCAGATCGATCTGTGCCTCGCTGATGATCAGCGGCGGCAGGAAGCGAACGATTGCGCCGTGCCGCCCGCCCAGTTCTACGATCAGGCCACGCTCCAGACAAGCTCGCTGTAGCTGGCGCGCCCGCTCGCCATCGGCAGCGGGCTGGCCCATGGCATCCTGGTTGGCAGGATCGATGATCTCCATGCCCAGCATCAGGCCCCGGCCGCGCACGTCGCCGATCCAGTCGAACTCGTCCCGCAGTGCGTGCAGCAGCGCCTGCAAGCGTGCTCCAACGTTGCGCACATGGCTGCAAATACCTTCGCGCTGAATGAAACGCAAGGTAGCGTCGCCAGCGGCCATGGCTAGCTGATTGCCGCGGAAAGTGCCAGCATGAGCCCCTGGTTGCCATTGATCCAGCTCGCCCCGGTAGACCACTACCGACAGTGGCAGACCGCCGCCGATGGCCTTCGACAGTGTCACCACATCAGGGCTGATAGCGCTGCGCTCGAACGCGAATAGATCGCCGGTGCGCCCGATACCGCATTGGATTTCGTCAAGAACCAGGGGAATACCGTGCTCACGCGTGATTGCCCGCAGCCCTTGCAGCCAGCGATCAGGAGCGGGAATCACCCCGCCCTCGCCCTGCACCGTTTCCAGGATCATGGCTGCTGGCTGGGTCACGCCGCTTTCCGGGTCGGCGAGCAGGTGGCGGATGTAATGCAGGCTGGCGTCGATCGACTGCTCGCCACCCAAGCCGAACGGGCAACGATATTCATGTGGATACGGCAGGAACTGCACCCCTGCCAGCAGCCCGCCCAAGGCATTCTTCGGCCCCAGATTGCCGCTTACAGACAACGTGCCAAGGGTCATACCGTGATAAGCCCCATGAAACGCCAGGATGCTCTGCCGCCCGGTTGCCGTGCGCGACAGTTTGAGCGCAGCCTCCACTGCATCCGCACCGGTCGGGCCACAGAACTGGATCCGCGCATTCCTGGCGAAGTCACCAGGCAGCAGATCGAAGATCGTCTCCACGAAGGCATCCTTGATCGGCGTACTCAGATCTAGCGAATGCAGCGGTAGCCCCGAGGCCAAGGTCTTCTGGATGGCCTCCACGATAATCGGGTGATTATGCCCCAGTGCCAGAGTCCCCGCGCCGGCCAGGCAGTCGATGTAGACCTGCCCCCGCGAATCCTCCACATACACCCCCTGCGCGCCCTTGAGCTCCAGCGGTATGCGTCGCGGGTAGCTGCGCGCATTCGATTCGCGCTGCATTTGCCGTTGCAATGCCGGCGTGCTGTCCAGGCAGTAGCGCTGGCTGAGCCCGGTGTGCCGGTACTGGAGTTCGAGCGTGGTGTTAGCGATTGGGGTGACTGCATTCATCGAGTGCATCCTTGTGTCGCGCAGGTGGCGCATAGCTGACAAAACTGCCGGCGCGAGCGCCGTGCAGCGGCCGCGCGGTTAGGTGGCTGGCGTCCGGCAAGAGGCAAAAACAGGCGCTGGATGCGCGAGGCATCAGCCGTGATTCTGGGCCTGCATGGCTTGACGCAGGCTCAACGGCCGCATGTCGGTCCACACCGATTCGATATAGGTCAGGCACTCTTCCTTGCTGCCCTGCTTGCCGGCCGCGCGCCAGCCTTGCGGTATTTCCTTGTAGTCGGGCCACAGGGAGTACTGCTCCTCATCGTTGACCACAACCAAGAAACGCGTTTCAGGACTGTCAAGACTCATGTTTCACTCCTTTTCCACTGAAGATGCGAGCGCTCGTCAGGTAGCCCGAGCTTTGCAGGTGAACGAGCGTAGGATAATATAGTTAATAACAATTATCATTAAACATTGGCGTGACCGCTAGCACGCTCTGGTGCCATAGACTGGATCGCCTGCCTGCCCCGGAGTTGTTTATACTGATCACTCCAGTGATAACGAGTCTCACCAGCAAACGCCTCCGTATGCCAAGACCCACATCCCCCCTTATCACGCATTGCGCAATGCCGTCTGACGGTGAAACTAGGCCGCGAGGATGATCGCCAGCCTCGCCCCGCTGTTCAGCGGCCCACTGGCGGACTATGCGCAAAACCTGCAACTGGCAAGCGAGCAACCGCCCGCACTCGCAGGCTCGCAACTGTTCCAGCCGGACTATTTCGCCATGTTCATCCGCGACCTGGCAGCCCGACATGGCACCGACGACTTCATCGCGCTGACCTCTATCTGGTCGAAATGGTACTTCTGCTTCATAGCCCCTGCCGTGGCGGCCAGCTTGCTGCTCCAGCGCGAGCTACCTCTGGCCTTGGACGATGTCCGCGTCGCCCTTTCGGAGGCGGGAAAGCCGCTGGGCCTGCACCTGCCCCATGAAGGCAACGCTCTGCCACCCTGCCCCCCCTTCGCACGTTTCGAGGCCTTGATCGAGCAGCATCTGAAACCGGTGATCGAAGTCATGGCTGGCGTCTCGAACGCCTCGCCAAGACTGTTCTGGAGCAACGCCGGCAACCTCTTCGAATTCGCCACTGCACAAGCCCAACGGCATCCCCTGGCAACGTTCGATTGCACCGCCCCGGCCAGGGCGGTGATGGAAAGCCGCCTGCGCCCTGATGGTCGGCGCAATCCGCTGTTCGCACCGGTGTACTACAAGGACGACGGCGCTAACCCCCCGCAGCGGTTACGCCGTATCTGCTGCATTCGCTACCGCCTGCCGGGCGTCGACTATTGCAGCAGTTGCCCACTCGACCGCGACAAAACACCCGAATAAGCCGCTGCCACCGCCTACTTGGCCAACTCGAAGGGGGTCTCGCGGCTGTGGTCATAGTCCACCAACTGGCCGTAATCCAGGCGGTAGATGCGATCGGCTACGTCGAAGTAGCGGTCATCGTGGGTAATGGCGATGACCGTTTTGCCGGCCGCCTGCAACTCGGGCAACAGTTCGTGGTAGAACACGTGACGGAACAGCGGGTCCTGGTCCGCCGCCCATTCGTCGAGCAGCAGCACCTCGCGGCCCTCCATCATCAGTAACAGCAGGGCCAGGCGCTTGCGCTGCCCCTGAGAAAGGGCGGTGGTGGACAGGCGTCCATCGATGAACTGAACTTTGTGCGCCAAACCCAGGCGCTGCAGATAGTGATCGACCCGCTCCTCCAGCCCTTCGAGCTCGCCGTTCTCGCCGAGCACATCGGCGAACAGGTAGAAGTCGGCAAAGATCGCCGCGAAATGTTCGCGGTGCCACTCGCTGTTCGAGGCCTCCAAAGGCACGCCATTGAGCGCGACCGTCCCCTCACTAGGCTGGTAGAGGCCGGTCAGCAATTTGGCCAGGGTCGACTTGCCGCTGCCATTCCCACCAACGATGAAGATCAGTTCGCCACGCCGAACGTGCAAATCGATGGGGCCCAGCTGGAAAGCGAACTCGTCGCCCTGCCCAGGGTAGCGGTATTGTGCGTTGCTCAGGCGCAACTCGCGAAAAGGCTCGGCGGCCTTGGCCGGCAAGGTGAAGGGCGCCGTTTCGCCCAAGGCCAGGTCATCGATGGCCTGCAACGCCACATGGCCGCGGATCACTGCCGGGACGGCATCGAGGATCATCGAGATCGGCGTGCGCAGGAACATGATCGCCAACACGTAGCCCACCACCACCTGCTGGCTCAGCAACCCAAGGCCCTGGCCGAGGAAGAACAGCGTACCGATGAGCACGAACACCAGCAGCGACGTCCAGTTCAGGTTGATCGCCCACAGCGTATCGGCGCGTACCGAAGCCTGTAGCGAGGCCTGTGCGATAGGCTCCAGGCGCTGGTTGAACAGCAATTGCCGACGCTCGCGGCTCAAGGCCAGTTCGCAGCGGCCACTGATGGTCGCCTCGAACTGTTCGGTCAAGCGGTCATCCTGCTGGCGCACCTGCTGCATCAGGTGCTTGACCTGGCGCCCGAGCAGCACATCGAGCAGTACACCGAAGGCGATCACCGCCAGGGTCAGGGCGAAGAAGGGCAAACTCAGCCAAGCCATGTACGCCAAGCCCGCCAGCAGCAGCAAACCGTTGTACAGCGAGATCGGCAGTTGCTTGAAGGCCGTGGCCACGGCGGTCACGTCCTTGGTCAGCGCATTGTAGATGCGCGGACCGCCCAGTCGCTCGATGCGCTCCAAGGCGGTGCCCAGCACCTTGCCCACCAGGCGCAGGCGCAATTGATAGACCAGGCGATGGCCAATCTGCACCAGCAGCCACTGGGCTAAAGTCCCGCTGACGAACAACAGCACCAGCAGACCGGCGAACAGCGCCAGTGCCTGGCTCAGGTTATCCAGCCCCTGCTCCAGGCTGCGGTTGATGTAGCCGATCAGGCCGATACTGCTGGCCGCACTCAAGGCGCTGCACAGCACCGCCAGGAAAATCCGCCAGCGCGCATCGTGCAGCAGCTCCTTCAATAACATCATCAGTTGGGCACCTTTTCGGCTTGGTGTTGCGGCGCAGTGCTTGGCGCCAGCAGGGACAACAAATCCGCGCTCAGGCGCGGCTCGGCAAGGATTGCGTGATGGCCGACATCCAGACTCAGATCACGTACCGCCGCGCGCGTATGCGTCTGCCAGGCTGCACGCAGATCACGATGGGCATTGCTGCGCCACAACCAGATGGGCACATCGACCACCGGCAAGGCTTGTTCGTACAGACGCGTCTTGATCGTCCGGTAGCGCACCATCGCGGCCTGCAACTCGGCCTCAGCGCCGTGCCATTGCAGATGCTCGCGCACCTCGGCATCGGCCAACAGGCGGCTCACGCCCTCGGCATAATCGCAATCGACCAGTTGCCGGGCCAAGCGCTCGCGCAATGTATCGCCCAACGGCTGCGAACGGCTGCGACACAGGAACACCAGGTCGGCGAGTAATTGCCCGCCCTCGTCACCGTCGCCTATAAGGCTGCGCTGCGGATCATGATCCACCGCCGCCAAGGCCATGATGTTGAAGCCAGCTGATTGTAGGTGCGCAATCAACAGCAGTGCCAGGCGCGAAGCCAGGCACCAGCCCAGCACCACCAGTGGGCGCTGCTTGAGCGACTCGGGAATGCTCTGCACATAGCGTTGCAGCAGCCTGTCCATATCCTGGCTTTGCCATTGCTCGTCAAATGCCGTCAGGCCATAAACGGCCTGGCTCTGGCCAAGTTGCGCGAGCAACGTTCGGTAGTCTTTCAGGTTGCCATCCGCGCCATGGACCAGCAGCAAGGCCGGCGCATCGCCGGCTGCATCGTTCAGCACCTGCCAGCCCTCGCTGCTCGCGCCCTGATCGAGGCCTTGCACCAGCTCGCGCACGGTCTGACGCTCGAACAGCAGATTGGTTGGCGGATGAAGCCCCAGTTGCTCGCGAATCAGAGCCACTACCTTGATCGCCGCCAGGGAATGTCCGCCGATGGCGAAGAAGTTGTCGGTCACGCCGAGATCTTCGACCCCCAGCACGCGGCACCAGATGTCCAGCACGGCGCTTTCCAGCTCGCCGACCGGGGCCACCCGCGCACCTTGCAGACGCTGCCGGGCACGTTCCAGCAGCGCTTGCCGATCGAGTTTGCCATTGCTGTTCAGCGGCAGGGTTTTCAGGGCGAAGATGCCGGCCGGCAGCATGTACTCCGGCAGTTGCTGGGCCAGGTCGTCGCGCAGCAGGTGCTCAGCCCTGCCCTGCCCTGGCTGTTCGACGATGAAGGCCAACAGGCGCTCACCATCGAGCAACACTGCCGCTTGCTGCACGCCCTGCACGCCGCGCAACGCCTGCTCGACCTCCGCCAGCTCCAGACGAAAACCGCGAATTTTCACCTGTTGGTCATTACGCCCTAGAATGCGCAAGGCGCCATCGGCCTGGCGCAACGCCAGGTCGCCAGTGCGGTACAACCGCGCGCCGGAGTGCCGGTCCTGGCCGAATGCCGAACTGCCGACATCACCCAGGTAGCCGCGGCCAACACTGGCACCAGCCACGCACAGCTCGCCCGCTTGCCCGCCAGGCACGGGGCGCTGTTGTTCGTCGAGCAGAGAGATACGGTTGTTGCCGAGCACCTGGTTCAAGGCCGTGCCGCTGATTCCCTGCTCGCTGTCGATGGCCCGCCAGAGCACGCCGACCGTGGTCTCGCTCGGCCCGTAGTGGTTGTACAGGCGGCAACCGGAGCCTGCCTGTGCCAAGCGCGCCAGCAGGCTTTCGCTCACCGCTTCGCCGCCAAGCACCAATACCTGACGTGGCAGCACACCTTCCAGCGGATGCTCACCGATCAGGGCCTCAAGGTGCGAGGGAACGATTTTCAGCACATCCAGTGGATGCTCGCGCAGTTCATCGGCGAACGCCTGCGCATCAGTGACACTGGCCTGGCTCAGCAGGTGCACACAGCCGCCTTGCAGCCAGGCTGGGTACAGCACGGTATTGCCCAGGTCCGCAAGCAGCGACGAGACCAGCCCATAATGGGCACCTGCCGGCAGATTCAGCGCGTGAGTGATCTGGCTCGCGTAGTGGCGTAGCTGGCCCTGCTCGATCTGCACACCCTTGGGCTTGCCGCTGGTGCCCGAGGTATAGAGCACATAGGCCAGGTGCTGCGGCGCGCTGGCCACAGGCGTCGCGAGTGGTTCGGCGCTGCTGGCCTGCGACCAGCTCAGGCTGGGCAGCTCGCAGACCTGGCCCGACTCATCCAGTTGCAGCACGAGCGCCGGTTGGCAATCCTCAAGAATACTGGCCAGGCGCAGCGGTGGCAGCGCCGGATCCAATGGCAGATAGGCCGCACCAGCCTTGAAGCAGGCCAGCATGGCGATCAGCATCTGCGCGCCACGCGGCAGCAGCAACGCCACGACCTGATCTGGGCCAACACCGGCCTGTTGCAAACTGCCGGCAACCCGGTCGCTCAGCGCGTCTACCTCGGCATAGCTCAACAGCTGCCGGCCATCGCGCAGCGCTGGGCTATGCGGCTGGTGACGCGCATGGGCACGCAAGCGCTCGATGATATCGACGTCCACCGGTAGTTCTGCATCAAGCGCAGTGGGCTGCGCTTCTTCGGCCAGCAAGGCATCCAGACCGTCCAGCGGCGCTTGCGGCGCCTGCAGCAGTTGGCCGATCCAGTGCACGTAACGGCGCAGCAACAACTGCATCTGCTCACGCCGATACAATCCGCTGTCGTACGTCAGCCCCAACTGGCCTTGGCCGGCGTCATCCAGCAGCCAGTGCAGTTGCAATTCCACCGGCGTGTCGAAGGACAAGGCCTGCAAGGCCTTAAGGTCAGCCAGATGCTGCACACGCAGCCCGGCCTGATAGCTGGCCCGCCACTCAGGTAGCAGCTCGGCCTGGCCGAGGTACTCCTGCCAGAGCACAGCGTTTTCCAGTTGCCGGGCCAGCTGTCGGGCCAGGCTGACCCAACTGGCGTGCTCGGACACATGCACCTGCATGGGCAGCGTTTGCTCGAACAGCCCAAAGGCGCCCTGCAACTGCTCATAGTCGTCACGCGGATCGTGCTGCAAGCCCAACTGCGCATGACGCTGACCGTTCAAGCGGGCGAGCAACGCGCCCCAGGCAGCCAGGGCGAGTGGCTCGATGGCCAGCGCCTCGCCCGCCGCCAGTGCCTTGAGCGCACCGCACAGGGCAGGGTCAAGCGCCTGCTGTACGCAGCCCCGGGCACCACTGGCCATGCCATAGCGCTCGATCAGACGCATCCCCGGCACCTCCTGCAAGGCCAGGTTGCGCCAGAACTGCACGCCCTGCTCGGCGTCCTCGTCCAGTTGCAGGCCGGTGATCCAGTCGGCGTAGTCGCTGTACTGCATCGGTTCGGCCTCCCCTGGCGTGCCCTGACCCAGCAATTTGCCGCGCAGTTGCTCAAGGCTGTGCAGATCCAGCGAGCAGGCCGGCAGCGCCAGCCACAGTTGCTGATCGCACCACCAGGCGAGCAGATCGGGCTGCTGGGTCTGGCACTGGGCTTGAGCGTCGCGCTGCCAGGCCACCACATCGCTGCCCGCACCCGCCTGACGCCAGTCCAGGCGCAGTTCGTGCGGCGCGACCACGCGCTGGCGCAGGCCGGTGGCACCATGCGGACGCAGATAACGCAGGCGCAGCGCGTCGTGTTGCTCCAGGGACTCACGCAGGCGCTGTTCGACCTGCTCGGGTGCTACGCCGGTGAGCGTCATGCGCACCCAGCGGTACGCCTGCGGGTTGGCATCGGCCAATTGCTTCTGGGCCGGTGAAAGAGGCAGGCCAAGGTCCATCATGGTGTCATCTCCAGAGCAGTTTCCTCAGTCGTAGCCGGTGCGGCTGCGACCTGATCGCGGCGATAGATATCGCCCATGGCCACGACGATACGTCGCTCGCCCTCGAAAGGGTCGCGGGCATGCGCGGCAAGCATGTTGTCGAGCATCACCACATCGCCGCGCTGCCAGTCGAAGCGCACCGCACACCGCTCGTAAGCGCTATTGATCGCCTCAATGGCGGCCTCTTCCAGTTCGCTGCCATCTCCGTAGAACACCTGCCGGGGCATGACGCTATCGCGCCCCTGGAGGAATTGCTCGCGAATATCGGCATCGAGAAACGCCGGATGGTAAAGCTGGATCTGGTTGAAGAAGCTGGCATCGCCGGTCAGTGGATGGAGGATCACCGCCGGGCACACTTGGCGCGTGTGCAGTTCGTTGCTGCCGCGCCACTCGAACACGATCCCACCCTCACGGCAGATGCGCTCGACCTCGGCAGGCTCCTCAGTCTGGAAGAAGTGCTGCCAGCTGACATCAAGGCTTGCGCTGAAGTTGCGCACATACATCAGTTGCTTGCGACGCAGCTTGTCCTGCAACCAGGCAGGCAGCTCGCGGTACACCTGGCGGCTGTCGACAATCGGCGTGGCCCCGCCGTGGGTCGCCGGCGTCTCGCAATAGAACCACTGCCGACGCGGCCAGCGATGCTGGTGAGCACTTTCGTTGTGGAACATGATCATCCGGTCCTTCGGATAGGGCGTGGACTTATAGATCTTGTTGCCACCCTCCTTCTTCGGCAGATCGCCGTACTGGCCGTACAGCTCCGGGCACAGCGCCTGGCAGAACTGCTCGAAGTCCGCCGGGGTCGGCAGATCGAAACCACGGAAGAGAATCCCCCCGTGCTCGCGCAACCAGCCCTCCACCTGATCGCGATGGGCCTCAGCCCACACCGCAGGGGCCAGCTCGCGCTCGCGCAGTTGCACCAGCAGGGGGAAGCTGGAACCGGCGTGCAGGGGGCGGGTTTCGATCGGTGCGGCTGCGGCAGTCGGGCCATTGTGGCGCAGCTTGCCGAGCTTGCTCATCTTGCGTTGCAGCGGGTTGTCCGTGGTACTGGACATGGCAGCGGTTCCCTTGGAAGGCATGGGTAAGGCATCGATGGGGCGGTCCGGGGCATCCAGCGCAGCATCCAGCAGCGCCACGAAGCTGTCGCGCAAGCGCTCGATGGTAGCTGGGCGGAACAGGCTAGTGCGGTACACCCAGCGCAGGCTGAGGGCATCACCCTCGGCAGTGGCGAACAGCGCCATGTCGAACTTGGAATGTTGCTGCTCGCTGCTCAGCGGCGTGACTTCAAGGTTGCCCAGGCGGCGCGGCTGACGCGGCGTGTTGTCCAACACGAACAGGGTCTGCAACAGCGGATGTTGGTTGGCCACGCGCGGCAAATCGAGGCATTCCACCACTTGCTCGAACGGCGTGTCCTGCCAGGCGAAGGCATCCAGGCAAACATCGCGTACCAAGGCCGCCTGTTCACGCAAACTCAGCTCCGGTTGCGGGCGAATACGCAACGCCAGCAGGTTGACGAAGAAGCCGATCAGCGCTTCGGTAGCTGGGTGTTCGCGGTTGGCCACGTCGGTCCCGATGACCAGATCGCGGCCCTGGGTTTCGCGTTGCAGCACGGCCGCATAAACGGTTAGCAGCAGCATGAACAGCGACACGCCGCTGTCACGCTGCAAGGCCTCCAGGCGGGCCAGCGTTGCGGCTGGCAACTGGAAGTCCAAGGCAGCACCACCCCCGCTGTCGCGCTCGGCGCGTGGGAAGTCGAACGGCAACGGCACCTGGCTCGGTATCCCCGCCAGCGTACGTTGCCAGAACTGCTGCCCCTGGCGCTGACGCGCGCGCAGCGGCGCAGAAACCTGCCAGGCGGCATAGTCGACGTACTGAATCGCCAGTTCGTGCTCCACGGGAGTCTGGCCCTGGCTGTAGGCCTCGTAGCCTTCGACCAGCTCACTGATCAGCACCGAGCCGGACCAGCCGTCGGAGGCGATATGGTGCAGTACCAGTTGTAGCACATGTTCCTGCTCGCCCAGGCGATACAGAACCGCGCGCAGTGGCGCCTCGACGCTCAGGTCGAACGGGCGAGCGGCCACCTCATGCGCCGCCTGCGCCCACTGTGCCTGGCTCAGGGTCAGCTCTTGCAACGTCAACGCAGAATCCGCCTGAATGCGCTGACGCGCCTCGCCCTGCTGCTGATGGTAGGTGGTGCGAAGGATCGCATGGCGCCGGACCACACGCTGCAAGGCCTGCTGCAACGCCTGGGTATCCAGGGCGCCACGCAGGCGCACGTTGCTGCTCATATTGAAGCTGCTGTCGCTCGGTTGCAGTTGCTGCATCAACCAGACCCGTTGCTGCGCAGGCGACAGCGGCTGGTCGATATGCCGATCGACCAGCGTGATGCTCGAACTCGCCGGGTCGATAACCGTGGCCTGGGTGTCCAGGCGCGCCGCCAGCTCGGTCAGCACAGGCGTTTCGAACAGCCAGCGCAGCGGCACCTCGAAGCCTTGCTCGCGCAGACGCGAGCGCACCTGCGCGGCCATCAGCGAGTGCCCGCCGAGTTGGAAGAAATGCCCATCGAGCGGCACCTGCTCACGCTGCAATACCTGGCCCCAGATTTCGCTCAGCAGCGCCTCGCTGGCGTTCATCGGCCGCTGCACGCTGAGCGCGGCCGCCGCTTGCAGGTTGCGCAACTGCGGCAATTGCCGGCGATCTACCTTGCCGTTGCTGTTGAGCGGCAATGCCGGCAGCGCCTGCAAATGGGTTGGCAGCATGTACACCGGCAGACGTGCCTGTAGATAGTCGCGCAGCGCCTCTGCGTCAGGCTCGCCAGCCGCGCTGGCAACCCAGAACGCAGCCAGCTGTTCGCCCTGCACCGCCACCACCGCCTGGGCGACTCCAGGGTGACCGAGCAGTGCCGCCTCGATCTCGCCCAGCTCGATACGGAAGCCGCGCAGCTTGATCTGATCGTCGCTACGGCCCAGGAAATACAACTGGCCATCGGCCTGCCAGCGGGCCAGATCGCCAGTGCGGTACAGGCGCCCACCCGCGCCGCCGAACGGGTCAGCGATGAAACGCTCGGCGCTCAACGCCGGCTGCTCGGCATAGCCACGTGCCAGCCCAAGGCCTGCGATATACAATTCGCCGGTACGTCCTGGCGGAACCTCACAGAGAAACTCATCGAGCACATGGCAGCGCGTGTTAAGCAGCGGCCGGCCAATCGGCACCACTGGCTGATGCAGCGCCTGCACCAGCGTCTGGGTCGACCAGACGCTGGTTTCGGTCGGCCCGTAGACGTTGATCAGACAACCAACGAATTGCTTCAGCTCGCTGGCCATGTCCGCCGCCAGCGCCTCGCCACCGGCCAGGGCGATCCGCCCAGCCAGTACTTGGCGATCGCCCTGCAACAGCATGGCCCAGGTCGCCGGAGTGGCCTGGATCAGTTCCACCGACTGTTCGACGATCAGTTGCGCCAGCAGCAGCGGGTCCTGGCGTTGCTCGTCATCGGCGAGCACCACACTGCCCCCGCGCACCAACGGCAGGCACAGTTCCAGGCCGCTGATATCGAAGGTCACGGTGGTCAGCGCCAGGTAGCGATGCACGCCATCGAGCGGCAAGGCGCGCTCCATCGCCAGCAGGAAGTTGGCAAAATTGCCCCGGCTGATCTGCACGCCCTTGGGCTGCCCGGTGGAGCCGGAGGTGTAGAGGGTGTAGGCCAGTTGCTGCAAGTGCCTTGGCAACGCCGGTACATCGGTCGGTTGCGCTTGCAACGCTAGGTCCTGCCAACGCGGGCAGCGCAACGTGGCCGGGCAATGCGCCGGTTGAACATCGCACAGCAGCAGGTGCGGCCGTGCCCGCTCGATAATGGCCAGTTGCCGCGCAGGCGGATGGCTCGGATCGAGCGGCAGGTACTGCGCCCCTGCTTTCTGGATGCCCAGCACGCAGACCAGCAGGCGCTCGTCGCGCGGCAGGCAGAAGGCGATCGTCGACTCTGCCGTCACACCTTGCGCCAACAACCAGTGTGCAAGCTGGTTGGCCTGGGCCTGCAACTGCCCATAGCTCAGTTGTCGGTCGCGGCAGAACACGGCGGTGCGCTCGGGATGCAAGGCAGCCTGAACCTCGAAGCGGGTCACGAAATCCGCCTCGGCTTGCAATGGGGCAGCATCGCCTGCGCGGTGCAGGCGTTGCACCGAGAGCAGTGGCAGCGCCAGCAGCGGCTGGCGCAGATCGACATGCGCCAGGCTCGCCAGCACGCCCAGGTAGTCGTCCACCAGGCACTGGATACGCGCCGGGTCGAACAGCGCGGTAGCGTACTCGACGATCAGTTGGCTGCTGGCAGCATCGCCACGGCCCTGGCTGAACAGGTTGAAGGTCAGGTCGAACTTGGCGCTGATCGCTGCCTGCGGCAAGGCCAGCGACGCGACCGTGACCCCTGGCAGTTGCAGGCTGCGCTCGCCGAGGTGATCGACCTGGTAGTTGAACATGACCTGGAACAACGGCGTGCGGTCGAGGCTACGCTCGACCTGTAGCACGTCGAGCAGACGCTCGAACGGCAAGTGCTCATGCGCCCGGTCATCCGCCAAGCGCAGGCCCAGGTGTTGCAGGAAATGCTCCAGGCTTTGCCGCTCATTGAGCTGCACGCGATAGGCCAGGGTGTTGACGAACAGGCCGACCAACGCCTGGCTGTCCGCCGCCTCGCGCCCCGACACCGGCAGGCCAATGGCAAAGTCGCGGCTCCCGGAGTGTTTCCAGAGCAGCAGTTGCTGCGCAGCGAAGTACAGCACGAAGGGGGTCACCCCAAGCTGCTTGGCACGGGCCGCGATAGCCGAGGTCAGCTCGCTGGACAACGCGAACTGCTCGCGCGCGCCGGCATACGCCTGGAGTGCCGGGCGCGGGCTTTCGCTTAATGTCAGCGCCTCGTCACTCAAACCCTCCAGGCGCTGTTGCCAGTAATCGAGCAGTCTCTGCCCAGCATCCCCTTCCAGGGCCTGGCGCTGCGCTTCGATCACTTGCAGCAGGCCAGTGCCGGGCACAGGCTGGCGGCCCTCGTAGAGCGCGGCCAGATCCTGCACCAACAGCCCCATGGACCAGCCGTCCACGGCGATATGGTGTGCGTTGAACAGCAAGCGATAGTCGTCTTCTGCGATCTGGAACAGGTCGATGGCCACCAGCGGCCCGTGCGCCAGGTCAAAGACCCGCTGCGCAGCCAGGGCAATTGCCGCCTCCCGTGCCTCTGCCGGCGCTGCGCGCAGATCGTGCAGGGTGAAGCTGGCCTCGGGCACCTCCACCAGACGCTGACGTACCAGCCCATTGTCCTCGAAGAAACGGCAGCGCAGGGCTTCGTGACGTTCGATCAGGCTCAGGCAGGCGCTGCGCAGGCGTGACACATGCAGTTCACCCTGCAAGGCCAGCAGTTGCGTGACGTTGTAGGCGGTGGCTTCGGGTTCGAGCTGCTGCATGAACCACAACCGCTCCTGGGCATGCGACAGCCGTGCCATGGCACTGACCGAAGCTGGCGGCGCAACAGCTGCGCTGCGAGCAGCCGGCGCCGGTTCCAGGACGGCTGCCAGTTGACGCGGCGTGGGGTTTTCCAGCAGTTGGCGCGGCATCAGGCGCAGGTCAGCCTGACGCAGTCGCGCGATCAGTTGCAGGCTCAGAATCGAATCGCCACCTGCGGCGAAGAAGTCATCGTCCGGCCCCAGTTGCGGCTGCGCCAGCAGCTCGCGAAAGGCTGCCAGAATAAGCGCCAGCCGTGGCTGTGCGCGGCATTCGGCGCAGGCTGCCATGCCCGCCAGGGTGGATTGTTCCAGCACGTCGCGTGGCTGCAAGCGCAGCCCTTCGCGTGCAGCCAGGCCGATCAGTTGCAAGCTGAGAATCGAATCGCCGCCAAGGGCGAAGAAATCGTCCTGGCGAGTGACCGTCGCGCAACCAAGTACCTGGCACCACAGCTTGGCCAGCAATTGCTCGCTGACGCCCAGGGGGGCCTGTCCGCCCTCGTCTGCCGTCAGGTTGGTTTCGGGCTCGGACAAGGCGCGGCGATCCAGCTTGCCATTGGCGGTCAGTGGCAAGGCGTCCAGGCTCTGCCAGTACGCGGGTTGCAGCGGTTCGGGCAACTGCGCCCGGGCCTGCGCCTGGATGGCGTTCAGCACGTCCGGGGTCAGGCGCGGTGCAACATAGGCGACCAGCTGCAAGCGCCCCTGAATCTCGCAGGCCAGCACGGCAGCTTCACGGACTGGCGACTGCTGACTCAGCCAGGCACTGACCTCACCGGGTTCTACGCGGAAGCCGCGAATCTTCACCTGATCGTCCTGGCGCCCGAGGAACGCCAAACGCCCATGCTGATCCAAGCGGACCCGATCACCGCTGCGGTAGAAACGCCGCCCAGCCTCATCGATGAAGGCGCCAGCAGTGACGTGCGGCTGGCCAAGGTAGCCCAGCGCGACCTGTGGGCCGCCGATCAGCAGCTCGCCCGCCACGCCACGCGGCACCGGCTGGCCGGTCGCATCGACGATACGCAGCTCGGTGTCGGCCAATGGTTGGCCCAGCGCCAGGTAAGTGCCCTGCCCGGCCTCGGTGACCTCGCCACAGATTACGCCGACGGTGGTTTCCGACGGGCCATAGTGGTTGAACACGCGCAGCGCTGGCGCCAGTTCGCGGATGCGCCCGAACAGCGCTGCATCGAAGCCTTCGCCGCCCAGGATCAGCAACTGCCGTGGCAGTACCCGCCGGGCATCGTCCAGCGCCAGTAGGCCACGCAAATGCGAGGGCGCGATTTTCAGGCAGTCCACCGGATGTTGCGCGAGAAAATCGGCCCAGCCAGGTGGATCGAAGGCCAATGCGGCCTCCGGCAGGATCAGTGGATCACCTGCGTGCAAGGCGGCGAAGACGCAGGTCAGGCCAAGGTCGGCAGCGACCGTGGCCAGGGTCGCCCAACGGCTAGCGGCGCGCGCTTGCAGGCGTTGGCTGACGGCAGCGGCGTAATGCGCCAGGTTCGCATGGCTGACCAGCACGCCCTTGGGCTGGCCGGTGGAGCCTGAGGTGTAGATCAGGTACGCGGCCTGCTCGGGCTGGCTAAGGCTGGGCACAGGCTGGCGAGGTGCGGGGGCAGCAAGGTCGGCAGCGCTCAGGTGCAGATGCGCGAGCGCGCCGTTCAGCGCGGGCGCCTCGGCCAGGCTCAGCAACAGGCTCGCTGCGCTGTTTTCAAGCAGTTGCTGCAAGCGCTGCACAGGCTGCGCCGGGTCGAGGAACAGGCACGTTGCACCACGTTGCCAGCAAGCCAGCATCGCCAGCACCTGCTCGGCGCTGCGCGGCATGCACAGGGCGATGACCTGGCCGGGGCCCACGCCTTGCTCGGCCAGGCGTAACGCCAGTGCCTGCACGGCATTCGCCAGATCGCCATAGGCCAGCGATTGCCGGGAATCGCACAGCGCCGGGGCTTGCGGCGTGCGCACCGCCCACTGTTGCACCTGTCGGTCCAGTGGCTCAGGGTTGGCGCCCAGCGCCGGCCCTTGCAACTGGCTGCCCGGAGACGCCAGGCGTAGCGCCGACAAGCGCTGGCCAGGGTTGGTCGCGGCCTGCTGCAGAATGGCTTGCAGATCGTCGAGCAGTTGCTCGACGGTGGCCGCCTCGAACAGCTCGTCGCTGTATTCCAGCTCGCAGCGCAGGCGCTGGTCGGCGCCACGCAGCAGGCGCAGGGTGAGATCGAAACGGGCGTGGCGCTGCGGCGGGTCGAGCACCTCGACGCTGACCCCCGGCAGGCTCAGGGTGCGGCTTTCCGGCAATTCCACCTGCACGAACATGGCCTGGAACAACGGGCTGGAACGCGGCCGGTCAAGGGCTTCGAGAACCTTTTCGTACGGCAGGGTCTGCTGGTCGAATGCCGCCGCCACACTGTCGCGGGTACGCAGCAGGGCGCTGCGAAAGTCCGGGTCGTCTTCCAGGCGCTGGCGAATGACCAGGGTGTTGAGCAACGGGCCAATCAACGGTGCCAGCTCGGGGCGATCGCGTTGTGCCACCGACGTACCCAGGCACAGGTCACGCTCGCCGCTGTAGCGCGCCAGCAGCCAGGCGAAGGCGGTCAGGCCAAAGATGTACAGGGTCACGCCCTGCTCGCGGACGGCCGCATCCACCTGCGTGGACACTTCAGCCGGCAGTTCACGGACGCGTACCGCGCCACTGTGGCGGCGCTGATGGGCAGGCGGACGCGGATGGTCGCAGGGCAAGGCCAGCGGTCCTGGGGCATCGGCCAACTGGCTGCGCCAGTAATCGAGCTGCTGGCGGCAAGCGTCGCTGGCCAGCCACTCGTGCTCCCAGGCGGCATAGTCGGCGTACTGGATGTCGAGCGCCGGCAACTGGGCGGGCACACCCAGGCTCAGGGCACGGTAGCCCTCGGCCAGTTCGCGGGTCAGTTGCTGGGCCGACCAGGCATCGTAGGCAACATGGTGGATGGTGAAGAACAGCCAGGTGCTGCCCTGCTCGACCTCGCTGAATGCGCGCCAGCGCCACGGCACTTCTCGGCTCAGGTCGAACGGCTCGGCCAGTTGCCGGGCGTACTCGTCGGCGCACCATTGCTGCGGGTCGGCAAGGGCCTCGCGTGGGAGCGGCTCGACTGCCGGCAGGCCCGCCGTCCAGGGCTCGCAATGCGCCTGCAAGCGGCCTGCTGTATCAGGCACGTAGCGCGTGCGCAGGATCGCGTGCCGCTCCACCAGTTGCTGCATGGCCTGCTGTAGACACGCCAGATCCAGACGCCCATCGAAGCGCAGTACCGAGCAGAGGTTGTACAGCGCACGGCCGCTCACGGCCTCGGCCGTGAGAAAGCGCAGTTGCGCATGGGCCAGCGGCACCGCTGCCTGCGCGCCAGTGGTCGGGACAATGGGCAGGCGCCAGCTATCGATGCCCTTCTCGGCCAGGCGCTCACGGAACAGCTGCTTCTTGTCCGCCGGCAGTGAGGCCAGGCGCTGGGCGATCTCGACAAACGCCTGTTGGTTGGTCGCATTCATCTTCAGTCTTCCATCTCTGCCAGCAAACGCTGCATCTCATCCAGGGCCTGGTCAGTCGAAGGCCGCTGCGGGTTTTCGATCTGTTCGGCCAGGCCAGCAATGGTCGGGTTGTGGAACAGGCTGCGCAGCTCGACCTTGACGCCGAAGCGGCTCTCCACGCGGGTCATCAGACGCATCGCCAACAGCGAGTGGCCACCCAGCTCGAAGAAGCTGCTGAGCACGCCGACCTGCGGCAGATCCAGCAGCTCCTGCCACAGCTCGGCCAGTTCGTGCTCAAGCGCGGTACGCGGCGCCACACCTTGCTCGGTTTGCGCTTGCGGCGCCGGCAGGGCCTTGCGGTCGATCTTGTGGTTGGCATTGAGGGCGAAACGCTGCACCTGGATGAAGCCAGCCGGCACCATGTAGGCCGGTAGCAGGTTTTCCAGGTGACGGCGCAGCGCTGCCTCGTCGACTGGGCTTGCGGCTTGCAGCCAGGCGAACAGGCTGTGGCTGCGTGCATCGAGCATCACCACCGCCTCTTCCACGCCGGGGTAACGGCGCAGCAACGATTCGATTTCGCCCGGCTCGATGCGCAAGCCACGCACCTTGACCTGGAAATCGGCGCGGCCGACATAGGCCAAGCAGCCGTCGTTACGGCGGCGCACCAGGTCGCCGGTGCGGTACATGCGGCTGCCAGGTTCGCTGGCGAACGGATCGGGCAGGTATGCCGCTGCGCTGATCGCAGGCGCTCGCTGATAGCCACGGGTCACCCCGCTGCCGGCGATGTACAGCTCGCCGGTGCTGCCCAGCGGCACTGGCCGCAGGCATTCATCGAGCACGTAGCAACGGGTGTTGAGCAGCGGCATGCCGATATCGGCGACCCCGGCCGGCACCTCGCGCAGCGCCTGGGTGGTAGACCAGACCGTGGTTTCGGTCGGGCCATAGGCGTTGATCAGCCGCACCCCCTTGGCCTGCAGCACACTCACCAGTTCCGCCGGTACGGCTTCGCCGCCGATCAGGCCGCGCAGGGCTGGCCAGTCGTCACGCCCGGTTTCCAGCAGGATCTGCCAGCCGGCAGGCGTGGCTTGGAACACGGTGGCACGGCGCAGCAGTTCGAACAGGCGATGGCCATCGACCACCTGTTCGCGACGTGCAAGGAGGATGGCCGCGCCGTTGAGCAGCGGCAGAAACAGCTCCGGCTTGCACATATCGAAGGCGTAGGTGGTGCTGGCCAGCCAGACGTCCTTGGCCGTCAGCGGCAACTGGCGATCAAGGCCAGCAAGCAGGTTGCTCAGGTTGCCACGGCTGACCTGTACGCCCTTCGGCGTACCGGTGGAGCCTGAGGTGTAGATCACGTAGGCCAGTTGCAGCGGCGACACCGGTAGTGCCAGGTCGTGCGCTGGCTGTTCGTCCAGCGGCAGGTGCTCGACTGCAAGGCTGTCGACACCGCCGAGCACCTCAGCGCAGGCCTGCTCGCTGAGCACCAGCCGTGGCCGCGCATGCTCGATGATAAAGCGCAGGCGTGCGCCCGGTTGTTGTGGGTCCAGCGGCAGGTAGGCCGCGCCGGCTTTGTGGATCGCCAGGATGCAGGGCAGCAGCCAGGGGCCTCGGGTCAGGCACAGCGCGACCAGATCATCGCAGCCGACACCCTGGCCGCGCAGCCAGTGGGCCAGGCGGTTGCTCTGGGCGTTGAGCTGGGCATAGCTGTAACGCTGCTCCTGGCAATCCACCGCCAGCGCATCCGGGGTGTCCAGGGCCTGGCGCTCGAAGCGCGCGATCAGATCCGGCGTCTGGCTCAGCGCATGCGCGGGCAGGTTCCACGGGCGGCGGGTCAGGGCCTGATCGGCATTGGCCAGGTCGATATCCCACAGGCGCGCCTCGGGCCGTGCCAGCATACCGTCGAGCAGGTGACGGTACTCGTTGGCGTAGCGCTGCATGGTGCCGGCGACGAACAGCTCGGTGTTGTACTCCAATACGCAGTGCCAGGCGCTGCCGTGCTGCTCGATATGCAGGCCGATGTCCACCAGGGCGCTGTCGCTCTCGACATCCAGGCGCTGCGCCGACAGCCCGGCAAAGCCGTGGCCGACAGCCGCCACGTCATCGCGCTGAATCAGGTTGAACAGCGCCTGGAACAGCGGCGTATGGCTGAGATCGCGGCGCACCTGCAAGGCTTCCACCAGTCGCTCGAAAGGCACGTCGCCGTGCTGCTGGGCGCTCAGGTGGGTGGCTTGCAACGCCTGCCAGAACGACGCCACCGATTGCAGCGGGTCGATCTGGCTGCGCAGTACCTGGGTGCTGGCGAAATAGCCGATGAGATTGTCGGTGTGCGCCTGCTGACGCTGCGCTACCGGCAGCCCGATCCACAGCTCGCGCTGGCCGGAATGTCTGGCCAGCAGCACTTTCCAAGCCGCCAGCAGCGGCGCGAAGGCCGTCAGGCCATGACGCTGCGCGGTGCTACGCAGGCGTTCGACCAACTCGGCGGGCAGCTCGAAACGCAGGCGCCGCCCGTGATAGCCCTGCTCGGCTGGGCGTGGCAGGTCGGTGGGCAGGTCCAGCACCGGCGGCTCGCCGGCCAGTGCTTGGCGCCAGTAGTCCAACTGCGCCTCGATACGTGCCTGGCCGGCAGGCGTCTGCCAACTGGCGGCTACATCGCTGAACTGCAACGGCAGCGGCACCAGGGTGGCCTCGGTTGCGTTCAGTTCGGCAAGGTAAAGACGTTGCAGCTCATCGAAGAAGATCTCCAGCGAACGGGCATCGGCGATGATGTGGTGCAAGGTGGCTTGCAGCACGCTCTGCCCTTCGCCCTGATACAGCCGCAGCCGCCACAGCGGCGTCGCGCCAAGATCGAAGGCGCGCTGCGATTCCTCGCTCAAGGTGCGGGCGAAGGCCGCTGAATGCACACCCTGTTGCAAAGGCTCGACACTGAGCAACGTGCCGTGCAATGGCACGACTTGCTGCCGCGCCCCCGCTTGAGTCTCGCTGAACACGCTGCGCAAGCTGTGCTGGCGTTCCACCAGTTTTGCCAGTGCGCGCTCCAGTACCTCGGCTTGCAGGTTACCGTGCAGGTGCATGGCCAGTGACAGGTGGTAAGCCTGGGTGTCGCCCTGCAAACGGTCGAGGAACCACAGCCGTTGCTGAGTGAAGTGCAGCGGTGCCGACGCCTCGCCGAATGGTCGCAGAATGCCCTCGCCTGCGCTCTCGGCAGTGGCCAGACTGGCCGCCAGTTCACCCAAGGTCGGGCGCTCGAACACGCAACGCAGCGGCAAGCGCCGCGCGTAACGCTCGGCGATGCGCGCCACCAGGCGTGCTGCCAGTAGCGAATGGCCGCCGAGGGCGAAGAAATTGTCGCTGGCGCCCACCACATGGCAACCCAGCAACTCGCACCACAGTTCGGCCAGTTGTGCCTCCCACGGTTCGCTCAGCGCGCTGTCGCGCTGACCTTCGTGTTGGCGTGGCGCTGGCAACGCCTTGCGCTCGACCTTGCCGCTGGGGCTCAGCGGCAAGCTGTCGAGGCGTACGAACTGGCTCGGCAGCATGTAGTCCGGCAGGTGCTGCGCCAGTTGCACACGTAGCGCGGCATCGTTCAGCTCAGCACTCGCCGTCGGCGTGACCGAGTAGTAAGCCACCAGGCGCGCGCTGTCGCCGCTGCCCAGTAGCACCACGGCCGCTTCGCGCACCCCGTCGAGCCGCGCCAACAGAGCCTCGATCTCGCCCAGCTCGATACGGAAACCACGCAACTTGACCTGGAAGTCCAGGCGCCCCTGATAGTCCAGGCTGCCATGGGGATTGCGTCGCACGCGGTCGCCGGTGCGGTACATGCGCGCGCCCGGCACGAACGGATCAGGCAGGAAGTTCGCCGCGCTCAGGGCAGGCGCGGCGAAATAACCACGCCCCAGGTTGGCCCCGGCCAGGTACAGCTCACCGGAAACACCCGGCGCCACCGGCTGCAAGTCGGCATCCAGTACATAGGCGGCGGTGTTGACCACAGGCTGGCCGATTGGCACCTCCACCCCACCGCTCACGCCTTGACGCGGCTCGAAGGTGCTGTAGACGGTGGCCTCGGTCGGCCCATAACCGTTGATCACTTGGGCGCCACGCTGCTCCATGGCCTCGGCCAGCGCACACGGCAGGGCCTCGCCACCGGAAATCGCGCGCACGCCCTGCCAACTGCGAACACTGTGCGCCACCAGCATGCGCCAAGTGGCCGGGGTGGCCTGCATTACCGTTGGCTGGCCGGCTTCGATCAGGCGGTCGAGCGCTTGCGGGTCGCGTACCTGTTCACGGTCGGCGAGCAGGATGCTGGCGCCGCGCCCCAGCGGCAGCAGCAGTTCGACGATGGCGATGTCGAAGGTCGCGGTGGTCAGCGCCAGCACGCGGTCATGCGTGGTCAACGGCAGCACCTGCTGCACGCCGAGCATGAGGTTCATCAGATTGCCACGGCTAATCGCCACGCCCTTGGGTTGGCCAGTGGAGCCCGAGGTATACAGCACGTAGGCCAGTTGGCCAGGATGCACGTTCGGCGCGCGGTAGGGTTCGGTGCTGACCAGCGCATCGACATCCAGCAGCTCGACCGCACTGCCCCACTCGGCCAGTTCCGCCAGGGCCTCGGCATTGGTCAGGCACAACCGCGGCTGCGCATGGGCGAGGATGTAACGGCCGCGCTCGGTCGGGGTGTCCTCAGCCAACGGCACGTAGGCGGCGCCAGCCTTGAGAATGGCCAGCATGGCCATCGGCAGGCGCGCATCGCGCGGCAGGCGCAAGGCCACACGATCTTCGGCGCCAACACCACGGGCCTGCAAGGCAGCCGCCAGGCGCTCGGCCGCCAGGTTCAGTTCGGCATAGCTCAGGCGCTGTTCACCGGCCTGTACCGCGATGGCAGCGGGCTGCGCGGCGACCTGCCGTGCAAAGGCCTGCAGAATGTCTTCACGCCCCTGTACCGCTTCACCGTGCAGGCGTGCCAGCGCAGCCTGCTCGGGCTGCCAGACGAGTTCGCCGAGTAGTTGTTGCGGTTGTTCGAGCACGGCATCGAGCAACGCCAAGTACTGCGCGAGCAGCGTCTGGGCGGTCTGTTCGCGGAACAGCTCGCTGCTGTACTGCAAGCTCAGGGCAATGCCGTGTTCGCTGTCGCGCACGTCCAGGTGCAGATCGCACAGGGCGCTGTCGGGGCGATTATCGAGCGGCTCGGCAATCAGGTCGGTCAGCTCGAAACGCTCCAGGGCATGCCCCGGGAAGTAGTTGAACATGGCTTGGAACAACGGGTTGTAGCTGACCTGACGAGCCACGCCGAGCTGTTCGATCAGGTAGTCGAAAGGTAGATCCTGATGCGACTGCACCGCCACCGACAACGCCTGCAACTCGCGCATCAGTTGCAGCAGGCTGGCCGTGCCGGCGAGTTTCTGGCGATACACCAAGGTGTTGACGAAGCAGCCCACCAGCGGTTGCAACGCCGCGTGATGACGGTTGGCGGCCGGCACCCCGACGAGGATGTCGCGCTCGCCGCTGCGGCTGCGCAGCAGCAGTTGGAAGGCGCAGAGCATGGGGATGAAGTTGCTCCAGCCGTGGCTTGCGCTGAATGCCCGCAGACGCGCTGCGAGCGCATCCGGCAGGCGTTGCTCGACGCGCCCGCCAGCCTGGCTGGCATGCGCAGGACGGGGGAAGTCTGCGGCCAGGTCGAGCACCGGCAAGTCGCCGGACAACTGCTCGCGCCAGTAGGCCAGTTCGTCCTGGCAGGCCGTGCTGTCCATCCACTGACGTTGCCACAGGGCATAGTCGGCGTACTGCATGGGCGCCTCGGCCAACGCAGGTTTTTGCCCATGGCGCAACGCGCGGTAATGGGCGCAGAGACCGTCGATGATCAGTTGCAACGACCAGCCATCGGCGGCGATATGGTGGCAATTGAGCGCCAGCACGTGCGCCTGCGGCCCGAGGCGATACAGGCAGGCACGCAGCAGCGGCGCGCTGTCCAGGCAGAATGGCGTCATTGCGTCCTGGCGCAGCAAGGCATGCAGTTGCGCCTCGCTGTCCACGTCGATCAGCGGCAAGGCCAGCTCGGCCTGGGCAAGGATGACCTGCGACGGCTCACCGCCGTCACTGACGAAACGCGTACGCAGGACTTCGTGCTGATCGACCAGCGCCTGCACCGCTGCGTGCAGGTCAGCCACATGCAGGTCGCCGCTCAGGCGTACTGCGCCGGCCAGGTTGTAGGCTGGGCTGTGCGGTTGCAGTTGTTGCAGGAACCACAGGCGCTGTTGGGCGAACGACAGCGGCAGGGTCTGCGGACGCGGCAGACGTTTGGGTGTGGTTGTCTCGCTGGCCTGCTGTTGTTCCAGCCACTCGGCCATCGCGGCAATGGTCGGGCGCTCGAAGACCACGCGCAGCGGCAGGTCCTTGCCGCACAGCTTGCCGATCTGGCCAATCAGCTGCGTGGCCAACAACGAATGCCCGCCCAATTCGAAGAAGTGATCCTCAATGCCAACCCGCGAAAGCCCCAGCACAGCTTGCCAGGCTTCGGCCAACTGCGCTTGCAGCGCGCTGCTTGGCGCGACATAGCGCGCTTCGCTTTGTGCGGCGAAGTCAGGCGCCGGCAGGGCCTTGCGGTCGATCTTGCCGTTGGCGTTGAGCGGCATGCGTTCGAGCAACATGAACGCGCTGGGCAGCATGTAAGGCGGCAGATTGGCGGTCACGAACTCGCGCAGCGCCTCGATGGAGGGTTGCGGGTCGGCCACCAGGTAAGCGACCAGTACCTTGGCGCGCTGCTGGTCGTCACGCGCCAGCAGCACCGCTTCACGCACACCCGGGTAACGGGTCAGGCAGGCTTCGATCTCGTCCAACTCGATACGATGGCCGCGAATCTTCACCTGATGGTCGGTACGACCGACGTACTCCAGGTCGCCATTGGCCAGGAAACGTGCCAGATCGCCGGTGCGATACAGGCGGCTGCCGTCGTTGGCGATGGGATCGGGCAAGAACACCGCCGCCGTACGGGCCGGGTCGGCCATATAGCCACGCCCAACCCCCACGCCTGCGACGAAGATTTCCCCCACTGCACCACGCGGCACCGGTTGCAGTTCGCTATCGAGCAGGTACAGACGGTTGTTCAGAGTGGCGCGGCCAATCGGCACGCTGCTGCGCGACGCGTCCAGGCGCTCGGTGAGCGGATGGAAGGCCACGTCGTCGGAGCATTCGGCTGGCCCGTAGGCGTTCATCAGCGGGATGCCGGGGTAGCGCTCGAACCAGCGCCGCGCCAGCGCCGGTGGCAGCGCCTCGCCAGTGGCCAACACCCAGCGCAGCGCCGTGCGCTCCAGGCCCGCATCGAGCAGGCTTTGCATCAGCGACGGCACCGCCTCGAGAATGCTCACGCCGTGGCGAGCGACAGCCTCGGCCAGGGCTTCGGGGTTCTGCATCACGCAGTCCCCCAAAATCACCGTGCGCGCGCCCAGCACCAGCCCGGCGAGGGTCTGCCATACGGAGATGTCGAAGCACTGCGGCGCGCTCTGGGCGATCACGTCATCTTCATTCAGGCCCAGGCCCGGCAGTTTGCCGAGGATGTTGTTGAGCATGCCGGCGTGGGCCACCATCGCCCCCTTGGGCGTGCCAGTGGAGCCGGAGGTGAAGATGCAGTAGGCCAGCGACAGCCCGTGCACCGGAATGTCCAGGTCGGCATCACTGTAGCCGCTCAGGGCCGCAGGTTCGTAGTGCAGCGCCGTTGGCAGTTGCGCCATCTGCTGCAACGCCTGCTGCGCCAGCTCAGCCTGCTGCACGCCGTGCAGCAACAGCGGCGAACGGCTCTGAGTCAGCACCTGGGCCAGGCGCTGCGGCGGATTGCGCGGGTCCAGCGGCAGCCAGCCGGCGCCTGCCTTGAGTGTGGCAAGGATCATCACCACCAGGTCGAGGCCACGCTCATCGAGCAACGCCAGCAGGTCGCCGTCTTGCACGCCATTGGCGCGTAGATGCCGGGCCAGTCGGTTGGCTGCCCGGTTCAATTGATCGAAACTCAGGCTGCGCTCGCCGTGCACCACGGCGATTCGCTCGGGGGTACGACGTACTTGCTGTTGCACGCGCTCGACGTACAACGGCTGCAATTGCGCGGTGTCCGCCGCAAGGCCACCGCTGGCCCAGGCGTGTTGCTCGGCGACTTCAGCCGCATCGAGCATGCCGATGTGTTGCAGCGGAGTCTGCGCATCATTGCCAAGGCTCGCGCCCATGTTCAGCAACAGCGTGCGCAAGTGGCGCAGCATCTGCTCGATTTCCTCACGCAGGAACCAGTCGGTCTGGTAGGTCAGTTGCAGGTGCAAGCGCTCGCCAGGCACGATCACCACGGTCACCGGATAGTTGGTGTGGGTGCGGTTGGCCATGTCGCTGATCAGGTAGTCCAACTGACCTTGGCGCAGGCTGGCGGAGATCGGCGCGTTTTCGAAGACGAACAGGCTCTGGAACAGATCCTGGCGCTGTACATCGCTCCATCCCTGGATCTGCGCCAGTGACACGCTTTCATGTTCGCGCACGCTCAGGTTCTCGGCCTGCAAGGCTTTGAGCCAGGTACCGAGGGGCTGCTGCGGGTCACAGCTCCAGCGCAGCGGCAGGCTGTTGATGAACAGCCCGACGATGCTGTCCATGCCCTGCATGTGCACCGGGCGCCCTGCCACGGTGACGCCGAACAACAGGTCGCGATTACCGCTGTAACGCGCCAGCAGCAAGGCCCAGGCACCCTGTACCAAGGTGTTGAGGGTAATGCCCAGGCCGCTTGCCGCCTGCTGTAGACCCTGTGTCTGCTCGGTGCTGAGGTGTTCGACACAATCCTCCACCGGTTCCGCTGCATCGACCACCCGGCCAGGGTGGCCGAAACCGAACGCGGTGGGCGTGTCGAAGCCGGCCAGGCGCTGCTGCCAGAAGCTCTGATGATCCTCCGGCTTCTGCTGCTCCAGCCAGCGGATGAAATCGCGGTACGGGCGTGGCTTGGGCAGTGCCAGGCGGCGCCCCTCACGGGCGGCGCGATAACCTTCGAGAAAGTCCATCATGATGATGGAGAAGCACCACGCATCCATGAGGATGTGGTGATAGCTGCGCACGAACTGATAGGTATCCGGGGCCAGCTTGAACAGGCGCACACGCATCAACGGGGCCTGGGTGAAATCCAATCCCTCGCGACGCTCCTCGGCCAGCAGTTGCTCAAGACGCGCCTGCTGCTCAGCCTCATCGATATCCGACCAGTCCGCATAGCTGATCGGTAGTTCGACCTGCTTGTGCACCACCTGCATCGGGCGCTTCTGCTGCTTCCACACGAAGGAGGTGCGCAGCAGCTCGTGGCGCTCCACCACCTGTGCCCAGGCCTGGCTGAAGGCCTGTAGATCGAGTTGCGGCAGTACCATCACATGACGGTATTGCAGCAGGTACATGCCCTTGCCTGGGTGCATCAGGCTGTGGAACAGCAAGCCCTGCTGCATGGGCGCCAGGGGGTAGATGGCCTCGATATTGCGGGAAAGTGCTTTGACCTTGTCGTTCATGCCGAGGGTCTCCTTGCCGGGGGCTGGGGATGCGGGGGCGCCGTGGGGGTTGTTCATTGCAGTTGCTCGAGCAGACCGAGGAATTCATCGTCGGAAAGCCCCGAGTCGGCGAAGTCAGCGGCGGTGGCGCGGCCCGCTTCGGGGGCCAGGCAATGTTCGAGCAAGGCTTCGATGCGCTGCTCGAACTGCTGTGCCAGCGCGCTGACCAGGGCCTGATCATGCACCTGCGGGGCGTAGCGCCATTCGATATGCAGCTGGCCCAGGTCGACCAGGGCGGTCACGTCGAGCAAATGGGTGCGGCGGGTTTCAGGAGCGCGCATGGCCGGGCACAACGGCTGCGCCAAGCGCCACAGGCGCGAATTCCCCAACCACTGGTCGACCCGCCCGAGGTAGTTGAACGTCAGCAGCGAAGCGGCACCCAACCCATGCTGTGGATCGAGGCGCAGCAGGCCGTAGCCGATGCCCTGCTCGGGTACGCGGCGCAAGGCCTCCTTGGCCGCGATGATCGCCTCTTCCGGCTGCTCGGTGACCGGCACGGCCAACGGGTAGCGGCTGGTGTGCCAACCCACCGAGCGCGACAGGTCAGGACCTTGCTCCCAGCCACTGCGGCCGTGACTTTCCATCTCCAGGGTGACCTGTTCGCGCCCCAGCCACTGGCCGATCACGCCCGCCAGTGCCGCCACCAGCAGGTCCTGTACCTGGGTGCTGTAGGCGGCATGGCAGTCGCCCAACAAGCATTCGGTGCTGGCGACGGAGAGTCTGGTTTCCAGCGTACGGCTTTCGGCATACAGGCTGAGCGCAGGAGCGACCTCGCCCTCCTCGGCCAATTGCGCCTGCCAGTAGTCGCGTTGGGCCAGCACTTCAGGGGCCAGGCGATGCCGCTGCAAAGCCTCGCTCCAGCGATCAAAGCGCGTGGACACCGCCGGCAACGAGGCTCGCGGGTCGTGGTACAGGCTTTCCAGCTCCTCGAGCAGTACCTGCCAGGACACCGCATCGACCAGCAGGTGATGCGCGGTGCACAGCAGATGCCCGCTTTCGGTGAAATACACCCAGCGAATCAACGGTGCTCGATCCAGCTGCCAGCCCTGCTGCCACTGCTGTAGCAAGGCGTCGTCCAGCGGCTGTTCGACCACCTGTAACAGTGTGTCGGCCTTTACCGCCGACAACGCTTGATAGCGTTGCTGCCAGCCCTGCCCGCTGCGCTCGAAGGTCAGCCGCAGGCTGCTGTGACGTTGCAACAAGCTCGCCAATGCCTGGGCCAGGCGCACAGGCTCCAGAGGCTGGTGAACGGCCAGCAACAGGGACTGGTTCCAGTATGCAGGCGTGGTCTGCCGCTGGTCGAAGAACCAGGCCTGGATCGGCGTCAGGGCGAACGCGGCGCTCGGCTCGGCACTATCGGCCTTGGCCTGCTCGGCCACACTGGCCAGTTCCACGGCCTGCTCGGCCCAGCCGCTGACCGATGGGAACTCGAAGATCTGCTTGGGCTTGAGCTGCAAGCCCTGCTGCTTGGCACGGGCAATGATCTGTAGGCTGAGGATCGAGTCGCCACCGACTGCGAAGAAATTGTCGTCGGCTTGCAGGTCGGGCTTTTCCAGAATAGCGCGGGCAATCGCCAGCAAACGCTCGACCTTGGCGCGCTGTGGCGTCTGTGCCACGCGCGCCAGCGCCCGCACGCTGGGTTCGGCGAACAGTTGCTTGGGGGTGAGGGTGATCTGCTGCTGGCGTGCACGGGCAATGATCTGCAGGCCGAGAATCGAATCGCCACCCTGGGCGAAGAAGTTGTCGTCCGGGCCGATGTCCGGGTTGCCCAGCAGTTCACGCCAGATCGCCAGCAAGGCGCTTTCCAGCGTATCAAGCGGCTGCTCGGTGCGTGCCTCAAGAGGACGCGGCGCTTGCTCGGCCAGGTTCGACAACGCCTGACGATCAACTTTACCGTTGGCCAGCAGTGGCATCGCCTCCAGGCAGTGCCACTGCGCTGGCTGCATGTAGTCCGGCAGACGCGCCTGCAACGCGCGCTGAATATCCGCCAGTGCGCTCGGCGCTGCGACCAGGAAGGCCACCAGACGGTTGCCGGTCAACGGCGTCGGCGCGTTGAGTACGCGCACATCCTCGACCTGTGGCAGCGTGCGCAATTGCGCCGCCACCTCCGAGGGCTCGACGCGGTAGCCGCGAATCTTCACCTGCTCATCCAGGCGCCCGAGGAACAGCACCCGGCCTAGATGATCGAGGCGTACCCGGTCACCTGTGCGGTAACCCCGTGCACCGAAGCGCGCCTGATCGACCTCGCTGGCACTCAGGTAGCCGCGTGCCACGGTCGCCCCCTCGATATACAACTCGCCGCTGACGCCAGCCGGCAGCACTGCGCCATCCGGCCCACGCACGCTGACACGCACGTTGCCCAGAGGACGCCCGAGCGGTGCGTCACCCTCGCCTTCGACCTCGTGGGTCAAAACGCCCACCGTGGTTTCGCTGGGCCCGTAGTGGTTGACGATACGCAGCTGCGGGCTGAGGGCGTGCACCCGCGCCAGCAGATCGGCGCCCAGCGCTTCGCCACCGAGGACCAGGCACTGGCGCGGCAACAGGCGCTGCGGCTCGCGGGCCACCAGCAAGGCGTTCAGGTGCGAAGGCACGATTTTGAGCATGTCCACCGGTTGCTGCCCAAGCAACGCCGCCAGTTCCTCGGCATCGAAGGCCAGCGCTTCGTCCAACAGGCGCAAGCGCCGGCCGCTGAGCAGCGCGCCGAACAAGGCGGTGTGGCCCAGGTCGGTGGCACAACTGGCCAGGCTCGTCAGGCTGGCGTCGGCACTCAGGCGCAGGCGCTCCAGGCAGGCGCTGACATAGTGAACGAGGTTGCCCTGGGTCACCTCAACGCCCTTGGGTCGCCCGCTGGAGCCGGAGGTGTAGACCACATAGGCGGGCAAGTCTGCAGGCACGCTGGCGCGCAGCGGCGCCTGGCTGAACAGCGCCTCGGCCGGCACGGCCAGCCACTGCACCTGCGCGGGTAACCAGGCGGGTCGTTCACCCTCGCCCACGTATACCTTGGGTGCCGCATCCAGGCAGATCTCCAGCAGACGCGACTCGGGCCACTGCGGGTCGAGGGCCAGATAGGTGGCGCCGCACTGCCACGCGGCGAGCATGTGCATCACCAGTTCACGGCTGCGCGGCAGGCACAGAGCAACCCGATCACCGCTTGCACGCAGCAAGGCGTGCAGGCGTTCGCCACGGGCAACCACAGCGCTGGCCAGTTCGGCATAGCTCAATTGCCCCTGCTGATCTTCAAGCGCGATGCTTTGGGGGCTTTGCATGCAGTGTTGGGCAAAAGCGTTCCAGGCGCTCTCGTGCGCTACCGGCAGGCGTTCGCCCGACAACTGCGAACGCTGCGCGTGTGGCAGCCAGTCCAATTCGGCAAACGGCACGCCCGGCTGCTCCATGGCCGCCATGACCAGGGCCAGGAACTGCACCTGAAAACGCTCGACGCTCTCGTGTCGATACAACGCCTTGCTGTAACGCCAGCGCCCGACGAACTCAGGCGTGTCATCGATGATCACCAGGTTCAATTCGTGGGCCGCACCACGCTGCTCGCCCATCATGCGCTCGATGTAGCGCTCGAACGGCACGTCACGCTCCTTGTTCAGCGTGAACATGTGCTGGAACACCGGTGCCCGACCCATCTGCCGTGGCAAGTCCAGGTGCTTGGCCAGGCGCGCGAAGGGATAGTGACGATGGCGCAAAGCCTGCCGGACAGTGCCAGCCACCTGCGTGGCCCACTGCGCGCTGGACAGGTCACGGCGCACGCGGCAGCGCACCGGCAACGGGTTGACCAGATACCCCGGCAGCTCAGCCTGCTCACGCTTCAGGCGCCAGCCACTGGGCGTACCGAGCACGAAATCCTCCTGCCCGGACAGCACACTGAGAAACTGCTGGAACAGCGAGAACCAATAAACGTAGGGCGTCACGCCCAGGCTTTGGGCCACTGCACGCAGCCGCTGGCTGTCGTGCGCACCAAAATGGAAAGACAGCTCTCCACCTTCGAAGCCCTGGGTGCTGCCATGGGCGAAGTCGGTGGGCAGCTCCAGCGTCGGCGCATCGGCCAGCTGTGCCTGCCACCAGTTCAGTTCCTCGGCCTCGATCGCCTCGCTGCGCAGGTACACGGCGCTGCTCCAGTTGCGATAGGCCTCGGGGTCGACATCGGCAAGCACCTCGCCATCGGCCAGGGCGAACAGCTCGCTGAACAACACGTCGAAGGTGGTCAGGTCGGAGGCGATATGGTGGATACCCAACAGCACCGTGTACTCGACACGCTCGCCCAACTGGTTGCTCAGCAGCACCAGCCGGCTGACCTCGCCGGCGCTGAGATCGAAGGGTTTGTCGGCCAGCTCGACGACACGCCGCTGCAAGCTGGCGGCATCCGCGTCCTGCCAGGTTTCGCACTGTAGCGAAGTGGGCTGCGGCCTGCTGTCCCACTGCACCAACTCGCCATCACGCTCGACATAGGCACTGCACAGGTGCGGATAACGCTGCTGCACCACCTGCCAGGCCCGCTCCAGACGATGCGGCAGATCCGCCCAGAGGTACTGCGGCCTGATACGCCCAGCCAGCACGATGTTGTAGGCGCAACTGCCAGGCTCCATGCGTTGCAGGAACCACAAGGCCTGCTCGTTATCGTTGAGCGGGCGCGCCTGGAAGTAGTCCGGGTGGCGCGCCAACCAGGGCAGTATCTCAGCACTACGCGATTGCAGCTCACCCTCCAGCGCGGCGCTCAGGGCCTGCGGCAAACCGGTGGAAATCACCAGGCGGCCTTCGCTTGTGGACAGGCGAATACCGCGCAGCCAGCAGTCGTACATCAGGCGGTCGAGCATGGGTCGTCCTTAATAATGCGGATTCGAGCTAAGCCACCCTGGCAGTGGCTTCGAGGGTTATTCAGCGTCAGACAGCCGAAGCGGGCTCGGCCATGGCCACCACCACCTTGCGCTCTCCCTGGAAGGTGGAGCGGCCATGGGCGACCAGCATGTTGTCGAGCATCAGCGCGTCGCCCGCCTGCCAGGGGAAGCTGATCTGGGTGCGCTGCAGGACATCGCGCACATGCTCCAGCGCCTCCGGCTCGATGGGCGAGCCGTCACCGTAGAAGACGTTACGTGGCACACCCTCCTCTCCGACGATCGACACCAGCGTTTCGCGTAGCGCTGCCGGGAGGTTGGAGATATGGAACAGATGCGCCTGATTGAACCAGACCCACTCCCCGGTGACCGGGTGCTGCGCGACGGCCTGACAGACCTGGCGGGTACGCAGCTCGCCGTCGTCCTTCCACTCGAAGTCGATGTGGCTGAGCCGGCAGAAGTGCTCGACCTCGCTGCGATCCTCGGTGCTGAAAGCCTGCTGCCAGGTGAGGTCCAGACCATTGCCGTAGTTGCGCACGTACATCAGGCGTTTTTCAGCGAAACGTTGGCGGATGGCCGGATCGATGCGCTGATACACCAGGCGACTGTCAGCAATCGGGGTCTCGCCACCGACCGGCGCGGCCTGGATGCAGTGAAACCAGATCTTCATCGGCCAGTTCAACGCGTAGGACTGCTCGTTGTGCAGGGCAATGACTTGGTGAGCGGGGTATTCGGTGGAGGTATAGACGCGGCTGTTGAGCTTGGTGCGCGGCGTGGAAGCGTAGTCGTAGGTCAGCAGCTCGTGACCGAAACTGCGGGCGAAATCTTCGAAGTCGTTGGTGTCACGGAAGGCGAAATCGCGAAAGAGGATGCCCCCGATGGTCTGCAAATCGCAGTCGACAGCACGCTTGATGAGCGCGGCGTGATCACGCCAGGAGTCGCCTGGAACCGGGGCGCGCAACACGCGAGGTAGCAGCCCCTCGCCACGCGCCTGAACCTCATCCAGTGAATGGTCTGCACGGCTGAGCAAATCGGTAAGCATCTGGATTCCTTGGCGCTACTGATGAGGCGCAACAAGTTATCGCAAAACATACTCACTATCAAACGTGAATTAATATTATTTATGTATAAGCCGCGTACGCTACTGCTGCACGCAAGTTGGCGAAGCAGCAGCGTATCTATCATCACTTGGACGGCTTCAGCGGCTGCCCAAGAATGCTCACTTTTCCTGGAGGTTGTAGTCGCGTTCGCCGATGTGCGACAGCAGCAGGTACGCCGAGCCGATCATGCCCTGCATGGTGTCGGCGAAGCGGCTACGGTTGAAATACAGGAACTGATGGTTCTTCACAGCGAACAGGTTCTGCCACTGCGGCGAACGGCGGAAGGCTTCGGTGCTCGCCTGCGAATCGAGCATTTCTTCGTAGGTATCGATGATGAAATCGCTGTCGAAGTCGCCAATGCGTTCCAGGCTGTAAGGCACGTTCGGACGTGCCTCCTTGAAGGCCGACACACGCCCGAGGCCGAAGTCGGCGATCACGTCATCCATGCCAGAGCGGCCAATCAGCTGGAACCCGTCTGGATAGACCTCCAGGGTGGTAACTGTGATGCGCCCCGGCTCCTTCACCCGCTTGGCGAATTCGCCAACGATCCATTGGTACTCGCTCAACAGCTTCTGGTAGCGCTGCTGCTTGCCTACCAGTTCGGCCAGCTCCTTGGCGTAGGTCTTGATACCGGCCTCGCGCGCTGGCAGCAGCACCACCGGGGCGATGCTACTGAGGCGCTCCTTGAGGTCCTGGTGATAGGACAACCCGACGATCAGGTCAGGCTTGAGCGCCGCGATGGCCTCAAGATCAGGCGCCTGGTGTGAACCGACATAGCGGATGCCAGAGACATCGAAGCGCTGCTGTGCACCACGGAACATCGCATCGGCGAGCAGCTTCTTGCGCCCCGTGGAGCCGCAGGGGGTTACGCCCAGCTCGAGCAGTTGGGTAGTCAAGCTCAGGTCGTGCAGCGATACCACGCAATGCGGCTCGACGGGCACCTCGACACGGCCGAAACGGTTCTCGAACACACGGGTGTCAGCGGCCACGGCCTGCATCGAACTCAGACCCAGCAGCGCACAGGCCATCAGGGAAAGCGCTTTGAACTTCACCATCATCTTCGTCTTGTCCTTCAGTGACGACGCGTCAACGGTTGCGTTGCCGCGCCAGCAAAACCAACAGATAAGGCGCACCGATAATCGCGACCACAAGGCCCGCCGGCAGTTGCAACGGCGGCAGCAAGGCGCGCCCGAGGGTGTCGCCCAGCAGTACCAGTAGCGCACCGAACAGTGCCGACAGCGGCAGCAGCGCGCCATGCCGATCACCGCACAACTGCCGTGCCAGGTGCGGCGCGACCAGGCCCACGAACGTCATCACGCCGATATTGGCCACCGTCGCTGCGGTCAAGGTGACACTGCACAGCAGCAGCAACAGCATGATCAACGGTGCATTCAGGCCGCGGCTGAGCGCCACACGCTCGCCCAGTTGCAGCAGATTGAGCTGGCGATGGCAAAACAACAGGGGTATGCCCGCCACCAGCAGCCAGATCAGCAGGCTCTGTACCTGCGGCCATCCACTGCGATGCAGGCTGCCGCCAAGCCACATCAACGCCGATTCGACCCGATCGATATTGCCGTAGGTGATCAGCAGATCGGAGACGGCACCGAGCATGGCCGTAAGCCCCACGCCAACAAGAATCAGACGCAGCGGGGCAATCCCAGCGCGCCAGGATAGCGCGACGATGAACAGCGCCACCGCCAGGCCACCGAGCAACGCGGCCAGTGGATAGAGCCCCACCGGCAAGGCTTGCGGCCACAGCACCAGGATCAGCAGCATGGTGACGCTGGCGCCCGCCTCGACCCCGACCAATCCCGGCGCAGCCAGTGGGTTGCGCGTCAGCGACTGCATCAACACCCCGGCCAGCGCCATCGCTGCACCCCCGAGAATCGCCAGCAGGATACGCGGCAGGCGCAACTCCCATAGGACACTGGCCGACAGCGCCGCCTCGTCGGCGAACAGGCCCTGCCAGAGCTGCGCCATGCTAGTGGTGTAGCTGCCGACGCTGGCCGCATACACCGTCAGGGCCGTCAGCAACAAGAGCAGCGTCAAGGCCGCCAATGCATCAATGGGGCGGCCGACCCAAGGCAACCCGGGGCAACGCCTTGGCGTGGTCAACCAGCGACTCACTTGAGTTTCCTCAATACCAACCCGACGAATACGGGACCGCCAATCAGCGCGGTGACGATGCCGGTGTTGAGTTCATAGGGGCTCACCAGGGTGCGCGCCACGACATCGGCCAGCACCAGCAACAAGGCGCCCAACAAAGGCGTGGCTACCAGCAATTGCCGCAGGTCGTGGCCAACCAGCAGCCGCGCCGCATGCGGTACTACCAGCCCGACAAAACCGATCGGGCCAGCCAGTGCCACCGCACAACCGGACAGCAGCACCACCGCTGCCAAGCTCAACAAGCGCATGCGCAATAGGTTGACGCCCATGCTGGAGGCCACCTGTGCACCCAGCCGATAGGCATTCAATGCCCGCACATTGAGCAGGCAAAGCGACAGGCCAATGACCAGGTAGGGCCAGAGCCAACTGGGCAGGTTTGCCCCGCTGATACCCAGCGAGCCGGTCAGCCAGCGCCGCAGGCTGTCCAGCCCTTGCTGATCGATCAGCAACACAATCGCGGTGATAGCGCCGAACAGCGCGGCCATCATCGCCCCGGAAAGCGTCAGCCGCACCGGATTGGGTGTGCGCCCGGCCAGCAGCATGACGCCGACGGCGGCCACCAGAGCGCCGCTGAAGGCAAACAAGGGAATCATGCTCATGTCGTTGCCCGGCAGCACCAGCAAGCCAATGACCACGAACAAGGCCGCGCCACTATTGATGCCGAGGATGCCCGGATCGGCCAATGGATTGTCGCCAACCGCCTGCATCAGCGTGCCAGCCAGCCCCAGACAGGCGCCCACGAGCATCGCCACCCACAGGCGCGGCAGACGCGAACCGCGAATGACGCTGTGATCAGATTGACTCGGGTCATACGCCAGCAGCGCCTGCCAGACATCATGCCACGGGATCGACTTGGCCCCCACCGCCAGGTGCAGCGTCGAGGCCAGGACAATGCCGATCGAGATCGATAGCCAGATCGGCCAGCGCAACCCACCGCTCATCGGGCCACCTGGCCGTCGTGCGCGCGCAGGCGCGCAGACGCCGGCACGCACAGAGGATCACCGGAATGCGGATCGATAAGAATGTGCGCATCCAGGTCGAACACCGCCTTCAAGTTGCCCGGGGTGAAGACCTCGGCAGGCGCCCCTTGGGCGTGAACCTTGCCCTGGCGCAACATCACCAGTTGATCGGCATAACGCGCGGCCTGGTTGAGGTCATGCAGAACCGCGACGATAGTACGCCCCTGGTCACGCAACTCGGCGAGCAGTTCGAGCAAGGCGATCTGATGAGCGATGTCGAGGAAGGTGGTGGGCTCGTCGAGCAGGATGACCGGCGTCTCCTGCGCCAGTGTCATGGCAATCCAGCAGCGCTGTAATTGTCCACCGGACAGGGAGGTCAAGCTGCGGTCCAGCAGCATCCCGACATCGGCCAGTGCCACGGCGCGATCAACCGCCTGTTGATCGGTATCACTCCACGGCTGCCACCAGCTTTGCCAGGGGTAGCGCCCCTGCATGACCAGCTCGCGCACGGTGATACCGGCAGGCGAGCTGGTACGTTGCGGCAACAGTGCGATTTGCCTGGCCAGTTCACGGCGCGAGAGCTGAACGTGGGGCTTACCTTGTAGCAATACGTCGCCGCTGGCGGGGCGCAGCATGCGTGCCAGCACGTTCAACAAGGTGGTCTTGCCGCACCCATTGGCACCAATCAACGCAGTAAAACAGCCCTCGGGAATGCTCAGGCTGATGTCATCCAGCACCTTCAGTCCGTCGAATTGAAGCTCAAGCCCCGTCGCTTTCAACATGCACGCACACTCGAATTCGAACCCCCGCACCAGCGCAGCCCGCCGGACATGTGGGTTCATCGCGAATCTCACCCCGCTCAGGGCGGACAGTACCTACGGCAGCATCCAGGCCTTGAACATTCATGCGCAGTAGCTTGCAGCAATAAATTAGTGAAGACAATAAATTGTGCGCTAGTACAAATATTTCTCATTTAGATGTAGAGTTCGCCCGCTACTGCTGACTGCCAAGAAGCAGGCGTGAAGGATCACAGAACATCCTCCGCCTCGCGCACACATACTAGAAGACCAAAGGATGTTCCTTCGCCATGTGCCAGGTTACGCACCCAAGCCCCGAACGTTTCGCCCCACGTCCCGCCTTCAGCCTTACTGCACTGGCACTGGCCATGGCCAGCCTGGGTTCAGGCAGCCTGCATGCCGCTGAGGCCGACCCAGCCACCACGGTTGCGCCCTTGGAAATCGAGGCCACCAACGTCACCGGGCAAAGCGTCGAGCAGCCCACTGAGCACGTGGTCGGCTATGTAGCCAAACGCAACCTGAGCGCGACCAAGACCGATACGCCGATCACCGAAACCCCGCAGTCGCTGTCGGTGGTGACGAGCGATGAGGTACGCGACCGCCAGGCGGAAACCCTCGGCCAGGCGCTGAGATACACGCCAGGCTTCACCAGCGGCTCGACCAACTTCAACCGCACGGCGGACCGCTTCCGCGTGCGTGGTTTCTCGGTCGAATCCGCCACCGGCGGCTCGCTGCGCGACGGCCTGCGCCTACAGACCAACTCCTACGACGGCACCCAGGAACCTTATGGCCTGGAGCGCGTCGAGGTCATTCGCGGCACTGCTTCGGTGCTCTACGGCCAGCTCTCGCCTGGCGGCATGGTAAACGGCGTCAGCAAGCGCCCAACCCAGACGCCGTTTCACGAGCTGAACCTACAAGTAGGCTCCTATGACCGCAAACAGCTCGCCGCCGATTTCAGTGGTCCATTGGGCGATAGCGACACCCTGAGCTACCGCCTGACCATGCTCGGGCGCGACAGCGATACCCAGCAGGACTATCTCAACGACGACAAGTTCTACATCGCCCCAGCGCTGACCTGGCGCCCAGACGAAGACACCTCGCTGACCTTGCTGTCTTTCTACCAGAAGACCGATACGCGTTTTCCTGCACCGGTGCCCTATCAGTTGACCAAAGGTGTCGGTAACGGCGCCTTCAAGATCGGCCGCCACGATTTCATCGGCGAGCCGGACTACGACGATATGAATGGCGAAATGTCGGCCCTGGGGTACGAATTCAGCCACCGCTTCAACGAGCACTTCACGGTCAACCACAAGCTGCGTTATTCCGAGTCGGATGTGAAGTGGAGGTACTTGCAGGTCGTGCCCGGTACGGCCGCCGCCACTGCCACGACCGGCATTCTGAACCGCCGATACAGTGACCGCCACGAACGTGCTCGGGTCCTGGGCAGCGATACCAACATCGAATCCAAATGGCAGTTCGGCAACGTCGAACAAACCGTGCTGCTCGGTTTCGACGGCTACGACATGTCCTACGATTCCCATAATTTCCGAGGCGCTGCCCCCGACCTGGACCTGAGTCGTTACAACTATGGACAGCCCGTAGTGGTTAACAGAGCCCGTGCCCTGGATCGTGGCTCGCAGATCGATACGCTGCAAAAAGGTGTGTATCTACAGGATCAGATCAAGTTCGACGACAAGTGGGTCCTGGTGCTGGGTGGCCGCCACGACTGGGCTGATCAGGATCAGATGGCGCATCGCACAGGTGCCAAGGCCAGCCAGAGCGACGAAGCCACCACCTGGCGCGCGGGCCTGGTGTACCTGGCGGACAACGGCCTGGCGCCCTACGTCAGCTACAGCGAGTCGTTCTTCCCGGTTTCGGTAGCAGAAGCCCCCGGCCTGAACTTCGAACCCACCGAAGGTAAACAGTACGAAGCCGGTGTGCGTTATCAGCCCAAGGACAGCACTGTCCTGCTCAGCGCAGCCGTCTACGAGCTGACCCAGACCAACGTGCTCAAAGAGGACCCAGTGACCGAAGAGTTCCGCCAGACCGGCAAGGTCCGCTCGCGCGGCCTGGAGCTGGAAGCCAAGGCGGACGTCACCCCGGCACTCAGCGTAATCGCCTCCTACAGCTATACCGATGCCCGCACCATCAAGAGCACCATTGACTCCGAGATCAATCAACGGATCGATGAAACGCCGTATCACCAGGCGGCGCTGTGGGCCACCTACAACCTCGTCAACTGGGGCATTCCGAAACTGACCGTGGGCGGTGGCGCTCGCTACATGGGTACCACGCCGGTCTCGGGCCTGGATTCGTCCATGCCCGCCTATACCCTGTTTGACGCCATGGCGCGCTACCAGATCGACGACCAGTGGACGGTAACCGTCAACGCCACCAACCTGACCAACAAGCTCTACACGACCTGTGACGCCGTCGACTGTCAGTACGGTGACGAGCGCACCCTGGTGACCTCGCTGAACTTCAACTGGTAATCCACCCCGGCGCGCGCCGCGCAAGCACCCTGCCATGCCCGCTGCCTGTCTCTGAAAGATAGAGGCAGCGGGCAGGCGGATGTGCTAAAACCTGCGAGTTTCCATGTGGCATCGGAGAAACTCGTGCACATCGACTGGCTCAGCTTCACCCCCTGGTCATCCCTTGCAGGCGGCGCGTTGATTGGCTTGGCGGCCAGTCTGTTGGTCATCGCCAATGGGCGTATCGCCGGCATCAGCGGCCTGATCGGCAGCCTTTTACAGCGCGGTGGCGAGGGCCGCAGCGAAACATCCCTTTTCCTCCTGGGCCTGCTTGTCGCACCGCTACTCTGGGGCTTGTTCTTCACGCTGCCACACATCTCATTCGAAAGTGACGGGCTCGCCCTCGTGGTCGCCGGAATACTGGTGGGCGTCGGTACGCGATACGGCTCAGGCTGCACGAGTGGCCACGGGGTATGCGGCTTATCGCGCCTTTCGCCCCGTTCGATAGTGGCCACTGTGAGCTTCATGCTGAGTGGTTTCGTCACGGTGTTCGTGTTGCGTCATCTGCTGGGAGGATGAACGTGGCCAAACTGTCGGCGTTCATCGCAGGTCTGCTGTTCGGCTTGGGCTTGCTGTTGGCAGGTATGGCCAACCCCAGCAAAGTATTGGCGTTTCTGGACCTGACGGGTGCCTGGGATCCCTCCCTGGCGTTGGTCATGCTCGGGGCCATTGGCGTCGCCGTGGGACCGCTGACATGGGCCCGTCGGCAGTCCCGCTCGCTGCTGGGTCAGCCCATGCAGCTACCGGTCAAACGAGAATTGGACGCGCGCTTGATTGGCGGGAGTTTAGTGTTCGGCATCGGCTGGGGCATAGCAGGGATCTGCCCAGGCCCGGCAGTGGCCACGTTGCTCACAGGGCACTGGCAAGTGCTGGTGTTCACGTTGGCCATGCTCAGCGGCATGCTGTTGTTCAAGGCACTGGAGAGCCGACGCCGCGCTTGAGCCGACGCAGATGATGGCTGAACGTACGGAAGACGCCGCCTTCAACAGCGCTGGCGAAAGTAATCGCCCAGAAATTCCACCGTTACCCTCACCTTCGCCGAACTGAGCAATGGCGAGGTATGTACCGCCCAGATATCCGCAGGCTGAGCGTATTCAGCCAGCACCTGCACGAGCCGCCCAGCTTGCAGGTCGTCTTTGACATCCCACCTCGAACGCAATAGCAGGCCACGCCCATCCAGGCACCACTGCCGGGCGATTTCGCCATTGTTGGTAGAGAGGCTGCCCGCCACTTTGACGGTCTGCGGCCCTCTGGGCCCGATCAGGTTCCAGACTCCAAACGGGTGGTCCCGCTCTTTGATCACCAAGCAGTCATGCTGCCCCAGGTCTGCCAGGGTTTCGGGTGTGCCGCGCGCTTGCAGGTAGCCGGGGCTAGCGCACAGCACACGATGGTTCTTGGCCAGCGGCTTGGCGATAACATGCGGCGATATGTCATTGCCCACCCGGATATCCAGGTCCACGCCCTCCTCCATCAAATCCACCAAGCGATCCTGGATATCCAGGCGGATGTCCAGTCCAGGGTAGCGCACGGCCAATTCAGCCAATGCCGGCGCGACCATGCGACGCCCGAGGCCTGGGCTGCTGACCACCCTTAGCAGACCTTTGGGCTCACCCTGCCAGGCGTAGATTTCATCGCCCAGCTGGCTGACCTGATACAACAATTGCTGCGCCCAGGCACTGACGCGCTCCCCCTCCTCGGTCAGGGTCACGCTGCGCGTGGTGCGGTGCAGCAAGCGCAGGTTGAGGTCTTGCTCCAACGCGCGAACGCGTTTGCTGACAAACCCGGCAGACATGCCCAGTTCGTCAGCCGCAGCAGAAAAACTGCAACGACGTGCCACCAACAAGAACACATTCAAGTCGTGCAGGCTGGGTAGATTGTTCACGATTCGGAAACCAAGTTTCTATAAATGTACTGATTTTGTCTGATTTGGAGATATATAGCATAGGGGCTCCTCCACCGGACAGAGTTTCCCCTATGACCAACACCCCGTTTCGTATCGCGGCCATTCCCGGCGATGGCATTGGCCTCGAAGTCCTGCCTGAGGGCATCCGGGTCCTGGAAGCCGCCGCACGCAAATACGGCCTGGCGTTGCAGTTCGACACCTTCGGGTGGGCTAGCTGCGACTACTACCTGCAACACGGCAAGATGATGCCGGACGACTGGTCCGAGCAGCTCAAGCGCTACGATGCCATCTATTTCGGTGCCGTCGGCTGGCCTGACAAGGTGCCCGACCACATTTCGCTGTGGGGCTCGCTGCTCAAGTTCCGCCGCGAGTTCGACCAGTACGTGAACATCCGCCCGGTGCGCTTGTTCCCAGGCGTGCCTTCGACCCTGGCCGGGCGCAAGGTCGGCGATATCGATTTCGTGGTGGTGCGGGAAAACACCGAAGGCGAGTACTCGTCGATTGGCGGGATCATGTTCGAGAACACCGAGCAGGAATTCGTCATCCAGGAATCGATCTTCACCCGCCGTGGCGTCGATCGCATCCTCAAGTACGCCTTCGAACTGGCCGAGAAGCGCGAGCGCAAGCATGTGACCTCGGCCACCAAGTCCAACGGCATGGCGATCAGCATGCCGTACTGGGACAAGCGCACCGAGGCGATGGCCGCGCACTACCCCACGGTCACCTGGGACAAGCAGCACATCGACATCCTCTGCGCGCGCTTCGTGCTGCAACCGGATCGCTTCGATGTGGTGGTGGCCTCCAACCTGTTCGGCGACATCCTCTCCGACCTCGGCCCTGCCTGCGCCGGCACCATCGGCATCGCGCCGTCGGCCAACCTCAACCCCGAGCGCAGCTTCCCGTCGCTGTTCGAGCCGGTGCACGGTTCGGCCCCGGACATCTACGGCAAGAACATCGCCAATCCCATCGCGATGATCTGGTCCGGCGCGATGATGCTGGAGTTCCTCGGCCAGGGTGATGAACGCTACCAGCGCGCCCACGACGACATGCTCAAGGCCATAGAGACGGTGATTGCCGAGGGCAAGCTAACCCCAGACATGGGCGGCACGCTATCGACCCAGCAGGTGGGTGCCGCGATCACTGAAGCGCTGTTGCAGCGCTGAGCCCCACACAGAGGTGCCAGGCGCCCCGAAGGCACCTCTGTAACCCTTGTGCCAGAGCCTTCTGCGCAGGATATGCCGCAAGCTCTGCGGAATTTGCAATAAACCGCTTCTGCATCGCCCATTTGTGCGCCCTTGCACTTGGGCCGTGCCGGTACAGTAGCCCGAGGGGTCATCCACCGAGCGGCCCGACAAGACCGCCAACGCTCGTCTCCTGCACCTGCCCACATCCGAATGGGAGTATCGCACATGACAATATCCACGCTACGCGCCCTGCAGCTTTCCACCCTCGCCCTGCTGATCGGCAGCGCCGCCCCCTCATGGGCAGCAGACTCGATCACCTTCGTCTCCCAGGGAGGCGCTTACCAGGACGCTCAAAGCAAGGCGATTCTGCTACCGGCCGCCAAGGAACTCGGCCTGACCCTCAAGCAGGACAGCTCGCCCAAGGCCTACCCAATCATCAAGACCCAGGTGCAAAGCGGCAACGTCAGCTGGGACGTGGTAGACCTGCCTACAGGCGACTGCATTCGCGGCGAAGAGGAAGGCCTGTTCGAGAAGCTCGACCTCGCGCTGATTCCAAACGCCGCGCAATTGCCAACAACCCTCAAGGATGACTACAGCGTCGGCTATATCAGCTATTCCACTGTGCTGGCCTACCGTACCGACACCTTCGATAAGGCCAGCGCCCCGAAGACCTGGGCCGATTTCTGGAACACCGACAAGTATCCTGGCGCGCGCTCCCTGCGCAATTTACCGCGCCCAACCCTGGAGATCGCCCTGCTCGCCGACGGCGTAGCCCCGGACAAACTCTATCCGCTGGACGTTGATCGCGCGTTCAGGAAGCTTGAGCAGATCAAGCCGCACATCGCTACCTGGTGGACCTCGGGCGGGCAATCGGCGCAACTGATCAGCGACGGCGAGGTAGACATGATCCAGGCCTGGAACGGACGTATCACTGCCGTGCAGGCCGACGGCGCCCCGGTGGCCTTCAACTATGACCAAGGCATTCTCGAAACCAATTCGCTGTGCGTGCTCAAAGGCAGCAAGCACCGTGAGGCGGCGATGAAGTTCGTCAATGAACTGATCGACGCCCGCCTGCAAGCAGCCCTACCGCTGATCATCGACTATGGCCCGCTCAACCCCAAGGCCTTCGAGACAGGCTTGATCCCCGCCCAGCGTGCCGAGCAGTTGCCCTCCTCGCCAGACAACCTGAAACGCCAGGCCTTGCTGTCAGCTCAGTGGTGGGCGTCGGCTGAAGGGGTCAAGGCTGAAGAACGCTGGCTGTCGTTCGTGCAGAAGAACTGACCGGAGGTCGACATGAGCAATGCGTATCTCGCCCAATCTGTGCTGGACTCAGGCCCGAGCCCTGCGCCCATGACCACCCCCGAGGCGCTGCGGCGTGAAGAGCGCAAGGAGCACACCAACATGCTGCTCCTGCTGCTGCCGGCGCTGCTGATGGTCGTCGTGCTGCTGATCCTGCCCCTGGCCTGGCTCGCCCTGCAATCGGTGCAGGGCGACGAGGGCTTCACCCTGGCCAACTACCTGCGCATCTTCGAGGAGCGTATCTACTGGGACACCTTCGCCCTGACCTTCAAGATCAGCCTGATCGTCACCGTGCTGTCGATCTTGCTGGGTTTTCCCATCGCCTACGCAGCCTCGCGGCTGCCCGGGATTTGGGGCAACCTGATTCTGGTATGCGTGATCATCCCGTTCTGGACCAGCGTGCTGGTGCGCTCCTACGCGTGGCTGGTGCTATTGCAGCGACGCGGGCTGGTCAACCAGGCGCTGCTCGACCTGGGCTTGATCGATAAACCGCTGAACCTGATGCACAACACCACCGGCACGGTGATCGGCACCCTGCACGTGATGCTGCCGTTCATGGTGTTGCCGCTGTACGCGGTGATGCGCAAGATTCCCCAGGACCTGCTGCAAGCCTCCAGCAGCCTTGGCGCCTCGCCGTTCTATTCGTTTCGCCGGGTGTTCCTGCCCATGGCGGCCCCCGGGGTCATGGCGGGCTCGATCCTGGTATTCGTGATCTGCCTGGGCTTCTTCATCACCCCCGAATTGCTCGGTGGCGGGCGCACCATCCTGGTGTCGATGCTGGTGCAGCGCAACGTCGAGCTATACCACGCCTGGGGCGCGGCCAGTGCCGTGGGTCTGGTGCTGTTGCTGGTGGTGTTCCTGATCTTCTGGGGCATCAACCGCTTCATCCCGATCGAACGTGTCCTGGGAGCGCGCTGACATGAAAAGCCTGTTGTCCAACCTGCGCATCGCGAACCTGCTGTTCGGGCTGCTGGTGGTGCTGATCCTGGCCTACCTGATCGTGCCGGTGCTGATCGTGGTGCCGATGTCGTTCTCCGAGGCGCGCTTCCTGCAATTCCCGCCCAAGGCGTGGTCGCTGAACTGGTATGCCGCGTTCTTCCAGAGTATCGAATGGATGAGCGCCGCGAAGGTCAGCCTGATCACCGCCGTGGCCACCACCGTGGTATCGCTGCCGGTCGGCATGGCGGCGGCCTACGCCATCAACAACTCAACGCTCAAGGTGATCCGTACCCTGCAGATTGTCCTGCTCATGCCAATGATGGTGCCGATCATCCTGATCGCCGCCGGGGTGTTCTTCGTCTATGCCCGGGTCGGGTTGGTCAGTTCACTAATTGGCCTAGTCCTGGCGCACATCATGCTGGCCCTGCCCTACGTGATCATTGCCCTGCTCGCGGGGCTGCGCAACTTCGACATGTCCCAGGAAATGGTCGCTCGCAGCCTGGGGATGAACCGCTTTCGCGCGTTCATGGCGGTGACCCTGCCGCAGATCAAGCCCAGTGTTGTTTCCGCCACCCTGTTCGCCTTCATCACCTCGCTGGATGAAACCGTGGTGGCGCTGTTCATTTCCGGCGGCGACAACCAGACCCTGACCAAGCGCATGTTCACCGCGCTGCGCGACGAGATCGACCCGACCATCGCCGCCATCAGCTCGATGCTGATCCTCGCCTCCCTTCTGCTGGTGGTCATCGCCGGGCGCAACAAACAGGCCTGAGCCACCTGCCGTCACGCCATGCAGCGTGGCGGCAGGACCTGCTGCAACCCTGCACATTTCGGCATCTCTGACTGCCCGCCCTGGCCAAGTTGGCATCGGGCGCTGGCATCGGCTTTTTACAATATGTCCATCACGGCAACCGGTTACAGGTATTTCCCATGTTGAAAACCCAATTGCGCGACCCGTCCCTGCTGGTGGAAAAGGCGTACGCCAACGGCGTGTGGATCGACGCTGACGATGGCGCCACCCTGGCGGTCGTCAACCCTGCCAACGGCCAGACCTTGGCCCAGGTGCCGGCCCTGGAGGCCAGCGAAACCCGCCGCGCCATCGCCGCCGCCGAGGCCAGTTTCCAGGCCTGGCGCGAGGTGCCGCCGGCCGATCGAGCCAAACTGCTAGAGGCCTGGCATCAGGCGATCCTGGCCAACCAGGACGACCTGGCGGTGATCATGAGCGCCGAGCAAGGCAAACCCTTGGCCGAAGCCCGTGGAGAGATCGGCTACGGCGCAAGCTTCGTCAAATGGTTTGCCGAGGAAGCCCGGCGCATCTACGGCGACAGCATTCCGGCCCCGACTGCCGACCGGCGCATCCTGGTGCTCAAGCAGCCCGTCGGTGTGGTGGCCGCCATCACCCCATGGAACTTCCCTAATGCGATGATCACCCGTAAGTGCGCTCCGGCGTTGGCGGCAGGCTGCACCATCGTGGTCAAACCCTCGGAACTCACGCCGCTGTCAGCCTTGACCTTGGCCGTACTGGCCGAGCGCGTCGGCATCCCGCCCGGTGTATTCAACGTGCTGACCGGCCTGCCAGCCGGGGTGGGCAGTGAACTGACCGGCAACCCGAGCGTGCGCAAGCTGTCGTTCACCGGCTCCACCCAGGTCGGCCAACTGTTGATGAGCCAGTGCGCCACCACCATCAAGCGACTGAGCCTGGAACTGGGCGGCAATGCGCCCTTCATCGTGTTCGACGATGCCGACCTTGAATTGGCGATCCAGGGCGTGATGCTGAGCAAGTTCCGCAATGCCGGGCAAACCTGCGTCTGCGCCAACCGCATCCTGGTCCAGGACGGTATCTACGAACGCTTCGCCGAACGCCTCAGCGCCGAGGTGGCCAAGCTCAAGGTCGGCGATGCCTTCACTCCAGGCGTCACCCTGGGGCCGCTGATCAACGCCGCTGCGGTCGACAAGGTACGCCGGCACATCGACGACGCCGTGAGCAAAGGCGCCTCAGTGATCGCGGGCGGCCTGCCCCAGGGCGACGGTCTGTTCGTGCAACCCACCGTGCTGCGCGACGCCAGCCCAGACATGCTGCTGGCCAGCGAAGAAACCTTCGGCCCGGTGGCGCCGCTGTTTCGTTTCCAAAGCGAAGACGAAGCGTTGGAAATCGCCAACGCCACGCCGTATGGCCTAGGCGCGTACTACTTCACCCAGGACATGCGCCGCGCCTGGCGTGTGGGTGAGCGTTTGGAATTCGGCATGGTCGGCCTGAATACCGGGGTCATCTCCATGGAGGTGGCGCCGTTCGGAGGCATGAAGCAATCGGGTAGCGGGCGCGAGGGCTCCAAGTACGGGTTGGAAGAATTTCTCGAGATCAAGGCCTGGCACATAGGCGGCCTGGGCTGAGTCGCTGACAGCAGATCTGACTTTTGAACCGGCTTAAAACAGCACGTAGCGGTTGGGTGGCTGTGCTCAGATGGGCACAGCTCGCTTGCCCCGTTGCCTTGTGCAGGAGAATTCACGATGCAGTTCACTGATGGTTTCGAATCGGTCACCGTTCATCAGGTAAGCAAACACTACGGCAATCTCAAGGCGCTGGACCAAGTCGACCTGAAGGTCGAAGCCGGTGAGTTCATGTCGCTGCTCGGGCCTTCAGGCTCCGGCAAGACCACGCTGCTGAGCATTCTCGGTGGTTTCTTGCGGGTCAGTTCGGGCAGCATTTTGTTCGGCGAGCGCGACGTCACCCTGATGCCGCCGAACAAGCGTGAGATCGGCGTGGTGTTCCAGAATTACGCACTGTTCCCGCACATGAGCGTGGGCCAGAACGTCGCCTTCCCCCTGCGCGCCCGCGGTATCAGTGCCAAGGACAGTCGCGAGCGGGTGGCCAAGGCCCTGGCCACCGTGGAGCTGGGCGGTTATGAAGACCGCGCCATTGCGGCATTGTCCGGCGGTCAGCGTCAGCGTGTGGCCTTGGCCAGGGCGATCGTCTTCGAGCCCAAGCTGATCCTCATGGACGAACCCCTCTCGGCCCTGGACAAGCAACTGCGCGAGACCATGCAGATCGAACTACGCGCCCTGCACAAGCGCCTGGGCGCGACGATGATCTATGTCACCCACGACCAGCGCGAAGCCCTGACCATGAGCGATCGCATCGCGATCATGCGTGGCGGCAAACTGGTGCAGGTGGACACTCCACGCAGGCTGCATGACCACCCGGCCGACGACTTCGTGGCCAGCTTCATTGGCGAAAGCACCCTGGTGCCGCTGCAACGCAATGCGGCAGGCCTGAGCCTGGGCGCGGCGACCCTGCGCACCAGCCGCGAGATACCGGCCAGTGGCGAGCTGTTCCTGGCGCTGCAATCGGAAAAGCTGCTGCTCGACACCGGTGACGCGGGGCCTGAGTGGAATCGCTTGCACGGGCGGGTTTCCGACATCGTGTTCCAAGGCGAGAGCTTGAAGGTGTTCGTAGACCTCGATGGCGGCCCGACGGTCAGCCTGCGCCAGCCCAGCCACCATGAAGGCAATCTGAGCTTGCCGGCGATCGGTGCACCGCTGTGGATGCGCCTGCATCCGCAAGACACCATCGTCGTGCCGCGCGCCAGGGGCTGATGGCGTTGCTCAGGGCCTGTGGGCGTCACGGGCTTGCCTCGACAGGCAAGCGCTGACCCCGCAGCGCCTCCCCAGAGCCCCCAGCGTAATATTTCGCAACCCTCGCCCAAAACAACCGATCCCGCCACCTGCCCCCTCAACTTCAGCGCTTGTCACGCTGGCCAGTCCTTATCCTGATATCCAACCCAGCCCCACTGATTGACCCTGGAGATCACGATGAATCCACCCCTGAGCGAAAACCAACGCCTGCTCGCCTGGCGCGACGAAAATGTGCCACGCGGCATCGCCACGGCCCACCCGCTGGTGGCAGCCCGCGCCAGTGGCGCTGAGCTGTGGGATGTCGACGGCCGCCGCTACCTGGACTTCGTCGGTGGCATCGGCGTGCTGAACACCGGCCACAACCACCCCAAGGTGGTCGAGGCAGTGCAGCGCCAGGTCGAGCAACTGTCCCATGCCAGCTTCCAGGTGGTCGCCTACGAGCCCTACATTGCCGTCGCCGCGCGGCTCAACGCGCTGGTCGGCAACGGCGAGCACTACAAGAGTGTACTTTTCACCTCCGGCGCCGAGGCGGTCGAGAACGCCATCAAGATCGCCCGCGGCTACACCAACCGCCCTGCGGTGATCTCGTTCACCGGGGGCTTTCATGGCCGCACCCTGCTGGGCGTGACCCTGACCGGCATGAGCCAGCCCTACAAGCAGAATTTCGGCCCCTTCCCCGCCGAGATCTACCACGCCACCTACCCCAATCCTTATCGGGGCATCGACAGCCAGCAAGCCCTCACCCGTCTGGACGAGCTGTTCGCCACCGATGTCGCCCCTGACCGTGTGGCGGCGATCCTCATCGAGCCAGTGCAAGGTGACGGCGGCTTCATCGCGGCCCCAAAAGCCTTTCTGCAAGGGCTGCGCGAACGCTGCGACCAACACGGCATTGTGCTGATCCTGGATGAGATCCAGGCAGGCTTTGGGCGCACCGGCAAGATGTTCGGTTTCCAGCACGCCGATATCCAGCCCGACCTGGTCACCGTCGCCAAGAGCTTGGCCGGCGGTATGCCGCTATCGGGCGTGGTGGGTCGTGCAGCGATCATGGATGCACCCAGCCCGGGCGGTCTGGGCGGCACCTATGGCGGCAATGGGGTAGCCTGCGCAGCGGCGTTGGCGGTGCTGGATCTGTTCGAGAGCGAGGATCTGCTGGCCCAAGGCGAAGCGCTCGCCGAGCAGCTGCATGCAGGGCTGCTGCGCTTGCAACGCGCCCACCCAAGAATCGGTGAAGTCCGCGGCCTGGGCTTCATGCAGGCAATAGAAATGGTCGCAGGCGATGCCGCCAATACCCCGGACGCCGCCCTCGCCCAGCGCGTGATCGACCAGGCTCGCGAGGCGGGCTTGCTGGTCATCAAGTGCGGTGTGCAGCGCAACGTGGTGCGGTTCCTCGCGCCACTGGTCACCACCCAGGCGCAGCTGGCTGAAGCCTTGCAGATGCTTGGCCAGGCGCTGGATGCGGCAGGCGCCTGAGTGCTCGCCATGGGCCGGCACGGCCCTTGGCCCCTCGGATGGATCCGTCTGACACCCACAGGAGTTCCCTAGCATGAAAATCACGCAGTACCAGGCACTCGGCCTCTCCTACGCCACCCTGGTTGACCGCGAACGGGGCATCCTCGAAGGCTTGCGCCCTCTTGCGGTTCAATCTGCGCAGCCGGTCGATGACCACCAACTACTGGACGCCTACCGCGACCTCAGCCAGCAACTGGCGCCCATGGCCAGCAGCCCAGCGGCGTTGCATGGTCAGTTGTACCAACGCCTGGCGCGGCAATTGCTTCTGATTCCTGATTGGGATGCCAGCGTGGCCTTCGGTAACGCAGGCGCACACTGGCCGATCTATGAAGATGCCCCAGGAGCCTTGCAGTACCTGGGCAAGTTCTACCGCCTGATCCTGATCGCCCCACGCCAGGGTATCGATATCGACAGCCTGACCTGCCGCCTGCCGATTACCTTCGATGCCATTGTCCAGCCAATCGACGACGACTGGCGCCCGGCCTTGGCACAGGCACTGCAAACGATCAAGGTGTCACGGATGGACATGTTGCCGGTGCGCAGCAGCGAGCCGGACGATCCGTGGAACAGCCTGGTGGACTTCCCCCTGTGTACCCTGCGGCGCAGCCAGGCCCAGCCCTGGAACCTGTCGAACTCGGCACTCGATGCCAAACGTTGTGAATACGCAAGCCTGGCCGACATGGCCCATGCCCACCAACGGGCATTACGGGCCTGAGGCCGGCGCCCTGCACTGGCAATCTCTGAGGAGTCAACGATGGACGCGTCAACCAAACTCGATCGCATCGACATCAACATCCTTGTCCAGTTGCAAAAGGACGGACGCATGACCAACGTCAGCCTCGCCGAAGCCGTGGGGCTGTCGCCCAGCCCCTGCCTACAGCGGGTCAAGCGCCTGGAATCGGCGGGCTACATCAGCGGCTACGAAGCTCACGTCAACCTGGCCAAGTTCGCCAGCTCCGTGACGGTGTTCACCGAGGTCACCCTGTCGGACCACAAACGCGCGGATTTCGTGAAGTTCGAATCGAGCATCCGCAACATCGACGAGGTGCTGGAATGCCACCTGATCAGCGGTGGCTATGACTACCTGGTGCGCTTCCTGTGCAGCAGCATCCAGCATTACCAGGACCTGATGGAGTCGATCCTGGACAAGGACATCGGCATCGAGAAGTACTTCAGCTACATAGTGATCAAGTCGCCGGTGGTCAAGAGCAGCGTGCCGCTGCGCAGCCTGGTCAAGGCGGTGTGACGCGAATCACGTGGGAGCGCCGAGGCTCCCACGAAAGCCCAGGCTGCGGTTCAACCTAGGATGCAATAGACCTTGCGTACCAGCGTCTGGCTGGTCCACGCATTGGTCGCGCCTGCCGGCACCACCAGCGTTTCGCCAGCGCACACCCTATGCTCGGCACCATTCGCCTCGATCAGCGTGAGTTGCCCCTCGATGATAAGCATCAGCTCGCTATAGCCTGGCTCCACCTGCCGCCGCGCGTAGGGCTCACAGGCCCAAACCCCGATACGTAACGGCCCCTGCTCGAAGCCCGCCTGGCTCCAGGCATTGGGCGTCGCGCTCAGCAACACCTCGGCAGGCGGCGGGCTGCAAGGCTGCAACTCGCCCCACAGCTCGAGCTTGAGCGGATGAGCGTGGCTAGGCTCACCTGAAAGCCGCTCGAACGCCATGTACACATAGCGCAACCCCTCGCCGGCCTGCCAATCCACGGCCACGCCTTGGGGGACCACGAAGCAGTCGCCGGCCTGCACGTGCAGGTCGAAACCCTGGCCGCTCAGCCGTAGCTCGCCTGCTTCGACGATCCCCAGTACTACGCCGTCCAACCCAGGCGCGCCGTCACCTGCGTAGCGTCCGACCCGATAACCGCGTCCTGGTTGATGAACCTCACCCGCCAAGGACGGGGTGTAATGCAGAATCTGCGCCATGAAACCTCCTGGTCAACGGCCGATGGCATCGAGAAACTGTTGCCAGCCTGCTGCCAGGCGCACGCCCGGCGCACGGAAGGCATGCAGTGGTATGGGATTAAGCCGCTCGCCGGCAAGCAGGCGCAGGTCGGGAGTCTGGCCTGCGGTCAGTTCCGCCAGGCGCGCGCCCATGTAGGTGGACATCGCCACCCCGCCGCCGTTGTAGCCGATAGCGTAGAAACAACGCGCGTGCAACTGGCCGGCATGCGGCAACCCATCCAATGTCATGCCTACCAACCCCGACCAGCGATAGGCAATGGGCTGGCCGCGCAACTGTGGGAAAATCTCGACCATATTGTCTTGCAAGGCCTGGTAGGCAGCATCGCTGCCATCCTTGCCGAACGCGCCACGGCCGCCGAAGATCAGCCGGTCGCCAATCACCCGGAACCAGCGCAGCATGCGCTTGGTGTCGCCACACACCTGCCCGCCGGGCAGCAAGCTCGCCAGCAGTGCAGGCGCCAACGGTTCGGTGGCGATGATCGCGCTGCAAAACGGCACGATGCGCCGGTGCAGCGGGCCGGTGACGGGGGTGAGATCGGAATAGGCGTTGGTGGCGTAGACCAGTTGCCGTGCTCGTACTCGCCCCTGCGCAGTGTCCACCACCACCCCGCCACTGTCGCAGGCCACACGTAAAGCGGGGCTTTCGACGCACACCTTGACGCCACGGGCATCCAGGTGGCGGGCCATGCCGCGAGCGTAATTGAGCGGATGCAGGCCGCCCGCCTTGGGCGTCAGCATGCCGCCGCTGAAACGCCGGGAGCCGGTCATCTGCGCCACTTCATCGGCATTGAGCATCACCGAACTGCGCTTGCCGGTTTCGCGCTCGATCCACGCAGCAGTGCCCTTCAGACCCTCCAGGGCCTTGTCGTTGTGCGCAGCCGCCAGATGACCATTTAGGATCAGGCCGGCCTCGCTCAACCCCAGGCTGTCGACCGTCTCGATCACGCTGTCGACCGCCGCATAGCCGGTACGATACAGGTGCAGCGCGGTGTCGCGGTCGAAGCGCTGCATGACGCTCTGGAAGCTGACGCGAAACTTTGGCGATACCACGCCGCCATTGCGCCCGCTGGCACCTGAGGCCAGGCAACCGGCCTCCAGCACCAACGGTTCGCGGCCACTGTCGGCAATATGGCGGGCGGCCGACAAGCCGGTGTAGCCGCCACCGATGATCACCACATCGCACTGCCGCTCGCCGTGCAGGGGCGTCAGCGCTACGGCGGGCTCGGCGGTGGCGGCCCAAAGAGAGGGGATATTCATGGGGCAAAGGTCCGTAAAGTCGTGGCATTGGGGCCGCAAGACGGCCCCGTCTCAGTTCAGCCCAGCTCTTTTTCCACCGCATCGGCCAACTGCGCCAACGACGTGAAGTGGTAATGCGGCTCGGTACGCTCGGACTCCAGCGTGCCGCCGGTGCCTTTCTGGGCGTGACGACGCTCGATCCAGCACACTTGGTAACCCAGGCGTTTGGCAACGCCGATATCGTGATACTGGCTCTGGGCAACGTGCAGGATCTGTTCGAATACGATGCCCTGGGTGGCCAGCACGCCGCGGGTGTAGGCGAAGAATTGCGGGTCGGGTTTCTCGAAGCGCACATCGTCCACGCTGACCCTTACATCGAACGGCTCGCCCAGGGTGCGGGCCATGTGGTTGAGGGCCCAGATCCGCGAATTGGTGGTGGCCACCAGCTTGAAGTGCTTGCGCAGGCGCTGCAAGGCTTGCACCGAATCCGGGAAGGCCGGGAAGTTTTCCACCGACAATGCCAGGCCTCGGGCGTATTCGACGCTGTCGGGCAGGTTCAGCTTGGCTGCGATACGGTGGTAGCAGCGCTCCAGGTCATCCGGCCACCAACCGGCATCGGACTCGGCGCGGGCTTCACGGTAGGCCTTGAGAATGTCGTCGTCGCTGTAAGGCCTGGCGGCCTCGGCGACCACGCCACGAACATGATTGAGGATGCCAGCCTCGAAATCGATCAGGGTACCGACGACATCGAAGGTCAAGGCTTTGAATGGCTTGAAGGACATGGTGCGCTCCGCTGGTGTGGGTGACGGTGTGGGGAAAGTATCCGCGTCCCGGCCTGCGCCAATGTTCCGTTTTGACCGCACCTGGCAGGCACAACCTGCCGTATTTGTCGCGACGGCCAGGCGAATGTTGCGTCGCGCTCTGGCAAGCTGGTGCCTTCTGACCGCCATCCCCGCAAGCGAGGCACCATGACCCTGCTGTTCAAAGTCGACCCGGATCGAGGTCGCGCCTGGAAAGCGCTGTTCGCCGAGCACGCCCCCGATATCGAGGTGCGCTTGTGGCCTGAAATCGGTGATCCCTCGCAGATCCGTTACCTGGCCACCTGGCAGCCTCCCGAGGATATCGCCGGGCACTTCAGCAACCTGCAAGTGCTGTTTGCCACGTCTGCCGGCGTCGATCAGTTCGACAGCAACGCGCTGCCACCGAGCGTGCAGATCGTCAGGATGCTCGACCCCGGTATCGTCCAGGGTATCGTCGAGTACGCCACCCTCGCGGTGCTGGCCTTGCACCGCGACCTGCCTCTGTACCTGGACCAGCAGCGCCAGGGGCTTTGGCAGGTGCAGCAGAATGTGCCGGCGGCGCAACGGCGGGTAGGCGTCATGGGGCTGGGTAATCTTGGCCAGGCAGTGTTGCGCCAGTTGCACGGGTTCGGTTTCGCGCTGCGCGGCTGGTCGCGTTCGGCCAAGCAGATCGAGGGTGTCCAATGCTATGCCGGTGACGCAGGCCTGCCGGGCTTTTTGGCCGGTTGCGATATCCTGATCTGCCTGTTGCCGCTGACCGCGCACACAGCCGGTATCCTCGACGCACGCCTGTTCGACGCACTGCCGCGAGGGGCCAGCGTGGTCAACCTAGGGCGCGGCGGTCACCTGCGTGAAGCCGACTTGCTGGCCGCGCTGGACAGCGGCCAGCTGCGACGCGCCATCGTCGATGTGCTGAGCTGCGAACCGCCAGCACCCGACCACCCCTTGCTACATCACCCCAAGGTATGGGTGACGCCGCATATCGGCGCGGTGACTCACCCGGCCTCGGCTTTTCAGGTGTTGCTGGATAACCTACGGCGGCATCAGCGCGGCGAGCCGATGCAAGGACGGGTATCGCGCGAACGCGGGTACTGACGTGTACAACGAACTCAAGCGCTGGTGACTGAGTCTAGGGCACCGGGCGTATCGACGTCTTGCAACACCCCGGCATCCTCGGTCTGAAGTACCCTCACCCGCTCTGGATAGCGTTGCAGGACCGAGCGAGCACCTTCATCACCCGCGAGCCGAGCCAACGCCGGCCACAACTCGCGGCCGAACAGCACCGGATGGCCATTGCGCCCCTGGTGCCGGGCTACGACAATCGCGCCGGGGTTGGCAAGCGCCAACAGTTCGCGCAAGGTGTTTTGTTGTATCCAAGGCATGTCGCCGAGCACGATAGCCACGGCCTGCGCAGGGCTGTCGGCCAACGAGGCGACGCCTGCCGCCAGGCTGTGCCCCATGCCCAGCATGGCCTGCGTGCCTATGACCACCCGGCAGCTATCGGGCAAGCCCAGTTGCGCTGCCGTTTCGCCAGGGCGCAACACCACGCGTACCTCATCGAACACTGCCAGCGCCCGCGCGACGCTGTGCTGCAACAAGCTGCGGCCATCGGCCAGACACGCCCTGCGCTTGTCGCTGCCAAAGCGCGAACCCTGCCCCGCCGCCAATACCAGCGCGACGACGGTCATCGCGCCTGGCACTTGTGCACGGCAACCCGCGAACCCATCGCAGCGCGCTGAAAAATATCGGTTCTTACGCTTTCAAGCATGGCCAGGTCATCGATCTTGGGGGTATGCGGCGACACTAGCACAGCGATGTTGCGCTGGCAGCCACCCTGGGCGATGCCAGATAAAGGCAATATGCCACTAGTCATTCTGCTGTCATGTTTCTGTCGTATTTTTCAGCCTTCACCCAAGGTCGGGGATAACGCAGTGATCCGCCGTTCACGCTCGCGCGCAGGGCTGTTGCCGCTGCTGCTATTGATGCTGTGTGCTCTCACCCTCACCTTCCTGTGGGGCCTGCACATCAGCCAGAAAGCTGCCACGCGTCAGGACGCGCTGTCGGCAAAAGCCGCCGAACACCTCAATCTGGCGAGCATGGTCGCGGAAAACCTGCGTCAACTGGTAGACCGTGCCCAAGCCGTAGGGCGTGTCACCCAGGACGACATGAGGCGCCTGCGCCAAGGCAACCTGAGCTTGGCACGCATTCTTGCCGAAGACCCAGTGTTCAAACGCATGAGCCTGTACGACCGTCACGGCCGGCTGCTCTCCTCCAGCCACGCCGATGGGCCCGAACAGCTTCCAGCGGCCTGGCGCGAGCAGCTTGAGCGGCATGTCGCGCGCTATGGGTTCAAGGCCTTCATGCCGCGTGGCATGCCCGCCTCGCGTGCCTCGGTACAACCCAATTGGCGCTTGCCGTTCCTGCTGCCGCTGACCGACCTGCCAGGTCGGGAAATCGACACCATTCTGGTAGTTCAACTGGACATCGGTTACCTGGCCTTGCTGTTCCAGCACATCGACTTGGGCCGAACAGGCATGATGCGCCTGCTTCAGGACGATGGTCAGGAGCGCTTGCGCATCGACACCAGCGGCGTGGTGGTGGCCGGTGAGGCCCTCGCGCCGGATCTGCCTGACAGCGGCGAGACATCTGGCGCGCTCACCCAGTACAGCCTCCAAGGGCCTTATCAAAGCCTCTACCGACGTGTGCCCGAGCGCGGCTTCAGCGTGGTGGTCAGCCAGCGCAACGACGAAATCCTCGCCCCCTCGACACTCAGCACCCACCGCCAGTTTTGGCTGAACCTGGTCATGACCTTGCTGATCCTGGCCAGCCTGGCGTGGTGCATGCGCCTGCTGCGCAAGCGCCAGGAGGCTTTTGGCGAACTGGAGCGCACCCAACAGGTCAACCAGCAACTGATCGGCCGCCTGGAGGAGGAACACCGGCGCAGCAGCCATGCCGCCGCCACCGATCACCTGAGCGGGCTGCACAACCGCCGCCAGTTCGTCGAAGTGGCGGCAAAGGCGCTGACCCAACAGCGCGGAAAACGTCGGCTGATGGCGATCCTGTTCATCGACATGGACCGGTTCAAGTCGATCAACGACTCCCTGGGCCACAAGATCGGTGACTTGCTGCTACAGGCGGTGGCCGGGCGTATCCAGCATATGCTGGAGCCTGGCGATGAGGCCTCACGCTTTGGCGGGGATGAATTCGTCGTGCTGCTGGCCGGCGAACGTGGCGAGGAGCAGATCGATGCCTGGGTCCGGGCGTTGGTCAACAAGCTTTCGGCCACCTATGCGCTGGATGGCCAGGAGGTCAACACCAGCCCCAGTGTCGGGGTCAGCATCTGCCCACGTGACGGCCAGGACATCGACACCTTGATCCGCTGCGCGGATGCCGCCATGTACTCCGCCAAACAGGCCGGGCGCGCCCAGTACCGATTCTTCGACCCGTCGCTGAACCTGTCCGACATTCAGGCCTTCACCCTCGAACAGACTTTTGGCAACGCCCTGGCCGAGCGCCAGTTCGTTTTGCATTTTCAACCGCAGATTCGCCTGGATACCTTGCAAGTGCTCGGCTACGAAGCCCTGGTGCGCTGGCAACACCCCGAATTCGGCCTGCTCTACCCGGACCGTTTCATTGAAATGGCCGAGCGCAGCGGCTTTATCGTCGATCTGGGCTGGGAAGTGCTGCGCCTGGCCTGCGAGGCACTGGCCCTAGGCGGCGAACAGTGGCGCGATACGCGCCTGGCAGTGAACGTTTCGGCCTTGCAGTTGCGTCAAGCCGACTTCAGCGATCGCCTGCTGGCAGAACTCGACGCCTACGGCTTCGCCGCGCAGCGCCTGGAGCTGGAAATCACCGAAACCACCGTGCTCGACCCAGAGGGCACAGCCGTGGAGCACCTTCATCGTCTGCGCGCGGCAGGTATTGGCATCAGCCTCGACGATTTCGGCCGTGGCTATGCAGGTTTTGCCCACCTGCAGGCGCTGCCGCTGTCCAAGCTCAAGATCGACCGGGCGCTGATCGCTCCATTGTCCAACAGCTACGACGACAGCCCGATCGTGTCATCAACCATCATCCTGGCCAAGCGCCTGGGCCTGGAAGTGGTCGCCGAGGGGGTCGAAACCCGCGAGCAAGTGGTGTGCCTGAAGCTCGCTGGCTGCGACATCGCCCAGGGCTACCACTTCAGCCGCCCCCTGTCCTTGGCCCAGTTGCACGATTACCCTCCGTTCAGCGGTGCCGAGGAAAAGGCATGCGTGTATTGAAAACCTTCGCCAGCGTGGCGCTGACGCAACTGCTGGCGATGGCCGCTCAGGCCAACTGCACACCCCACAGCCTGCGCCTGGCGGTGATCCCGATCAAGGACGTGCAGGCCATGACCGACGAGCATCAACCGCTGCTTAAGCGCCTGAGCGAAGCCGCTGGCGTGCCGGTGGAACTGGTGATCAGCGCGTCCTACGAAAGCGTGGTGGATGCTATCGTTTCCGGTGGGGCCGACCTCGCCCGTCTGGGCCCGGCGTCGTACATCATCGCCCACCAGCGCGACCGGCGTATCGAGCCGTTCGCCACCTTCACCCTCAGCGCTGGCACCTATACCCCGGCAGGTAACCACTACCAAGCCTTGCTATTGACCCGCGCAGACGGGCCGTCCGATCTCGATAGCCTGCGCGGTGCGCGGGTGGCATTGAGCGACCCGGCCAGCACCTCCGGCAGCCTGGTGCCCAGCGTGGAGTTCGCCAGCAAGGTCGGCACCCCGTTGCAGGGGTACTTCAATTCGCTGGTGTATGCAGGTAACCACGACAAGGCATTGGACGCGTTGCTCGAAGGCCGGGTGGACGCGGCCTTCGTCGCCAGCGAGCGCGCCGATGCGTATTTGAAGGCGCACACCCTCGACCCCAGGCGCTTGCAGGTACTATGGCGTTCCGCGCCGATCTATTACGACCCTTACGTGTTCAGCGCAGGCCTGTGCCCGGCGCTCAAGCACAAGCTGCGCAAGGCCATGCTGGCAGATCCCGAGGCACTGGCCGAGTTCGTCGCCTCCCAGGACGCCACCGGGCTGGTCCCCGTGGCGCACAAGGAATATGCCGGTCTGGAAAAGATGATGGAAACATCGCTGCGGCCTGGCCAGCCACATCCTTGAACAAGGCCGCTAGCCCCGATCAGCGGGCGCTGGCGGCCTGCCATAACCTGGCCACATCCGCCGCCCGCGCCTTGAGCAGCCCCTGGGCATCGGCACACGCCTGCTCCAGGCTCATCGGCCCACTGGCCAGGGCAAACGCGGCGTCGATGCCGTGTGCATACAGCTGCTCGTAACCGGCCCCCAAGGTTCCAGCCAGTACCACCACCGGCACGCCATGCCGTTTGGCCACCCGTGCCACGCCTAATGGCGTCTTGCCGCGCAGGGTCTGGGCATCGAAGCGCCCTTCCCCGGTGATCACAAGGTCGGCACCCTGGACCCGCGCATCCAGCTCAGCCAGCTCTGCAACCACCTCCACACCAGGGCGGAACCGCGCCCCCATGAACGCCTTGGCAGCAAAGCCCATGCCGCCCGCCGCACCGCTACCGGGCTCATCGCGCCTATCGCTGCCCAGTAGCCGCGCGCAATGGTCTGCGAAATGCCCCAGGGCCTGGTCAAGCCACTGCACCTGCTCGGGGTTGGCGCCTTTCTGCGGACCGAAGATCGCCGAAGCCCCACTGGGCCCACACAGCGGGTTGTCGACATCCGCAGCGACCTCGACCTGCACCTGGGCCAGGCGCGGATCAAGGTCGCTGGCATCGAGGCGCGCCAGTTGCGCCAGCGCCAGGCCACCCTCGGCCAGCGGCTGGCCGTCGGCATCCAGCAAACGCAGGCCAAGGGCCCGCAGCATGCCGCTACCACCGTCGTTGGTCGCACTGCCACCGATAGCCAGGACGATACGCCGGGCACCGGCGTCCAACGCCGAAGCGATCAGTTCGCCAGTCCCCCAGGTACTGGAGCGGCAAGCATCACGCTGGTGCCCCGGCACCAGTTGGATGCCGCTGGCCTGGGCCATTTCGATCACTGCCGTCTGGCTCTCGGGCAGCCAGCCCCAGCTGGCCTGGACGTTACCGCCGAGCGGTCCGCGCACGCTCTGGCGACGTTGCTCGCCGTGGCTTGCGGCAACGATTGCCTCCAGCGTGCCTTCGCCACCGTCAGCCATCGGCACCTGGACCAACTCGGCCTGCGGCCACACCTCGGCAAGGCCGCAAGCGATGGCACAGGCGACACCGGCAGCATCGAGGCTGTCCTTGAACGAGTCGGGGGCGATCACGATTTTCATGGGGAATTCTCCTGTCTTGTACCGCGCATGCTGACAGTTGCGTGACAGGGTGGCGTCGGTCGGATGCACAAAGCCGCGCGCCGGTTGTTTGGGCAGATGCCTGTCCGGGTGAGCGCGCTTACCCTGCCGGCAATAACTGCAGCCCCAAGTACAAACTCAGCATGCCTTCCATGCGCAACGGATCCACCTCCCCTACCTCGGCGATCCGCTCCAGCCGATAGCGCAGGCTATTGCGATGAATCCCCAGCGCATCGGCACACGCCTGGCTCTGCCCGTCATGCGCGCACCAGGCGCGCAGCGTATTGAGCAACTGGCCGCTGTTGTCCTTGGCACGAATACGCAGCAGTGGCTCAAGCAACTCATCCAGCGCATCGTCGTTGCGGTGGCGCCACAGCAGTGCCGGCAGGCGGTAACGGGCAAGGCTGAGCAGGCGCTCCTGCGGCAGCACTTCGCGCCCGTAGGCGAGCAGGTCGCGCACCCGTCGGTAACCGCGGCGTAACTGCTCAAGGCTTTGCGCCGGGCTCCCCGAGGCCAGCCGTTCGACGTCCCAGCCATGGCGCTGCAAGCGCTCGAGCAGGCGAGCCTCGTCCAACGCCGTGGACGCCGGGCGGCACCATAGCAGCGATTGACGCGCGGGGCTGACACACCAGCTGTCTGGAAATCGGCTCAGCAGCCACGCCGCCAGGCTTTCAGCCGGGGGACCGGATTGGAGTTCGAGCAGACAAGGCACCCGTGGCAGGTTGGGTTTAAGGCCAAGCTGCTGCGCTTCATCCACCAGCCTGGGCGAATCGCCTGTGCCACCGAGCAGCAAGGCCAGCAAGTCGTCGCAGCGCTGACGGCGCCATTGCTGCTCCACCTGCAAATGGCGCTGGGCCAGGAGCATCTCTGCGGTCATGCGCACCAGCTCGCCATAGGTACGCAGCTGCCGCGGATCCCCCGTCAGGCCTAGCACGCCGATCAGCCGGCCATCGAGCATCAGCGGCAGGTTGACCCCCGGCTGCACGCCCTTGAGGCACTTGGCCGCGTCGTTGTCCAGCTCGACGATACGCCCGTTGGCCAGCACCAACTGGGCGCCTTCATGGCGGGTGTTGATACGCTCAGGCTCGCCGCTGCCCAGGATCAGCCCCTGGCTGTCCATCACATTGACGTTGCACGGCAAAATGGCCATCGCCCGATCGACGATGTCCTGGGCCAGCTCGTGGTCCAGTTCGAACATGCACAGATCCTTGAGGTTTGGTCGCCAGCACAGCAGGCTGCGGCCAACGCTGTGCAAAAGCACAAAGACAGCCGCGCTACACTGCCCGAGACTCATCGGGCGAGCGCCGGCTACAGGCGACGCGGCGATAACCATAACAAAAGAGACCCCGATCATGGCACACAGCCCCGCCCTTGACCAAGGCAACGACGTCACCCGCAACGCGCTGTACCGGCGCATCACCCTACGGCTGATTCCGTTCATTTTCATCTGCTACCTGTTCAACTACCTGGACCGCGTCAACGTTGGCTTTGCCAAGTTGCAGATGCTCGACGCGCTGAAGTTCAGCGAAACCGTCTACGGCCTCGGCGCCGGCATCTTCTTCATCGGCTATGTGCTGTGCGGCCTGCCCAGCAACCTGGCGCTCAATCGCTTCGGCCCACGGCGCTGGATCGCGGTGATGATGATCGCCTGGGGTAGCCTGTCGACCTGCCTGCTGTTCGTCACCACCCCCACCGAGTTCTACACCCTACGCTTGCTCACTGGCGCCGCCGAAGCCGGCTTCTTCCCGGGCGTCGTGCTATACCTCTCGCGCTGGTTCCCGGCGGCCCGGCGTGGCCGGATCATGGCGTTGTTCATGTCGGCGATCCCGGTTTCCGGCCTGCTCGGCGGGCCGTTCTCGGGCTGGATCCTGGAGCACTTCGGCGCAGGCCAAGGCGGCCTTGCCGGTTGGCAGTGGATGTTCCTCATCCAAGGCCTGCCGACCGTGGCCCTGGGGGGATTGGCCGTGCTGCTGTTGAGCGACGGTCACCACAAGGCCGCATGGCTAAGCCCGGCCGAGCGCCAGATGATCGAAACCGACCTGGCCACCGATGCTGCCAGCAAGCCGTCCACTAGCGGCGATAGCGTGCTGTCGGTGTTGACCAACCCGCTGATCTGGACCTTCGGTTTCGTCTACTTCTGCATCCAGAGCGGCGTGTACGCCATCAACTTCTGGCTGCCGTCGATCATCAAGAACATGGGCTTCGACAACCCGCTGCTGATCGGCTGGCTGAGCGCCATCCCGTACCTGCTGGCAGGGGTGTTCATGATCCTGGTGGGCCGTTCGGCAGACCTGCGCAACGAGCGCCGTTGGCATCTGGTGGTGCCGATGCTGATGGGCGCACTGGGCCTGCTGATCGCGGTGAACTTCGCCGCCCAGCCAGCCGTCGCGATCCTTGGCCTGTCCATCGCCACCATGGGCGCCCTCACCGGCTTGCCGATGTTCTGGCCGATGCCCACCGCGCTGCTTAGCGCCAGTGCCGCCGTGGCGGGTTTGGCGATCATCAACTCGGTAGGCCAGATGGCCGGTTTCCTGAGCCCCTACCTGGTCGGCTTCATCAAGGACCAGACCGGCTCCACCGACGCTGCGCTTTACACCCTGGCGGCGCTGATCGTGATCGGCAGCCTGGTGGCCCTGCGCGTCTCGCGCGCAGGCAACACCGCCCTCGCCGGCGCGCGCTGATACCCCCCTGCCCGCTCCCACGCGATGGGAGCGGGCTTGCCCACGATGGCTTCGGATCTGGCACACTCTCCTGGCCCCCGCCACGGACCGCGCGCATGCTGATCGACGAAGAACTCACCCTGAAGAAACTCGAAACCTTCCTCGCCTTCATGCGCACCGGCAACCTCGGCCGCGCCGCCGCCGCGCTGTCCACCAGCGCGGTCAGCGTGCACCGCGCGGTCCATTCGCTGGAAAGCGCGTTGCGCTGCCCGTTGTTCAAGCACGAAGGCCGCCAACTGATTCCACTGGAAAGCGCCTACGTGCTGGAGAAAAAGGCCCGCCAGCTGATCCAGGATGCCGAACAGATGGTGCGCCAGACCCGCGAAGCCGCAGGCTTCTATGCCGAGCGTTTTCGACTGGGCGCGTTGTATTCGCTGACGGTCAAGACCGTGCCCAAATTGGTGATGGGCCTGAAGCTGCGCCGCAGCGAACTGAACATCGACTTGACGTTGGGCTCGAACATCGACCTGCTGCAGCGCCTGAAAAATCACGAACTCGACGCGATCCTGGTCTCGCTGGACGAAAGCGTCAGCGACCCGGCATGTGAGCATTTGCCGCTGTTCTCGGACGATATTTTCCTTGCCGTGCCCACCGACTCGCCGTTCGCCGACCAGGACGAGGTCGACCTTGCAGACCTGGCCGACTCCACCTTCATCACCCTCACCCAAGGTTTTGCCACCCACCGCGACGGCGCGCGGGTGTTCCAGCAGGCAGGCTTCGAGCCAAAGGTGGCGATGCAGGTCAACGATATCTTCACGTTGCTCAGCATGGTCAGTTCGGGGGTCGGGTTTGCGTTGCTGCCGGGTCGCATCGCGGCGGTGTATGAAAACCGCGTGAGGTTGATCGCGCTACAGCCCCGGTATCGGTTGCAGCAGCATATCGGGGTGGTGTTTCTCAAGGCGCGGGAGCGCGAGCCGAACCTGTTGGCGTTGTTGGCCGAATGCCGGATGTACAGCCGGGAGGTTTGATTGGGCGTAACTGTCTTGCTCAATCGCGATCCCTGTAGGAGTTCACCCAGCCCTGCCGGGCTGCGCTGTCGTGCAGAGAACTGATTTCGCAAGCGCGCCGCGTACCCTGTGGGAGCGGCGGTTCGGCGCCCCGACTTGCCCGCGAAGCAGGCGACTCGGTGTATGGCACCGGCTTCGCCGGTGTTCGCGGGCAAGCCCGCTCCCACAGGTCCCTGCTAAATCAAAAAGTTATGTGTAGTTCTATGAGAGCGGCCTCGTGCCGCGAACACCGGCTTAGCCGGTGCCATGCGGCGCGGTGGATGGCACCGGCTAAGCCGGTGTTCGCGGCACGAGGCCGCTCCTACACAGGTGCCGCTGACAACCTCAGAGCTTGGCTTGCACCTCGCGCCAGCAGCCCTGCTCCAGCCCTTCGATCGTCCAGTCGCCAATCCTCACCCGCACCAGGCGCAAGGTCGGCAGGCCCACCGCCGCCGTCATGCGCCGCACCTGGCGATTGCGCCCTTCGCGAATCACCAGTTCCAGCCATGCGGTCGGCACGCTCTTGCGAAAGCGTACGGGCGGATTGCGTGGCCACAGTTCAGGCTCCTCCAGCAAGCGTGCCTCGGCCGGCAGGGTCGGGCCATCGTTCAGCTCGACGCCCTCACGCAGGCGCTGCAACTGCTCGGCGTTCGGTGCACCTTCCACCTGCACCCAATAGGTCTTGGCCAGCTTGTGCTTGGGGTCGGCGATGCGCGCCTGCAAGCGCCCGTCGTTGGTCAGCAGCAGCAGACCTTCGCTGTCGCGGTCCAGGCGCCCGGCCGGGTAGATGCCGGGTATGTCGATGAAGTCCTTGAGCGTGGCGCGGCCTTCGCCATCGCTGAACTGCGTGAGCACATCGAACGGTTTGTTGAACAGGATCAAGCGCGGCTCGGCCGGCGGCGCCTTGGGCTGGCGCCGTGGGCCGGCAGGACGCGCCGCCGGGCGGCGCGGGGTGTGGCGGGGAGGCAGGGGCATGGATCCTCAGCGGAACGGCGGCTCATCGAAGCTGCGCAGTTTACGCGAGTGCAGCGAGTTGAGCTCGGTACGCAGCAAATCCAGGGCGGCAATGCCGATCTTCAGGTGCTGGCTGACCGCGCGGTTGTAGAACGCATTGGCCGAGCCCGGCAGCTTGATCTCGCTGTGCAACGGCTTGTCCGAAACGCACAGCAAGGTGCCATACGGCACACGCAGACGGTAGCCCTGGGCGGCGATGGTGCCGCTTTCCATGTCCACTGCCACCGCGCGCGACAGGTTGATCAGCGGACGCTCCTGGGCCCAGCGCAGCTCCCAGTTGCGATCATCGTAGGTCAGCACGGTGCCGGTCCGCAGGCGCTTCTTCAGCTCCTCACCACGCTCGCCGGTGACTTGCGCAGCCGCTTCCTGCAAAGCCAGCTGTACCTCGGCCAGGGCCGGGATCGGAATGTTCGGCGGCACCACGCGATCAAGAATGCCGTCGCGGCGCATGTAGGCGTGGGCCAGTACATAATCACCAATGGTCTGCGACTGACGCAGGCCGCCACAATGGCCGATCATCAGCCAGCAGTGCGGACGCAACACGGCCAGGTGATCGGTGATGTTCTTGGCATTGGACGGGCCGACCCCGATGTTGACCAGCGTCACGCCATCGCCGTCACCGGCGATCAGGTGGTAGGCCGGCATCTGGAAGCGATGCCAGACCACCCCAGCTACCAAGGCCTGGGCTTCGCCGTTGTCCATGCCCTTTTCGATGACCACGTTGCCCGGCAGGACCATGCGCACGAAACGCGGATCCTCGCGCAGTTGTTCAAGGCCATGGGCGATGAACTGGTCAACGTAGCGGTGGTAGTTGGTGAGCAGGATCCACGGCTGCACATGCCGCCAGTCGCTGCCGGTGTAGTGCACCAGGCGACGCAGCGAGAAATCCACACGGGCCGCGTCGAACAGTGCCAGCGGCAGGGTTTCGGCGCGCTCCCAGTCGTACAGGCCATCGGCAATATCGTCGGTGGCTGCCGACAGGTCGGTGCTGGGGAACACCCGCGCCAACTGCGCGGCGGTGATGCCGCTGCCCGCCAGCTCGTCGCCCTGCTCGACCACGTAGGGGTACGGGATGCTCTGCTCGCTGACACCCACTTCCACCGTTACGGTGTAGTCGTGCATCAGCGGACGCAACTGTTCCAGCAGGTAGCTGCGGAACGCGGCCGGTTGCGTGACGGTGACACTGTAGGTGCCATCGACCTGAACCTTGGCGTACGCACGGGTAGTCGCGGCAACCTCGCCGAGGCTGTGGTAAGTCAGGCGCAGGGCGGGATAACGAAACAGCGTACGTGCTTGCTCATCAGGCTCGGTGCGATCTTTGAGGTAACGCTTCAGGGCCTGGCTGAGCGCCCCGGTGGCTTGTTCATGCAGGGCCGCCAGACGGTCGACGGCCTGTTCAGGGGTGGCAACGACTTCAAACACTTGGCTCACGCTGGGCTTCCTGTCTTTTGCACATGCTTGCCTGGCATCTTGCCTGCGTTGCGCGGCAAATACACCCCCGGCAAGCGGCCACGGGGCCAAGAACGTGCCCTGCGCGCCATGCAGCGCGACCCGGCACCATCAACCCGCCCACACCGGGGTAGCCCGCACCACCAGTGCCTCGGCATCCACGCCACGCGGCAGCGTGCCATACACCCGCCCAGCAGCAGTCAGGCGACTGCCGATGAAGGCATCGCTGACCGTCGCATCGCCGGCTTCGAGCAGCAGCTTGGCCTGCACCGCCAGGGCGATGTCCTCGGTCAGTTGCCGCGCGCGGTACTGCATCTGGCCGGTGTCGGCGAAGGCGCCCTTGAGGTTGCCAATGAACGTGGCCAGGCGCGTATCGCCATGCCCATCGCCCAGCTCGGCGAACAGCGCATCGAGTACCCCCGGTTCCTTCGACAGCGCCCGCAACACGTCCAGGCACTGCACGTTGCCCGAGCCCTCCCAGGTCGAGTTGACCGGCGCCTCGCGGTACAGCCGTGGCAGGATGCTGTCTTCGACGTAACCGGCGCCGCCCAGGCACTCGGCCGCCTCGTTGATCATCCCGGGCGCGCGCTTGCAGATCCAATACTTGCCCACCGCCGTCATCAGGCGGGCGAAATGCGCCTGCTGCGGGTCGTCCGGCTGATCCAGCGCCTGGCCCATGCGCAGGCTCAGGGCCAGCGCGGCCTCGCTTTCCAGCGCCAAATCGGCGAGCACGTTCTGCATCAGAGGCTGCTCGGCCAGCACGCGACCGCCGACCTTGCGGTGCGCGCAGTGGTGTGCGGCCTGGGTCAGGGCCTGGCGCATCAGCGCACTGGAGCCGACCATGCAGTCGAAACGGGTCATGGCGACCATTTCGATGATCGTCGGTACGCCCCGGCCCTCCTCGCCCAACATCCACGCCAGCGCGCCACGAAACTCCACTTCGCTGGAGGCATTGGAGCAATTGCCGAGCTTGTTCTTCAGGCGCTGGATATAGAACTGGTTGCGCGTATCGTCCGGGCGATGACGCGGCAGCAGGAAGCAGCTCAAGCCTTTGTCGGTCTGGGCCAGGGTGAGGAAGGCATCGCACATGGGCGCCGAGCAGAACCACTTGTGGCCGACCAGTTCATACGGCTGGCCCGGACCGGCCGCGCCGACCGGGTAGGCCCGTGTGGTATTGGCGCGCACGTCGGTCCCGCCTTGCTTCTCGGTCATGGCCATGCCCAGGGTCACACCAGCCTTGTGCCGGTCGCCGACATTGCGCGGGTCGTACTCGCGGCTGAGCACCTTGGGCAGCCAGTAGCCAGCCAGCTGCGGTTGCAGGCGCAGCGCCGGCACGGCGGCGAAGGTCATGGTCAAGGGGCAGCCACTGCCGGCTTCGGCCTGGCTGTGCAAGTAGGTCATCGCGGCGCGGGCAACGTGGGCGCCGGCCCGGGGCTCGGCCCAAGGCAGCGACGGTAGGCCATGCTCGACGGCCGTGCGCATCAGTTCGTGGTAGGCCGGGTGGAACTCCACCAGATCGATGCGGTGACCGTAGCGGTCGTGACTATGAAACACCGGTTTGTTGGCGTTGGCGAGAAACCCGGCCGCCATCAGTGGGCCGCCCGCCAGCGCACCGTAGGCATCGATCCGCGATTCGGCCCAACCGGCCCCACAGCGCCGCGCCCAGGTTTGTAGCGGCAGGTCGAGGCGGTACAAGTTGGCGCCGTCGAGCGAAGGCGGTTGGTTGCTGACTTCATGGGTTTCAGCGAACTGGTGCAGGTTCATCGGGAGCCTCCTGGATCCGCGCCTGTGCGACCCCCCAGTGAAGCACCGCAGCGCGCCGCGTCAAAGTGACATAACGGACGATAAGCAGGCCATTCGTCGAACACGCAAAGCGCTCTCAGCGCTTGAAACCACCCGCCAGTTGTCCGCACGGTACCTGGACCTGGGCCACGGCCAGGGTCAAGCTCAACTCGAAGCGGCTGCCCAGCCCTGGGGTGGACTCGTGGGAAAGTCGCGCCCCGATCAACTCGCCCAACTGCCGGCAGATCGACAGGCCGATACCCAAGCCGCCATAACGCCGCGTCATCGAGCCATCAACCTGGAAGAAGCGTTGGTACAGCACAGCCTGATCCAGGTCTTCGAAGCCGATGCCGCTGTCGCTGACGGTAAAACTCAAGGCCAGGCTGTCTGGCCCGGTCAAACGCCCACGGGCCTGCACCGTCACGCCACCGTGATGGGTGAACTTGAGGGCGTTGTCCACCAGGCAGGCCAGGCAGCGCGCAAGCTTCTGCGCATCACCAAGCAGCCCGTCCGGCAGGTCGGCCGGGACGTCGAGGCTCAAGTACAGGCCCTTGGCCAGGGCCTGGCCGGCATACCCCGCGCGCAGCTCTTGCAGCAGGCGGCGCAGGCTGAACGCCAGCGTCTGCGCGCGCAGGCGGCCGGCCTGCAGCTCGGTGAGCATGAGGATGTCGTCGACCATCGCCATCATGTCCTGGGCCGACCCGGTGGCCGTGCGGTGGTACTGGGCCTGCTCGGCGCCCATGGGCAGCGTGTGCATCAGCTCCAACGAACCGATCACGCCGTTCATCGGGGTGCGCAGCTCGTGGGTGACAGTGGCCAGGAACTCGTCCTTGAGCCGATTGCTGCGTGCCAGTTGCTGGTTCAGGTGTTCAAGGGCGCTACCCGTCTCGCGCAGAGTCTGCGCCTGCTCTTCACGCAGGTTGTTGATGCGGTCCGCCAGCGCCAGCGCCAACAGTGCCACCTCCAGCGCCGCGCCAAGCTGGCTGGCGTACATGGTGATGAATAGATTGGGCAGGTAGCCCAGCACCATCAAGGTATTGACCAGCCCACCCAGCAGGAACGCGCTCCAGGCAATGATGAACCAGCGCGCCACACGTACTCCGCGCCGCCAGGCATACACCCCGGCACTGAAGACGCTGACGATGAACAACAACGCCAAGCCCGTGGCCATGCGCAGTGCCAGGCCGTAGCGCAGGCTCAGCGCCAACAGCATGACCAGCCCGCCGCCGATCATCAGCGCCAGCAGCCAACGGTCCAGGCCACGGCTCAAACGCCGCAGTTGCAGGAAGTGGCGCGCGAACTGGCAGCCGAACAGGCCCGCTGCACCAATGAACAATGGCGTCGAGGCGTTGGCCCACCAGGGACTGTCCGGCCAGAAGTAGGCGATTCCAGCGCCGTTGACCGACACCTGGTACAAGCCGAACGCGCCGATATAAAGGATGTAGTAGAGGTAACTGACATCCCGCACGCTCAGGTAGATGAACAGGTTGTACACCAGCATCACCAACAGCACGCCGTAGATCATCCCCAGTACATACAGCCGGGTCGGTTGGTTTTCCAGGTACGCCTGGGTCGACCACAGCGTCAGCGGTGCCTGAATCGAACCCTGGCTGTGCAGGCGCAGATACACCGTGGTGGCTTTACCCGGTGCCAAGGGCAGTTCGAACAGGTAGTTGTCCTGGTGAATCTGCCGGCTGGCGTAGGGCAACGCATCACCAGTGCGCTGGGTCAGGCGGTAGTGGCCAGTGTCGTCGGGCAGGTACAGTTCGAGGTGGTCCAACGGCGGATAGGCCAGCTCCAGCAACCACTGGCGCGGCGCGGCGCCTAAAACACCGACATACTGCAGATCGACGCGTAGCCAGAACACCGAGGACGAATACCCGGCGTTGAGCACATCGTTGGGGTAGTCGCGAAAACGCTTGGCGAAGGCTGGGGAGCTGACGTCGGCGATACTGGCGCTGCCATCGAGGTCTTCGAAGACCTGCATGTGCCGACCCAACGGGAGACGTCCGGTGGCATCGTCGAACTCGACCGCCCCCGCGAACATGGGCAAGCAGCCCAGAAGCACAATCAGCAAATAGCGCATACAGCCCCAGCATGGTCTGTCCGTTCGCGTCGCGTTGGCCTCCTTTCCCTTTGAGACGACGTGATTCGGCAGAGCCCGTTTATCGAATTGTCCGAGCACTCTAGCATAGCCTCCGGTTAACGAAAGAGGTCATCTGCTTTTTGCCTAAAACCGCTCTAGCACGTGCGTTACAGGTAGGCACAAACAATTAACCTGACCACTCGATCAACAAAACCCGCCAAGCGACTGAACCGCACAAAAGGGTTTGGTGATAAGCTCGCCGCCCATGAATACCTACAGCTCCCGCCCCGTTGTCCTCTGTCTCTCCGGCCACGACCCCAGTGGTGGCGCCGGGCTGCAGGCAGATATCGAAGCCCTGATCGCCCAGGGTTGTCACGCTGCACCTGCCGTGACTGCCCTGACCGTGCAGGATACCGTCAACGTGTCCGACTTCCGCGTGCTCGACCGCGCGTGGGTGTTGGCCCAGGCCAACGCCGTGCTGGCCGACTCCACGGTCGCGGCGGTCAAGCTCGGCATGCTCGGCTCGATCGAAATGGTCGATACCGTCGCCGAACTGCTCAGCGCCCACCCGCACCTGCCACTGGTCTGCGACCCGGTGCTGCGCGCCGGTGGCGGTGGCCGCCTGGGCAAGGACGAGGTCGGCTACGCCTTGCGTGAACGCCTGCTGCCGCTGGCCACCATCGCCACCCCGAACCTGCCAGAGGCGCGCATTCTTGCCGAACTGCCTGAAGGCACGGCGGATGAGTGCGCCGCAAAACTGCTGCCGTTCTGCAAGCACCTGCTGATCACCGGTGGACACGGTGACGAAGACGAGATCCACAACCGCCTGTACACCCGCGACGGTCAACGCCACACCTGGACCTGCCAGCGCCTGCCGGGCAGCTACCATGGTTCGGGCTGTACGCTGGCCAGCGCCCTGGCCGGTCGCCTGGCCCTGGGCGAGCAGCTGCAAAGTGCCGTGCGCAGCGCCCTGGACTACACCTGGCGCACCCTGCGTGACGCCGAGCAACTGGGCAAGGGCCAGTACGTGCCGCGCCGCCTGCCCCTGGACTTCTGCTCCTGACACGAGGCCACCCGATGACGCTCCGCGGTCTGTATGCGATCACCGACAGCCAATTGCTCGCCGGTCGCTTCCTCTCCCATGTGCAAGCTGCCCTGGAGGGCGGCGTGTGCCTGCTGCAATACCGTGACAAGGGCGACGACGACGCACGGCGCCTGCGTGAGGCCGAAGCGCTGATGAAACTCTGCGAGCGCTACGGCACCCAACTGATCATCAACGACGACGCCGAACTGGCCGCGCGCCTGGGCGTCGGCGTGCACCTGGGCCAGACCGACGGCCCGCTCACCCCAGCCCGCGCCCTGCTCGGACGCCATGCGGTGATTGGCTCGACCTGCCATGCACGCCTGGAGCTTGCCGCCCAGGCGGCCAGCGAGGGCGCCAGCTACGTCGCCTTCGGCCGCTTCTTCAATTCCGTCACCAAGCCTGGGGCACCGGCCGCCAACGTCGAACTGCTGGAGCAGGCACGCGCCCAGGTCAAGCTACCGATCGCCGTAATCGGTGGCATCACCCTCGACAACGCCGCCCCACTGGTCGCCCACGGTGCCGACCTGCTGGCGGTGATCCACGGCCTGTTCGGTGCCGACAGCGCGCAGGAAGTCACCCGCCGCGCCCGCGCCTTCAACGCCCTGTTCGCTTCCTGATTTCGAGAGAAGATCCCATGTCCCGTTCCGAAGAACTGTTCGCCAAAGCCCAGAAACACATCCCCGGTGGCGTGAACTCGCCCGTGCGCGCCTTCAAGAGCGTCGGCGGCACGCCGCTGTTCTTCAAGCATGCCGAAGGCGCCTATGTCATCGATGAAGACGACAAGCGCTATGTCGACTACGTCGGTTCCTGGGGCCCGATGATTCTCGGCCACGGCCACCCGGACGTGCTGGACGCGGTGCGCAGGCAGCTGGAGCACGGCCTGTCCTACGGCGCGCCGACCGCCATGGAAACCGAAATGGCCGACCTGGTCTGCTCGATCGTGCCGTCGATGGAAATGGTGCGCATGGTCAGCTCCGGCACCGAAGCCACCATGAGTGCCATCCGCCTGGCCCGTGGCTACACCGGGCGTGACGCGATCATCAAGTTCGAAGGCTGCTACCACGGCCACTCCGACAGCCTGCTGGTCAAGGCTGGCTCCGGCCTGCTGACCCAAGGCGTACCCAGCTCGGCGGGCGTGCCGGCGGACTTCGCCAAGCACACCCTGACCCTGCCATTCAACGACATTGCCGCCGTCGAGAAGACCCTGGCGGACGTTGGCCAGAGCGTCGCCTGCATCATCGTCGAGCCGGTGGCCGGCAACATGAACTGCGTGCCACCGGCACCGGGTTTCCTCGAAGGCCTGCGCGCACTGTGCGACAAGCACGGTGTCGTGTTGATCTTCGACGAAGTGATGACCGGCTTCCGTGTGTCGCTGGGCGGCGCCCAAGGCCACTACGGCATCACGCCGGACCTGTCGACCTTCGGCAAGATCGTCGGTGGCGGCATGCCGGTCGGCTGCTTTGGTGGCAAGCGCGAGATCATGGGCTGCATCGCCCCGCTGGGCCCGGTCTACCAGGCCGGCACGCTGTCGGGTAACCCGCTGGCCATGGCCGCCGGCCTGACCACCCTCAAGCTGATCAGCCGCCCAGGCTTCCATGACGAACTGAGCGCTTTCACCAGCCGCATGCTCGACGGCCTGCAACAGCGCGCCGACGCTGCTGGCATCCCGTTCGTCACGACCCAAGCCGGTGCCATGTTCGGCCTGTACTTCAGCGGTGCCGACGACATCGTCACCTTCGATGACGTGATGGCCAGTGACGCCGAGCGCTTCAAGCGCTTCTTCCACTTGATGCTCGAAGGCGGCGTATACCTGGCCCCGAGCGCCTTCGAGGCGGGCTTCACCTCCATCGCCCACGGCGACAAAGAGTTGCAGATCACCCTCGATGCGGCAGAGCGGGCGTTCGCCAAGCTCAAGTAAGCGACTTGCCCGGCGATAAGCTGGCCGAAGGCTGCGTTGTGATCCAGGTCACACCGCAGCCTTTGCGCGTATCAAAGCAGAAATCTGAGTAAAACTTTGTAAGGTAGGCGCTGCTTATCCCATAATGTGCCACCAGAGACATTGGCCGCAGCTTTGCAGAGGTAAGTCGATCCCCATGAACCGCACCGGCCGCGCCCTGACCTTGGGCTGCCTGTTGCTTCTTCAGCCTCTGCTGGTCCTGGCGGAGGGTGGTAACTCGTTGCTGATTCCGGCGACGGGACGCTGCACGCTGAACGCAGCACCGGAAGACCTTGAGAACGCCCTCAAGGCTTGCGAGCGGACGGCACAAGCCGGGGACGCCCAAGCGCAGTACGAGCTGGGTGAGTTCTACTACAGCGCCTCCCCACGCCAACTCGACAAAGCCCTCAACTGGTTCGAAAAGGCCTCCCTGCAAGGCCATGCCGAGGCGCAGTACCGCCTGGGTTCGATGTTCTATCGCGGTGAAGGGGTCAAGGCCAACAACGTGCAGGCCTATATCCTGCTGAAAATGGCAGCGGTCAACGGCGCCGAAGACGCCCTGGATCTGGCAGACGAGGTCACCGAGCAGATGCCGCGTGACGAGCTCGAACACGCCACCCAAGTGCTCGGCCAGATTTTCCGCAAGTACCTCCTGGAGCTGCAGAACGCCGAAGGGCGCTCGCCATTCTCGCCACTGCCCTGAGCCTTCACGGCACTTTCGCTCGCCATCACGCAAGCGTAAGAAAAACCGCGCATCCTGCTGTCTTAATCCGTGTGGGCCGGCTAGCCCCGCGAAAGGCCAAATACCCTTGATCGTTTCAGTGCTTTCGCCACTGCGGTTCAAGGGGTATTCTTGAATTCACATTCACTGCCGTCGGGCGGCTATAAACGACCTTGAACGCACCCATACAACCCCATCGTTTCATCCTCGAACCTTTCGAGGCCAACCGTTTCGCCAACCTGTGCGGCCAGTTCGACGAGCACCTGCGCCTGATCGAACAACGCCTGGCCATCGAGATCCGCAACCGCGGCAATCAATTCGAACTGATCGGCGAACCTCAAACCACTTCCGCTGCCGAGCAACTCCTGCGCCGCCTCTACCGTGAGGCCAAGGCCACCGAGCTGTCGCCGGAAACCGTCCATCTCTATCTACAGGAGTCGACGGTCGAGAACCTCGCCAACCCCGCCGTCAACGAGGTCAGCGTCTCGCTGCGTACACGCAAGGGCAACATCCGCCCGCGCGGCGTCAACCAGCAGCGCTACGTCAAGGAAATCCTGGCCAACGACATCAACTTCGGCATCGGCCCTGCCGGTACCGGCAAGACCTACCTGGCCGTTGCCTGCGCCGTCGATGCGCTGGAGCGCGAGCAGGTGCGACGCATTCTGCTGGTACGTCCGGCAGTCGAGGCCGGCGAAAAACTCGGCTTCCTGCCCGGCGACCTGGCCCAGAAGATCGACCCGTATCTACGCCCGCTCTACGACGCGTTGTACGAAATGCTAGGCTTCGAGCACGTGGCCAAGCTGATCGAGCGCCAGGTGATCGAGATCGCGCCGCTGGCCTACATGCGTGGGCGTACGCTGAACAACAGCTTCATCATCCTCGACGAGAGCCAGAACACCACGCTCGAACAGATGAAGATGTTCCTGACCCGGATTGGCTTCGGCTCCACGGCGGTGATCACCGGCGACATCACCCAGGTCGACCTGCCGCGAGGCACCAAGTCGGGCCTGGCCCACGTGATCGAGGTGCTGCGCGACGTACCGGGCATCAGCTTTACCCATTTCCAGCCCAAGGACGTGGTGCGTCACCCGCTGGTGCAGCGCATCGTCGAAGCCTATGACCGCTTCGACGCCCGTCAGGCCAAGCCCGAGGCACCCCGCGACGATGCTTGAACTTGACCTGCAACGGGCCACGGACGCCGCCGCCCCCGATGACGCCGCCTTCCGCCGCTGGTGCGAGCTTGCCTTGCGCCAGCGCAGCGCCGACTCCGAGATGACCATCCGCCTGGTCGACGAAGCCGAAGGCCGCGAGCTGAACCACACCTACCGGCACAAGGACTACGCCACCAACGTGCTGTCCTTCCCGGCCGAGGTGCCTGACGAGCTGCTCGACATCCCGCTGCTGGGCGACCTGGTGATCTGCGTGCCAGTGGTCGAGCGCGAGGCCGCCGAACAAGGCAAGTCGCTCGAAGCGCACTGGGCGCATTTGGTCATACATGGCTGCCTGCACCTGCTCGGCTACGATCACATCGACGATGAGGAAGCCGAAGAGATGGAAGCGCTGGAACGGAACTTGCTGGCTGAACTGGGTCACCCGGACCCATACGCCGACGACGAAACCGACTCAATTACACACTGACACTGTAAGGATCACGAGTAACCGCCATGAGCGAAGATCGATCGAGCAACGGGCAAAAGTCCTGGCTGGGTAAACTGACCCAGGCTTTTGCCCATGAGCCGAAAAACCGCCAGGAGCTCCTCGAGCTGTTGCGCGAAGCCCATCAGAACAAGCTGCTCGACAGCGAAGCCTTGACCATCGTCGAAGGCGCCATTCAGGTCGCCGACCTGCAGGTGCGCGACATCATGGTGCCGCGCTCGCAGATGATCAGCATCAAGGCCAGCCAATCGCCACGCGAGTTCCTGCCCGCGGTGATCGACGCGGCGCACTCGCGCTACCCGGTGATCGGCGAGAGCCACGACGATGTGCTCGGCATCCTGCTCGCCAAGGACCTGCTGCCGCTGATCCTCAAGGAGAACGGCGACAGCTTCAACATCAAGGACCTGCTGCGCCCGGCCACCTTCGTGCCCGAGTCCAAGCGCCTGAACGTGCTGCTTCGCGAGTTCCGTGCCAACCATAACCACATGGCCATCGTCATCGACGAATACGGCGGCGTGGCAGGCCTTGTGACCATCGAAGATGTCCTGGAACAGATCGTCGGCGACATCGAAGACGAACACGACGTCGAGGAAGACAGCTACATCAAGCCGCTGCCCAGCGGCGACTTTCTGGTCAAGGCGCTCACCCCGATCGAGAACTTCAACGAGTTCTTCGACAGCGAGTTCTCCGATGACGAGTTCGACACGGTCGGCGGCCTGGTCATGAGCGCCTTCGGGCATCTGCCCAAACGCAACGAGACCACCGAGATCGGGGCCTACCGGTTCCGTATTCTCAACGCCGACAGCCGCCGGATACACTTGCTGCGTCTGACCCCGATCAATCGTTAAGGAACAACATGCGCTGGATCACCCGCCCCGGCTGGCCCGGTAACCTGCTGGCCCTGGCGGCCGGCGCCTCGACCCTGCTGGCCCTGGCACCATTCGACATCTGGCCGGTGGCCCTGCTGGCACTGGTGCTGTTCTACGCCGGCCTGCGCCAGCTCACTCCACGCCAAGCCATGGGCCGTGGCTGGTGCTTCGGCTTCGGCCTGTACGGCGCCGGTACCTGGTGGATCTACGTCAGCATGAACACCTACGGCGGCGCCTCGCCGTTGTTGGCCGTACTGCTGCTGGTGGCGTTCTTCGCGGCCCTGGCGCTGTTCTTCGCGCTGCCCGCCTGGTTGTGGGCACGCTGGCTGCGGCGCGATGCAGCGCCCTTGGCAGACGCCTTGTGCTTTGCAGCATTGTGGCTACTGCAAGAAGCTTTCCGCGGCTGGTTCCTGACCGGCTTCCCGTGGCTCTACTCGGGCTACAGCCAGCTCGACGGCCCGCTCGCCGGCCTTGCGCCAATCGGCGGGGTATGGCTGATTTCGTTCGCCCTCGCCTTGAGCGCCGCCTTGCTGTGCAACCTGCACCGCTTGCGCGCACGCCCCGGATTCCTGGCCACTGCCCTGGTCTTGCTGGTCGCGCCGTGGATCATCGGCATGGCACTCAAGGGCCATGCCTGGACCCAGCCGGCGGGCGATGCGCTCAAGGTCGCAGCCGTACAAGGCAACGTCGAGCAGGACCTCAAGTGGGACCCGGCGCACGTCAACGCCCAGCTGGCGCTGTACCGTGACATGAGTTTGAGCAGCAAGCCGGTCGATCTTCTGGTATGGCCGGAAACCGCAGTGCCCGTGCTCAAGGACCAGGCGCAAGGCTACATCGACATGATGGGGCGCTTCGCCGCCGAGCGTAACACCGCACTGATCACCGGCGTGCCGGTGCGCGAAGTGGTTCACCGCCAGCGCCGCTATTTCAACGGCGTCACGGTCACCGGCCAGGGCGACGGCACCTACCTCAAGCAGAAACTGGTGCCCTTCGGCGAATACGTGCCCCTTCAAGACATGCTGCGCGGGCTGATCGAGTTCTTCAACCTGCCGATGTCGGACTTCGCCCGAGGCCCCGATGACCAACCACTGCTGCAAGCCAAGGGCTACCAAGTAGCACCGTACATCTGTTACGAAGTGGTCTACCCCGAGTTCGCCGCCAGCCTTGCCGCGCGCAGCGACTTGCTGCTGACCATCAGCAACGACACCTGGTTCGGCACCTCGATCGGCCCGCTGCAACACTTGCAAATGGCCCAGATGCGCGCACTGGAAGCCGGTCGCTGGATGATCCGAGCCACCAACAATGGCGTGACCGCACTGATCGACCCGTTCGGCCGCATCAGCGCCCAGATCCCACAGTTCCAGCGCGACATCCTGTACGGCGAAGTCGTGCCGATGCAGCAACTGACGCCTTACCTGCAATGGCGTTCGTGGCCGCTGGCGATCGTCTGTACCCTGCTGATGGGCTGGGCGCTACTGGCGCGGCGTATGGCCAAGACCGTCTGAGCCCACCAGGCGGCTCCCGTGCGGGAGTCGCCTGGATCAGTAGAACACCCGATAGCCGACCAACCCGAGCGCCTCGTTGAGCAACTGCCCGCTCTGCCAAATCGCGCGCCCTTCAGGCAATAGCCCCGCGAACGGCCGCGCATGCTCGCGTCCCAGGAACCCTACCGGCGCGGGGATCACTTCGAAACCCGCCTGTTCGAAACTCCAGCGGGCACGCTGCATGTGCCAGGCCTGGGTCACCACCACGACGCGGCGGATACCCAGGGGCTGCAACAGCTGCGCGCTCAGTTCGGCATTCTCCCAGGTGGTGCGGCTGGCCTGCTCCTTCCAGCTGACCGCCACCCCGAAATCCTGCTGCAGGCGATCGGCCATCAACTGCGCCTCACTGGGCGGCGTTCCGTAGTGCAGGCCACCGCTGGTGGCTACCGGCAACCCGGAAGCCTTGGCCAAGGCGGCGGCATAGCGCATGCGCTCCAGGGCGACGTAGGTGGGCTGGTCGGCACCTTGCCAGGCAGGATCGCCGCGCTCACGGCCGGCCCCGAGCACCACGATGGCATCGGCACGTGTGGCCAGATCGGCCCAGGCCTGAGGGGGCAAGGCAGGTTCAGTCTCCAACTGCCGCGCGGCCTGCTCAACCACCAGTGGCAGGCTCATCAGCAACAGTGCACCGAAGCCCAGCCCGAAGCAGCCTGCCGCCAGGCGCGGGCGGCGCTTGCGCAACCACCAGCCAAGCAGCAGCAACAGCAGCAGAATCCCCGGCGGCATCAGCCATTGTTTGATGAAAAATCGCAGTGGCATCGCACACCTCTCCATGCAGGGCATGCAGCCTAAGAGGAACGGCGCCGGGCCTCAAGAGGCAGCCGGCGCCTAACGATGCTGGGTATCTGGAAATCGGCGCGCAAACGCGCACCTGCGACGCTGGACGACTAACGCGAGGACAGCGTCCTGGACCTTGCCGATGCAGCGGGGCGCTTGCGATCTTTCAGCCAGATGATCCTGGCAGACGACGATTGCGCTTGCGGATAAGCACTGGCGCTGGCGTGACGGTTTTCTGGAAGCGACTCCAGGTAGGCCTTGATGACTTCGAACTCGGCATGGCTCAGACCACGCAACTCCAGTTCGGCAGGCATCTCGTCACGCAATCGCACTGAAGTCCTGGCCATTTCCAGTGCCAGCCCCAGGCGATCGATCAGGCGCTCATAAAGATCCGGTTTATTCGTGGTTAGTTGCGACTCTCCCATCCGTTCACCTCATTGAAGGTCAGAATATCTCCCCCCCTCCCGATGAGCTTAGCGTCGCTGGGAAAAGCAGCCGGGCGCTGCGACCAACGGCCCGTGCGGCGGGCGATGCAATCAAGGTTTCCCACGATACACAGCGCTCATGTATGCTACGGCGTTCACTCTATCGACACCGCAGTGCCGGTCGCAGCGAGGTTGCGCTGCCTGGAAACAGGGTCTTTTCTCTCTCAGCAAAAAAGTAGCCATGCACGAACAATACACGCCCCGTGATATCGAAGCCGCCGCCCAGACCTTCTGGGACGAGCAACAGTCGTTCGCTGTTAGCGAACAGCCAGGCAAAGACACCTACTATTGCCTGTCGATGTTCCCGTACCCGAGCGGCAAGCTACACATGGGGCACGTGCGCAACTACACCATCGGTGACGTGATTGCCCGCTACCAGCGCATGCTGGGCAAGAATGTCCTGCAACCGATGGGCTGGGACGCGTTCGGCATGCCGGCCGAAAACGCCGCGATGAAAAACAACGTCGCCCCGGCCAAATGGACGTACGAGAACATCGACTACATGAAGACCCAGCTCAAGAGCCTGGGTCTGGCCATCGACTGGGCCCGTGAAGTCACCACCTGCAAGCCGGACTACTACCGCTGGGAGCAGTGGCTGTTCACCCGTCTGTTCGAAAAAGGCGTGATCTACCGCAAGAACGGTACGGTGAACTGGGACCCGGCCGACCAGACCGTATTGGCCAACGAGCAAGTCATCGACGGCCGTGGCTGGCGCTCGGGCGCGTTGATCGAAAAGCGCGAAATCCCGATGTACTACTTCCGCATCACCGACTACGCCGACGAGTTGCTGGAAAGCCTCGACGAGCTGCCGGGCTGGCCTGAGCAGGTCAAGACCATGCAGCGCAACTGGATCGGCAAGTCGCGCGGTATGGAAGTGCAGTTCCCGTTCGATCAGGCCAGCATCGGCCATGACGGCGCGCTGAAAGTCTTCACCACCCGTCCGGACACCCTGATGGGCGCGACCTACGTCGCCGTCGCCGCCGAGCACCCGCTGGCCACCCAGGCCGCCCAGGGCAACCCTGCGCTGCAAGCATTCATCGATGAATGCAAGAGCGGCAGCGTGGCCGAGGCCGACATGGCTACCCAAGAGAAGAAGGGCATGCCGACCGCCCTCTTCGTCCAGCACCCGCTGACCGGTGAAAAGCTGCCGGTCTGGGTCGCCAACTATGTGCTGATGCACTACGGCGACGGCGCAGTGATGGCCGTGCCGGCGCATGACGAGCGCGATTTCGAGTTCGCCCACAAGTACAACCTGCCGGTCAAAGCTGTGGTGCGCACCAGTGCTGGCGACGAAGTCGGCCGCGAATGGCTGGCTGCCTATGGCGAGCACGGCCAACTGATCAATTCCGGCGAGTTCGACGGCCTGGACTTCCAGGGCGCCTTCGACGCCATCGAAGCCGCGCTGATCCGCAAGGAACTCGGCAAGTCGCGCACCCAGTTCCGCCTGCGCGACTGGGGCATCAGCCGCCAGCGCTACTGGGGCTGCCCGATCCCGATCATCCACTGCCCGTCCTGCGGCGACGTGCCAGTGCCGGAAGACCAACTGCCGGTCACCCTGCCCGAGAACGTGGTGCCAGACGGCGCCGGTTCGCCGCTGGCGCGCATGCCCGAGTTCTATGAGTGCACGTGCCCGAAATGCGGCGCTGCGGCCAAGCGCGAAACCGACACCATGGACACCTTCGTCGAGTCGTCCTGGTACTTCGCCCGCTACGCCTCGCCGAACTACGAAGGAGGCATGGTCGACCCGAAAGCCGCCAACCACTGGCTGCCGGTCGATCAGTACATCGGCGGTATCGAGCACGCCATCCTGCACCTGCTGTACGCACGCTTCTTCCACAAGCTGATGCGCGACGAAGGCCTGGTGACCTCCAACGAGCCGTTCAAGAACCTGCTTACCCAAGGCATGGTCGTTGCTGAAACCTACTACCGCGTTGCCAGCAACGGTGGCAAGGACTGGTTCAACCCCGCCGATGTCGAAATCGAGCGTGACGCCAAAGCCAAGATCATCGGCGCGCGCCTGAAGACCGACGGCCTGCCGGTGGAAATCGGCGGCACCGAGAAGATGTCGAAGTCCAAGAACAACGGCGTCGACCCTCAATCGATGATCGACCAGTACGGTGCCGACACCTGCCGTCTGTTCATGATGTTCGCCTCGCCGCCCGACATGAGCCTGGAGTGGTCCGACTCCGGCGTCGAGGGTGCCAGCCGCTTCCTGCGGCGTGTCTGGCGCCTGGCCCAGGCCCACGTTGCGCAAGGCCTGCCAGGCAAGCTCGACACCACCGCGCTGAGCGATGAGCAGAAAGTCATCCGCCGTGCCATTCATGCCGCGATCAAGCAGGCCAGCAACGACGTGGGTCAGTTCCACAAGTTCAACACCGCCATCGCCCAGGTGATGACCGTGATGAACGTGTTGGAAAAAGCCCCACAGGCCACCGCTCAGGACCGTGCACTGCTGCAAGAGGGCCTGGAAGCGGTGACCTTGCTGCTGGCACCGATCACCCCGCACATCTCCCACGCGCTGTGGAACCACCTGGGCCACGAGCAGGCAGTGATCGATGCGGTCTGGCCGAGCGTCGACGAAAGTGCCCTGGTGCAGGACACCGTGACCCTGGTTGTACAGGTCAACGGCAAGCTGCGTGGCCAGGTCGACATGCCTGCCGCCGCCAGCCGCGAAGAGATCGAGGCAGCCGCCCGCAACAACGAAAACGTCCTGCGATTCACCGACGGCCTGACCATCCGCAAGGTCATCGTGGTGCCAGGCAAGCTGGTCAACATCGTCGCCAATTGATGGCAACGCCCGCCCATGCACAGGGCGGGCGTATCGGCCCACGAGGGAGCTACAACATGATCAAACGCAATCTGCTGGTAATGGGCCTGGCCGTGCTGCTCAGCGCCTGCGGTTTCCAGTTGCGCGGCACCGGCACCAATGAAATCGCCGTCAAGGAGCTGGGCCTCAGCGCTCGCAACAGCTACGGTGCCACCGTGGTTCAGCTGCGCCAAGCGCTCACCAATAACGGGGTGACGGTCACCAACACCGCACCTTACACACTGGTGCTCGCCGACGAGAAAGAAGAGCGTCGCGCCGCCACCTACACCCGCTCCTCGCGTTCGGCCGAGTACGAGCTGAGCACGACCCTGGAATACACCATCAACGGGCGCGACAACACGCCGCTGCTGAGCGACAAGCTGGAAGTACGCCGCTACTACGTGCGCGACGGCAACAACATCACCGCCGGCGACCAGGAAGTTACGCAGGTCCGCGAGGAAATCCGCAACGACCTGGTCCAGGCCATGCTGGTCCGCCTGCAATACATCGACCCCGCGCACCTGGCCAAATTGCAACGCAGGGCTGACGAGCGCGCCAAGGCCGAAGCCCAGGCCGCGCAGGAAGCCCAGCGCATTCAGGACGAGACGCCCCAGCAATCCCCGCTGGAAGTACCGGCCCAGTGAGTCCGAGCGGGGCACCTCGGGTGCCCCGCCTACCACCATGAAACTCTCCCCCGCGCAACTCAACAAGCACCTGCAAGGCCCATTGGCGCCGGTCTATATCGTCAGCGGCGACGACCCGCTGCTGTGCCAGGAAGCCGCCGATGCCATCCGTGGCGCGGCGCGCCAGCAGGGCTTCGATGAACGCCAGGTGTTCAGCGCCGACGCCAACTTCGACTGGGGCAACCTGCTGCTGGCCGGTGCCAGCCTGTCGCTGTTCGCCCAACGCCGCCTGCTGGAACTGCGCCTGCCTTCGGGCAAGCCCGGCGACAAAGGTGCTGCGGCGCTGCTGGAGTATTGCGCCAACCCGGCTGAAGACACGCTGTTACTGATCAGCCTGCCCAAGCTCGACGCTAGCGCACAGAAAACCAAGTGGGGCAAAGCCCTCATCGAGGGCAACCAGTGCCAGTTCATCCAGATTTGGCCGGTGGACGCGCAGCAGCTACCACAATGGATCAACCAGCGCCTTTCCCAGGCCGGACTGTCGGCCCAACGCGACGCAGTCGACCTGATCGCCGCGCGGGTAGAGGGCAACCTGCTGGCCGCGGCCCAGGAAATCGAAAAGCTCAAGCTCCTGGCCGACGGTAACCAGATCACGGTCGAAACAGTTCAGGCAGCCGTGGCCGACAGTGCTCGCTTCGACGTGTTCGGCCTGGTCGATGCCATCCTCAACGGTGAGGCAGGCCATGCCTTGCGCATGCTCGAAGGGCTACGTGGCGAAGGGGTCGAACCACCGGTGATTCTCTGGGCGCTGGCCCGCGAACTGCGTCTACTGGCCGGGCTGGCCCAACAGTTCAGCCAGGGCGTACCGCTGGACAAGGCCTTCAGCCAAGCGCGACCACCGATCTGGGATAAGCGCCGCCCATTGGTCAGTAAAGCCCTGCAACGCCTTTCGGCACAACGTTGGGCGGCCCTGTTGCAGGATGCACAGCGGATCGACGCACAGATCAAAGGCCAGGCCGAAGGCTCACCCTGGACCAGCCTGGCGCGGCTCTCGCTGCTGATGGCCGGGCAGCGCCTGAGCTTGCCGGCTGAGTAGGTTCCGCGCCTCAGACGCTGCACACGCCCATTTCTATCAGCGCAAATCACTGCTCGTTGAGTTGACACGACCTCATGTGCGAGCGGCGCGCCCGTCTGCCAAAACCATAAACACAATCAATTGGCCCGCTCGCCCGCTCAGGCCTAAAGTGCGCCCCGACATCCACCCAATCGGGAACCCGCCATGTCCAAGAAGCCGAACAAGCACGGCCCCAACAAGGCCAAGTCCATCGTCGCCCAACCGCTGTTCCGCTGCCGCCAGGAGCGAGCCGCAAAAGGCAAAGGCAGCTACCGCCGCGAAGCCTTCCAATCGAGAGATTGGGAGGCTTCCTGCTTTATGGCCGCATGAAAGGCATGAAAAGCGCAAGCATGGTATGGTCGGCACCTGACCTGCAATTCTGGATCTGTGCATGCCCTCTCGTCTCACCCTGCGCTGGCAACCCCGTCAGCTGATCGCGGCTACAAGTTTCATCCTCCTCGTCGCCTGCGCGGAAAAACCCACCGCCGCCGACGCCCTGCCGCTGGCTCCGGCCCAGCCCGCCCCGGTGGTGACACTCCCCGGCACCACGCCTGCGGTCAGTACCGAAATCCAGCCGTTGCAAACCTTCGCCCAATGGCAGGCCGGTTTCCGCCAGCAAGCCCTGCAAGCCGGTATCAGCGCCAGCCTGTTCGACCGTGCGTTTCTGGGTGTTACCCCGGACTTGGACGTGATCAAGGCTGACCGCAGCCAACCCGAATTCAGCCGCCCGGTCTGGGAATATCTGGATGGCGCGCTGTCGCCGGTGCGCGTGCGCAATGGCAAGAAACTGCTGGAGCAGAACGCCGAGCTGCTGAGCCGTATCGAACAGCGCTACGGCGTCGATCGCCAGGTATTGGTGGCGGTGTGGGGCATGGAAAGCAACTTCGGCCAGTTCCAGGGCAACAAGTCAGTGATCCGCTCGCTGGCCACTCTTGCCTACGAAGGCCGCCGCCCGCAGTTCGCCCAGGACCAGCTGATCGCCGCGTTGCAGATCCTGCAGAACGGCGATATCCAGCCTGATGCAATGCGCGGTTCGTGGGCGGGTGCCATGGGCCAGACCCAGTTCATCCCGACTACCTACCTTACCCATGCGGTGGACTTCGACGGTGACGGCCGCCGCGATATCTGGAGCAGCACCCCCGACGCCCTGGCCTCGACCGCCCACTACCTGCAAAGCTCAGGCTGGAAGCGCGGCCAACCTTGGGGCTTCGAGGTCCAGGTGCCGGACGGCTTCGATTGGTGGCTGGCCGATGGCAGCCAGCGCAAGACAGTCAGCGAATGGCTGCAACTGGGCGTGACACTACCTACCGGCACTCAGCTGCCACCGGGTAGCAACCAACTGTCGGCGGCCCTGCTGCTGCCAGCGGGCGCACGCGGTCCGGCGTTCCTGGTGTTGGACAACTTCCGCGCGATCCTCAAGTACAACAACTCGTCGTCCTATGCGCTGGCGGTAAGCCTGTTGGGCGATCGTTTCTCGAACTGGGGCTTCATCGCCGGCAGTTGGCCGAAGGATGACCTGCCGCTCAGCCGTAGCGAGCGCATCGAGCTGCAAACCCTGCTCAATGCCAGCGGCCACGAAGCAGGCAACCCCGATGGCATCATCGGCGCCAACACGCGCAAGGCGATCCGCAACGCGCAGCAAGCGCAGGGCTGGCCTGCCGATGGGTATCCGACGCACAAGCTGCTCGACAGCCTGCGCCGCAGATAGCCAGCCCGGTGCCCGGCGTCACCGCCGTACTCCAAATCCAAGCCGCCTTTCCTCTATTGGGCGGCTTTGGCTGCGATGGATGGCACCGGCTGCGCCGGTGTTCGCGGCACGAGGCCACTCTACAGGGACAGCGCTGGATTCAGGTTTTGCGCAATCCTGTGGGAGCGGGCTTGCCCGCGAAGCAGGCAGCGCGATGGATGGCAACGGCTGCGCCGGTGTTCGCAGCACGAGGCCGCTCCTACAGGGACAGCGCTGGATTCAGGTTTTGCACAATCCTGTGGGAGCGGGCTTGCCCGCGAAGCAGGCAGCGCGGTGGATGGCACCGGCTGCGCCGGTGTTCGCGGCACGAGGCCGCTCCTACAGCGACAGCGCTGGATTGAGGCCTTGCACAATCCTGTGGGAGCGGGCTTGCCCGCGAAGCAGGCAGCGCGATGGATGGCAACGGCTGCGCCGGTGTTCGCGGCACGAGGCCGCTCGCGCGTGCTTCAGCGCCTGAACAGATGCTGTAGCAGCGTGAGGCTTTGAGCGGCGCTGTCGAGGCGTACCTTGGCCCCCAGCGGCAAGCACACATTCGGGTCGCAATGCCCGCTGCGCCAACCGGCCAGCACCGGCACTCCCAACGGGCCGAACACATCGAGCAGCAAGGGCGTCAACGCCGTCACCGTGACCCCGGCAAAGTCCCCCACCAGCACCCCTTTCACGCCTCGTAGCTTGCCCGCCAGACGTAGTTGGGTCAGTAGACGATCAATGCGATACAGCGGCTCGTTGACGTCCTCGATGAACAGGATACTGTCCTGGCTGTCGATTTCAGCCAAGGTCCCCATCGTGGCCCCTAGCATCGACAGATTACCACCGATCAAGCGGCCGCACGCGTTGCCTGGCACCACGGTGCTCAACGGATAGGCCGCAGGGTGCACAATCGCACTGCCGCTGCCCACTTGCCCGCCTAATTGCTCTAACAGCGAGGAAGCGGTGGGCGCCTGTTTTTCCCCTAGCAGATCGGCATTGAGCATCGCGCCATGGAAGGTGATCAGCCCGACACGCTGGTTGATGGCCGTGTGTAGCGCGGTAATGTCGCTGTAGCCCACCAAGGGCTTGGGATGACGGCGGATCAGTTCGACATCGAGCCCATCGAGCAGGCGCATGCTGCCATAGCCACCGCGCATGCACAGGATGGCGTCGATGTCAGGGTCGGCAAACGCGTCGTGAAGGTCCTGCAGGCGCTGCCCGTCGCTACCGGCAAGGTAGCCTTCGGCCTGGCTGACGCCCGGATAGAGACGGCATCGGTAGCCGCGCCGCGCAAACCAATCGTGTGCCTTGCCGGGATCCAGCCGCGCTGGGCCAGCCGGGGCAACAATGGCGAAGCGGGCCCCGACCTGCAAGGCTTGGGGCAAGCGCGAGCCGGCGCTCTCCACACAATTCATCGCATCACTCCTACAGCTTGCCGCTTGCCACATGAAGCTCGCAGCTCAAAAACAAAAAAGCCGATGCCGCCTCATGGCGTGCATCGGCCTGTTACGCTCAAGCCCCGCTCAGAGCTTGATCTTGGCTTCGTGAGCCTGCTGGTCGGCATGGTACGAAGAACGCACCAGCGGGCCGGAGGCAACGTTCTTGAAGCCCATCTTGTAGCCTTCCTCGGCGAACCAGGCAAAGGTATCCGGGTGCACGAAGCGCTGCACCGGCAAGTGGCTACGCGAAGGCTGCAGGTACTGGCCAAGGGTAAGCATGTCGATGTCGTGCTCACGCATGCGGTGCATGACTTCGATCACTTCCTCGTCGGTCTCGCCCAGGCCGAGCATCAGGCCGGACTTGGTCGGCACGTGCGGAACCATTTGCTTGAACTTCTGCAGCAGGTCCAGCGACCAATCGTAGTCCGACCCCGGACGCGCAGCCTTATACAGGCGCGGCACGGTCTCAAGGTTATGGTTGAACACGTCAGGAGGCGTCTGCGCGGTGATTTCCAGCGCCACGTCCATACGCCCACGGTAGTCCGGCACCAAGGTTTCCAGCTGCACGCCCGGCGACAGCGCGCGGATCTCGCGGATGCAGTCAGCGAAGTGCTGGGCGCCGCCGTCACGCAGATCGTCACGGTCCACCGAGGTGATCACCACGTACTTCAGGCGCAGGTCGGCGATGGCGACAGCCAGGTTCTTGGGCTCGTCCAGGTCCAGTGGCTTCGGACGGCCATGCCCCACGTCGCAGAACGGGCAGCGACGGGTGCAGATGTCACCCATGATCATGAAGGTGGCGGTACCACCCGAGAAGCACTCGCCCAGGTTCGGGCAGGAAGCCTCTTCGCAGACGCTGTGAAGCTTGTGCTTGCGCAGCAGTTGCTTGATGCGGTCGACTTCCGGGGAGACGGGAATACGCACGCGGATCCAGTCGGGCTTCTTCGGCAACTCGTCGGTAGGGATGATCTTCACCGGGATGCGCGCGACCTTCTCGGCGCCACGCAGCTTCACACCGGCTTCGACTTTTTTCGGGGCAGGACGCGGGGTCACGTCTTGCGTGGGGATCTGGTTAGGCACGGCTTCTTGCACAGTTGTCATATTCAGTCGATTCCGCCCATGAGGGTCGTCTGCTCAGCATAGTCGAGGTGCTTGACCAGCTGTCCGCGCAGCCTTGTCCTGACCTCGTCGAGTTCGATCGGGCCTGCCAGGTCACGCAGCTGGGTCATGGCCAGCCCCGCGTACCCACAGGGGTTGATTCGGCGGAATGGCGCAAGGTCCATGTCCACGTTCAGAGCAAGGCCGTGGAAAGAACGACCGTTGCGGATTCGCAGGCCGAGGGAGGCGATCTTCGCTCCATCGACATAGACACCCGGCGCATCGGGCTTGGCAACCGCCTGCACGCCGTAGCTGGCGAGCAGCTCGATCAGCGTCAGTTCGATACGGCTGACCAGCTCGCGCACGCCGATACCCAAGCGACGCACATCCAGCAGCAAATAGGCCACCAACTGGCCAGGGCCGTGGTAAGTGACCTGACCACCGCGATCGGTCTGCACCACCGGGATATCACCCGGCACCAGCAGGTGCTCGGCCTTGCCGGCCTGGCCCTGGGTGAACACGGCGGGATGCTCGACCAGCCAGATTTCGTCCTGGCTGTGCGGGCCGCGTTGCTCGGTAAAACGGCGCATGGCCTCCAGCACCGGTTCGTAGGGCTGTAGGCCAAGCTCGCGAATACCGAGACAAGCGTTCATCACAGCACCATTTTCACGATGCCGGTGGCACGCAGGGCACTGTTGATATCGTGCAGCTGGTTTTCGCTTTCAGCGACGATATGCAGCTGCACGGTGGTGTACTTGCCTTCCTTGCTCTGACGCTCGGCGAGCGTCGACAGGTCGACTTTGGCGTGCTTGCTGAGGATCTCGATCACGGTATCACGGAAACCGACAACGGTATCGCCGATCACCTTGATCGGGTAGTCCTCGCAGGGGAATTCAATCTTGTGCGACTTGACGTCTTCTTCGCTCATGGCGGTAACGGCCTCGTAAGCCGTGGCAGCAACAATGCCCCCGCCTGGTTCACAGGGGCATGCAGGTCACGTATCAGTTGAACAAACCGTAGAAGAACAGGCGGATGCTATCCCACATACGGCGCACGAATCCGCCTTCCTCGACGCCGTCGAGGGCGATCAGGTCAGCGCTGTGAACCACTTTCTCGTCCAGTTTGACTTCCACTTTACCGATCACGTCACCTTTGGCGATGGGCGCGGTCAGCTGCGGGTTCATGGTCATGGACGCCTGAAGGCGTTTCAATTGGCCTTTTGGCAGGGTCATGGTCAGGTCGTTGGCAAGGCCAGCCTTGACTTGCGAGGTGGCGCCCTTCCATACCGGCGCCTGGGTCAGCTCGGTGCCCTTCTGGTAGAAGGTCTGGGTTTCGAAGAAGCGGAAACCGTAGGTCAGCAGCTTTTGCGTCTCGGCAGCGCGGGCTTGCTCGCTGTTGGTGCCGAATACCACGGCAATCAGGCGCTGGCCGTCACGTACCGCCGAAGCCACCATGCAGTAGCCGGCTTCTTCGGTGTGGCCCGTTTTCAGACCGTCGACGGTCTTGTCACGCCACAGCAGCAGGTTGCGGTTAGGCTGCTTGATGTTGTTCCAGAAGAACTCTTTCTGCGAGTAGATGGCGTAGTGCGCAGGATCTTCGTTGATAATCGCGCGTGCCAGCAGGGCCATGTCGTGAGCCGAGGAGTAGTGCTCCGGGTTTGGCAGGCCGGTCGGGTTCATGAAGTGGCTGTTGGACATGCCGAGGTCTGCGGCAGTCTTGTTCATCATGTCGGCGAAGGCATCTTCGCTACCGGCGATGTGCTCGGACAGGGCAACCGAGGCATCGTTGCCGGACTGGATGATGATGCCGTGCAGCAAGTCGCTGACGGTGACCTGGCTACCGACTTTGATGAACATGCGCGAACCGCCGGTACGCCAGGCGTTTTCGCTGACGGTGACCGGGTCGTTCTCGCCAATCTGGCCGCGACGGATGTCGAGGGTGGCGATGTAGGCGGTCATCAGCTTGGTCAGGCTGGCTGGCGGCAGGCGCTCGTCACCGTTGTTCTCGACCAGCACGTTGCCGCTGGACGCGTCCATGAGTACGTAGGACTTGGCGGCCAGTTGTGGCGGTGCCGGCATCATCTGCTCGGCCGCGAAGGCGGCCGGCATGATCATCAGCAGAACGGGCAGGCAAAGTCGTTTGGCAAGGTTGGTGATATTCATCCGTCTCTCGTAAATCGCTAATGGTCTGATGTTCCGTCGGCAACAGGGTGCCCGACGCCGCGTCAGTCTGGTTATGTGGCCATTAGGCCTGGCCCAAAAAAGTGCGGCGTAATGCCGCCCAGGGCAAAAGCGGGCATTGTACATGGCAAGGCCCGGCAATTCATGAACAAACCGACAGCTAGAGCGGCTCTAGCTGCGAGCTGCAAGCTTCAAGAAAAAGCGACGATGTACGCTTCCCCCCTTCTTGCAGCTTGCCGCTTGTCCGCTCAGTCAGTGACAACCTTGGCCTGGCCAAGGTTCGCCAGGCGAATGCTGTCCTGGGCTTGTTGGATCTCGCCCTGGCTGTTGATCGGGCCCAGGCGTACGCGGTGCAGCGTCTGCTGGTTACGTACGATGGAGCTGATGAACACCGGCGCGCTGACCATGGTACTGAGTTTGGCACGCAGCAGCTCGGCGGCGTCCGGGTTGGCAAAGGCGCCCACCTGCAAGATGCTGCCACCGGCACTGGAGGGCACGTTGTTGCCCGCGACCTGCACCGGCACCACGGGCGCTGCATGCTGCTGCGCAGGCGGCGTCCACTGCTCGACACGACCGGTGCTGGCAGTCATCGGCTGCGCCTGGGCCACTTGCGGCTCCTTGAGCATCAACGGCTGCTGCTGGCCACGATCGGCCCACCACTGCTGCGGATCGATACCCTCCACACGCACGTGCGCGGTGCCAATCTCGGCGTAACCGAGCTTTTTCGCCGCCGCGTACGACAGGTCGATGATCCGGTCGGAGTAGAACGGGCCACGGTCGTTGACCCGCAGGATCACGCTGCGACCGTTGGCCAGGTTGGTCACCCGCACGTAAGCCGGCAGCGGCAAGGTCTTGTGCGCCGCGCTCATGCCATACAGGTCATACAGTTCACCGTTGGCAGTATTCTGGCCGTGGAACTTGGTGCCGTACCACGACGCCGTGCCCTCGGCGCGGTAGTTGCGCGAGTCCTGCATGGGGTAGTAGGTCTTGCCCAGCACCGTGTACGGGTTGGCCTTGTAGGCGCCGTTGTGCACGGTCGGGGTGGCATCGGGGATCTTGTTGACGTCCACATCCCACCAGGGCGCGCCATCCTTGTGGGCACGGTTGATGTCCAGGCCCGGCTGCGCACGCACGACGTTACCGCCGCTTTGCGAGGTCGGTCGGCTGGACGAACAACTGGCCAGCACCAGGCCGACGGCCACGCAGGTCAGCAATTTGAACGTATTGGCTGTGAAAAACTCGCGCATTTAGTTGACGCCCCGTGCCTGAACCAGCTGTTCCGAAAGCTGATGCACCGCCATGGCATACATCACGCTGCGGTTGTAGCGAGTGATCGCGTAGAAGTTCTTGAGGCCCATCCAGTATTCGGGGCCCTTTTCGCCTTCCAAACGGAAGGCGGTGACCGGCATATCATCGCGCAGCGCATCATGACTCGACCAGCCCAGCGCCCGCAACTGCCCCACGGTGCTCACCGGTTCGATGCCGCTGGTCAACCCTTGATCGGCCAGCTCGCCGGAGACCGTCGCGCGACTGACCACCGGCCCTCCGGCAACCCAGCCATGGCGTTTGAAGTAGCTCGCAACACTGCCGATGGCATCGTCCGGGTTGGTCCAGATGTTGATGTGGCCATCGCCGTCGAAGTCCACGGCGTAATTGCGAAAACTGCTCGGCATGAACTGCGGCAGGCCCATCGCACCGGCATACGAGCCCTTGAGCGTGAGCGGATCGAGTTGTTCATCGCGGGCCAGCAGCAGGAACTCGCGCAGTTCCTTGCGGAAGAACTCGGCACGCGGCGGGTAATCGAAGCCCAAGGTGGACAGTGCATCGATGACCCGGTAATTGCCGGTGTTGCGCCCAAAGAAGGTTTCCACGCCGATGATCGCGACGATGTACTGCGCCGGCACCCCGTATTGCTGCTCGGCCCGCGCCAGGGCGGCCTCGTGCTGGCGCCAGAAGTCCACGCCACGGGCGATGCGCGCATCGGTGATGAACATCGGGCGGTATTCTTTCCACGGTTTGACCCGCTCGGCCGGACGCGAAATCGCATCGAGGATCGCTTGCTTGCGCTGCACCTCGCGGAACACGCCCACCAACTGCTCGCCGGCAAATCCATAGTCGCGGCTCATCTCACCGATGAATGCGGCCACTTCAGGAGAGGCGTCATAGTCGCCGGCATGGGCCTGCTGGACAGCGCCGAACAGGCCCACCGCACCGATCCACGGCGCACAACGGGCAGCCCAGTTACGCACTGCTTGCATCAAATTCATCACCTTTTTCAAACCTGAGCGATCCATTTGCGGTGCGTGTGGATCGACATCAGAACGCCAAACGCTGACAGCAGCGTCACCAACGAAGTTCCGCCATAGCTAATGAAGGGCAGCGGCACGCCCACCACGGGTAACAAGCCGCTGACCATACCGATATTGACGAACACGTACACAAAGAAGGTCATGGTCAAGCTGCCCGCCAGCAGCTTGCCGAACAATGTCTGCGCCTGGGCAGTGATCATCAGGCCACGGCCGATGAGCAGCAGATAGATGATCAGCAGCAGGCAGATGCCCACCAAGCCGAATTCCTCCCCCAGCACCGCGATGATGAAGTCGGTGTGGCTTTCCGGGAGGAAGTCCAGGTGCGACTGGGTGCCGAGCAGCCAGCCCTTGCCCAGCACGCCGCCTGAGCCAATCGCCGCCTTGGACTGGATGATGTTCCAGCCCGTGCCCAGGGGGTCGCTTTCAGGGTCGAGGAAGGTCAGTACGCGCTGCTTCTGATAGTCGTGCATCACGAAGAACCACATGCCTACCGCCACCGGCACTGCCGCGGTGATCACGCTGATGATCCAGCGCCAACGCAGCCCCCCCATGAACAACACGAAGGCGCCGGAGGCCAGGATCAACAGTGCAGTCCCCAAGTCAGGCTGACGCACGATGAGGATGAACGGCACGCCGATCAGCACCAGGCTGATCGCCACATGCTTGAGGTGTGGCGGCAGGGTGCGTTTGGACAGATACCAAGCGATGGTCGCCGGCATGATGATCTTCATGAACTCTGAGGGCTGAAAACGGATCACCCCGGGGATGTTGATCCAGCGCGTGGCACCCATGGCGTTGTGGCCCATCACGTCCACCACCACCAGCAGGAGCACACCGGCCAGGTACGCCAGCGGCACCCAGCGTGCCATGAAGCGCGGTTCGAGCTGAGCGATGATGAACATCGACACCAGACCAATGCCAAACGAGCTGGCCTGCTTCATCAGCAGGTCCCAATTCTTGCCGCTGGCCGAATACAGCACGAACAGACTGCCGGCGGCGAGTGTGAGCAGGATGAGCAGCAAGGGACCGTCGACATGGATGCGCTGCAGGAAGCTGGCGCGCCTGCGCATCACGTCCTCGCTGGAGAGCATGCGATCGAAATTGTTCTTCACGGGGCCGTTTCCTGGGCGACTGTGGCGGGGCCAAACTCAGGCTTGAGCTGGCCATTCTCGTCGAGCAGCCAGGCGTCCATGACCTGACGTACCACGGGGGCGGCGACACCTGAGCCGGACTCGCCGTTCTCGACCATCACCGAGACCACGATCTTCGGGTCGTTGGCCGGGGCGAAGGCGACGAACAACGCGTGGTCGCGGTGGCGCTCCTGAAGCTTGTTGCGGTCGTACTTCTCGCCCTGCTTGATCGCCACCACCTGCGCCGTGCCGCTCTTGCCTGCGATGCGGTATTGCGAGCCCAGCGCCGCCTTGCGCGCGGTCCCCCGGGCGCCGTGCATCACCTGCTCCATGCCATGGGTAACCTTGGCCCAGTCGGATTTGTCACGCAGGACAATGTCTTGCATGGGGTTCTGGTCCACTGGCGGCTGACCTTCGATGGTCTTGGCCAGGTGCGGGCGGTTCCACACACCCTTGTTGGCGATCAGCGCGGTGGCCTGGGCCAGTTGCAGGGGTGTCGCCTGCATGTAGCCCTGGCCAATCCCGAGAATCAGGGTTTCCCCCGGGAACCAGGCCTGACGGCGGGTGGCGCGTTTCCACTCGCGCGATGGCATGAGCCCTGGAGATTCCTCGAACATGTCGAGCGAGACTTTTTGTCCAATGCCGAAGCGGTTCATGTAGCTGGATAACCGATCAATGCCCATCTTGTGCGCCAGATCGTAGAAGTACGTGTCGTTAGAGCGCATGATCGCCACATCCAGATCCACCCAGCCATCGCCGGTACGGTTCCAGTTGCGGTACTTATGGTCATAGTTGGGCAGTTGGTAGTAACCGGGGTCGAAAACCCGGCTGGACGCTGTGACCACGCCGCTGTCCAACCCGGCGATGGCCACTGCCGGCTTGATCGTCGAACCCGGCGGGTACAGGCCACGCAACACACGGTTGAACAGCGGACGGTCGATCGAATCGCGCAGTTCGGCATAGGCCTTGAAGCTGATGCCGGTGACGAACAAGTTAGGGTCGAAGCTCGGCTGGCTGACCATCGCCAACACCTCGCCAGTGCGCGGATCGAGTGCCACGATCGCGCCACGGCGTCCACCCAGCGCCTGTTCGGCAGCCTCCTGCAACTTGATGTCGAGGCTCAGGACGATGTCCTTGCCTGGCTTGGGGTCGGTGCGCTTGAGTACCCGCAGCACACGGCCACGGGCATTGGTCTCGACTTCCTCGTAACCCACCTGGCCGTGCAGCTCGTCTTCGTAGAAGCGCTCGATGCCGGTCTTGCCGATATGGTGGGTGCCGCTGTAATTGACCGGGTCGAGCGTCTTGAGCTCCTTCTCGTTGATGCGCCCCACATACCCCACCGAATGGGCGAAATGCGTGCCCTGCGGGTAGTGACGGACCAACTGCGCAGCCACCTCGACGCCTGGCAGGCGGAACTGGTTCACGGCGATACGGGCGATCTGCTCTTCGGTGAGTTCGAACAGGATCGGCACCGGCTCGAACGGCCGTCGCCCCTGCTTCATGCGCTTCTCGAACAACGCCCGGTCATCCGGGGTCAGCTCCAGCACCTCGACGATCACATCCAGCACTTCCTGCCACTTACCGGGATTGCCGGCGCGCTCGCGCGTCATCACCAGGCTGAAGCTTGGACGGTTGTCGGCGATGATCACCCCGTTGCGGTCGAAGATCAGCCCGCGGGTCGGCGGGATCGGCTGCACATGCACCCGGTTGTTCTCCGACAGCGTCGAGTGATAGTCGTACTGAATGACCTGCAGGAAATACAGGCGCGCAATCAGCACGCAGATCAGCAGCATGATCGCCACCGCACCCACGACGACGCGTTTACGCACCAGGCGGGCGTCTTTCTCGTGGTCCTTGAGGGGGATCTGCTGCGGCATCGGGCGGGCTTACAGGTTCATTTGTGGTAGGGGTGCCCGGACAGCACGGTCCAGGCACGATAGATCTGCTCGCCAAGCAGAATCCGCACCAGCGGATGCGGCAAGGTCAGCGGCGACAACGACCAACGCTGCTCGCTGCGCGCACAGACCTCCGGCGCCAGCCCCTCCGGGCCACCCACCATCAGGTTGACCGTACGCGCATCCAGGCGCCAGCGATCCAGCTCGCTCGCCAACTGCTCGGTGCTCCACGGCTTGCCATGGACCTCCAGGGTGACGATGCGTTCCCCAGGCTGCACCTTGCTCAGCATCGCCTCGCCCTCCTGACGGATCAGGCGGGCGACATCGGCATTCTTGCCACGGGTGTTGAGCGGGATTTCCACCAGCTCCAGCGCAAGCTCCGGGGGCAGGCGCTTGGCATACTCATGCCAGCCTTCCTCAACCCACTTGGGCATGCGCGAGCCAACCGCAATCAGACGCAGACGCACAGCGCGACCTTATTCCCGATCCTTGAGCTTTTCGGAATAGTCATGCGCGTTCTCCGGGCTGTGGTGGCGACCATCAGCCGAACGGCTCTGCTCGGCACCCAGCCACAGACGCTCAAGGTCGTAGAACTGACGCGCAGCAGCGGTCATCATGTGCACGATGACGTCATTCAAGTCCAGCAGCACCCAGTCGCTGTCGCCCTTGCCTTCTTCGCCCAGAGGCTGTGCGCCCTTGGCCTTGACCGCCTCGCGGACCTTTTCCAGCATCGCGTTGATCTGGCGGTTGGAGGTACCGGTGGCGATGATCATGTAGTCGGTCAGGCTGTGCTTCTCACGCACGTCGATGACCTGGATATCCTGGGCCTTGACGTCTTCCAGCGCGGCCTTGGTCAGTTCGACCAGTTCTTCGCCATTGATTTTCTGCTTGGTCATATAAAACTCGTTCAACTCATTGAATGAGGCGCCGTGGCGCCGTCAGTTGGACGCACGATACAGATCGTGCGCCTCGATGTAGGCCAGTACGGCGTCCGGCACCAGGAACCGAACCGACTTGCCACTGGCCAGCAGCTGTCGGATCTGGGTGGCGGACACCGCGAGCGGTGTCTGCCAGACGAACGAAATGTGCCCCGCCGGGCCGGACATGGCGGTGGGATCGCTCTGCTGACGCGCTGCCAACAAGTTGCGCAGCGCATCAGGGGGTTCTACGTCGGCATCCGGGCGTTGCAGGACCAGGATGTGACAGTGTTGCAGCAATTCTTCCCAGCGGTGCCAGCTGGGCAAGCCACAGAAGGCATCCCAACCCAACACCAGGAACAGTTGGTCGTCGGGCCCCAGCTCGGCGCGCACCGACTCCAGCGTGTCGAGGGTGTACGACGGCTTGTCGCGGGCCAGTTCGCGGTCGTCCACGCTCAGGCGCGCAACGCCCTGCACCGCTCTGCGCACCATGGCCAGCCGGTCCTGCGCCGCCACCTGCGGGGTGTCGCGGTGCGGCGGGCGGGCATTGGGCAACAGGCGCAGTTCGTCCAGGTCCATGAACTCGGCCACTTCCAGCGCACTGCGCAAGTGACCGATATGCACCGGATCGAAGGTTCCGCCAAGCATGCCGATACGCCGGACTGCCGCAGCCTTGCTCAACTCAGCAGGACTCCTGGCCGCGCAGTTGGCCATCACCGATCACCACGTACTTCTCGCAGGTCAGGCCTTCCAGGCCGACTGGGCCACGGGCGTGCAGCTTGTCGGTGGAGATACCGATCTCGGCGCCCAGGCCATATTCGAAACCATCGGCGAAGCAGGTCGGGGTATTGAGCATGACCGACGCCGAATCGACCTCGGCCATGAAGCGCCGGGCCTGGCCCTGATGCTCGGTGATGATCGAGTCGGTGTGGTGCGAGCCGTAGTGGTTGATGTGTTCGATGGCCTGGTCCAGGCCATCGACCACACGAATCGACAGGATCGCGTCGAGGTATTCGGTGTGCCAGTCGTCTTCGCTGGCAGGCTTGCTGTCGATGAGTGCGCAGGTGCGTGGGCAGCCGCGCAGCTCGACGCCTTTCTCGACGAAGCGACGGGCCATTTCCGGGAGAAAGCCTTCGGCCACCTGCTGGTCCACCAGCAGCGTCTCCATGGCGCCGCAGATGCCGTAGCGGTAGGTCTTGGCGTTGAAGGCCACGCGCCAGGCCTTGTCCAGGTCGGCGTGTGCGTCGACGAACACGTGGCAGATACCATCCAGGTGCTTGATTACCGGCACCCGCGCGTCACGGCTGATGCGCTCGATCAGGCCACGGCCGCCACGCGGGACGATCACATCGACAAACTCCGGCATGCTGATCAACGCGCCAACCGCCTCGCGGTCGGTAGTCTCGACCACCTGCACCACCGCTGGCGGCAGGCCGGCCTTGGCCAGGCCCTGCTGGATGCACGCGGCGATGGCGCGGTTGGAGTGGATGGCCTCGGAGCCGCCGCGCAGGATGGTGGCATTGCCCGACTTCAGGCACAGGCTGGCAGCGTCGATGGTCACGTTCGGACGCGACTCGTAGATGATGCCGATCACACCCAGCGGAACGCGCATCTTGCCGACCTGGATGCCCGACGGGCGGTAGCTCATGTCGCGGATCGCGCCGACCGGGTCCGGCAGGCTGGCCACCTGGCGCAGGCCAGTGATCATGCTGTCGATGCGCGCCGGAGTGAGCGCCAGACGGTCGAGCAGCGCCGGCTCCAGGCCGTTGGCGCGGCCTTTGGCCAGGTCCTGTTCGTTGGCTGCGGTGAGCGCATCGCGGGCGGCGTCCAGCGCGTCGGCAGCGGCCTGCAGGGCGCGGTTCTTCTGCGCGGTGCTGGCACGGCCGATCACCCGCGAGGCCTCGCGCGCGGCGCGACCCAGGCGGGTCATGTAGTCAAGAACGGACTCGGTCATAGGCTCGATGTCTTGTCAAAGGGGAAATCGGCTGATTATAACTGGCGCGCTCGGGTACGCCCAGCGGCGGGTGGCGGATGGTAGAAAATGGGTGGAAAGAATGCGTAGGAAAGATGTAACCACCCGTATCGGAATTATCCGAGCCAGATCCAATCCTTTCGTGGCACGAGGCAGCGCCTACAACCACAGCGCAAGCCAACATTCACGGGCTCACGCGGGCTCTGTAGGAGCGGCCTTGTGCCGCGAAAGGGCTGCACAGCAGCCCCAACAGGCTCAAATCGGGCACCTATGAAACAGCCCTCGCAAAGCATGCCCGCAAAGCGATTCAGCCTCGATTAAGCCATTCATTGCTATGATCCCCGGCTTTAATCGCCACGAACCGCCTGCATGCCAGCCCCCTGTCCCGACCGCGCCCTGCCCGACAGTTTTTTCGACCGCGATGCACAGACCCTCGCCCGCGAACTGCTGGGCAAGGTGATTCGCCATCGCCAGGGCGAGCTGTGGCTGGCCGCGCGAATCATCGAGACCGAGGCCTACTACCTCACTGACAAGGGTAGCCACGCCTCGCTCGGCTACACCGAGAAACGCAAGGCGCTGTTTCTCGATGGCGGACATATCTACATGTATTACGCGCGCGGCGGCGATTCGCTGAACTTCAGCGCAAAGGGGCCGGGCAATGCGGTGCTGATCAAGTCCGCCTACCCGTTTACCGATGCGCTTTCGGATTCGAACAGCCTGGCGCAGATGCAGTTGAACAACCCCGATGCCAGCGGCAAGCTGCGCCCGCCCGAGCGCCTGTGCAATGGCCAGACCCTGCTGTGCCGGGCCATGGGCTTGAAGGTGCCGGACTGGGACGCTCAACGCTTCGACCACGCGCGTTTGTACGTCGAAGACTGCGGCCTCGCCGTGCCACGGGTCATCCAGGCCGCGCGCCTGGGCATTCCCCACGGTCGCGACGAGCACCTGCCCTACCGCTTCGTCGATGCCCAATATGCGCGTTTCTGCACGCGGAACCCGTTACGTCGCGGCCAAGTCGAAGGCCGCGACTTCGTCATTCTCGAACAAGGAAACTGAACATGGGCGAATGGATCGACAGCCTGACCGGCTGGCTCAGCGCCAACCCTCAGTGGCTTGGCCTGGCAATTTTCCTGGTGGCGTGCATCGAGTGCCTGGCCATCGCCGGCATCATCGTGCCGGGCACCGTATTGCTGTTCGCCGTGGCGGTGCTCGCAGGCAGTGGCACCTTCAGTCTGGGTGAAACGCTGCTGCTGGGCTTTCTCGGCGGGGTGCTGGGCGATGCGTTGTCGTACGCGGTGGGCAAGTATTTCCACCAGAACATTCGCCGCCTGCCACTGCTGCGCGACCACCCCGAATGGATCGGCAGGGCCGAGGCGTACTTCCAGCGCTACGGCATCGCCAGCCTGCTGGTAGGCCGCTTCATTGGGCCGCTGCGGCCGATGCTGCCAATGGTCGCCGGCATGTGCGACATGCCGCTGCCTCGCTTTATCGCCGTCAGCCTGGTGGCCGGCGCTGGCTGGTCGGTCGCCTACCTGCTGCCGGGCTGGGCCACCGGTGCGGCCATGCGCCTGCCACTGCCGGAGGGTTTCTGGCTGGACGCTGGCATCGTGTTCGGCACCCTGGCGGTGCTGATTGGCCTGAGCCTGAACAGCAGTATTCGCGACCAGCGCCACGGCACCCGGCTGATCACGGCCATGAGCGGCGTGGCTGTGGCCGCGCTGTTCATCGGCTGGCCATACCTGAGCGCCTTTGACCAAGGCGTGATGACCTTGGTGCAGGAACACCGCAGCCAGGCCATCGACAGCATCGTGGTGGTCGTGACCCGTCTGGGTGATTTCCGCACCCAGTTCTTCCTGGGCGGCCTGCTGACCGGCCTGCTGCTGCTGGCCCGGCAATGGCGTCACGCGCTGTTCGCCGGCGCCGCACTGATCGGCACGGCGACCGCCAACGGCACGTTGAAATGGTTGTTCGCCCGCGCCCGCCCCGAAGTGCTGAGCGACCCGCTAACCAGCTACAGCATGCCCAGCGGCCACAGTTCGGCGTCGTTCGCGTTTTTCCTGGTGCTGGCGGTACTGGCCGGGCGCGGCCAACCCCCGCGCATGCGCCTGACCTGGGTGCTGCTGGGCTGCATTCCCGCACTTTCGATTGCCCTGTCGCGGGTGTACCTGGGGGTGCACTGGCCCACCGACATTCTCGCAGGCGCGCTGCTGGCCTGCTGCGTGTGTGCGTTGAGCCTAACCCTGGTGCAATACCGCCAGCCGCTCACGGCGTTGTCGCAACGGGTGTGGTGGCTGGTCTTGCCGGCGTGCATCGCGTTGCTGTCATTCTTTGCGCTGCATGCGCTGCCCAAGGCGTTGTTGCGGTACCAGTATTGAACCGAGCGCAAATCCCTGTAGGAGATCACCCAGCCCTTTGGGCTGCGCTGTCGCGCAGAGAACTGATTTCGCAAGCGCTCCGCGTACCCTGTGGGAGCGGCGGTTCGGCGCCCCGACTTGCCCGCGAAGAAGGTGACTCGGTGTATGGCACCGGCTTCGCCGGTGTTCGCGGGCAAGCCCGCTCCCACAGATTCCTTCTAAATCAACAAATTATGTGTAGTTCTATGAGAGCGGCCTTGTGTCGCGAAAGGGGCGCGTAGCGGTCCCAGGATTGCGGCCTCATGCAAAATTGCCGGGGCTGCTGCGCAGCCCTTTCCAGCCGGTCCGGCGCCCCGGCAAGGCCGCTCCTACAGGAGATCGTGGTCAGGCAAACAACTCGCCCTGGATCCGTTCCAACAGGGTCTGGATCGCCTCAAGCCGCAATTGCGGTGAGTCCATCGCCAGCAAGTCGAGCTTGTCTTCCTCCATGAACGGCAGCAGGTAGGCCAGCTGGTTGGCCAGCGCCTGGCGCCCGTCAACGTCGCGCGGCATGTCCAGCGCCTCGACCATGGGATGCTCGCCCAGTGCCACCAGCAGCGCTAGCAGGTCGTCGTCTTGCTCGATCAAGGGGCTGTCGGCCTGCTCCGGCAGCCAATGCACCTGGCCGACCAGCAATTGGTCCTTGCGCACCTCGGTCTGCGCCACGCGAAAGCGCCGCACACCCTCGACCCGAATGCCCAGCAAGCCGTTATCCTGCTGCACGAAGTCACGAATCACCGCCTCGCAGCCCACCGATGCCACCGCAGGTGGAGCCTTGCCCACCTGCTCGCCTTCGAGGATGCACACCACGCCAAAGCCTTCGCCCTGCTTCATGCAGCGGCCAATCATGTCCAGGTAGCGCGCCTCGAAAATCTGCAAATCGAGCAGGCAACCGGGAAACAGCACGGTATTGAGGGGAAACAGCGGTAGCGTCATCACGATTCCTCAAACAACCAGGCTGACCGCCAACGGCAGGAACACCGCTGTGGCCACCCCCATCAGGCTCATCGCCAGCGCGGCGAAGGCGCCACATTCATCACCTTCTTGCAGGGCCACCGAAGTGCCCACGGCATGCGCAGTAACCCCAAGGGCCATGCCCCGTGCTTCAGGGCTGAGCACACCAAAACGGCTGAGCAGCGCAGGGCCGAAGATCGCCCCGATCACCCCGGTGATCAGCACGAACACTGCCGCCAACGCCGCCACGCCGCCAATCTGCTCGGCAACCAGCATGGCAATCGGCGAGGTGACCGACTTGGGCGCCATGGTCATCAGGATCATGTGCTCGGCGCCAAACCACCAGCCCAGCGCCAGGCACGCCACGGTGGCGAACAGGCCTCCGACTACCAGCGTAGTAAATGTCGGCCAGAACAACTGGCGAATGCGCCGCAAGTTCAGGTACAGCGGTACTGCCAAGGCCACGGTGGCAGGCCCGAGCAGGATGTTCATGATTTCGGTGCTCTTGCGATACTCGGCGTAGTCGATGCCGCACACCAGTAGGATGCCGATCACCACTAGCATCGACACCAGTACCGGCTGCAAGAAGATCCAGCGGGTTTTCTCGTAGGCTCCCAGCACCAACTGATACGCCGCCAGAGTGATGCCGATGCCGAACAGCGGGTGGTGGATGACAGCCTCCAGCGCGCCGTGCCAGTCGAGGTTCATGGTTGCTCCTCACGCCGCCCCTGGCGATGAATGAGCTTCTGCATCAACACGCCGACGAACACCATCGTCGCCAGACACGAGATGAACAGCGCGCCGACGATAGCCCAGAAATCTGCGGCGATGTCGCGGGCGTACACCATCACCCCCACCGCCGGTGGCACCAGCAGCAGCGGCAGATAGCGCAACAGGCTGCTGGCTGCCTCGTTGAGCGGCTTGCCCACTTCGCCACGCAGCATCAGGTAGGCCAGCAGCAGCAACAGGCCGATGATCGGCCCAGGCAGGATGTGCAGGAACAGGTGATTGATCGCTGTCCCAAGCAGCTGGAACAGCACCAGCCAGGTCAAACCACGCAACAGCATACGGACCTCCTGAAAGCAGGCGGCCATTATAAGCACGCTAAGCAACTGGCTATAAGGCGATATTCGCCGAAAAACGGCCAACTTGACTGAATCGGTTCGGCGTGCTGATCTTGCACCCTCGTACCAAATGACACTCAGGAGAGTCGCGATGCCCTATGTACCGGTTACAGAGCTTTCGCAGTACGTTGGCAAGGAGTTGGGACGTTCCGACTGGCTGAAGATCGACCAGCAGCGCATCAACCTGTTCGCCGAAGCCACCGGCGATTTCCAGTTCATCCACGTTGATCCCGTCAAAGCCGCCAAGACCCCATTCGGCACCACCATCGCCCATGGTTTCCTGACCCTGTCGCTGATCCCTAAGCTGATGGAAGATATCCTGGTGCTGCCCGAGGGGCTGAAGATGGCAGTCAACTATGGCCTGGACAGCGTGCGCTTCATTCAACCGGTAAAAGTCGACAGCCAGGTGCGCCTGAAAGTCGAGCTGACCGACGCCATCGAGAAAAAGCCCGGACAGTGGCTGCTCAAGGTCACCGCAACCCTGGAAATCGAAGGCGAGGAGAAACCTGCCTACATCGCCGAGCCGCTCTCGCTCTGCTTCGTCTGAGCCGCGCCGGGGTTGCGCCCACAGGATCGAGCCGCGCTGGACCTGTGGGTGCTGGCGATAGCCTGCGATAAGGCCAGTACGGCATACTCGGCGCATCGTTTCGCCGGACACCAACATGCGCCCACTGCTGCCCCTGACCCTTGCCGTGCTGCTCGCTGCCTGTGGCGAAGGTGAACCCCTGTCGCCACCCGATGCACGCCTGCCCGATGGCGGGCGTTACCGGGGCCAGGTCGTCGACGGCTTGCTGCAAGGCGAAGGCCGCATCGACTATCCCAACGGCAGTTGGTACGCCGGCGGCTTCAAGGATGGTCAATGGCATGGCCAGGGCGAGTGGCACGGCAGCAACGGCGAGATCTACCGTGGCCAGTTCAGCGCAGGCCTGTTCCAAGGCCTGGGCGAGTTGAATACACCGGACAGCCACTACGCGGGCACCTTCAAGCAGGGCCGACGCGACGGCGAAGGCACCCTCAAACAGCACGACCAGACCTACCGTGGCCAGTTCAAGGACGACCAGTACAACGGCGCCGGCCTGCTTGAGCTGGCCGACGGCAGCCGCTACCAAGGCCTGTTCGCCAACGGCAAACCGAATGGCGCTGGGGTGCGCAGCGATGCTGCCGGCAACCGCTTCGGTGGCCACTTCATCGACGGCCAGTTGCAAGGGGCCGGCACCTACGACAGCGCCGACGGCGAGCAGTACATCGGCGAATTCAAGGACAACCACCTGCAAGGCCGTGGGCGTTACGAAAACGTCGACGGCGATGTCTGGATCGGCGATTTCAAGGACGGTTCGCTCACCGGCGAAGGCGAACTGCTGGGCAGCGACGGCAGCCACTACAAGGGCGGTTTCCGCGACTGGCGCTTCAATGGCAAGGGCACCCTGCAACTGGCCGACGGCAGCGAATTCAGCGGTGGTTTCGCCGACGACGTCTACCAGGGAAATGGCCGGCTGACCCACCCCGATGGCCGTCTCGAGGCCGGCTACTGGGTCAACGGCGTGCGCGTGCGCGACGACAAGGGCAAATTGCTGCCCGACCCGCTGGACCTGGCCTTGCTCAAGCAAGGCAAATTGCTCGACGACGCGCTGGCCAAGGTGCCGCACTCGATACCCCCGGTGCAGCTATACAGCCTGGTGGTGGCCGGCGATGGCCAGCAGAGCGTGTTCATGCGCGAGGCCGACTACGTCAGCAACATGCTCAGGGTACGCTTCGGCGCCCTTGGCCAGGTGACACTGGTCAACCACCGCGAGCACATGGCCGACCGCCCCATGGCCACCCGCGAAAGCCTGTCCCGTGCAGCCCGGGTGATTGCCGAGCGCAGCGGCCCGGAGGACCTGATATTCGTCTACCTGACCAGCCACGGCAGCCCCGACCACCAACTGGTGCTCGACCAGCCGCGCCTGCAATTGGCCGACCTGTCCGCCGACGAACTGGCCAGCGCCCTGGCCCCGCTGAAGAACCGCGACAAGGTGATTGTCATCTCTGCCTGCTATTCCGGTGGCTACATCGCCCCGCTCAAGGATGAACGAACCTTGATCATGACCGCCGCCCGACCTGACCGGGTGTCGTTCGGCTGTTCGGAAGAGGCTGATTTCACCTATTTCGGCGACGCCCTGTTCGCCCAGGCGCTGAACCAGACGGACGATCTGAAACAGGCGTTTGAACTGGCGCGACAAAGCGTTGCCCAACGAGAGCGAAGAGAAGGATTCGACGCCTCCGAACCGCAGCTCTGGGCCCCGCAGGCAGTGCTCGCGCACTGGCAGCGACTGCGCAAGCAACAGGCCGAGACAGCACTGCGCAACGAGGCCCAACCAGCGCCGGTGGAACAGGCAAAAACACCTGCCGACCACTAAGCTGTGTGTAACAAGGGAGAGACATCATGTACTTGACGCCTCAGCATGTCCTGCTTGCCGGTGCCACGGGTCTGACAGGTGAACACCTGCTCGACCGGTTGCTCAACGAACCCACCATCAGCCGTGTGCTGGCACCGACCCGCCGGCCGCTGGCCGAACATCCACACCTGGAAAACCCCGTGGGTGACCCGGCGGTGTTTCTTCCACAGCTGGCCGGCCGCGTCGATATCGCCTTTTGCTGTCTGGGCACCACGCTCAAGCAGGCGGGCTCCGAGTCGGCGTTTCGCGCGGTCGATCTGGACATGGTGGTGGCGTTCAGCAAGCGTGCCCGCGAGATGGGCGCGCGCCATCTGCTGGTGGTCAGTGCGCTGGGTGCAGACCCTAAGTCGTCGATCTTCTACAACCGGGTCAAGGGCGAGATGGAGCAAGCGCTCAAGGACCAGGACTGGCCGCAACTGACCATCGTGCGGCCTTCGCTGTTGCTCGGCGAGCGCATCCAACCGCGCCTGGGCGAAACGCTCGCGGCGCCGTTCTCCAAGCTGATTCCGGGCAAGTATCGTGGAATCGAAGCCTGCACCCTGGCTCGGGCGCTGTGGCGCTTGGCGCTTGAAGAAGAGGACGGGGTGCGGGTGATCGAGTCGGACGAGTTACGCAAGCTGGGCAAGTAGTCGGCGAGAGCCCTGCCGGGGGCGACAACGTAACGGCAACAGGATTAGCTGACTGTCGCCAGCCTACAGCCCGCCCCTGGCATTGAACCCCACCCCTGCCGCCGTCAGCAGCGACAACGGCAGCAACAAGGTATCCAGCAACGCGCTCCCTGGCAGATCCAGACGCGGATACGCCGGGGCCTCGGCCCCGAAGCGATCCAGCGGGCAGCATCCACCGTTCAACGCATACAGATCCAGCCGCGTGCCGGCATACACCACCGGCGCGCCAGGTTTGTTGGCATCCAGCGTACGTAGCGTGGCACACCCCCCCAGGGTGCAGCACATCAGCAAGCCCAGCAGCGTGCGTTTCAATCGTCAGCCCCGTAGTGGTGCTCGCCCCAGCGCGGCAGCATGTCCTGTGGAATATTCAGCAGGTTGAGGATGCGCGCCACGACAAAGTCCACCAGGTCGTCGATGCTCTGCGGCTGGTGATAAAACCCCGGCGCTGCCGGCAGGATCACCGCGCCCATCTGCGATAACTTGAGCATGTTTTCCAGGTGGATGGTCGACAGCGGCGCCTCACGTGGTACCAGAATCAACTGGCGGCGCTCCTTCAGCGTCACGTCGGCGGCACGTTCGATCAGGTTGTTGCAGGCGCCGCTGGCAATCGCCGACAGGCTGCCGGTAGAGCATGGCACCACCACCATCGCCGTCGGCGCACCAGACCCGGAGGCCACCGGCGACATCCAGTCTTCCTTGCCGTACACGCGGATCTGCCCGTCGGCGGCACCGGTATACTCGGTGAGAAACGCCTGCATGGCCTGGGGCTTGGCCGGCAGCATCACGTCGGTCTCGGTGGACATCACCAGTTGCGCGGCCTTGGAGATAAGAAAGTGCACCTCGCGGTCTTCGCGCACCAGGCAATCGAGCAGGCGCAGGCCATACTGCGCCCCGGAGGCGCCGGTCATGGCCAAAGTGATACGTTCCGGGCCGCTCATTGGAGGGCCTCGGCCAGTTTGCCGTGCAGGCCGCCGAAGCCGCCGTTGCTCATGATCACCACATGGGTGCCTGGGCGCGCCTGGCCCTTGATACGCGTGATGATTGCCTCAAGGCTGTCGGCAACGATACTCGGCACGGTGCACTCGGCGGCGGTGCCAGCCAGGTCCCAACCGAGATTGGGCGGTGCATACCAGATCACCTGATCGGCGTCGTTGACGCTTTCCGGCAGGCCAGCGCGGTGGGCGCCGAGCTTCATGGAGTTGGAGCGCGGCTCGATCACCGCGATCACCGGCGCCTCGCCGACGCGCTTGCGCAAACCGTCGAGGGTGGTGGCGATAGCCGTCGGGTGGTGGGCGAAGTCGTCATAGATGGTCACGCCCTGCACCTCGGCGACCTTCTCCATACGCCGCTTGACGCTCTTGAACGCGCTCAGGCCGTCGATGCCCATGGCCGGCACCACACCGACATGGCGTGCCGCTGCCAGGGTAGCCAATGCGTTGGCGACGTTATGCTGGCCAGTCAGAGCCCAGTCCACCACACCTTGCACCTGGCCATCGAACAGCACTTCGAAGCGCGAGCCATCGGCGCTGAGCAGGCGTGCCTGCCACTGCCCCCCCTCGCCAGTGGTTTGTACCGGGGTCCAGCAGCCCATGCCGATCACCCGCTCCAAGGCAGGCTCGGTGGTTGGATGGATGACCAGGCCTTCGCTCGGAATAGTCCGCACCAAATGGTGGAACTGCCGCTCGATGGACGCCAGGTCGGGAAAGATGTCTGCGTGATCGAACTCAAGGTTATTGAGGATCGCGGTACGCGGATGGTAGTGCACGAACTTCGAACGCTTATCGAAGAAGGCGCTGTCGTACTCGTCGGCCTCGACCACGAAGAACGGCGTGCCGCCCAGACGTGCGGACACCGAGAAGTTCTGCGGCACGCCGCCGATCAGGAAGCCTGGGCTCATGCCAGCATGTTCGAGCACCCACGCCAGCATGCTGCTGGTGGTGGTCTTGCCGTGGGTCCCGGCCACCGCCAGCACCCAGCGGCCTTGCAGCACATGGTCGGCCAGCCACTGTGGGCCTGACACGTAGGGCAGGCCCTTGTTCAGCACGTACTCCACCGCCGGGTTACCCCGCGACATGGCGTTGCCGATCACCACCAGGTCTGGCGCCGGCTCCAGCTGGGCCGGGTCATAGCCTTGGGTGAGTTCGATGCCCTGAGCTTCGAGCTGGGTGCTCATGGGGGGATAAACATTGGCGTCGGAGCCCGTGACGCGGTGGCCAAGCTCCTTGGCCAGCACGGCCAGCGAACCCATGAAAGTGCCGCAGATACCGAGAATGTGAATGTGCATGTTCGACCTCGCAAAACGTCGAGGCAGGGTAGCCCACGGCGCGGGAAATCGCACCCGATGTTTCGCTCAGCCGGCCCTGGCGATGCCGTGTTTACGCAGTTTTCGATAAAGGGTGTTGCGGCTGATGCCCAGGTGCTCCGCGACCTGGGTCAGGTGCCAGCGTTTTGCCTCGAGCACGCTGAGCAGCGCATCGCGTTCGGCGTGTAGGAGCGGCCTTGTGTCGCGAAAGGGCGGCGCAGCAGCCCCGGCGCAATTGCCAACGCCGCTGGATATCGGGGGCCGCTCTGCGGCCCTTTCGCGACACAAGGCCGCGCCTACAGGGACCGCAGCGCTGCGGATGACAGCGGGCAGATCATGAAAACCAACCACCCCTTCCTCACACAACGCCACCACGGTGCGCAGTACGTTCTTCATCTGCCGTACGTTGCCCGGCCAGTCGAACGCCAGCAATGCCTGACGCGCAGCCGGATCGAGGGTCACCGTTTGCCCCTCGGCCTCCTGATGCAGCAGAGCGTCCAGCAACTGGCTCTTGTCGCTGCGTTCGCGCAGCGCCGGCAGCAACACTTCCAGGCCATTGAGGCGGTAATAGAGGTCTTCGCGGAAGCTGCCTTGCGCTACCCGTTCGAGCAAATCACGGTGCGTGGCACTGATGATGCGTACATCCACCGCCTGCGGCTCGCCGCCGATGGGTACCACCTGGCGCTCCTCCAGCACCCGCAGCAGGCGGGTCTGCAAGGCCAACGGCATGTCGCCGATCTCATCCAGCAGCAACGTACCGCCGTCGGCCTGCAACAGCTTGCCGCGCATGCCTTCCTTGCGCGCCCCCGTGAAACTGCCGCCCCGGTAGCCGAACAGCTCACTCTCGATCAAGCTCTCGGGGATCGACGCACAATTGATAGCCACGAAGGGCTTCTGCCGACGCGCACTGGCCTGGTGCACAGCCTGGGCGAATGCCTCCTTGCCGCAGCCGGTCTCGCCCCGCAGCAGCAATGGCACATCACGCTCGAACACGCGCACGGCGCGGCTGAATTCATGTTGCAAGGCAGCGTCGAGCAGGCAGATGCCCGGCTCGACGAGCCGACGCGGCTCACCCAACGCCACCGGCACCGACCACACCGGTGTGCGTGCCCGACCCCGCAGGCTGGCGAACACCTGCCGCCCATCGCGGGTATGCAAAGGCCAGGCTGTGCTGCCTTGAGGCGTGGCACGGCAGAACAGCGCGTCATGGCTACAGGCAAAGAACTGCTCCATCGGCTTACCCAGTAGCTCGCCACGCACGGTCCCAAGCAGGTGCAGCGCGCCCTGGTTGGCCGCGCAGATCCGCCCATCGCCGTCGAAGGCCAGCAGGCCTTCGCTGAAAAGCCCGACCGACTCAGCCTGCAAGTGGAAACGCAGCAGCCATTGCTGCTCGTAATGACGCAGGAAGTAGCAACTTTCGATCATCTTGGCCGACAGGTTGACCAAGGCCATGGTGTGGAACTGGCTCTGGCGCGACACATCCGGGCGCGCCGACGAGACATCGAGCACCGCCAGCAGCTCGCCATGCGGGTCGAATACCGGGCTGGCCGAGCAGGTCAGACCGGTGTGGCGACCACGAAAATGCTCATCCTGATGGATGGTCAGGGCCTGGCGTTCGACCAGACAGGTGCCGATCCCATTGGTGCCTTCGCGGGCCTCGCTCCAGTCGGCGCCCAGCCACAGCCCGGCACGCTCGAAGATGCGCCGCTCACTGGCGGCGGTGACGCAGTTGAGGATCACGCCACGCGCATCGGTGAGCAGCACCGCATGCCCTGCCCCGGACAACTGCTGGTGCAGGCTGTTCATCTCGGTGTCGGCAATCTGCAGCACCTGGCGCAGGCCCTCACGGCTCTCCAGCAGGCGGCCATGTTCCAGCACCACTGGCGCCTGGGCTCGCTCGGGGTCGAGGTGGTAGTCCTCCAGGCAACGCAGCCAGGAGCGGGCAATCGAAGGGTCGCTGCCCGGCCCGCAGGCCTTGCCGTGGGCGACGGTGAGCACTTGCTGGGCATGGCGGCTGGAAGGGTTGCTCTGCATTTTTGTTGTTCTCCGCAGATACGCGTGCCTCCAGCATCCCCCAGGCCGGTGCGCTTTGCAATGCTGCCCTGACCACCTAGTCACCGAGCGCGCCATAAACGGTACAAAGTGTCACTCCCGCTGTACCAGCGCTGGCACGCCAGCGCCTGTCAGCGTGCTGAAAATGACCCAAGTCATTGATTGGCAAGGGACTCCAGGCGCTGGCCCAAGCTTTGCTCTACGCTTTGAAACTCCGCAACAATCACAACGATCAGGAGACACACCATGCGTTACGCACATCCCGGCACCGAGGGTGCGAAGGTTTCCTTCAAGACTCGCTACGGCAACTACATCGGTGGTGAGTTCGTCGCTCCGGTGAAAGGGCAATATTTCGAAAACACCTCTCCGGTAAATGGCCAGCTGATCGCCGAATTCCCTCGCTCCACTACCGAAGACATCGAAAAAGCCCTGGATGCCGCGCATGCCGCCGCCGACGCCTGGGGCCGCACTTCGGTCCAGGACCGCTCCAACGTGCTGCTGCGCATCGCCGATCGCATCGAGCAGAACCTCGAACTGCTGGCGATCACCGAAACCTGGGACAACGGCAAGCCGATCCGCGAAACCCTCAATGCCGACATCCCCCTGGCCGTGGACCACTTCCGCTATTTCGCCGGCTGCATCCGCGCCCAGGAAGGCGGCGCCGCCGAGATCAACGACAGCACCGTGGCCTACCACATCCACGAGCCGCTGGGCGTGGTCGGACAGATCATCCCGTGGAACTTCCCACTGCTGATGGCCGCCTGGAAACTCGCACCGGCCCTGGCTGCCGGCAACTGCGTGGTGCTCAAACCCGCCGAACAAACACCGCTGGGCATCACTGTACTGCTCGAGCTGATCGGCGACCTGCTGCCCAAGGGCGTGCTCAACGTGGTGCAAGGCTATGGCCGCGAAGCCGGTGAGGCCTTGGCCACCAGCAAGCGCATCGCCAAGATCGCCTTCACCGGCTCCACCCCGGTGGGCTCGCACATCATGAAGTGCGCCGCCGAGAACATCATTCCGTCCACCGTCGAACTGGGCGGCAAGTCGCCCAACGTGTACTTCGAAGACATCATGCAGGCCGAGCCAAGCTTCATCGACAAGGCCGCCGAGGGCATGGTGCTGGCCTTCTTCAACCAGGGCGAGGTATGCACCTGCCCGTCGCGGGCGCTGGTGCAGGAGTCGATCTACCCGCAGTTCATGGAAGTGGTGATGAAAAAGGTGCTGCAAATCAAGCGCGGCGACCCGCTGGACACTGACACCATGGTCGGTGCCCAGGCCTCGCAACAGCAGTTCGAGAAGATCCAGTCGTACCTGAAGATTGCCCAGGAAGAAGGCGCAGAGCTGCTGACCGGCGGCAAGGTGGAACAGCTCGAAGGCTCGCTGGCTACCGGCTATTACATCCAGCCGACGCTGATCAAGGGCAACAACAAGATGCGCGTGTTCCAGGAAGAGATCTTCGGCCCGGTGGTCAGCGTCACCACCTTCAAGGATGAAGCCGAGGCCCTGGCCATTGCCAACGACACCGAGTTCGGCCTCGGCGCCGGGGTATGGACCCGCGACATCAACCGCGCCTACCGCATGGGCCGTGGCATCAAGGCCGGCCGTGTGTGGACCAACTGCTACCACTTGTACCCGGCGCATGCCGCGTTCGGTGGCTACAAGAAGTCCGGCGTCGGCCGTGAAACCCACAAGATGATGCTCGATCACTATCAGCAGACCAAGAACCTGCTGGTGAGCTACGACATCAACCCGCTGGGCTTCTTCTAAGCACCCGTTGCACACTTGAAGCTACAAGCGCCAAGAAAGAGCGGGCCGCTGTGAAGCCGCTTCCTGGCGCTTGTGGCTCGTTTCATGCAGTACCCATCACCAAGAAGAGCAGTCTCGAGCTTCTGGCGACAAGTGATAGCAGCCTCACGCGGGCTGCTTCTACTTACCGCTTGCAGCTTGAAGCTGCTCCATAACTCAAAAAACAGGTGAATCCATGCCAAGCGATCAATCCGCCGGCGCGCCGGCAAACTCCTCCGTCGACTTCGAAAAAGTCGGCTCCGACTACTTCCAGCAACGCGAACTGAAAAAAGGTGCTGCTGGCTGGGTACTGCTGGTCGGCCTGGGAGTGGCCTACGTCATCTCCGGCGACTACGCCGGCTGGAACTTCGGCCTGGCCCAAGGCGGCTGGGGCGGGATGTTCCTCGCCACCTTGCTGATGGCGACCATGTACCTGTGTATGTGCTTCTCGCTGGCCGAGCTGTCCTCGATGATCCCCACCGCAGGCGGTGGTTATGGCTTTGCCCGTAGCGCCTTCGGCCCCTGGGGCGGATTTCTCACCGGTACCGCGATCCTCATCGAATATGCCATCGCCCCGGCGGCCATCGCCGTATTCATTGGCGCCTATTGCGAGTCACTGTTCGGGATTGGCGGCTGGATGATCTACCTGGCGTTCTACGTCGTATTCATCGGCATTCACATCTTCGGGGTGGGCGAGGCGCTGAAGCTGATGTTCATCATCACCGCCATCGCGGCCATCGCCCTGGCAGTGTTCCTGATCGCCATGGTGCCCCACTTTGATGCAGCCAACCTGTTCGACATCGCCAAGACCGACGCTGTCGGTGCAAGCAGCTTCCTGCCATTCGGCTATGTCGGGGTGTGGGCGGCGATTCCCTACGCGATCTGGTTCTTCCTGGCGGTCGAAGGCGTGCCGCTGGCCGCAGAAGAAACCAAGAACCCCAAACGTGACCTGCCGCGCGGCCTGATCGGCGCGATGCTGGTACTGCTGGCCTTTGCCCTGCTGATCCTGGTGGTGGGCCCAGGTGGCGCGGGCGCCGAAGCCCTGAAGTCCTCGGGCAACCCACTGGTCGAGGCACTGGCCAAGGCCTACGGCGGGTCCACCTGGATGGGCGGCTTCGTCAACCTGGTCGGGCTGGCAGGCTTGATCGCCAGCTTCTTCTCGATCATCTACGCCTATTCGCGGCAGATCTTCGCGCTGTCGCGTGCAGGCTATCTGCCGCGCAAGCTCTCGGAAACCAACAAAAGCAAGGCCCCGGTGCTGGCCTTGGTGATTCCGGGCTTGATCGGTTTCGCCCTGTCGCTCACGGGTCAAGGCGACCTGCTGATCCTGGTGGCGGTATTCGGCGCTACGCTGTCCTATGTGCTGATGATGGCCGCGCACATCACCTTGCGCATTCGCCGGCCGAAGATGGAGCGTCCGTACCGCACCCCCGGCGGCATCTTCACCTCCGGTGTCGCCTTGGTGCTGGCCTGCATCGCGGTGGTCGCAGGCTTCCTGGTGGACCCACGGGTAGTGATTGGTGCAGCGCTGATCTACGCGGTACTGATCGCCTACTTCGCCTTCTACAGCCGCCACCACTTGGTAGCCGGTACGCCGGAAGAGGAATTCGCCGCGATCCAGAAGGCCGAAGAGGCCTTGCACTGATCGCAGACTTGCGCCACCGGTTCGCCCGGTGGCGCCCTGGAGATTCTGTATGGCCGTTTTCGTACACACCGTTGGCAACCAGCTGTACCGCTTCGATAGCCTCAAGGAGGTGATGGCCAAGGCCAGCCCAGCGCGTTCGGGCGATTACCTGGCCGGCGTCGCCGCCAGCAATGACGGCGAACGGGTCGCCGCGCAGATGGCCCTGGCCGACATCCCACTCAAGCACTTTCTCAACGAAGCCCTGATCCCCTACGAACACGACGAAATCACCCGCTTGATCGTCGACACCCACGACACCCAAGCATTCGCCCCGGTCAGCCACTTGACCGTCGGTGGCCTGCGCGACTGGCTGCTCAGCGAGCAGGCCGATGAACACAGCCTACGCGCCCTGGCACCGGGCCTGACGCCGGAAATGGCAGCGGCGGTATCGAAGATCATGCGCGTGCAGGACCTGGTGCTGGTGGCGCAGAAAATCCGCGTAGTCACCGCGTTTCGCGGCACCATGGGCCTGCGTGGGCGGCTCTCGACGCGCCTGCAACCCAATCACCCCACCGACGAGCCCGCCGGTATCGCCGCGAGCATTCTCGATGGCCTGTTGTACGGCAATGGCGACGCCATGATCGGCATCAACCCGGCCACCGACAGCATTGCCTCGATCTGCGCGCTGCTGGAAATGCTCGACGCCATCATCCAACGCTACGACATCCCTACCCAGGCCTGCGTACTCACCCACGTAACCACCTCGATCGAGGCGATCAACCGCGGCGTGCCGCTGGACCTGGTGTTCCAATCCATCGCCGGCACCGAGGCGGCCAACGCCGGCTTTGGCATCAACCTCAACGTCTTGCAGGAAGGCTACGAGGCCGGGCTTTCGCTCAAGCGCGGCAGCGTCGGGCAAAACCTCATGTACTTTGAAACCGGCCAAGGCAGTGCGCTGTCTGCCAACGCCCACCATGGCGTCGATCAACAGACCTGCGAAACCCGTGCCTATGCCGTGGCACGGCATTTCAAGCCGTTTCTGGTCAACACCGTGGTCGGTTTCATCGGCCCGGAATACCTCTACAACGGCAAACAGATCATTCGCGCCGGGCTCGAAGACCACTTCTGCGGCAAGCTGCTGGGCGTACCGATGGGCTGCGACATCTGCTATACCAACCACGCCGAAGCCGACCAGGACGACATGGACACCCTGCTGACTCTGCTGGGAGTGGCCGGCATCAATTTCATCATGGGCATTCCCGGCTCCGACGACATCATGCTCAACTACCAGACCACCTCGTTCCACGACGCGCTGTACGCGCGCCAGACCCTAGGTTTGCGCCCCGGCCCGGAATTCGAGGCCTGGCTCGAGCGCACCGGCATCTTCACCCAAGCCGACGGGCGCATCCGCTTCGGCGACAACCTGCCGCCAGCCTTCCGCCAGGCCCTGGCGCAGTTGGCATAGGGACGACCGACCATGGACCGACACAGCCCCACCCCTGAAAACCCTTGGCTGGCCCTGCGCAACCTCACCCCGGCGCGTATCGCCCTGGGCCGCACCGGCATCAGCTTGCCCACTGGCGCCCAGCTGGATTTCCAGTACGCCCACGCCCAAGCCCGCGACGCCGTGCACCTGCCCTTCGACCACGCCAGCCTGCGCCAGCAGCTCAGCGAGCGTGGCCGCGACAGCCTGTTGCTGCGCAGCGCCGCCAGTGACCGCCACCAGTACCTGCAACGACCCGACCTGGGCCGGCGCCTGCACGAGGACTCAGCCCAGCAACTGCGCGCGCACGCTCAGGCCAACCCCGGCGGGGTCGATTTGGCAATCGTCGTCGCCGACGGCCTGTCGGCGCTGGCCGTACACCGTCACACCCTGCCGCTGTTGACGCGTTTCGACGAACAGGCCGCCGCCGACGGCTGGAGCCGCGCCCCGGTGGTGCTGGTGGAGCAGGGCCGTGTGGCAGTGGCCGACGAAGTGGGCGAGCTGCTCGGCGCACGCATGACCGTGATGCTGATCGGCGAGCGCCCTGGGCTGAGTTCCCCCGACAGCCTGGGCTTGTACTTCACCTATGCGCCCAAGGTCGGCCTGACCGATGCCTACCGTAACTGCATTTCCAACGTACGCCTTGAAGGCCTGAGCTACGGCATGGCCGCCCATCGACTGCTATATCTGATGCGTGAAGCCTGCCGGCGCCAGCTCTCGGGCGTGAACCTAAAGGACGAAGCCGAAATCCAAAGCCTCGAAAGCGATGATTCAGGCAACAAAAACGGGAACTTCCTGCTTGGTGAAGGGTAAAAAACCTGTCACCGATGGCCGATTGCGCTTGTCGCCTGCTTTAGGCAGCATGCGGATGAACGCTGCTGGCAATTCGCCGTATCCCCCAATGGACTCTGAGGCCCGCCCATGCGCATCATCAAGGCAACCCTGGAACACCTCGACCTGCTCACCCCGCTGTTCGTGAAGTACCGCGAGTTCTATGGCGAGCTGCCCTACCCTGACAGTTCGAAGTCCTTCCTCAAAAAACGCCTGGAACGTGGCGAGTCGGTGATCTACCTGGCCATGCCGCTGGACGACGACAGCAAGCTGCTCGGTTTCTGCCAGCTCTACCCGAGTTTTTCTTCGCTGTCGCTCAAGCGTGTGTGGATCCTCAACGACATCTACGTGGCCGAAGACTCACGGCGTATGCTGGTGGCCGATCACCTGATGCGCGAGGCCAAGAAAATGGCCCGCGAATCCAACGCCGTGCGCATGCGCGTGTCCACCAGCAGCAGCAACGAAGTAGCGCGCAAGACCTACGAATCAATGGGCTTTCGCAAGGATACCGAGTTCGAGAACTACGTGTTGCCGCTCAGCCAGGAGTGACTCCAAGCGGCAAGGCTTTGCGCAAAAACCTGTAGGAGCGGCCTTGCGTCGCGATGGGGCGGCGTAGCGGCCCCCTATTTTCAGCTCCGCAGTTGAAATTGCCAGGGCCGCTACGCGCCCCATCGCGGCACAAGGCCGCTCCTACAGAAAATTGCGCAGTGCCGGCTGACAATGCCGTAACCCCCCGCTACAAACTCTCCGGGCACTTTCCCGTCTTCGCCGTATAATCCCTTTCCAGTCATGTGTGAAAAGTTACCTTCCCCCAGGTGAATCTGCCCACGCCCTAGACGCCGTCCGTCATCGCGCGCCCGTAGAAGCGGGACAAGAACACAGGTGCTGTACATGGATTTCAACCCGCTGGACCTTATCCTGCATCTCGATGCCTACCTCGATCTGCTGGTCAACAACTACGGCCCCTGGATCTACGCCATCCTGTTCACCGTGATCTTCTGCGAGACCGGCCTTGTGGTGATGCCGTTCCTGCCGGGTGACTCCCTGCTGTTCATCGCTGGCGCCGTAGCCGCCGGGGGCGGCATGGACCCTGTACTGCTGGCCGGCCTGCTGATGGCCGCTGCGATCCTCGGTGACAGCACCAACTACGTGATCGGGCGCACGGCAGGCGAGCGCCTGTTCAGTAACCCGCGCTCGAAGATCTTCCGCCAGGACTACCTGCAACGTACCCATGAGTTCTACGAACGCCATGGCGGCAAGACCGTGACCCTGGCGCGCTTCCTGCCGATCCTGCGGACCTTCGCGCCTTTCGTCGCCGGTATCGCCCACATGCACTACCCCCGTTTCCTCGGTTTCAGCGTGGCCGGGTCGATCCTGTGGGTCGGCGGTCTGGTCACCTTGGGTTACTTCTTCGGCAACGTGCCATTCATCAAGCAGCACCTGTCGCTGATGGTCGTGGGCATCATCGTCCTGTCGCTGGTGCCGATGATTCTCGGCTTGCTGCGCGGGCGCCTGGGCCGCGCGGCCAAGGCCCACTAAGCCGCACATGTGGTCGTTCAGCGCCTGGCGGCGCCGGCGTACCTTGGCCCGATACCCGGTGGACGACGCCCAGTGGCGCACGCTGCGCGAGCGCCTGCCGCTGCTCGACGGGCTGACTGACGAAGAAGACCATTGGCTGCGCGAGGCCTGCGTGCTGTTCCTGCATGACAAGCACCTGACCACCTTGCCGGGGGTCGAGCTGGACGATGGCCAGCGCCTGTTCCTCGCCGCCCAGGCCCAGCTGCCCCTGCTGCACCTGGGCGAGCTGAACTGGTACCAGGGCTTTCACGAGATCATCCTCTACCCCGACGACTTCAAGAGCCCGCAGCGCCACCGCGACGCCAGCGGCGTGGAGCATGTCTGGGACGCCGAGCACAGCGGCGAGGCCTGGCAGCAAGGTCCGGTGATCCTGGCCTGGGACGGCGTACTGGCTGGCGGCGGCTGGGAAGCTTACAATCTGGTGATCCACGAACTGGCGCACAAGCTGGACATGCTCAATGGCGACGCCAACGGCCTGCCACCGCTGCACAACGACATGCGTATCGAAGATTGGGCCGAAGCGATGCAACACGCCTACGACGATCTGAACCGCCAATTGGACGCCGACCCGGACCGCGAAACCGCAATAGACCCATACGCGGCGGAGAACCCCGCCGAATTCTTCGCCGTCACCAGCGAGTATTTTTTCAGCGCCCCCGACCTGCTGCACGCGACTTATCCAAAGGTCTACCAACAGCTGGCACGCTTCTATCGCCAAGACCCGCTGGCGCGCCTGCGGCGCCTGCAGGCCGAGCACCCGGACTACCGCCAGCCCCCCGCCTGAATGCCCCACGCATCAGGGCGGGCGTGGCATGCAGCAGTGGAATGTGCCTATAATCGCCGCCACTTTTTTGATCAAACACGGGGGCATTGCCCAATGAGCTACAGCAAGATTCCGGCTGGCAAAGACCTGCCGAACGACATCTACGTCGCTATCGAGATCCCGGCCAACCACGCGCCGATCAAATACGAGATCGACAAGGACAGCGATACCCTGTTCGTCGACCGCTTCATGGCCACCCCGATGTTCTACCCGGCCAACTACGGCTTCATCCCCAACACCCTGGCCGACGACGGTGATCCACTGGACGTGCTGGTCGTGACCCCGTATCCGGTCGCTCCAGGCTCGGTGATCCGCGCCCGTCCGGTCGGCGTGCTGAACATGACCGACGACGGCGGCGGCGACGCCAAGGTCATCGCCGTTCCTCACGACAAGCTGAGCCAGCTGTACGTCGACGTGAAGGAATACACCGACCTACCAGCCCTGCTGATCCAGCAGATCGAGCACTTCTTCGCCAACTACAAGGATCTGGAGAAGGGCAAGTGGGTCAAGATCGAAGGCTGGGAAGGCGCTGACGCCGCCCGCGCCGCGATCACCAAGTCGGTCGCCGCCTACAAGGGCTGATAGATCAGACACGCAAGCCCCGCCTCGGCGGGGCTTTTTTCTGCCCGCAGGAAAAGGCCTACGCAAGCTGAGGATGCGCCCTACAAATGCGGCGTTTTCAGACAGATCGCATCAACATCAGGTTCATTTCCCTGATGATTCACCGGCGATACACTCCTCCCATGAATACATCCGGTGATCGCCTCAAAGCTCTCCTGCTGGAGTGCAACCTGACCTCTTCTGACTTCGCTGCCCATCGCGACATTACCCCTCAGCACGTCAACAACTGGTTCAAGCGCGGTGTGCCCTTGGCGCGACTCGACGAAATTGCCGAGCTGTTTTGCGTGCACCCGCGCTGGCTACGCACGGGCGAAGGCCCCAAGCACCCCGACCCCCTTGTCGCCCCGCGCGCCGCCGTGCCTCGCGCCGAGCCTCCCAAAGCGCTGCTCGAACCGGGTTCGCCAAGCATATCGGTTGCGCTGCACCACATCCGCCAGGGCAGGTTGACGCCATCTGCCGGGCTGCACCAGTGCTTACCGGCCCAAGCCCTCGATAACCTGGGCGTGAACGCGCGACACGCGATCTGCGTCGCCATGCCCGACTGCAACATGGCGCCGCTAATCCCACAAGGCGCGCTGCTGGCCATCGATCGCAGCGTCACCTGGATTGCCGACGGCGAGTACCACGCATTACTCCTGGACGGCCACCTGCGGGTCCACCAGCTCAGCCATGGCCCGAATGACACGCTCTGCCTGCACAGCCATGATCGCCTCAACCACCCGGTCGAGCGCCTCACCCCGAACCAGCGCCGCACCCGCCAGCTGGAAATCGTCGGCTGGGTATTCTGGTGGGCGTGCCTACGCGCCGCACGTCCGGCCTGAAACACCTCGCACCATTTTTTGCTGGGCATCGCTGGCAAGCCCTAGTATGCTACGCCGCACATCACGCCCCCTGTTGGTGCAAGCCGCATTCCAGAGGGCCTGGCGACGTCTCACACAGACGTCTGCCATCTTTTTCAGGCCATGTTGCCAACCGTTTAAGGCGATTGCGGCTTATCAAAAATGAGCCAAGATCGTCCCCGAGAAGCCGGCCACAAGCCGGCTTTTTAATTGCCCAGATTTTCCTACGTTTTCCGAGAGCCTCGCTATGCCGGAGGTAGGCATTGCCCTATGGGTAGCGGCTCATGACCCCCTCCCCCGCATTCACGCGCTCGGCTGTCAGCCCTTTACTCGCGCAAGCGCTACTGCTACGCCCCAATGACACGGTTAACAGGCTGGGGCGACTCAGCGCTGGCCGTAGGCAGAATCAGCACCCGCCTGAACGTAGCGCTACTACGCCAAAAAATTAAGGCGCTGGAGCCAAAGCGGAACAATAATCAGGAACTACAAACCTATCCGCTTTTGACTCAAAAAATCAAAGCAAAATAAACGCCCCTGAAAGCAATTATTTAATTAATCCCATAAGCGTGCCTCACACTCCAAAACAATTAAAGAGCAATGATTAAACGAAGAACAAAAACACCAGCTCGCAAAGCTATAACCCACCGACTTAAAATCAAAAAAACCAAACAAATAGACTAAAACACGAAAGCCGACAAGCAGCATTTACCCGAAGCGCGAAAATTGATACCATGCACTGCGCATGCGCGGCAATTGAAATGGGCTACCCCCACCTGAATGGACCTTATCAGTCATGACCAAGCAATACTCTCATGATGGCCACACCATATACCACGGAGAAGCTGTCGAGGTTCTCAAGTCCATCGAAACTGCCAGCATTGACCTGATATTCGCCGACCCCCCATATAATATTGGAAAAGATTTCGACGGCATCCATGACCGCATTGATGAGTCAGAGTATTTCTCTTGGTGCTGGCAATGGATTGACGAGTGCAGCCGCATATTGAAGCCAAACGGGACGTTCTACTTGATGAACTCCACGCAAAATATGCCTCACCTGGACATTTACTGCCGCAAACAGTTTGAAATTCTGTCGCGGATCATCTGGGCTTACGACAGCTCAGGGGTGCAAGCCAAGAAATTTTTCGGTTCGCTATACGAGCCAATCCTGCATTTGGTGAAAAACCCAAAATCCTACACCTTCAATGCCAATGACATTCTGGTTGAGGCGAAGACTGGGGCAAAGCGCGGCCTGATGGACTACCGAAAGAATCCGCCACAGCCGTACAACACAACGAAAGTACCGGGTAATGTGTGGGAATTCCCCCGCGTTCGCTTCAAGATGGATGAATATGAGAACCATCCCTCTCAAAAGCCTGAGTCCCTGCTGGAGCGCGTGATTCGCGCATCATCGAATCCAGGCGAAGTGGTGCTCGACCCGTTCGGTGGTTCATTTTCGACAGGGGCGGTGGCCAAGCGCCTTGGCCGCCGCTCTATTTCGATTGAAAAAAATGAAACTTACATAAAAATCGGACTTCGTCGCATTGGCATCCCTTCAGACTATTCGGACGAGGAACTGCTCAAGCACAAGGCTCGTAAAACTCAGAACCTGTCCAAAAAGCAGAGAACCAAGGAATCAGCCCAACAGCCCATATTCCAATTGGAATTGTAACGCGAGTTCGTGCTTGATCCGTTCAAGTGTGGCGACTGATAGTCCGGCCGCCACCGCTTGCAGATCCCGCAGCGTGAAAATCTCTTCAAAAAGATCCATATACATCAAGACCGTATCTACATTGTATTGCCCAGAGTGCAACGCATCGTGGTAAATACGGCTCATCACAGTCTCTTTCTCCGTATTCACCTTGATCACGAATGACATCGGATAGCGATTGACCTTCTCAAAATCGAGAAAGTACTTCTTGAAATCCAACGTTTCGGTCACTTGAAAAAAACGACCTAAGGGTTGCAAGACAAAATCGATCCCACCGTCGTTGGCATTGGTTCGCCCAGTTCGGAAAAGTACAAGCGGCTTAGGCTCAACACTCTCAGCCCGCGGGCCGATGAAAATCGTCTGTCCTCGATAGTGCTCCGCCAGCAGCACATAGGAAGCAATTTCAAACAATCTGGCATCCGCATTAGGCGCGAACGCTGCGGTGAAGAACCTGAAGAGATCCTCCAACGTTTCAATACCCTGAATCTCTTCCAGCACGCTGCTTTGATTAGCTGTAATCAGGTCAATGTACGCATTTACGGCATCGATAATGACACTCGCAACCCGCTTGGGATCGGCACCGCCATGACTCAGCAGTTGCTCTGATATCGCCCTGGCCTTTTGCCCGCCCACCTTCGCCCCCCTGACGGGTAGCAAATCACCGTCTACGCGAAGCTGACGAGCGAATTCATCATTCAGTCGATTATCAAGGGGGTGATTTTGAAGTTTTGACCCAAACGGCAGCATTCGCATGCGCGCCAGTAAATCAGTAAAGCGAGAAGTCTTGCCGTCCCTGTAGTCTTCGGCCAGCACGAACAACGCATACACGTTCCCCAGCGAGCGCCTCGCTTTGCTCCCTCGATCTGCGGCCCGGGTCTTACGCACCAAATACTGCACCAGAAGGTTGCTGACTGGCACTCCATGGTTTTCAGCTATCGCTTCGACAAACGACATAGGCTCCTGCTCGCGTAGTCAATCCAAGAGCCGCAAGAGTACACCAGGGACAGTCGCAACCAAGCATCGCCCCCCACCCAGGCTTGCCAACCGGATGGTAGCGCGCGTTATGCTTACGCGGTCTTCAGGGCGGGGTGAAAGTCCCCACCGGCGGTAAATCGAAAGATGAGCCCGCGAGCGCTCCGGCCATGTCGGAGGTCAGCAGATCTGGTGCAACTCCAGAGCCGACGGTCATAGTCCGGATGAAAGAAGGCGTTTGCCAGGGGCCTACAGGTGCCCCTGCGCGCGCGTTTTGTTCGCCCCGAGACGTTCATCGATCATTCACGAGGAGCGTTTCATGTCCACCACGCATCACTTGCACTTCCCCCGCGTTACTGCCGCTATCGCCGCCTTCAAGGCCGGGCGTCCGGTGCTGTTGCTCGACGACGACGACCGCGAGGACGAGGCCGATATCGTCGCTGCTGCCGAAAACCTGTCGCTGCAAACCATGGCCATGATGATCCGAGATTGCAGCGGCATTGTCTGCCTGTGCCTGGACGAAGCCACCGTCGACGCCCTGCAACTGGCGCCGATGGTACAGAACAACCAGGCCCGCCATGGCACTGGCTTCACCGTCACCATCGAGGCCGCCGAAGGCGTCAGCACCGGGGTCTCGGCACAGGACCGCATCACCACCATCGAGGCGGCGCTGCGCTCGACAGCGCAGCAGCGCCATATCGTCAGCCCAGGGCATGTGTTCCCGCTGCGCGCCCGCGACGGCGGCGTGCTGACCCGCCGCGGCCACACCGAAGGCTCGGTGGACCTGGCGCGCTTGGCTGGCCTGCGCCCGGCTGCGGTGTTGTGCGAACTGATGAACCCCGACGGCAGCATGGCACGGGGCGAGGAGGTGGCGGTGTACGCCCGGCAGTACAACCTGCCGGTGCTGACCATCGATGAACTGGCGCGCTATCGCGAAGCGATGCTGGTGGCCGAGCCGGCCTGACCCGAAAGCATCGCGAGGCAAGTCGGCACTCCCGACTTGTCTCGCGACAGGGCCGCAAGCCTCAACGCAGGCCCAACGGCCCTTTCAGGAATTCATACAACCCCGCTGCACTCTTGCGATAGCCCTCGGCGCTCAGGTGCACCAGATCGGGTCGCGCCAAGCCGCTGGCCTGCCAGCCGGCAATCGCGCACGGCCCGCCCATGAACGCCTGCCAATCCCAGAACAGCGCCTGGTGCTTACGTGCCATCTGCTGCTGGATGCGGATCACCGACGCCAGCGGCTGAGGCTGGCGCGCTGCACAGGTACGCGCCTTGCGCTGCTTGATCGAGTCTGGCGGGCCCACCAGCAGAATCGCAGTACGCGGCAGATCCTGGCGCAAGCGTGTCAGCGTGGTGTCCAACTGGGTCTGGTAAAGCGCTAGGTCTAGCTTGTCGTCGAACGCTTCGTTGGTGCCATAGGCGAGAATCACCAGGTCCGGCTTAACGGCCTTGAGGCTGTCCTGCCAACCCGGCTGCCACTTGTCCACCACCTCCAGGCGCGCACCATTGGTGCCCAGCGTCGAGTAGATCACCCCAGCGTTCTTCTGCGACTGTAAGTACCAGCCGCCCAAGGCCAAGCCGCGCCCACCCTCGACGCTCAGTTGCAGCGGCAGACCAGCGGTCGCGAAGACCGGACTGAAACGCCATTGGCCATTGCTGATCGCCAACGCGCGGCGCTGGCCGCCGTTGACCAGCAGCGCAGCATTGGTGGTGGACTGGTACAACGCCGACACCTTGTAGCGCTGCGCGTCTTCATCGCGCGCTTGCAGCACCACGCTGGAACGATTGGCCAGCGGCAACGACAAGTAGCCGCCCAAGGGGAACTGGCTGCTCTGCTGGTTGCGCGCCGAGATCAGCTCCCATTGGCGCTTCTCGCTCTTGATGATCACCCGGTCGTTGCGGATCCCTGGCACCGGCGAAGCGGGCACCAGACCAATGCCGCCGTCGCCGTAGCGCGCCTGCAACAGCCGGCGCAGCTCGCCGCTGAACAGGTCGGCAGCGGTGTGCGAGTCGCCCAGTTGGACGATCGCCACCGGTGCCCGGTTGGCGTTGCGCAGTTTGTTGGCCAGCAGCGACAGATTGCCGTCCTGGCGGGCGGCAGGTGCGGGCGCCGGGCGTGCTGCGGGCTGGGCGGCCACGCTGCTCGCGCCGGTGCTGCAACCGGGTACCGCGCTGATCAGCAGGGCCAGGCCCAGCAGGTGATGCCATTGGCGCATCTCAATGTCCTGTTACGGTCAGGCCGGGGAAGCTGATCAGCGACAGTACCTGTTCGGCGATCATCTTCTGGCCTGTGATGGTGAAATGAATACCGTCGTCGACACGCACCTTGACCCGCTTGCCCTCCGGCGTCTGCACCGTATAGGAGAAGGTGTCGTCCGCGTAACCGAGAATCGGGTTGGCCGAGACATAGTGCTGGCCGTACAGCGCGGTTTGCGCCTGATACAGGCCGCTCAGGTAGCCCATGGCTGTGGACAGCCGCGCCTTCTCCATGTTCGGCGGGCCCACCCACAGCACTTGCACGTTATGTGCCCGGGCTTGGTCTAGGATCGCGTCGATGCGTGCACGGTAAGCCACCTCCCACTCCGGGGACTTGAAGCGCAGGAAGGGCTTACCCTTGCCCTGAGGCATGTCCCAAGGATCGTTCGGCCCGAGGAACACCACCATCAGGCGGATGTTCGGGCCATGTTCGAGAGTATCGGCAACGGTTTTCGGCCAGTTGAAGAACCCCGGATACGCAAGCCCGGTGCTCTGTTTGCTGAGGTTGACGGTACGGATCTGGTAGCGCTTGCGCAGGCTGTTGGCCAGATGCGGCGCGACGCCCTGCATCAGTGAGTCGCCGACCAGGAACACCTCGTCACCCGACGCCAGCGAAACCAGCGTGCCGCCCTGCAACGTCTGCGGGTGCGGCGCCTGGGCAACAACGGCTGGCCGCATCACCGGGACCGATGTGTGCGGCACAGGCTCTGGCTCGACGCCAGGCACAGGTGGGCTCGCCACCGGCAACGGTTTGGCCAACGCCGCGGGCGTCTCCAGGTTGATCGTCACCACCGGCGCAGGTGCAGGCAACTCCACCGGCGCCGGGGACCGGGCCAACTGCGGGGCCTGCTGCAAGCGCTCGATGAAACTGTCGCGGCCGTCTTCCAGGGCCAAGGTCAACTGCGCGCCGTAGCGCCAGGCTGGCAGTTGCCCCAACAGCGGAATCTCGCAACCCTCGTGGTACTTCTGCTGGCAGTAGAGCTTGATCGAGTCCTGGTTCAGCCAGAACAGCAACGCGGTGGTCAACACAATCGCGTACAACGCACGGGCAGCGCCCAACTGCACCTGGAGCAGCTGTTTGCTATCAGAAACTTGCATAGATGAACCCCGGCACACCCGATTGCGAAGCGAAGATCACCAGCGACACGCCGATCCCCAGCGGAACCGGATACAACAGCCACGGCAGTCGTTGGCTGGCGGCAAAGCCCTGGCGCAGCAGCGCCAGCCACTGCGGGTAGCTGGCCACGAACAGTACGCAGCCCAGCAGCATCAGGCCGATGCTGCTGGCCAGCCCAGCCAGGCTCAGCTCAGCGATATCACCGAGCATCTCCAGGGCGCCATCGAGCGTGGTACTGCGGAAGAAGATCCAGGCGAAGGCGACGTAGTGGAAGGTCATCAGACGCGCCATCAGCCCGGCCCCCGGCAACTTGGCGAAGCCGGGCAGCCACTGGCTGAACAGCTTGGAAATCGCCAGGCCCACGCCATGCAGCGCGCCCCAGATGATGAAGTTCAGGCTCGCCCCGTGCCACAGCCCGGACACCAGCATCGCCAGCAGCATGTTCAGGTTGCCGCGCCAGGCCCCCTGGCGATTGCCCCCCAGGGGGATATAGACGTAGTCACGGATGAACCGCGACAGGCTGATGTGCCAGCGCCCCCAGAACTCCTTGAGGTTGTGCGCCATGTAGGGCGCGTTGAAGTTCTCCGGCAGACGAAAACCCAGCAGCAGCGCAATGCCGGTGACCAGGTTGGTGTAGCCGCTGAAGTTGAAGTAGATCAGGAAGCTGTAGCCATACACACTCAACAGCACCTGCTCGGGCGAATAGCTGCCGGGCGTGTCGAACACCGGGTCGACCCACTCGCTGCCCAGCCAGGCACTGAGGAAGAACAGCTTGATCACCGCCAGGGCAATCAAGCCCAGCGCACGCTGCGGCTCGAGCACTTGGCGCATGGCCTCGGGGCGGATCTGCGCCAGCATGTGCAGTGCCCGGTTCACCGGGCCCGCCACCAGGCTGGGGAAGAACGCCAGGTACAGGGCCAGGTCCAGCGGCCCGACCGGTTGCAGTTCGCGCCGACTGATCGACACCACGTAGCTGACCGAATGGAAGGCGTAGAACGACAGGCCAATGGGCACCAGCACGTCCAGCAGCGGTAACGCCACTTGCACCCCGGCCGCCGCCAAGGCGTTTTGCACCCCTTCGACGAAGAACACCTGATACTTGAACAGGTAGAAGCAGCCCACCACCAAGGCAAGCAACAGCGCATTGCAGAACCCACGCCCGGGATAGCGCCCGGCCAAGCCTCCAAGCAAATACACCAGCGCGCTGTAACCCAGCAGGATATACAGCGAATGCAGGCTGAAACTCGCCACCAGCGCATAGCTGGCCGTCAGCAGCAGCACGTTTTGCAGCCGGGCACTCCAGCACAGGCTCCAGTAGACAATGAAGAACAGCGTGAAACAGAGGCCGAATTCGATCGAGAGGAAGCTCACAACGTAGTCCGTTACGTGACATCGAGGGGAAAGACCCGCCGCACAGGGGCCGCGGGCCGAAGAGCGCGGATTATGGCAGAGGGCCAAGACCCTCACAATCCGATCACATCTGAATGTGCAAGACGTTACCGCTCAGATAAATGCAACAAAATAAGACAAAACCTGCGTTGATTTGCTCCCCCTGCCCCGCTCTGCTAGTGTCGCGCCGTTCTGAACACCACCGAGACAGTCGCCATGGCCCGCAAAAAAGCCTCCATCGATTTCGAACAATCCCTCGCTGACCTGCAAGCCCTGGTCGAGCGCCTGGAGAACGGCGAACTGTCGCTGGAAGAATCGCTGGCCGCCTTCGAACAGGGCATCGCCCTGACCCGCGACTGCCAGGGCGCCCTGGCCCAGGCCGAGCAGAAGGTGCAGATCCTGTTGGAGCGTGACGGCGAACTGGCGGCCCAGCCGTTCGACGCGGAGCCCGAGGCATGATCGCGCAGTACCAGGCCCACTGCCAGGCACGCGTGGATGCTGCCTTGGAAACGCTGTTCCAGGCCCCCTCCAAAGAACTCGAACGCCTGTATGCGGCCATGCGCTATAGCGTGATGAACGGCGGCAAGCGGGTCCGTCCGCTGCTGGCCTACGCGGCCTGCCAAGCCCTGGGCGCGCCGGCCGAACAGGCCAACGGCGCAGCCTGTGCTGTCGAGCTGATCCACGCCTATTCGCTGGTGCATGACGACCTGCCAGCGATGGACGACGACGACCTGCGCCGTGGCCAGCCGACCACCCATAAAGCCTTCGACGAAGCCTGCGCCATCCTTGCCGGCGACGGTTTGCAAAGCCTGGCGTTCAGCGCCCTACTCGACGCGCGCCTGAGCCCGCAGCCCGATAGCCTGCGCCTGGCCATGGTCCAGGCCCTGGCCAAGGCCGCAGGCCCCGCTGGCATGGTCGGCGGCCAGGCCATCGACCTCGGTTCGGTGGGCCTTAAGCTCGACCAGAAGGCGCTGGAATACATGCACCGGCACAAGACCGGTGCACTGATCGAAACCAGCGTGCGCCTGGGCGCTCTGGCCAGCGGCCACGCCGAACAAGCCCAGCTCGACGCGTTGCAGACCTATGCACAAGCCATCGGCCTGGCCTTCCAGGTGCAGGACGACATCCTCGACGTGGAAAGCGACACCGCCACCCTGGGCAAACGCCAGGGCGCTGACATCGCCCGTGACAAACCTACCTACCCGGCATTGCTCGGGTTGGACGCGGCCAAGGCCTATGCACTGGAGCTGCGCGACCAGGCGCTGGCGGCGTTGCAAGGGTTTGACGAGCACGCCGAGCCGCTGCGTGCGCTGGCCCGCTTTATCGTCGAACGCCGCCATTAAGCCCTGACACCCAGGCCTGAGCGAGCGTGGACAACCCGCGCCAACAGGGTGTGTATGCCCCTGCTTGAATGGGCAGCTTTTCCCACAATGGGGTAAACTGCCGCGTCTTCAAACCTATAACGACTCGCCTGATGCCCACGACGTTTCAAGAGATCCCCCGCGAACGCCCGGTCACGCCGTTGCTGGACCGCGCCGATACGCCAGCCGGCTTGCGCCGGCTGGCCGAAGCCGACCTGGAGACCCTGGCTGACGAGCTGCGCCAGGAGCTGCTCTACACCGTTGGTCAGACCGGTGGGCATTTTGGTGCTGGCCTGGGTGTCATCGAGCTGACCATCGCCCTGCACTACGTCTTCGACACACCCGATGACCGTCTGGTGTGGGACGTCGGTCACCAGGCCTACCCGCACAAGATCCTCACCGGTCGCCGCCAGCGCATGCTCAGCCTGCGCCAGAAGGACGGCATCGCGGCCTTTCCGCGGCGCAGCGAGAGCGAGTACGACACCTTCGGCGTCGGCCACTCCAGCACCTCGATCAGCGCCGCCTTAGGCATGGCCATCGCCGCCCGCCTGCAGAACGACCCGCGCAAATCCATCGCGGTGATCGGTGACGGCGCGCTGACCGCCGGCATGGCCTTCGAGGCGCTGAACCACGCGCAGGAAGTCAACGCCGACATGCTGGTCATCCTCAATGACAACGACATGTCGATTTCGCGCAACGTCGGCGGGCTGTCCAACTACCTGGCCAAGATCCTCTCCAGCCGCACTTACGCGAGCATGCGCGAAGGCAGCAAGAAAGTCCTCTCGCGCCTGCCAGGCGCCTGGGAAATCGCCCGCCGCACCGAAGAATACGCCAAGGGCATGCTGGTCCCCGGCACCCTGTTCGAGGAGCTGGGCTGGAACTACATCGGCCCGATCGACGGCCACGACCTGCCCACACTGATCGCCACCCTGCGCAACATGCGTGACCTCAAGGGCCCGCAGTTCCTGCACGTGGTCACCAAGAAGGGCAAGGGCTTCGCCCCGGCCGAAGTCGACCCAATCGGCTACCACGCCATCACCAAGCTGGAGCCGGCCGACAAGCCAGTGGCCCCGAAAAAGCCCAGTGGCCCCAAGTATTCGGCAGTGTTCGGCCAGTGGCTATGCGACATGGCCGCCGCCGACAACCGCCTGGTGGGTATCACCCCGGCAATGAAGGAAGGCTCGGACCTGGTCGCATTCAGCGAGCGCTACCCCGAGCGTTACTTCGACGTGGCCATCGCCGAGCAGCATGCCGTAACCCTGGCCGCTGGCATGGCCTGCGAAGGCGCCAAGCCGGTGGTGGCGATCTACTCCACCTTCCTGCAACGCGCCTATGACCAGCTGATTCATGATGTGGCAGTGCAGGATCTGGACGTGCTGTTCGCCATCGATCGCGCAGGCCTGGTCGGCGAAGACGGCCCGACCCACGCCGGCAGTTACGACCTGTCGTACCTGCGCTGCATCCCCGGCATGCTGGTGATGACCCCAAGCGATGAGAACGAGCTGCGCAAGATGCTCAGCACCGGCCATCACTACAAAGGTCCAGCGGCAGTACGCTACCCCCGTGGCACCGGCCCTAACGTACCGATCAGCGGTGACCTCGATCCACTGGAAATCGGCAAGGGCGTAGTCCGCCGCCATGGCCGCAACGTCGCGCTGCTGGTGTTCGGCGTGCAGTTGACCGAGGCGCTGCAGGTGGCTGAAAAGCTCGATGCCAGCGTGGTCGACATGCGCTTCGTCAAGCCACTGGATGAGGCGCTGGTGCTGGAGATGGCTGCTCAGCATGAGTTGCTGGTGACCATCGAGGAAAACGCCATCATGGGTGGCGCAGGTGCTGCCGTCGGTGAGTTCCTGGCCCGCGAAGCCGTGGTCAAGCCGCTGCTGCACCTGGGCCTGCCGGACCTCTACGTCGAGCACGCCAAGCCTGCACAGATGCTCGCCGAGTGCGGACTGGATGCCGCAGGCATCGAGGCTGCGGTACTCGCCCGCATGGCTAAGCTCGGCCTGTAACGCCCCCGCGACAGGCATTGGCAAGGCCGCTCTTGCATAGTCCGCGCTAGCCCGTGAATGTTGGCTTGCGCGGTCACTGCAGGAGCGGCCTTGCGGGGATTTTCTCAGCCGAGCTGACGTGGGATGCGATAGAGGTAAAGCACCACCACCGTCGACAGCGCAAGCAGGCACTGCGGTATCGCCTCCAGCCCCACTAGCACCGACAACGCGGCCACCCAAGCCGGGAAACAAGCAAACAGCATCGCCATGCGTCGCGCCTGTGCCAACGCGATCCAGGCAGCCGGCTCTTCGGCGCTGCCCAAGGCCTTGTCGGTGGCGATCAGCGCCCGCTTGTAGGCGCCGAAGCGCGGCAAGCTGAGAAACAACGTGGCGGTGCCAGCAATGAACAGCGGCATCGCCAGCACCGGCATCAGCGGGTCACCAGCACCAAAAGCCCAAGCCATCACTGGCAACGGCACCAAGCCGACCGCCAGGTACTGCCACCAAGCCAGGGCCAGTCGGCGCTTGACCTCGCCACGGGTCACGCCTGGGGGACCTCGCCCTGGTGCTGGTTGCCCATCATGTGGCCAAGCTTGTCGGCCTTGGTGGCCAGGTACAGGCGGTTGTGCGGGTTATGCCCGGTGTGCAGCGGCACACGCTCGGCGACCTTGATATGCATGTCGGTCAGGGCTTTGACCTTGCGCGGATTGTTGGTCATCAGACGCAGCGAACTGACCCCCAGGTGCTCGAGCATTGGCAAGCACATGGCGTAGTCGCGCTGGTCGGCAGCAAAGCCCAAGCGCTCGTTGGCCTCGACGGTATCGGCGCCACCGTCTTGCAGTTCGTAGGCGCGGATCTTGTTCAGCAGGCCAATACCACGGCCTTCCTGGCGCAGGTACAGCAGCACGCCACGGCCCTCACGGGCGATGGCTTGCAGCGCAGCTTCCAGTTGCGAGCCACAGTCACAGCGCTGGCTGAACAGGGCGTCGCCGGTCAGGCACTCAGAGTGCAGGCGCCCCAACACCGGCTGGCCGTCGGCAATGTCACCCAGGCTGAGCACCACATGCTCACGGCCGGTGGCTTCGTCGAGGAAACCATGCATGGTGAAAGTCGCGAAGGGCGTCGGGAGTTTTGAGGCGGCAACAAAGACGACGGGCACGTTGTGCTCCTGGTGGTAGGAAATTTCAGATCGACCGATTGTATCAGCAGCCCGGAGCAGGTGCGCAGGCTGAATACCGTGGATCAAGATCGAAAAGTTCGATGCTTATGGGGCCGCGCACATCATGCACGCGGGAACAACTTTCTTGCTGATCATTGGGAAGCTGATGCGAACCCTGTGGGAGCGGCTTTAGCCGCGAAGCAGGCGATGCGGTGGATGGCACCGGCTTCGCCGGTGTTCGCGGGCAAACCAGCTCCCACAGGGTACGCGCCAAAGCTTGAAGCGACCCGCCGCTTTTTAATGGGGCTGGCTGTCGCCACTGAATGGGTACGGCTGCTTCCAGCGCTCGAAAATCGGCTTAAGCTCACCGCTACGTACCAGCAGCTGCATGCGGCTGTCGTACAGCTCACGCAGGGCCTTGCTGCGTTCGCTGCGGGAAAACGCCAGGTATAGCGGCAGTTCCGCTATATGGGTCGCACGGAAGCGATCACGGTTAGGCGCCTGCTCGAGCACATCGTCGACCTCGGTGCGCGCATCGATGTAGAAGTCCACCCGATCGTGTTCAAGCATCGGCAAGATGCCCTCGCGGCGCTGCACTTCACGGAAGTTATGCACGCTGGGCAAGTAGTTGGCATAGTCGTAGCCGCGTACCCAAGCCAGGCGATACTGGCCAATGCTTTCAAGGGTGGGCGCTGCACGGTTGGCCAGGCCCAATGCGTAAATATGGTCAATATCGAAGTGCCAGCGCGGATACAGGTTTTCGTCGTTCTCATCCTTGTACGAGCCAACCCAGGCATCCGCTTCATCGCGCTTGACCAGCCCCACCGCGCGGCTGTAGGGCGCGCTCAGCGCACGCACCTTGACCCCGGCAGGCTCGAACACCTTGCGTAGGACATCCCACGCCAGCCCGCTGCCATCAGCGTTGGTGTAGTCCTGCCATTGCTCGCTGACCAGGCGCACCTCGGCGGGCAGGTCCTGGGCCACGGCGCCCTGGCCCATCATGAGCAGCATCAATGCCAGCAACCGTGTCCTCATGCCCATCACGACGCTCCCTGTTCAGGCCACCGCCCATACCAGCACCTGCATGCCCAGCCAGGCGAACACGCCGGCCAGGATATCGTCGAGCATGATCCCGAAGCCGCCATGCACATGGCGATCGATCCAGCGAATCGGCCAGGGCTTGAGGATGTCGAAGAAGCGGAACATCAGGAAGCCCGCCAATAGCCACTGCCACCCTTCCGGCACGAGCCAGAGGGTGATCCACATGCCGACCATCTCGTCCCAGACAATGCCTTCATGATCGTGCACGCGCAAGTCGTTGGCCACTTTGCCGCACAGCCAGACGCCAAACAGCATGGTGATACCCAGCAGCAGCCAGTAGCCCCAATCGGGCAGCATCTGCCACAACGGGATGAACGGTACGGCCACCAGCGAGCCCCAGGTACCGGGGGCCTTGGGCAAGGTGCCAGAGCCGAAGCCGAAAGCCAGGAAATGCCACGGATTGCGCCACACCGAGGGCGGAACGAACTCCGCAGGCACCTGGTTGGGGTGGTCGGTCACGGTGTCTCCCTGAAATGTTGATAGCCCCGCTGATCGGGGGTGATGTCGCGGCCCTGCTGATCGCGCAGGGTCACGCCCTGGCCCTCCAGCACACGGCCGATAACGTGCACCGTCTCCGTCAACGAAGACACTGCGGCGGCTGGCGCGGTGAACGCCAGGATGTAGTCGTCGCCACCGGTGAGCGCCGCGCGCAGCGCCGCTTCGCGCCCCAGCAAAGCCACCAGCGCGTCGGACACAGGCACCTGCGCCAGATCGACCGCCAGCGCGACGCCAGAAGCCTTGGCGATGTGCCCGCAGTCGGCCAGCAAGCCGTCGGAGATATCCAGCGCCGCCGTGGCCCGCCCGCGCAGCAACTCGCCCAGGCGCAACTGCGGCAACGGTGCCCAGTAGTGTTCGAGCAGGGGCTCACCGACATGCGCAGGCGCCTGGCGCTCGCCGAGCACCAACGGTAATGCGCCTGCCGCATTGCCCAGCGAGCCGCCCACGCACAGTAGGTCTCCAGGCCTTGCGCTGCTACGGCGCAAGGCCTGGCCTAGCGGTACGCGGCCAAACACGGTGAGCGTAATACTCAGCGGGCCACGGGTAGTGTCACCGCCAATCAGGCTGATCGCACAGCGCCCGGCCATGCGCCCCAGTCCATCGGCAAAGCCGGCGAGCCAGTCGCGACCGACATCGGGCAGCGTGAGGGCAAGCGTGAAGCCGATGGGCGTGGCGCCCATCGCTGCCAAGTCACTCACCGCCACGGCCAGGGCGCGCTGGCCGAGTAGAAGGGGATCGCAGATCGCGGGGAAATGTACACCGGCCACGAGGGTGTCGGTGGAGATCGCCAACTGCTCGCCGGCTGGCAGGTCCAGCAGGGCGCAGTCGTCGCCGATACCCAAGGCCACGCCCTCGCCGCCTTGCGCACAGGGCGCAGCGGCGAAGTAATGGCTGATCAGCTCGAACTCACCCATGCCTGGTCAGCGCCGGGATCAGCGCTTGTTCGCCTTGACTTCCGCCTCGCGCAGACGCGGGGCCAGCTTGTCCAGTACACCGTTGACGAACTTGTGGCCGTCGGTAGCGCCGAAGACTTTCGCCAGTTCAACGCCTTCGTTGATCACCACGCGGTATGGCACATCGGCGCGCATCATCAGCTCCCAGGCCGACAGACGCAGCACGGCCAATTCGACCGGGTCGAGTTCTTCGATCGGGGTATCCAGGCAAGGCTTGAGGGCCTCGTCGATTTCGCCCTTCTTCACCGGAACCCCATGCAGGATCTCGCGGAAATAGGCACCGTCGACATCGGTGAAATCGTTATCGACCCGGAACTGCGCCTCGACCTCATTCAGCGAATGCTGTGCCATGTGCCACTGGTACAGGGCCTGCGTGGCGAGCTTGCGGGCTTCGCGACGCTTGGCGCTCTTGGAGGGCTTGCCGGCATCCGCTGCGCGCTCGCGCGGGTTGAAACGATCGCTTTCGTCGCTAATCACTTGGCCTCCAACTGCGCCAGCAGGCTGACCATTTCCAGGGCGGACAGGGCTGCTTCGCCGCCTTTGTTGCCAGCCTTGGTGCCGGAACGCTCGATGGCTTGCTCGATGGAGTCGACGGTCAGGACGCCGAAGGCCACCGGTACACCGAACTCCATGGACACCTGGGCCAGGCCCTTGGTGCATTCACCCGCGACGTATTCGAAGTGCGGGGTACCGCCACGGATCACTGCACCCAGGGCGATGATCGCGTCGTATTCACCCTGTTGGGCGACTTTCTGTGCAACCAGCGGGATCTCGAAAGCCCCCGGCGCACGGATGATGGTGATCTCGCTTTCGTTGACACCGTGGCGCACCAGGGTGTCGACGGCGCCGCTGACCAGGCTTTCGACGACGAAGCTGTTGAAGCGGCCAACCACCAAAGCATAGCGACCTTTGGGGGCGATGAAGGTACCTTCGATGGTCTTCAGGGTCATTCCGATGTTCTCATCTTCAAGAGCGAGGCCGCGCGTGGCGGCCTCGGGAGGGTTTGGACTCGAGCGTGAAGGGCGTCACTGCCGCCTCAAGTCACTCGGAGGGCACGTATTCTACAACTTCCAGATCGAATCCGGATATCGCATTGAACTTCATCGGCGAACTCATCAGGCGCATTTTGCGCACGCCGAGGTCGCGCAGGATCTGCGAACCGGCGCCGACGGTGCTGTAGGTGGTCGGTGTCTTAGCCGGTGCATCGCCCGCGCTTTCACGAATGTGTGCCAGCAGCACGTCGCCGTCCAACGGGTGACCCAGCAGCAGCACCACGCCACTGCCCGCCTCGGCCACCGCGGCCATAGCCGCACGCAGGCTCCAGCGCCCCGGTTGCTTGACCAGCAGCAGGTCGCGCAACGGGTCCATGTTGTGCACGCGCACCAGCGTAGGCTCTTCGGCGCAGATATTGCCGAGCGTGAGGGCCATGTGCACGTCGCCTTCCACGGCATCGCGGTAGGTGACCAGGTTGAACTCGCCCAGTTCGCTCTCGATCGGCTGCTCGGAGACGCGCTGTACGGTGCGCTCATGGATCATGCGGTAGTGGATCAGGTCGGCGATGGTGCCGATCTTCAAGCCGTGTTCGGCGGCGAACACTTCCAGCTCGGCGCGGCGCGACATGGTGCCGTCGTCGTTCATCACTTCGCAGATCACACCGCTGGGCTCGAAACCGGCCATGCGCGCCAGGTCGCAGGCCGCCTCGGTGTGACCGGCACGCGCCAGGGTCCCACCGGGCTGGGCCATCAGCGGGAAGATGTGGCCAGGGCTGACGATGTCGTCTGCCTTGGCGTCCTTGGCCGCCGCCGCTTGCACGGTGCGTGCGCGGTCGGCGGCGGAAATACCGGTGGTCACGCCTTCGGCGGCTTCGATCGACACGGTGAACTTGGTGCCGAAGCCCGAACCGTTACGCGGCGCCATCAGCGGCAACTTGAGCGTTTCGCAGCGCTCGCGGGTCATCGGCATGCAGATCAGGCCACGGGCGTGCTTGGCCATGAAGTTGATGTGCTCGGGCTGGCAGCACTCGGCCGCCATGATGATGTCGCCTTCGTTCTCGCGGTCTTCGTCATCCATCAGGATGACCATTTTGCCCTGGCGGATGTCTTCGACCAGTTCTTCGATGCTGTTGAGCGCCACGCGGCACCCCCTTCTCAATCAGGATTTCAAGAAGCCGTTGGCGGCCAGGAAGCTTTCGGTGATGCCACTGCCCTTGCTCGGTTCGGCAGCCTTGTCGCCCAGCAGCAGACGCTCCAGGTAACGGGCCAGCAGGTCGACCTCAAGGTTGACCCGACGCCCTGCGCGGTAGTCGGCCATGATGGTTTCGGACAGGGTGTGTGGGACGATGGTCAGCTCGAACTCGGCGCCATCGACCTCATTGACCGTCAGGCTGGTGCCGTCGACGGTGATCGAGCCCTTGTGGGCGATGTACTTGGCCAGCTCTTTCGGGGCGCGCACGCGGAACTGGATGGCGCGAGCGTTATCGGCGCGCGAGACGATCTCGCCAACGCCGTCGACATGACCACTGACCAGGTGACCACCCAAGCGGGTGGTCGGGGTGAGGGCTTTTTCCAGGTTGACCCGGCTGCCGCTCTTGAGGTCGACCATGGCGGTACGCTTGAGCGTTTCGACGCTGACGTCGGCCCAGAAACCGTCGCCGGGCAGCTCGACGGCCGTCAGGCACACACCATTGACGGCGATGCTGTCGCCGAGCTTGACGTCGCCCAGATCGAGCTTGCCGGTTTCGACGTAGACGCGCACGTCACCGCCCTTGGGGGTGAGGCTGCGGATGGTGCCGATGGATTCGATGATGCCGGTGAACATGCTGTTCTCCTCAAGTACGGGCTGCGCGGGGCAAGCCGGGCATTATACGCCGGGCGCCGGCAGGGGGATGGCAGTGACTCGCCAGTCATCGCCGACTGCGCGCATTTCGGTGATCTTCAGTCGCGGCGCCTCGCTCATCTTCGCCAGCGGCCAATCCAGCAACGGACGGGCGTGGCTGCCGAGGAAGGTGCCGGCGACGAACAGCTGAAACTCGTCGATCAGGCCAAGGCGGGCAAAAGCCCCCACCAGACCCGCGCCGGCTTCTAGCAGGATTTCATTGACGCCACGCTCGGCCAGCACACGCAACAGCGCGGGCAGGTCGACCTGGCCGGCGCTGCCGGGCAGGCGCAACAGCTCGTGACCGGCAGCAGCGTAGCGCGCATTCTCAGCGGCGGCGGTCACCACCAGCGCGGGGCCAGCCTGGAAGAATGGCGCCTCCAGCGGCAGGCGCAGGCGCCCGTCGATCAGCACCCGCAGCGGTGGACGTGACAGGGCCAGGGCGGTGGTTTCGGCATCCAGACCCAGCTCGCTGCCGCGCACGGTCATGCGCGCGTTGTCCTGCAGCACGCTGGCGGCGCTGGTGAGCACCACGCTGGAACGGGCGCGCAGGCGCTGCACCGCCGAGCGGGCAGCGGGCCCGGTGATCCACTGGCTTTCGCCGCTGGCCATGGCAGTGCGCCCGTCCAGGCTCATAGCCAGCTTGGCGCGCACGAACGGCGTGCCCTGCTCCATGCGTTTCAAGAATCCAGGGTTCAGCGCCCGCGCCTCGGCTTCGAGCACGCCGCTGAGCACTTCGATGCCGGCTTCCTGCAAACGCCGCAGGCCATTGCCCGCCACTTGCGGGTTGGGGTCCTGCATGGCCGCCACCACGCGTGCCACGCCGGCCTTGACCAGCGCCTCGGCGCACGGTGGCGTGCGCCCATGGTGGCTGCAAGGCTCCAGGGTGACGTAGGCGCAAGCACCTCGGGCCCGCTCGCCGGCCTGGCGCAGGGCGTGGACTTCGGCGTGCGGTTCGCCCGCGCGCACGTGCCAGCCCTCGCCGACCACCTCGCCATCACGCACGATCACGCAGCCTACGCGCGGATTGGGGTGGGTGGTGTAGAGGCCCTTGCGGGCCAGTTCCACGGCCCGGGCCATGTAGTGGGCATCGAGAATGGCGGCTTGGCTGGACATGCTTACTCTTTGGCTGGCTCGCGAGCCAGGCGGTCGATTTCTTCGCGGAACTCGTCGAGGTCCTGGAAGCGCCGGTACACCGAGGCGAAACGGATGTAGGCGACTTCATCGAGCTTGCGCAGCTCGGCCATGACCAGCTCACCCACCACCAGCGACTTCACCTCGCGCTCCCCGGTGGCGCGCAGGCGGCTTTTGATATGCGCCAGCGCCGCCTCCAACCGCTCCACACTGACCGGGCGCTTTTCCAGCGCACGCTGCATGCCAGCACGCAGTTTGTCTTCGTCGAACGGTTGGCGTGTGCCGTCCTGCTTGATCAGGCGGGGCAGCACCAGCTCGGCGGTTTCGAAGGTGGTGAAACGCTCGCCGCAGGCGACGCATTCGCGCCGACGGCGCACCTGTTCGCCCTCGGCGACCAGACGCGAGTCGATGACCTTGGTGTCGTTGGCACCGCAAAACGGACAGTGCATGGTGGCAGGCAACAAAAAAAGGGAGGGCCATGGTAGCGCATTGCACTGGCAAGACAAGCCAAAGGGGTTAACATCCATGGGAAATCTGCCCGCGAAGGACCATCCCATGCTTCATCGAGCGCTCCTGGTGCTGTGCTGCGCCGCCCTGCTCGCCGCCTGCGGCAGCGACCGGCCTAAACCTGCGCCAGCCCCGGCGCCGTTGCCGCCCAACGTCGCCAAAAAGGCCGAACCGCTCGGCCCCTTGCCTGCCTATCAGCGTGAGCTCAGCGGTACACTGCTGGAAATCCCGGCCGGCGCCTTCGTGGAGCTTGCACTGTTGGTGATCGACGAACGCGGCCGCCCGCAACAGTTGCTCGCCAGCAGGACCCTGACCGGCACCGGCCAGGCCCTGCCCTATCAACTGCGCTTCAACCCCGAGGCTTTCCCGGCCGGGGCACGCGTCGAACTGCGCGGCCGCGCCAGCCAGTCCGGGCAACTGATCCTGCACCTGCCACCACAACGCATCATCCAGGCACAAACCCAGGCCACCGGTCCCCTGCGCTTCGAAAAGGCCCCGTAAATGCCGACGCACGCCCTGCAACAGGCCCTCAGCGGCCTGATTGGTGAAGCGCGGCTGACCGTCAGCGAACTGCCGGGGTGCGCGCTGAAGCTCTGGCTGATCGATGCACAGAACATGGACCGTGCCTTCAGCCGCGAAGAAACCCAGCGCATCCTCGAAGAACCGCCCTACTGGAGTTTCTGCTGGGCCAGCGGACTGGCCATGGCGCGTTACCTGGCGCAGTACCCTGACTGGGTGCGCGGCAAACGCGTGCTGGATTTCGGCGCAGGCTCAGGTATCGCCGGCATCGCCGCCGCTAGGGCTGGGGCGATTGAGGTGGTGGCCTGCGACCTAGACCCGCTGGCATTGGATGCCTGTCGCGCCAACGCCGCGCTGAACGAGGTGCAACTGAACTACAGCAACGATTTTTTCGCCGAGGCCGACCGCTTCGACCTGATCCTGGTGGCCGACGTGCTTTACGACCGCGCCAACCTGCCGTTGCTCGACCAGTTCCTCAGCCGTGGTCGCCAGGCGCTAGTGGCCGACTCGCGGGTGCGCGACTTCAGCCACCCGCTCTACCGCCCGCTGGGCGTCCTGGACGCGCTGACCCTGCCAGACCTGGCCGAGCCCCACGAATTCCGCCGGGTCAGCCTGTACCGCGCCAGTCGTGAGCCTTTATAGTGGTGTCATTCACGGATTTGCGAGAGTTGCGATGAGTCAGGAAACGCCGTACATCTTCGATGCCACCGATGCCACCTTCCAGCAACTGGTCATCGAAAATTCCTTCCACAAACCCGTTCTGGTCGACTTCTGGGCCGAGTGGTGCGCACCGTGCAAAGCGTTGATGCCACTGCTGGCGAAAATCGCCGAGGGTTACCAGGGTGAGCTGCTGCTGGCCAAGATCAACTGTGACGTCGAGCAACAGGTGGTCGCCCAATTCGGGATCCGCAGCCTACCAACGGTGGTGTTGTTCAAGGACGGCCAACCAGTGGATGGGTTTGCCGGAGCCCAGCCCGAGTCAGCCATTCGCGCCATGCTCGAGCCGCATGTGCAGATGCCCGCGCCGCCTACAGCAGCGCCGCTGGAGCAGGCCAAGACCCTGTTCGCCGATAGCCGCTTCAGTGAAGCCGAAGCGCTGCTGCAAACGCTGCTGGGCGAAGACAACAGCAACGCCGAGGCGTTGATCCTGTACGCCCGCTGCCTGGCTGAGCGCGGTGAGCTGGGTGAAGCGCAAGTGGTGCTGGATGCGGTCAAGACCGACGAGCACAAGGCTGCACTGGCCGGCGCCAAGGCGCAGCTGACCTTCCTGCGCCAGGCCGCCAGCCTGCCCGAAGCCGCCGACCTGAAGAGCCGCCTGGCGCAGAACCCGCAGGACGATGAGGCCGCCTACCAGTTGTGCATCCAGCAGTTGGCGCGCCAACAGTACGAAGCGGCGCTGGAAGGGTTGCTGAAACTGTTCCAGCGCAATCGCGCCTACGAGAATGGTCTACCGCAGAAGGCACTATTGCAGGTATTCGAACTGCTAGGCACAGAGCATCCGCTGGTCAACCTCTACCGGCGCAAGCTCTTCGCCGCCATGTATTGAGGCCCCGCCAGGCGCGCCGCCTGGCTTGGCGGATTGTTTCCTAGAATGGCTCAGGCGATGCCCAGTTTCAGGGCATCGCTCATCTCCAGAAGCGGATATGGAACGATAAGTATCGCCCAAATGAAATTATCCCCCTCTTCGTGATAAGCCATGATGATGCACAGCCGCTCACTCCCCCAGTGGGTCATCACGCCGAGATCCGATACATCGCAGTTCTGCGCGACCCAGGTGGTATTGTCCAGAGGCACCTCCTGCTCTTCACCGCTTTTATCCACGTAGCACAATTTGAGCACCGGCTTGCCATCGCTCATCCCGGTAGAGCGAATGTAGCCGTTAGGCGGCTGATGCAGCACAACGACCCAGGAGATGAAATGCTCCCCGTCCAGAACTGCCTCGACATGGTCGACCTCCGAGACCTCCCACAGCCCTTTTTAGCCCGACGCCCGGCGACGCCTGTCCTAGGTCTCTAGCCGCGCCCTGCCGAGGCCGGTAGTGGCACCGCCAGCCGTCAGCCTCAATCAAGCCGTCATCGCGATCTAACCACTCGGGTACCTCGGACTCCGGGCTGGCGGGGAGAAGATGGAAAGTCGCCCCTTGGTCCCTGTTCAGCACTTTGAACAACGGCTCGAGGGTGCGGCCTTTGATCGGTGCCGATTGTGCCGCTGGCGGGGCCTCCAAGTCGTATTTACCGACGACCACTCCTCCCGAGCTCGACAAGGAACAGCCTCGCACAGCAAGCGCAGGCATGAACAAGCTCGGGCACTCACGCACATCCGACTCATTCAACGAGGCAAACGGATAACGCGAGCCGTCGAGCAGAATTCCCGTTTGTCCATTGCTCAAGTAGTTGCCCAAAGCGTAATCCGGAGGAAACAACCCAGCAGTCTCGCCTGCAATCGTAGGATGCAGGACCAAGAGGCGCGGATCATTGGCCAGACGCATCACGAACTGCACCGGCTCAAGCACCTTCCCCGCTTGCGAAACGGATTCGGCTAGTACGATTTGTTGCTCCGACCTAGGCAGCCCCTTGAAATACAGGGCGTAGCACAAGCTCAACGGCGAATCGTCCAACCCTTCATCAGCGGCCTCTAGATAGAAGCAGGGAGACCCTGCCCAACTGAGCGCGACCTGCTGTCCGTCATACTGGCCCACATTCTCGCCAAGGGGAATCTTCAGGCACAGATCCACCCCCTGCGCCTCATTGATACGCCGAATTTCGGTAATCAGGCGTGTCGCGGCTCCGACTGAGCGACTGAGCTGCAAATGCGCAGCGTCGAGAAACCTGCGCTTGACCACCAGACTCGCGCGCGCCGTTTCATCCACGTCAAGCTGTAGACGCAGGTCACCCAGGGTACTGCTGGCGTAGAATCCACTCAGCGATGAGGTTGCCGTCTCGAACACCAACGAACTGTTCGCAAAGCCTTGCCTGGACACTTTGAGCGCGAAGTCACGCCAATAGGCATCTAGCGTTGCCCTGTCATAGGCCACCAGAAATGGCCATCCATGCATAAGTTGTGCGCTATGGATTGCGCCAGCGCGGCTTGCGTCGTGTTCGTTCATGTTCACACCACTTTTGCTGGTTTTCCAGGCGATTCTTGGCCACCCAGCAAATGCCCGCAACTGGCAAAAAATGTCAGTTCAGGCTGGTTGCTCCGGCCCAAGCCAACGAAACAACGGTGCGTCCGTAGCGCTTTGAACGCTAACCTGCGGGCTGTGACGCAGTCGCACCAGCAGACGCTTGCCTGCGACAGCACCGCCAGCAAGATCCTCCAGGCGCGCAAGTAATTGCGGCCCATCGAGCTGGCCCGCCTGGCGCAACAGATCGCAGGCCGCCAGCCACAGTCCATCGTCCTGGCGCGGCGCAGCCTGGGGGCTCACTTGCGTCTCGACATCCCTAGGGGCCTCCACGTGACGCCCCAGTTGAGCCCACTCATGCGCCTCCAACTCGACAGTCAAGTCCACCGGCCAGTTGCCAATCTGTCCACGAATTCTCACGATGCTTTCCTTGAAGCCAAGTCAATGTGGCAATGCTACAGCAACATGAAACCTGTGCCAGGCAGACTGGCGGGCAGCAGAAAATTTGTTATAACATTGCAAAATCTTTCCAGCCCATCCTCGGAGCCTCACATGCGTCGTCTGCTGCTCGCCCTGCCCTTCGCCCTGCTGCCGCTGGCCGCGGCCCATGCCCACGACGACCACGATCATGCGCATGGCACCCTCGGCGCCCACGAGCACGGCGTGGCCAAGCTCAACGTGGTGCTTGATGGCAACACCCTGGAGCTTGAGCTGGACAGCCCGGCGATGAACATCGTCGGCTTCGAGCATGCAGCCAACAGCGACGCCGACAAAGCCACGGTTGCCGCCGCCCGCCAGCAGCTGGAACAACCCCTGAAACTCTTCGCCTTGACCCAGGCCGCAGGCTGCAAGGAAGAGGCACAGGAGCTGGAAAGCCCACTGTTCGGCGATGCCGACCACGATCACGATGGCGGCGCGCATGAGCACGGCCACCAGCACGCCGACGTCAACGCCCACTACCAGCTGACCTGCGCATCCCCGGACAAGCTCGCCCAGCTTGACCTCGCGCCGCTGTTCAAGACCTTCGCGCAGACCCAGAAGGTCAACGTGCAACTGATCGGCCCGAACGGCCAGAAAGGCGTCGAGGCCACTCCCGCCAAGGCTGCGGTTGCGTTCTGAGCATGAGCCAGCCGTTGATCGACCTGCGTGACCTAGTGTTCGCCTGGCCCGGCCAGGCGCCGCTGCTGGATATCCCTGCACTGCGCCTGGAGCCCGGCGAGGCCTTGTTCCTCAAGGGCCCCAGCGGCAGTGGCAAGACCACGTTGCTAGGCCTGCTGGGCGGCGTGAATCGTCCAGGCCAAGGCAGCATCCGCCTGCTCGGCCAGGACCTCGCCAGCCTGGGGCAAGGCGAGCGCGATCGTTTCCGGGTCGATCACACCGGCTATATCTTCCAGCAGTTCAACCTACTGCCGTTCCTATCGGTACGCGAGAACGTCGAGCTGCCCTGCCGCTTCTCGAAAACCCGCGCCGCCCGCGCCAGCCAGCGCCACGGCAGCATCGACCAGGCCGCCGTGCAGTTGCTCGCCCACCTGGGCCTGAACGAGCCAGAACTGCTGGCCCGGCGTGCCGGCAGCCTGTCGATCGGCCAGCAACAACGGGTGGCTGCTGCACGGGCGCTGATCGGCCAGCCAGAGCTGGTGATCGCCGACGAACCAACCTCGGCACTGGATGCCGACACCCGCGAGGCATTCATTCGCCTGCTCTTCGACGAATGCCGCGAGGCCGGCGCCAGCCTGCTGTTCGTCAGCCACGACCAGAGCCTGGCGCCGCTGTTCGACCGACACCTGTCGCTGGCCGACCTCAACCGCGCCGCCAAGCCCCGGGAGGCCTGATGTACCTGCTCCGCCTTGCCCTGGCCAGCCTGGCCAATCGCCGCTTCACCGCACTGCTCACGGCGTTCGCCATTGCCTTGTCGGTGTGCCTGCTGCTGGCCGTCGAGCGCGTGCGTACCGAGGCCCGCGCCAGTTTCGCCAGCACCATCAGTGGCACCGACCTGATCGTCGGCGCGCGCTCAGGTTCGGTGAACCTGTTGTTGTACTCGGTGTTTCGCATCGGCAATGCCACCAACAACATCCGTTGGGACAGCTACCAACACTACGCCAAGGACCCACGGGTCAAATGGGCGATTCCGATTTCCCTGGGCGACTCGCACCGCGGCTACCGGGTGATGGGCACCACCGGTGATTATTTCGACCACTACCAGTATGGCCGGCGCGAGCACCTGGCACTGAGCCAAGGCCGCCCCTTCGCCGACGACCCGTTCGAGGTGGTACTGGGCGCGGAGGTAGCCGAGGCACTGCACTACCGGCTTGGCGATAAACTCGTACTCGCCCACGGGGTCGCGGCCATCAGCCTGGTCAAGCACGACGACAAGCCGTTCACCGTGGTCGGCGTGCTCAAGCGCACTGGCACCCCGGTAGACCGCACCTTGCACATCAGCCTGGCCGGCATGGAAGCGATTCACATCGACTGGCACAACGGCGTACCGGCCCGCGGTGCCGGGCGCATCAGCGCTGAGCAGGCGCGCAGCATGGACCTGCAACCCACTGCCATCACCGCCTTCATGCTGGGCCTGAACAGCAAGATTGCCACCTTCAGCCTGCAACGCGAGATCAACGAGTACCGCAGCGAGCCACTGCTGGCGATCCTACCCGGCGTCGCCTTGCAGGAACTGTGGAGCCTGATGGGCACCGCCGAACAGGCGTTGTTCGTGGTGTCGCTGTTCGTGGTGCTGACCGGCCTGATCGGCATGCTCACCGCGATCCTCACCAGCCTCAACGAACGTCGTCGTGAAATGGCCATCCTGCGCTCGGTGGGTGCCCGGCCCTGGCACATCGCCGGGCTGCTGGTGCTCGAAGCGCTGGCCTTGGCGGGCGCCGGGATCGTTGCCGGGCTGGGCCTGCTGTATGCGGGTATCGCCGTGGCCCAAGGCTATGTGCAGGCTAACTACGGCCTTTACCTGCCGCTGGACTGGCCGAGTGCGCACGAGTGGACGCTGCTGGCTATCATCCTTGGCGCGGCGCTGCTGATGGGCAGCGTGCCGGCATGGCGCGCGTATCGACAGTCGCTGGCCGATGGCCTGTCGATTCACCTCTGAGAACCTGCGATGACCCTGAACGCTCGCGCCCACGCCAAATGGCTAGGGGCCCTGCTGCTGATGTTGCTGCTACCGCTGTCCGCCTGGGCCACCGAGCCCCGCGAACTGGACTGGCCCGCCCTGATCCCCGAAGGCGCACCGGTGATCCCGCCGCAACTCGCCCCACTGCACGACCTTTCGCAGATCAGCGATGCGCTCTCGGCAGAGTCCGCCCCGGCCGCTCGCCAGCAGGCGCCCGACGCGCCGGTGGTGAAGGCGCTGGATGGCCAGCAGGTGAAAATCCCCGGCTACATCGTGCCGCTGGAAGTAAGCGAAGAAGGCCGTACCACCGAGTTCCTGCTGGTGCCCTACTACGGCGCCTGCATTCACGTGCCGCCACCCCCGTCGAACCAGATCGTGCACATCGTCAGCGAGATGGGCGTGCGTGTAGAGGACCTCTACCAGCCCTACTGGATCGAGGGCACGATGCAGGTCAAATCCTCCAGCAGCGAACTGGCCGATGCCGGTTACCAGATGGAGGCGGAAAAAATCTACGCATATGAGCTGAAGTAAGGGCTTGTCCGCTGCATAGAACCGCTTCGTTGAGCTGGGTCAAACATTCCGTTCAGACGGCTTCGTACCATTGGACCACTCGATTACTCACGTCCTCTGGGAGCTTCCATGAACAAGTCCTTGCTCGGTGCCTCGCTCGTCGCGTTGGCGCTTGCAGCCCCTGTCGCCCACGCCCACCAGGCGGGGGATTTCATCCTCCGCGCCGGCGCCATCACCACCGCGCCGAACGAAGACAGCGGCGAGATCAAGCTTGATGGCGCCAAGGCCGCCGGCACCAAGGCAACTCTGGACAGCGACACCCAGTTGGGCTTGGCCTTCGCCTACATGCTCACCGACCACATCGGCCTGGAACTGCTGGCCGCCACCCCGTTCAAGCACACCGTAGGCGTCAAAGGCCTAGGCGCTGGGCTTGACGGCAAGCTGGCCGACATCAAGCAACTGCCGCCGACGCTGTCGCTGCAGTACTACCCAATGGCGCCGACTTCTAAGTTCCAGCCCTACGCTGGCGTCGGTATCAACTACACGATGTTCTTCGATGAAGAACTAAGCGGCGCCCGCAAGGCCCAAGGCTTCAGCAACATAAAGCTCAAGGACTCGGTCGGCATCGCCGGGCAACTGGGCATTGACTACATGCTCACCGACAACCTGCTGGTCAACGCCGCCGTGTGGTACGTCGACATCGACACCAAGGCCACCATCGACGGCCCGAGCGCCCTGGGCGTGGGCAAGACCAAGGTCGACGTGGATGTCGATCCGTGGGTCTACATGGTCGGTATCGGCTACAAGTTCTGAACCTGCTCGCCCGCTCCCAACGGAGCGGGCTTGCCCCGAGCACGCAGCCACCCCCAGTAGCCCCAGGCCATACCACTGATTCCCGCCCCCAGGCCGCACACCGCGCCCCATCCCCACACCCCGTACACCCAAGTCGCCGCGACCGCACCCAATCCACTGCCCAGCGAATAACAGCACATGTAGGCGCCGATCAGCCGGCTAGCCATCGCGCTGCGCCCGGCCAGCAATAGCGTCTGGTTGGTGACATGCACCGCTTGCACGGCCAGGTCCAGCATCAGCACCCCGATCACCAGGGCCAGCAGCGACTGCTGCACGAACAGCGTGGGTAGCCAAGACAGCGTCAGCAACCCCAACGCCAGGCCAGTGGTGCGCTGTGCATGCCCCTGGTCCGCCAGGCGTCCGGCCCGCGAGGCCGCCAGTGCGCCCGCAATGCCGGCCAGGCCGAACAGCCCGACTTGCGCGTGATCGAGCGCCATCGGCGCGGCGCTGAGCGGTAGCACCATGGCACTCCACAGCACGCTGAAGGCCGCGAAGATCAAAAAGGCGTAAATCCCACGCTGGCGCAGCAGCGAGTCATGCCGATACAGGCTGATCACCGAACCGAGCACGGCACCATAGCCCGGCGATTGCTTGTGCCGCTGCACACCCGGCAGACGCCAGGCGAGCAGACCCGCCATCATCAACGCCAGCCCAGCGGCGCCGAAGTACACCCCGCGCCACCTCAGCCAGTCCGCTACCAAGCCCGACACCAGCCGCGCCGACAGAATGCCCAGGACCACGCCACTGGTGACCGTGCCCACCACCTGGCCTTGCTGCGCGGGTGCGGCCAAGGTCGCGGCGTGCGCGACCATCACCTGCACCACCACGGCTGCCAACCCGACCAGCGCCACGGCCGCCAGCAGTATCGACCAGCCGGGCGCCACGGCGACCACCAACAAGGCACCGGCCGCAACCAGCAGTTGGCTGAGGATCAGCCGCCGCCGGTCCATCAGGTCGCCTAGCGGCACGATAAACAACAGGCCCACGGCGTAACCCGCCTGGGTCAGCCCAACGACCTGCCCGGCCCAGGCAGCCTCGATGCCGAAGCTGCTGGCCATCGAGTCGAGCAACGGCTGAGACAGGTACACCGTGGCCACCGCCGCGGCGCACGCCGCCGCCAGCAGCAGGGTCAGCCCACGGCCGAGTTGTGCTGAAGGAGTCATTGGGAACACCTCGCAAAACAGGTTTCAAATTAAAACCACATGCTGGCCTTCTAGCAAATGTAGTTTTAATATGCAACCAGCTTACCGCTAGAGATCCGCCCATGCTCGACGACAACAATCTGCGATGCCCTGTGGCCCGCGCCCTTGAAGTGATCGGTGATCGCTGGGCATTGATGATCCTGCGCGATGCCTTCGATGGCTTGCGCCGCTTCAGCGAATGGCAGAAGAACCTGGGGCTGGCGAAAAACATTCTCGCCTCGCGCCTGAAGCTGCTGGTGGAGGCCGAGCTGCTGGCCCAGCAGCCGGCATCCGATGGCAGTGCCTACAAGGAGTACGTGCTGACCGACAAAGGCCGCGCACTGTTTCCTGTGGTGATCGGGCTGCGCCAGTGGGGGGAGCGGTATTTGTTCGCGGCAGGCGAGCCTCGCTCGCAATTGCTGGATGACCGGGGGCAGTCGTTACAGGTCATGCAGGTACGGGCTGAGGATGGCCGGGATCTGGCACCAGAGCAGTGCCAGCGGCGGGTGGTCCGGCACGGGTGAATGACTCAAGGACCTGGCGCACGACAGGTCCTTGAGGCTGGCCTCAGCGCTTGCCCAGCAGGCGCGCCAGGCCGTCGATGAAGGGCGTCGGCTCAGGCAGCTCGAAACGCGCCAGCAGCCGCGTATTATCAGCCCGGGAATGGCGGATGTCCCCCGCGCGCGCAGGCCCGTGGCTGATCGGCGGCAGGCTGCCGATCACGTCCTGCAACGCGGCCAGCAATTGCTTGATTGAGGTGGCTTGGTTAAGGCCGATATTCACTGCGCCCTCTTCCACCTGCGGCTGCTCCAGCGCCTGGACCATCACCTTGATCAGGTCCCCGACATAGAGGAAGTCACGGGTCTGCTCGCCATCGCCGAACACGCTGATCGGCAGGCCGGCCAGCGCACGCTCGGCGAAGATGCTGATGACCCCGGAGTACGGCGAAGAAGGATCCTGACGCGGGCCAAAAATATTGAAGAAGCGAAACACCACCGGTTCCAGGCCGTGCTGACGGCGATAGAAATCCAGGTACTGCTCGCTGGCCAGCTTGTCTACCGCATAGGGTGTCAGCGGCGCCTTGGGCGTGTCCTCGGCGATCGCCACGCCTTCGCCGTTGTTGCCGTACACCGCCGCACTGGAGGCGAACAACACACGCCGCACGCCACTCATACGCATGCCTTCGCACACGTTCAGGGTGCCGATGAAATTGCTCTGATGGGTTTTCACCGGATCGTCCACCGAAGCCTGCACCGACGCCACGGCCGCCAGGTGTACCACGGCCTGGCAACCGGCGACGGCGCGCGCCACCAGGGCCGCGTCGGCGACATCGCCTTCGATCAGCGTCAGACGCGGATGCTCCAGTTGCAGGTTGTCGCGTTTGCCGCTGGACAGGTCGTCGAGCACGCGCACCGCGTAGCCGTTCTCCAGCAACGCATCGCACAGGTGGGAGCCAATGAAGCCGGCACCGCCGGTGATCAGGATGGGGGCATCAACCATGTCGGTAGAAACGGTCCAGTAGGGGCGGCAAACCGGCGCGCCAGGCACGCGGCTTGATGCCAAAGGTATGAAGGATCTTCTTGCAGGCCAGCACCGCGTTCTGCGGCTCCTCGCTGGCATCGGCGCGTGCGGCGTGAGCCTGGGCGGTCGGCGCCTGCACAGCCAGGGTATGCCACTGGGCGGCTTCGGTCAGGATCGCCTGACCCAGCGCCAGCGGTGTGGTGGCCTCGTTGCCGGCATAGTGGTAGGTGCCCCACAGCGGCGCTTTGCAGTCGAGCTGCTTGAGCACCGAGAGGATCACCCGCGCCGCGTCGTCCACTGGCGTCGGGTTACCGCGCCGGTCATCGGCCAACAGCAGTTCCTGGGGTTGCTCGGCACGGGTCAGGAACCGCCCCAGCGAGCCGTCGCGGCTTTCATCCAGTAGCCAGCCGAAGCGCAACAGCACGTGCTGCGGACACGCGGCACGCACGCTTTGTTCGATACGCCAAAGCGCTTGCCCTCGTAGGCCCAGGGGCACGGGTTCGTCCTTCTCGCTGTAGGCCGTGGCGCGCGAGCCATCGAACACCCGGTAGCTAGACGGTTGCACCAGGACGATCTCGTGGTGCTGGCACAGCTCGGCCAAGCGCTCCACCGCGCGCTCCTGCTGCGCCAGGCGCGCCTCACTGACCGACTCGGCCTGGAACCAGTCGAAGTAATAGGCCAGGTTGACCACCGCGTCGGGGCGTTGCTCGTCGAGCAGCAGCGTCAGGCTCGACGCGCTCCAGCCACCCTCCGGTGGGCGCGGCGCCAGGAAGGCGATGTCTTCCTCGGCCCCGAGACGAATCAGCGCTTGCCCGAGGGCATTGCCACCACCCAACAGCATCAGGCGCATACGCATAGAGTCAGAAGGTCCGGTCCGATCGATAAGGGAAAGAGAGCATTTTGCGTTTTCCGCATGGGGAAGTCCAACCCAGACCGATGCAATACGGGCTGGGGGCTTTTCCACCCAGTCGCTTAGGAATCAGCTGATAGCCTACTCAGCGCCGTCGCACTGTTGGCGCGCTTCATCAATGCGAACGCCGGGGCTGGCGGGCGTTTGACGCTACCGGTGCTGTTCATCGTCGGTATCGACCCGGTGGCGGCGCTGCCGGCCTCGGGCGCAACTGGGGGCGCGCTGCGCGGTACGTTTCGGGCCAGGCCTGATTCGGCCTATGCTGGTGATCATGTGCTGTGCCATGGCGGCGAAGTTGCTGCGCACACCCGGCAACGCGCTAGGGGAATGGCTGCTAGGGTGGTTCACTTAGCCCCTCCAAGCGCGTTGCCAAGATGCCAAGTGAACCCGCGGGCCCGATAGAGGCGCTTCGACAGGAGGGCGAATGGAGCTAAACCCGATCAGCGCGCAACGCGCACTGTGGCAATTCGACGAACCCGCGCCAGGCGTGGAGCGTTTTCTCGACGAGCACTTCGAGGGCTACTGGCAGCAGGCCCGTCTGCTGCTGCCGAGCAACGAGCGAGCGGCGCCGCTGTTCGTGATCGGCGGTGCGCGCTCGGACTTCACTCGCCTCAACCCTCTGCTGTACCGCTTGCAACAGCAAGGCATCGGCTCGCTGACCGGCAACCTGTCTGGCCATAGCCGCGCGGCGCAGCCAGGGGCCAGAGACGCATCGCTGCGCAACAACCTGGCCGAGGCCCTGCGCTTTCACCGCTACCTGGAGGCGTGCAGTGACACAGTTATCGGCCATAGCCTGGGAGGCGCCATTGCCCTGAAGCTGGCCGCGCAGCGTCCAAGTGTGCGCAAACTGGTGCTGATCTGCCCTGCGGTCTATCCCGATAACGCCCACGACGCGCCGTTCGGCCCAGCGTTCACCAAGGCCATTGGCCGACCTTTCGGTTTTCTGGACTGCGATAGCTACACCTTCCTGCGCCAGTTCCGTGGCCGGGTGCTGCTGGTGATCGGGGAGTACGACGGGCTCAATTCGCAGGTGCATGGGAAAGGACCCGGGACCTCGGCTGGGGTACGCCGGCTGGGCGGCGTGGAGCGCTACAGCCCAATCCCTGAAGAAGTCACCCATGCGCTGCTGCGCTCGGTACCGGCAGCCGACGTGGAATGCCTGCTGCTGACAGACTGCGACCACGGCATTGCCGCACACTTGCGCGAGTGGCCAGAAGTGGCGGATCAGGTGGCCGAGGCGGTGAGCGCGTTCGTCATGCGCTGATGCACGACGATCACGCCCAAGCCCAGCGGTTTTTTACTCGATCTCGAACAACCCGTGGCTGATCATCCCTGCGCTCAGCCGCTCGCGAATGTCATCGTCGATGCGCGGATCGTCCGGACGATACAAGCGCACCTGACGGTAGGCATTGATACGATTGATCTCCTCGCCCAGGTACTCCCACACCACACGGGTACACGCCGGGTTGCGCCGGTCACCACTGGAAACCCCGGTTTTGAGACCATTGAGCCGGCTGATGCGACTTTTGAAACTGGGGATCAAGATAGTCTGGCTCATTTCGTTGAGCGTCAACGACTCGTAGTCGATCAGAAACATCCGGTCCTGCAACTGGAACGCGGCCCCCAGGTAGCGGCAGCGCACCTCGGCGTGCACGTCATGGGCACTGCTGCGCTCCTGGCGCTCCTGGCGCTCGAAGAGGAAGCTGCCGCGCTCCTCGCGCAGGTGCACCAGCGACACCAGGATCGAACCTGGGACCGACATGCAGTTGGAATACTCGAAGTAATACCCGCAGTAGCGCGACAGGTTGCCGGCCTCTTTGTGCAGCGGCTTGAACAGTTCGCTGATCGGGTCACTCAGTTGCCCCGGCTGCTCGCTCGGGGCCCGTGCGCCGATCAGCCGGGCGAATTGTTCCGGCGGCAGGCCCAGTTCGTAGTCCTCTACCCCGAAGAAATCACCAATCCGTTTGAGGTTGTAGGCCGTCGGACGGCTCTGCCCGCTCAGATACTTGTTGAACTGCGCGCGGTTGATCGACAGTTGCCGACAAACCTCCGAAATAGAGCGGTAGTGGCTGCAGGCCAGTTTGAGGTTGGTAGCGAAGTGATCGCCCATGATGCGGGGGTCCAGATGATGCGAGTGAAGCCAGTGTAGCATCAAGTCGCACCAAAATGGAGCAACCCGCGAAATTGTAACTACAGGTGTCATCGCCAACCATGCGCGCTAACGCCTAGCGGTGCGCCTGCCGTCCGCTTGTCATTCCATACGAAGAATAAGAATCGAGGTCATTTTCAATGCTCGAATTAATCAACGACTTCCTCTCGGGGAAGGTGCTCATCGTGCTGATCGTCGGACTCGGCAGCTACTTCACCCTCCGCTCGCGGTTCGTGCAGTTCCGCCACTTCGGCCACATGTTCGGTGTCTTCAAGGAATCCCTTCGCGGCCAGGCAGGCCAACTAAGCTCTTTCCAGGCCCTGATGCTGAGCCTGGCCGGTCGCGTCGGCGCCGGTAACATCGCCGGTGTCGGTATCGCCGTGACCCTCGGCGGCCCAGGCGCCGTGTTCTGGATGTGGGTCACCGCACTGGTGGGCATGTCCAGCAGCTTCTTCGAATGCACCCTGGCCCAGGTCTACAAGCGCGCCGATGGCGATGGCCTGTACCGCGGCGGCCCGGCGTACTACATCCTGCACGGCCTGAAGAACAAGCACATGGCGATCGTGTTCTCGATCCTGTTGCTGGTCACCTACGGCTTTGCCTTCATCGGCCTGCAGTCGTACACCGTGACCCACTCGCTGCAAAACGCCTTCGCCTTCGACCCGCAACACACCGGCATTGTCCTGGCCGTGCTGCTGGCGATCACCTTCATCGGTGGTATCAAGCGTATCGCGGCCGTCTCGGACCTGCTGGTGCCGGTCAAGACTCTGGCCTACATCGGCGTCACCCTGTACGTGATCGGCACCCAGATCGAACACGTACCGGCCATGCTGGAAACCATCTTCAAGAGCGCCTTCGGCCTCGACCCAGCGTTCGGCGGCCTGCTCGGCAGCGCCATCGTCATGGGCGTGAAGCGCGGCGTGTTCGCCAACGAAGCCGGTCTGGGCAGTGCCCCGAACGTGGCCGCCGTGGCGGCGGTGAAGCACCCTGGCGCACAGGGCGTGGTCCAAGCCTTCAGCGTGTTCCTCGACACCTTCGTGATCTGCACCTGCACCGCGCTGCTGATCCTGCTGTCGGGCTTCTACACCCCTGGCTTCGAAGGCGACGGCATCGTCCTGACCCAGAACTCGCTGGCCGCCGTGGTCGGTGACTGGGGTCGCCTGTTCGTCAGCGTTGCGCTGTCGCTGTTCGTGTTCACCTGCATCCTCTACAACTACTACCTGGGCGAGAACAGCCTGCAGTTCCTGAGCCGCAACCGCGCAGTGCTGATGGGCTTCCGCGGCCTGGTACTGGTCCTGGTGGTATGGGGTTCGATGCAGGACCTGTCGACTGTGTTCGCCTTCGCCGACATCACCATGACCTGCCTGGCGTTCGTCAACCTGGTGGCCCTGGCCTTGCTGTTCAACGTCGGCCTGCGTGTGATGCGCGACTACGACCAGCAACGCAAGGCAGGCATCCAGCAGCCAGTGTTCGACTCCAGCAAGTTTGCTGACCTGGATCTGGACCGCGCCGCCTGGCCAGCCAACCCGCAGGTAGAAACAGCCGCTGACAATAGCACTGTGCAAGTGCAAACCCAGCGCTGATACCCTGCACTGCCGCAGCCGCCCCACTCGTGGGCGGCTGACTATTTCCTCGCTCTCCCGCTACGGAATGCTCCCATGCGTGCAGTCTCGAATCTTCTCGTCCTCTACACCGGTGGCACCATCGGCATGTTGCAGACCGCCGAAGGCCTGGCGCCGGCCGGTGGTTTCGATGCACGCATGCGTGACCACTTCGCCGCCAGCCCAGACGCCCCACGACTGAACTGGACGCTGCGTGAACTCAATCCGCTGATCGATAGCGCCAACATGCAGCAGGCCAACTGGCTGGCGATGCGTGAGGCCATCGTCGAGGCCGTCGAGCGCGATGGCCACGACGGTGTACTGGTGCTGCACGGCACCGACACCCTGGCCTACAGCGCCGCCGCCCTGTCATTCCTGCTGTTGGGCCTGCCGGTGCCGGTGCTGCTGACCGGCTCCATGCTGCCCGCAGGGGCGCCGGAAAGCGACGCCTGGGCCAACCTGATCGGCGCCATGAACCTGTTCGAAACCGGTCTACAAGACGGCGTGCAGCTGTACTTCCACGGCCGACTGCTACATGGCTGCCGCGCCTCCAAGCTACGCAGCGAGGCGTTCGATGCCTTTACCGCGCCAGCCCGCCACCGCGAAGGCCAGCGTGCCGGCGAGGTGCCGGCCGTGCTGGGCTACCGCCAGGTACGCCAGCCGGTGAAGCTGGCGGTGCTGCCGGTGTTTCCAGGACTTGCGGCTGAACACATCGACGCGCTGCGGGCCAGCGGTATCCAGGGGCTGGTGCTGGAGTGCTACGGCAGCGGCACCGGCCCATCGGACGACCAGGCGCTGCTTGATGCCTTGCGCGGCGCGCGTCAGCGCGGCGTGATGATCGTCGCGATCAGCCAATGCCCGGAAGGTGCGGTGGTCTTCGACACCTATGCTGCCGGCAGTCGCCTGCGTGATAGCGGCCTGGTCAGCGGCGGCGGCATGACCCGTGAAGCCGCGTTGGGCAAGCTGTTCGCGCTGCTGGGTGCCGGGCTGGACGTGGCGTCGGCAGAGCACTGGTTCGCGCTGGATCTGTGCGGCGAACGCGTGTAGCCGCTGCCTTGCGTCGCGATGCAAGGCAAGTGCCTTCGGGCGTTCGTGAGATCAGTTGTTGGAACAACCATTCCCGATCACGCGGTACTCCATGATGTGCCGGTCGCCCTTGGAGTCTTCGTACGTCAGTTGCATCGGCACGACCTCGCAGACCGTGGGTACCGGACTCACCGCTAAGACACGCGCGATATCAAGGTTCTGACCGTATCGATAGGGCTCGACGGTAACCTGTGCCGTCTCAGCCACAGGCTCTGCCGCCATCGCGACGCAACCCAGGCAGCCGAGGAACAAAACGATTAACAGCTTCATGGCAATCACCTGTAGTAAGGGGTGAGCAGGCCTGAACGCGGGATGGCGCTCAGGCGTCATGCAGGTGGGGAGAGCCCAGCGCCATCTGCCGCCGGGCCAGGAGACTTCAGAACGGCTTGGTCGGCAGGTACTTGCCGTCCAGGGTGATCACCGCGCGGTGGCCACCTTCTGGATCTTCGACCTTCTTGATGTCCAGCTTGAAGTTGATGGCGCTGATGATGCCGTCACCAAACTTCTCGTGAACCAGGGCTTTGAGGGTGGTGCCGTAGACCGACATCATCTCGTAGAAACGGTAGATGGTCGGATCGCTCGGGATGCCTTCGAAGAAGCTCCCACGGATCGGCATCGATTGCAGCAAAGCGACTTGATCAGCGTCGAGATCGAGCTTGTCGCCAACGACTTTCGCGGCGCTGGCCGGCAGCGGATGCTGGCCGAGCAAGGCGGCGGTCACGAAGGCCTCGGACAGGCCGGTGCCCTCGACGATTTCGGCAAAGGACAGGTCTTTGCGAGCCTTGGCCAGAATGATGGCTTCGGTCAGTTCCTGGCGAGCGGTACGGGTAGCTTGAGTCTGGATCATGGTGAATCGCCTCAGTGGGTAAAGGGGCAGTTTTCAGGCAACGTGCCTGGCGTGGTGGGATACGGCATGGACTTCGGGATTTTCGGCAAGGGACACGAAGGCCCCGGTACGGCCATCGAAGGCGTCGATACGCCCTGACTCGATGTCATAGACCCAGCCATGCAGGGTCACGCGGCCTTCTTCGAGGGCCAGGCGAACAGAGGGGTGAGTCTGGATATTGGCCAGTTGCGCGATGACGTTTTCGCGCACCATAGAGGCGACTTTGCTCGGCTTGTCCGAATGTTGACGGGCTTCGTTGACCACCTTGGCCGAGTCGGCGTAGCGCAACCAACCGGCAACAGCGGGCATGTGATCCAGGCATTTGCAGGTTGCGATGGCCGTCATGGCGCCGCAGTCGGAGTGACCGCAGATCACGATGTCTGCGACGTTGAGTCCGGCCACCGCGTATTCGACCGAAGCCGATACACCCCCAGGCTCCGGGCCATACGACGGCACGATGTTGCCAGCGTTGCGGATGACGAACAGATCGCCTGGCTCGCGCTGAGTGACCAGTTCAGGAACCAGTCGGCTGTCTGAGCACGAAATGAACAGTGCCTTGGGGCTCTGCTGGTTGGCCAAGTCCTTGAACAGTTTGACCCGCTCAGGGAAGGCGTTTTGTTGGAACTTCAGAAAACCGTCGATAATCGCTTTCATGTTGGCTGCCTCAATGTCGCGGGTTGTGAGGCAAAGATTAAGCAGTGCATTACATAAGGTAAAAGTCTGAATTATTATGCTCCGTATCAGATAATCTTATGGGTAAGGCCATGCTCGCTCGACACATCCAGTACTTCCTCGCGGTGGCGGAACATTCGAGCTTCACCAAGGCGGCTGCAGCGCTGCATGTCTCCCAGCCCGCTCTTTCGCAGCAGGTCCGGCAGTTAGAGGAAAGCCTTGGGGCTCAGTTGTTCGATCGTTCAGGACGTACAACCCGGCTGACCGATGCCGGCGATGTCTACCTGATCTATGCACGGCGAGCCCTTCAGCAACTTCAGGAGGCTAAACGCGCCATTCATGACGTGAGCGACCTCAGCCGGGGCTCATTGCGCATAGCCGTCACGCCCACGTTCACCACCTACCTGGTTGGGCCGCTGATCGAGGCCTTTTATGCGCGATACCCCAACATCACACTTAACCTGCAAGAGATCTCCCAGGAGCGCATCGAGGCGCTGCTCATGGCAGATGAGCTGGACATAGGGATTGCGTTCGACGACATACAGACACCGGACCTTGAAGCGGTCCCGTTGTTGAGTGAAACCCTCGCCTTGGTGGTCAGCCGCAAACATCCCTTGGCCGAGCTGCGGTCCATTACATCGCAGGGTTTAAGTGCTGAATCATTGGTGCTGCTGGGCACCGAGTTCGCCACGCGCGAACAGATCGACCGCTACTGCCGCCAATACGAGATTCGCCCCCAGGTGCAGATGCAGGCCAATGCGCTGGGTGCCGTAATCGAGATTGTTCGACGCACGGGCCTGTCGACGCTGTTGCCGGCAAAAATTGCGTTGGCCCATGACGATCTGGTGGCCATCACCCTGGAACCAGAACGCTTGCAGCGCACGGCCGTCTTGATGCGGCGAAAAGATGCCTTCCTGAGCGCAGCAGTACGCGAGTTCATTGAGCTGGCTAAAGGCGTCGCCAGCGAACTGGGAGAGTGAGAGACGCAGGGTTCGCGTACGCCAACCGATGCCGGCCATGTGCCTTGCCTGGCGCGCGCATGGGGGTCAGTAGCCCCACTCAAAATAAAAAACCTGACCCTTCTTACAAAGGATCAGGTTCGGCACGACTTACAGACCCAGTTCAGTCAGCCCTGGATGGTCATCCGGGCGACGTCCCAGCGGCCAGTGGAACTTACGCTCGCTTTCCTTGATGGGCATGTCGTTGATGCAGGCAAAGCGGCGGTGCATCAGGCCGTCGGCTTCGAACTCCCAGTTTTCATTGCCATAGGAGCGGAACCAGTTACCTGAATCATCATGCCACTCGTAGGCATAACGGACGGCGATACGGTTGTCGGTGAAAGCCCAGAGTTCTTTGATCAGGCGGTAATCCAGTTCTTTTTTCCACTTGCGCGTCAGCAACGCCTGGGCTTCTTCGCGATTTGTCGCGAACTCGGTACGGTTACGCCATTGGGTGTCTCGGGTATAGGCCAGCGCAATTTTTTCAGGGGTGCGGGTATTCCAGCCGTCTTCTGCGAGGCGGACCTTTTCAATGGCCGATTCGCGAGTAAAAGGAGGAAGTGGCGGGCGAGCGGGTTCGTTGGACATGGTGGTGCCTCCAATCATTTGGATGCTGCAGTTGAGTGAGTACTTCTGAAACTTATAGCGCCGACGCGCTATACATCTTTAATCAACAACTCGGCGACTTCTTTTGCACTTTCGAGGGCCGTAAAGTCTCCCATGACACGCGCCACTGTTATCGCGCCCTCTATCAGCACGAACAATTGCCTGGCCAAGCGCACTGGATCTTTGACGCCTAAGTCACTGGTCAGCACCAGCATATAGTCCAGTAGCTTCTGCTTATGCAGCTTGGCAATTTGTCGGATCGGGTCATTTGCATCACCAACCTCCCCGGCCGTGTTGATAAACGCACACCCTCTAAAGTCGTCTGACTCGAACCAACTATTAAGCACATCAAACATGCTGATAACGCGTTCTCGCGGCGTGTGTGCTTTTTCGCACTCGCTTCTGAACCACTGCATCCAGCGTACATCGCGTGCATTGAGTGCCGCGGCAGCGACATCGTCCTTGTTCGCAAAATAGCGATAGATACTTTTACGTGCTACACCGGACGTCTTTACCAAAAGATCCATGCCGGTAGCGTGGATTCCGTTTTCGTAAATCAGTTTCTCGGCAGTGGCCAGGATTTTCTCGCGGGTATCGGTCATTGGCTTATCCATGTAGCCAGAGTAGAACGATCGTTCTCCCTGGTCAAGCAGCTATTGCATTTTTTCGATTACAGCCCGGGACGGACGCTCAATGGGTCTTGTGCTCAGGCCTGTGCGTGTTGGCTGCCCGCATGATGCTCGCGCATCCGACAGCCAAGCTGCCCGCGAGCCAGGCGCTTTGAAGGTCATCGAAGCTCGCCGTATCGGCGTATGCAGGCCAAAAAAAAGCGAAGCCAAATCAATGGCTTCGCTTCTTATGTTTACGGCTTTGTAAAACCTGGGCTTCAGAACGGAATATCGTCATCGAAGCTGTCGAAGTCAGCCGCTGGCTGTGGCGCCGGCTGCTGGGGGGCTGGGCGCTGCGGCGCTTGCTGCGGACGCGGAGCCTGCTGGCGTGGCGCCTGGTTATACTGCTGCTGGCCGCCGCCCTGGTTGTAGTTGCCACCACCCTGGTTGTAAGGGTCACCGCCCTGCTGCTGGCCCTGAGGACGCCCGCCGAGCAACTGCATGGTCCCGTTGATGTCGACGACAATCTCGGTGGTGTAGCGCTTGATGCCGTCTTTTTCCCACTCGCGGGTCTGCAACTTACCTTCGATATAGCATTGCGAACCTTTGCGCAGGTACTCACCAGCAATCTCGGCAACCTTGCCGAACAGCGCGACGCGGTGCCACTCGGTACGCTCGACCTTCTGCCCGGACTGCTTGTCGGTCCACTGCTCGCTGGTAGCCAGGCTCAGGTTGGTCACGGCATTACCGTTGGGCAGGTAGCGGACTTCGGGATCCTGGCCGCAGGTACCGACCAGAATGACTTTGTTAACCCCACGGGCCATAACGTTCTCCTAGGCTTCGCACGCCGCTGAGGCTGGGTTCACCAGACGCTCGAGGGTCGCACGGTCCAAAATTTTCGTATCCAGTTTGATATAGATGGCGGCTTCATCTGCCACCACCACAGCGTCGGTCACACCCGGCACGGCCATCAGACGCTCGGTCAGCCCGGCTTCACGGACTGCTTCGGGCGTCAGCGGCATGCGCAGGCTGGTCACATACGGCGGCTCGTTCATGCTCAAGGCGACGATCAGCCAAATGGCACATAGCACCGCGCAGCCGAGGAACACCGTATCCAGCCCACCGTGCTGGAACAACCAGCCTCCGAGGATTCCTCCCAGCGCCGCACCGAGGAACTGGCTCGTGGAGTACACCCCCATCGCCGTCCCCTTGCCACCGGCAGGCGACACTTTACTTACCAGCGAAGGCAGCGAAGCCTCCAACAGGTTGAATGCGGTGAAGAATACCACGGTGCCAATCACCAGTCCGCGCAAACCGTCAGCCCACTCCCAGAAGTATACCTCCGTCAGCAGCAGGACACCGACCGCGCCGGCCAGCACGCGTTTCATCTTGCGCTTCTTTTCGCCGTAGATGATGAACGGCACCATTGCAAAAAATGAGATGAACAGCGCGGTCAGGTACACCCACCAGTGCTGTTCTTTCGGCAGGCCGCCGCGCTCAACGAAGGCCAGTGGCAAGGCTACGAAGCTGGCCATGAGAATGGCGTGGAGGATGAAAATACTCACATCTAGGCGCAGAAGGTCCGGGTGGCGCAGGGTCGGGCCAATCGCCTGGCGCGCCACACCCGATTCACGGTGCTGCAGAATGCTGTGGGTGTTGGGTACGACGAAGGCGATCAACAGAATGCCGACCAAGGCAAGTCCTGCGGTAGCCAGGAACAATCCTGACAAGCCAAAGGCACTTGTCAGCAGTGGCCCGACCACCATCGCCACGGCGAATGACAATCCAATGCTCATGCCGATCATCGCCATGGCCTTGGTGCGATGTTGTTCGCGAGTGAGGTCGGACAACAGTGCCATGACCGCAGCGGATATGGCCCCTGCCCCCTGCAGGATACGTCCGGCAATCACCCCCCAAATCGAATCGGCCTGAGCGGCCAATACGCTGCCCAGGGCGAAGACCACCAACCCCAGATAGATCACCGGGCGCCGGCCGATGCGATCGGAAATCATGCCGAACGGAATCTGCAGCACCGCTTGGGTCAGGCCATAGGCGCCGATGGCCAGGCCGATCAACGCAGGTGTTGCACCCGCCAGATCCATGCCGTACGTGGCCAGCACCGGCAGGACCATGAACATGCCCAGCATACGAAAGGCAAAGACCAGGGCCAGGCCACCAGCGGCGCGGGTTTCGCTGCTGCTCATGCGATCGTTGTGGGTGTTGTGCATGGATTAACCTCATGTGAACCGGCGGCGATTCTATCAGTCCGACAGCTTGACGGCATCTGCGCGACGCTTTGCCGCGTGCTGGCCACGCGCCGTATACTTCCTTGTTTATGCCCGCCAAGCGAGGCCGCAGTGGACAAGATCCTGATTCGTGGGGCTCGTACCCACAACCTGAAGAACATCGACCTGACCCTGCCTCGGGACAAGCTGATCGTGATCACCGGCCTGTCCGGTTCCGGCAAGTCGTCCCTGGCGTTCGACACGTTGTACGCCGAAGGTCAACGCCGCTACGTGGAGTCGCTGTCGGCGTATGCCCGGCAGTTCCTGTCAATGATGGAAAAGCCCGATGTCGACACCATCGAAGGCCTGTCGCCGGCGATTTCCATCGAACAGAAGTCCACGTCGCACAACCCGCGCTCGACCGTGGGGACCATCACCGAAATCTACGACTACCTGCGCCTGCTGTACGCACGCGTCGGCACACCACGCTGCCCGGACCACGATATCCCACTGGAGGCGCAGACCATCAGCCAGATGGTCGACCTGGTGCTGGAGAACCCCGAGGGCAGCAAGCTGATGCTGCTGGCGCCAGTGATCCGCGAGCGCAAGGGCGAGCATCTGGCGGTGTTCGACGAACTGCGGGCCCAGGGCTTCGTGCGCGCCCGGATCAACGGCAAGCTCTATGAACTGGACGAACTGCCCAAGCTGGACAAGCAGAAGAAGCACAGCATCGATGTGGTGGTGGACCGCTTCAAAGTGCGCGCCGACTTGCAACAGCGTCTGGCCGAGTCGTTCGAGACTGCGCTCAAGCTCGCCGACGGCATCGCGCTGGTGGCGCCGATGGACGATGAGGATGGCGAGGAGACTATCTTCTCCGCGCGCTTCGCTTGCCCGATCTGCGGACATGCGATCAGCGAGCTGGAACCGAAGCTGTTTTCCTTCAACAATCCCGCAGGCGCCTGCCCGACCTGCGATGGCCTGGGGGTCAAGCAGTTCTTCGACACCAAGCGCCTTGTCAACGCCGAACTGACCTTGGCCGAGGGCGCGATACGCGGCTGGGACCGGCGCAACGTCTACTATTTCCAGATGCTGGGTTCACTGGCCGCGCATTACGGTTTCAGCCTCGAAGCCCCGTTCGGCGAGCTGTCGGCCGAACACCAGAAAGTCATCCTGAACGGCAGCGGCAAGCAAAGCGTCGATTTCAAGTACCTCAACGACCGTGGCGATATCGTCAAACGCTCGCATCCATTCGAAGGCATCGTACCTAACCTGGAACGGCGCTACCGCGAGACCGAGTCAGCCACTGTGCGCGAAGAGCTGGCCAAGTTCCTCGGCACCCAGCCCTGCCCCGACTGCCGTGGCACACGCCTGCGCCGTGAAGCGCGCCATGTATGGGTCGGCGAGAAAACCCTGCCAGCGGTGACCAACCTGCCAATCGGTGAAGCCAGCGATTATTTTGGCGCATTGACCCTGACCGGCCGGCGTGGCGAGATCGCGGCGAAGATCCTCAAGGAAATCTGCGAGCGCCTGCAATTTCTGGTCAACGTCGGCCTGGACTACCTGACCCTGGACCGCAGCGCCGATACGTTGTCCGGCGGCGAAGCCCAGCGTATTCGCCTGGCCAGCCAGATCGGCGCCGGACTGGTGGGTGTGATGTACATCCTCGACGAGCCGTCGATCGGCCTGCACCAACGCGACAACGACCGCTTGCTGGCCACCCTCAATCACCTGCGCGACTTGGGCAATACGGTGATCGTGGTGGAGCACGACGAGGACGCCATTCGCTTGGCCGACTACGTGGTGGATATTGGGCCAGGTGCTGGCGTGCATGGCGGGCAGATCGTCGCCGAGGGCACGCCCGACGAGGTCATGGCACACCCCGACTCGCTTACCGGCAAGTACCTGTCCGGACGCAAGAAGATCGTCGTGCCTGCAAAACGTACACCGCGTAACAAGAAGCTGCAGCTTAAGCTCAAAGGCGCACGCGGCAATAACCTGCAGAACGTCGACCTGGAAGTGCCGATCGGCCTGCTGACCTGTGTAACCGGCGTCTCCGGCTCCGGCAAATCGACGCTGATCAACAACACGCTGTTCCCATTGGCAGCCACCGCGCTCAATGGCGCAAGCAGCCTGGAGGCAGCAGCACACAGCAGCATCGACGGCCTGCAGCACCTGGACAAAGTGGTCGATATCGACCAGAGCCCGATCGGGCGTACGCCGCGCTCCAACCCGGCCACCTATACCGGTATTTTCACGCCTATTCGTGAACTGTTCGCGGGCGTGCCGGAATCGCGCTCGCGCGGCTACGGGCCGGGGCGTTTCTCGTTCAACGTCAAAGGTGGGCGCTGCGAAGCGTGCCAAGGCGATGGCTTGATCAAGGTAGAGATGCACTTCCTGCCGGACATCTATGTGCCCTGCGATGTGTGCAAGAGCAAGCGCTACAACCGCGAAACCCTGGAGATCAAGTACAAGGGCAAGAACATCCATGAGGTGCTGGAAATGACCATCGAGGATGCCCGTACATTCTTCGACGCGGTGCCAGCACTGGCGCGCAAGCTGCAAACGTTGATGGACGTAGGCCTGTCGTACATCAAGCTAGGACAGTCGGCCACCACGCTGTCCGGGGGCGAGGCGCAGCGGGTCAAGCTATCGCGCGAGCTGTCCAAGCGCGATACCGGCAAGACCCTGTACATCCTTGACGAACCCACCACCGGCCTGCACTTCGCGGACATCCAACAGTTGCTGGATGTACTGCACCGCCTGCGTGACCATGGCAACACCGTGGTGGTGATCGAGCATAACCTGGATGTGGTCAAGACCGCCGACTGGCTGGTGGACCTGGGGCCGGAGGGTGGCTCCAAAGGTGGGCAGATCATTGCCTGCGGTACGCCAGAGGAGTTGGCTGAGCAGAAGCAATCGTATACCGGACATTACCTGAAACCGCTACTGGAACGGGACCGGGCATAAGGCCACAGGGGCGCTTGCGCCCCGTTCGCGGCACAAGGCCGCTCCTACAGAGAGCGCAGATCTGACGATCTGCGATGTCCAAGAAGCGGCCTTGCCGGAGCGGGCGCAAAGGGCTGCAAAGCAGCCCCGCTTGTTACATCTGCGACTGCAGGTAGTTTTCCAGACCGATAGCCTTGATCAAGCCTTGCTGCTTCTCCAGCCAGTAGGTGTGATCTTCTTCGGTATCAGCCAACTGCGCGCGCAGGATGTCACGGCTGATGTAGTCCTTGTGCAGCTCGCACAGCTCGATGCCCTTGCACAGTGCGCCCCGCACCTTGTACTCGAGCTTCAGATCGGCTTCGATCATTTCGGGTACGGTGCTGCCTACTTCCAGATCGTCGGCACGCATATCGGGAGTGCCTTCAAGCATGAGGATACGGCGCATCAGAGCGTCAGCGTGCTGAGTCTCCTCCTCCATCTCGTGGTTGATACGCTCATAGAGCTTGGACAAGCCCCAATCCTCGTACATGCGCGAGTGGATGAAGTACTGATCGCGTGCTGCCAGTTCGCCCTTCAGCAACGTGACGAGATAATTGATTACGTCCGGGTGACCTTGCATTGCCCTGATTCTCCCTGTGAATACTTCAATGGCTCATAGTTTGAACCAGCTTTTGCTGGCGGTCACGGAAAAATGCGCAATTACTAGCAAAAGATCGGCTAAACAGTAGTGATATTCATTGAAAAACCGCCCAAACGAGGGCGGTTCTTGTTATCACTTCGACTTAGGCGAGATAGATCCCCAATGCCTTGGCGATACCTTCGCCATAGGCCGGATCCGCCTTGAAGAAGTGCTGCAGTTGGCGCTGCACCACATCCTCGCTGACGCCAGCCATGGTGCCGGCGATGTTGTCGATCAGCAGCGCTTTCTGTTCGTGATTCATCAGGCGGAACAGCGCGCCGGCGTGGCTGTAGTAGTCATTGTCCTCGCGGTGGTCGAAGCGGTCGGCTGCGCCACTCAGGGCCAATGCCGGCTCGGCGTGGCGCGGCGACTGCTTGGGCGCATCGCTGTAGCTGTTCGGCTCGTAGTTCGGTGCGCTGCCGTAGCTGCCGCCTGCCATGGAGCCATCACGCTGGTAGCTGTGCACCGGACTGCGGGGCGCATTCACTGGCAGTTGCTGATGGTTAGTGCCGACACGGTAGCGGTGGGCATCGGCATAGGCGAATACCCGGCCTTGCAGCATACGGTCTGGAGACAAACCGACACCCGGCACCATGTTGCTTGGGCCAAAGGTGGCCTGCTCAACCTCAGCGAAGTAGTTAAGCGGGTTGCGGTTAAGCTCCAACACCCCCACTTCAATCAGCGGGTAGTCTTTTTGCGACCAGGTCTTGGTCACGTCGAACGGATTCTCTTCGCGGTTCGCTGCTTCGTTTTCGCTCATCACCTGGATGCACACGCTCCAACGCGGATACTCGCCACGCTCGATGGCCTCGAAGAGGTCACGCTGGGCGTAGTCCGGGTCAGTGCCGGCCAGGCGAGCAGCATCGGCTGGAGCCAGATTCTTGATACCTTGCTGAGTCTTGAAATGCCACTTGACCCAAGTGCGCGCACCCTCAGCATTGATAAGGCTATAGGTATGGCTACCGAAACCATGCATGTGCCGATAGCCATCTGGAATACCACGGTCGGAGAACAGGATGGTGATCTGGTGCAGCGCCTCAGGCGAATGGGACCAGAAGTCCCACATCATCTGGGGGCTCTTCAGGTTGGTTTGAGGGTGGCGTTTCTGGGTGTGGATGAAGTCAGGAAACTTCAGCGGGTCACGGATGAAGAACACCGGCGTGTTGTTGCCAACGATATCCCAGTTACCTTCCTCGGTGTAGAACTTGACGGCAAAGCCACGTGGATCGCGCTCAGTGTCCGCAGAACCACGCTCGCCACCGACGGTGGAGAAGCGCAGGAACGTCTCGGTCTGCTTGCCAATGCTGTCGAAGAGCCTGGCACTGGTGAATTCGCTGATATCCCGGGTGACGGTGAAGGTGCCGTAGGCACCCGACCCCTTGGCGTGCACACGACGCTCGGGGATGTTCTCACGATTGAAATGAGCGAGCTTCTCAATCAGGTGAAAGTCGTCCAGCAACAACGGGCCGCGAGGGCCGGCGGAACGGGAGTTCTGGTTATCGGCAACCGGTGCACCGCTGGCGGTGGTCAGAATCTTGCTCATGGGCTCTCCTTATCAGTCTCTAATGGCCGGCTAAACGGCATATGGAGAAGTATTCGCGAGCAGGAGACAAAGAACCAATTCATTGATATTGTCGAATTGATAGAAATTAATAATCAATGCACACACAAAAAACCGGGCACTAGGCCCGGTTTTTTGTAGCAGACTGGACGTCTTACTCGGCAGCTTCTACAGCACCACCGACTGGACGATCAACCAGCTCGACGTACGCCATAGGCGCATTGTCGCCAGCGCGGAAACCGCACTTCAGGATACGCAGGTAGCCGCCCTGACGGGTGGCGTAGCGCTTGCCCAGATCGTTGAACAGTTTGCCAACGGCGGACTTCGAACGGGTACGATCGAAGGCCAGACGACGGTTGGCTACGCTGTCTTCCTTGGCCAGGGTGATCAGCGGCTCGGCAACGCGGCGCAGTTCCTTGGCTTTCGGCAGGGTGGTTTTGATCAGCTCGTGCTCGATCAGCGACACTGCCATGTTCTGGAACATAGCCTTGCGGTGAGAGCTGGTACGGCTCAGGTGACGTCCACTTTTACGATGACGCATGATTCATTCCTTACCAAACACTACGTTCGGTGATTACGACGATCAGGCAGTCGCCTTGTCGTCCTTCTTAAGACTTGCAGGCGGCCAGTTGTCGAGGCGCATGCCGAGGGACAGACCACGAGAGGCCAGAACGTCCTTGATTTCAGTCAGGGACTTCTTGCCCAGGTTAGGAGTCTTCAACAGCTCTACTTCGGTACGCTGAATCAGGTCGCCGATGTAGTAGATGTTCTCCGCCTTGAGGCAGTTGGCCGAACGTACGGTCAGTTCCAGGTCGTCAACCGGGCGCAGCAGGATCGGATCGATCTCGTCTTCCTGCTCGACCACAACCGGCTCGCTGTCACCTTTGAGGTCGACGAACGCAGCCAACTGCTGTTGCAGGATGGTCGCGGCACGACGAATAGCCTCTTCAGGATCCAGGGTACCGTTGGTTTCCAGATCGATGACCAGCTTGTCCAGGTTGGTACGCTGCTCAACACGGGCGTTCTCGACCACATAGGCGATACGACGCACCGGGCTGAAGGAGGCGTCCAGCTGGAGACGGCCAATGCTGCGGCTTTCGTCTTCGTCGGTCTGACGGGAGTCGGCCGGCTCGTAACCACGACCACGAGCTACGGTGAGCTTCATGTTCAGGGCGCCGTTGGACGCCAGGTTCGCGATTACGTGATCGGGGTTGACGATCTCGACATCGTGATCCAGCTGAATATCGGCAGCGGTAACCACCCCCGAACCCTTTTTCGACAAGGTCAGCGTAACTTCGTCACGACCGTGCAGCTTGATAGCCAGGCCTTTCAGGTTCAACAGGATTTCAATGACATCTTCCTGTACACCTTCGATCGCGGAGTACTCATGGAGTACGCCATCGATCTCGGCCTCGACTACTGCACAGCCAGGCATGGAGGACAACAGGATGCGGCGCAGCGCGTTGCCCAGGGTATGGCCGAAGCCACGCTCGAGAGGCTCGAGCGTGATCTTGGCGCGGGTTGGACTGACAACCTGAACGTCGATGTGACGGGGTGTCAGAAACTCATTTACCGAAATCTGCATGGATGCACCTATTTTCTAGCCCTTACTTGGAGTAGAGCTCGACAATCAGGTTTTCGTTGATGTCGGCGGACAGGTCGCTGCGAGCAGGAACGTTCTTGAAAACGCCCGACTTTTTAGCAGCATCCACATCAACCCACTCAACGCGGCCACGCTGGGCGCACAGTTCAAGGGCTTGAACAATGCGCAGCTGGTTCAGCGACTTCTCGCGAACTGCGACCACGTCACCCGGACGAACTTGGTAGGATGGAATGTTTACGGTCTTGCCGTTAACGCTGATCGCTTTGTGCGAAACCAGCTGACGGGACTCGGAACGGGTCGAACCGAAGCCCATACGATAAACGACGTTGTCCAGACGGCACTCGAGCAGTTGCAGCAGGTTCTCACCGGTGGCGCCTTTCTTCGAGGCAGCCGCTTGGTAGTAACCGCGGAATTGACGCTCCAGTACACCGTAGATACGACGGACTTTTTGTTTCTCGCGCAGCTGGGTACCGTAGTCGGACTGACGGCCACGGCGCTGGCCGTGGATACCTGGGGCTGCTTCGATGTTGCACTTCGATTCCAGAGCGCGAACGCCGCTCTTCAGGAACAGGTCAGTGCCTTCACGGCGAGACAGTTTGCATTTTGGACCAATGTAACGTGCCATTTATCTGTCTCCTGATTACACGCGACGCTTCTTCGGCGGACGGCACCCGTTGTGCGGGATTGGCGTCACGTCGGTGATGCTGGCGATCTTGTAGCCGCAGCTGTTCAGTGCACGAACGGCGGACTCACGACCTGGACCTGGACCCTTGACGTTGACGTCGAGGTTCTTCAGGCCGTATTCCAGCGCAGCTTGACCAGCACGCTCAGCAGCGATCTGAGCTGCGAACGGGGTGGATTTGCGCGAACCACGGAAACCCGAACCACCGGAAGTAGCCCAGGACAGTGCGTTGCCCTGACGGTCGGTGATGGTCACGATGGTATTGTTGAAAGAAGCATGGATGTGGGCGATGCCATCAACCACTGTCTTTTTGACTTTCTTACGAGGACGAGCAGCAGGTTTTGCCATGTCTATATTCCTGGGCGATTACTTGCGGATCGGCTTACGCGGGCCCTTACGGGTGCGTGCGTTGGTCTTGGTGCGCTGACCGCGAACCGGCAGACCTTTACGATGACGCAGGCCGCGGTAGCAACCCAGGTCCATCAAGCGCTTGATCTTCATGTTGATGTCACGACGCAGGTCACCTTCAGTGGTGAACTTCGCAACTTCGCCACGCAGGGTTTCGATTTGCTCGTCGCTCAGATCCTTGATCTTAGCGGCTGGGTTTACACCAGCATCTGCACAGATTTTCTGTGCAGTAGTGCGACCGACACCATAGATGTAGGTCAGCGAGATAACAGTATGCTTGTTATCTGGAATGTTGACGCCTGCAATACGGGCCATTCAGTGGGACTCCAATTGACAGCTACCTACGCCCCGGAAGCCAAGAAATAGGGCGCGAGATAATATCGCTGTAGAAACGAATAATCAACCCAGCAGCACACTAGCTGCTGGGTTTGAAGCGCAGATCACACTCAGCCTTGGCGCTGCTTGTGACGCGGTTCCGCGCTGCAGATCACGCGCACGATACCTTCGCGACGAATGATCTTGCAGTTACGGCACAGCTTTTTCACCGATGCACGAACTTTCATTACCGACTCCTCGAACCTTAGGTGGTCTATCAGCGCAGCAGACCGCTGCCGCCGTAGCCTTTCAGGTTGGCTTTCTTCATCAGGGATTCGTACTGGTGCGAAACGAGGTGCGATTGTACTTGGGACATGAAGTCCATCACAACCACTACCACAATCAGCAACGAGGTCCCGCCAAGGTAGAACGGCACGTTTGCAGCCACCACCAGGAACTGGGGCAACAAGCACACGGCCATCATGTAAAGAGCACCGAACATGGTCAAACGGGTCAGAACGCCATCAATGTAGCGCGCCGACTGCTCACCAGGACGGATGCCCGGAATAAAGGCACCGGACTTCTTCAGGTTTTCCGCTACGTCTTTCGGATTGAACATCAACGCTGTGTAGAAGAAGCAGAAGAAAATGATCCCTGCACTAAACAGCAGAATGTTCAACGGCTGACCAGGAGCGATCGACTGCGAGATGTCTTGCAGCCAGCCCATACCTTCGGACTGACCGAACCAGGCACCTAGCGAAGCCGGGAACAGCAAGATGCTGCTCGCGAAAATGGCCGGGATTACGCCCGCCATGTTCACTTTCAGCGGCAGGTGGCTGGTCTGCGCAGCGAAGACCTTACGGCCCTGCTGACGCTTGGCGTAGTGAACGGCGATACGACGCTGACCACGCTCAATGAACACCACGAAGCCGATAATCGCTACTGCCAGCAAACCGATAGCGACCAGGGCGAAGATGTTGATATCGCCTGTGCGTGCAGACTCGAAAGACTGCCCGATTGCTCTCGGAAGACCGGCAACGATACCTGCGAAGATCAACATCGAGATACCGTTGCCCACACCGCGCTCGGTGATCTGCTCGCCCAGCCACATCATGAACATCGCGCCCGCCACGAAAGTGGAGACGGCGACGACATGGAAGCCGAGGCCAACAGAAAACGCCACGCCCTGGTTGGCCAGGCCAATGGACATGCCAATGGCTTGGACCAGCGCCAGGATAACGGTGCCGTAGCGGGTGTACTGGCTGATCTTGCGACGGCCAGCTTCACCTTCCTTCTTCAACTGCTCCAGCTGCGGGCTGACAGCGGTCATGAGCTGCATGATGATCGATGCCGAGATGTACGGCATGATCCCCAGCGCAAAGATGCTCATGCGCTCCAGCGCGCCGCCGGAAAACATGTTGAACAAGCTAAGAATGGTCCCCTCATTCTGCCGGAACAGATCCGCGAGACGGTCCGGGTTAATGCCTGGTACCGGGATGTGCGCGCCAATCCGATAGACGATGATCGCCATGAACAGAAAGCGCAGACGAGCCCAGAGTTCCGACATCCCGCCCTTACCGAGCGAAGAGAGAGCACCTTGCTTAGCCATTTATTCCTCGAACTTGCCGCCAGCTGCTTCGATAGCCGCACGTGCACCTTTGGTGACGGCGATACCCTTGAGGGTGACTGCGCGAGTGACTTCGCCCGACAGCATGATTTTCACACGCTGTACGTGCTGGCCGATCACGTTGGCGTCCTTGAGGGACTGAACGGTGATCAGGTCGCCTTCCACCTTGGCCAGCTCGGACAGACGCACTTCAGCGCGGTCCATGGCTTTCAGGGAAACGAAGCCGAACTTCGGCAGACGACGGTGCAGCGGCTGTTGACCGCCTTCGAAGCCTGGAGCAATGGAACCACCGGAACGGGAGGTTTGACCCTTGTGGCCACGGCCGCCGGTCTTACCCAGACCGCTACCGATACCACGACCCGGACGGTGCTTCTCGCGACGGGAACCCGGCGCTGGACTCAGATCATTGAGTTTCATCGATTAACCCTCGACCTTCAGCATGTAGTAGGCCTTGTTGATCATCCCGCGGTTTTCAGGAGTATCTTGGACTTCTACAGTGTGACCGATGCGACGCAGACCCAGGCCTTTAACACACAGTTTGTGGTTAGGCAGGCGGCCGGCGGTGCTCTTGATCAGCGTTACTTTTACGGTTGCCATGATCAGATGATCTCCTCGACAGTCTTGCCGCGCTTGGCAGCAATGGACTCAGGGGATTGCATGGCTTTCAGACCCTTGAAGGTGGCGTGAACCACGTTCACCGGGTTGGTCGAACCGTAGCACTTGGCCAGAACGTTCTGAACGCCAGCAACTTCCAGGACGGCACGCATTGCGCCGCCGGCGATGATACCGGTACCTTCCGAGGCAGGCTGCATGTAAACCTTCGAGGCGCCGTGGGCGGCCTTGGTGGCGTACTGCAGGGTGGTGCCTTTCAGGTCAACCTGAATCATGTTGCGACGAGCAGCTTCCATGGCTTTCTGGATCGCAGCAGGTACTTCGCGCGATTTGCCACGGCCAAAGCCAACACGACCCTTACCATCACCAACCACGGTCAGTGCGGTGAAGGTGAAGATACGGCCGCCTTTTACGGTTTTAGCTACGCGGTTAACTTGAACCAGCTTCTCGATGTAGCCTTCGTCGCGCTTTTGATCGTTATTTGCCATAACTTAGAACTCCAGCCCGCCTTCACGAGCAGCATCAGCCAGCGCCTTGACGCGGCCGTGGTACTTGAAGCCGGAACGGTCAAAGGCAACTTGAGATACACCGGCGGCTTTCGCACGCTCAGCTACCAGCTTGCCAACCTTAGTGGCCGCGTCGATGTTGCCGGTGGCGCCATCACGCAGTTCTTTGTCCAAGGTCGAGGCACTTGCCAGAACCTTGCTGCCGTCGGCCGAAATGACCTGGGCGTAGATGTGCTGCGAGGAGCGGAACACGCACAGACGCACGGCTTCGAGCTCGTGCATTTTCAGGCGTGCTTTGCGAGCGCGACGCAGTCGAGTAACTTTTTTGTCGGTCATTTGCTAGGCCCTACTTCTTCTTGGCTTCTTTACGACGGACTACTTCATCCGCGTAACGCACACCCTTGCCCTTGTAAGGCTCTGGCGGACGGAAACCGCGGACTTCAGCGGCCACCTGACCCACCAGCTGCTTGTCGATACCCTTGATCAGGATGTCGGTCTGGCTTGGGGTTTCAGCGGTGATACCAGCTGGCAGTTCGTAATCCACTGGGTGCGAGAAGCCCAGAGCCAGGTTCAGGACGGAGCCTTTAGCCTGAGCTTTATAACCAACACCGACCAGCTGGAGCTTACGCTCGAAGCCTTGGCTTACGCCTTGGACCATGTTGTTCACCAGGGCGCGGGTGGTACCGGCCATGGCGCGAGCTTGCTGGTCACCGTTGCGAGCGGAGAAACGCAGCTCACCAGCTTCTTCGGTAACTTCAACAGACGAGTGAACGTTCAGTTCGAGAGTGCCCTTGGCACCCTTCACCGAAAGCTGCTGGCCGGCGAATTTGACTTCGACGCCTGCTGGCAACTTAACGGGGTTCTTAGCGACGCGAGACATGCCTATCTCCCCTTAGAACACTGTGCACAGAACTTCGCCGCCGACACCGGCAGCGCGCGCAGCGCGGTCAGTCATCACACCTTTGTTGGTGGAGACGATAGACACGCCCAGGCCGCCACGTACTTTCGGCAGCTCAGTGACGGCCTTGTACTGACGCAGACCTGGACGGCTGGAGCGCTTCAGCTCTTCAATGACCGGACGGCCTTCGAAGTACTTCAGCTCGATCGACAGGGAAGGCTTGGCTTCGCCAGTCACTTCGTAGCCGGCGATGTAACCTTCGTCTTTCAGTACTTTGGCAACCGCGACCTTCAGGGTGGAAGAAGGCATGCTTACGACAGACTTTTCAGCCATCTGGGCATTACGGATGCGAGTTAGCATGTCCGCTAACGGGTCCTGCATACTCATGGGCTAGATGCTCCTGATACAAGAATTATTAGCCTTGCGGCTATCACAACCACCCGAGCGGACAGGGCAAAAAACCCAGGCTCAGGTGAGCCGGTCATTCTAGACACAAGCCAGAAACGAAACAAGCCCCGTATAGGGGCTTGTTTCGTTGCGAGGTCACCGGCGGTCGGAAGATCTCCTCCTCGCGCCGGTGGTCACGACAGCTGGAATTACCAGCTAGCCTTGACCAGACCTGGAACGTCACCACGCATGGCGGCTTCACGCAGCTTGTTACGGCCGAGGCCGAACTTGCGGTATACACCGTGCGGACGACCGGTCAGGCGGCAACGGTTACGCAGGCGCGCAGCGCTGGCGTCACGTGGTTGCTTCTGAAGGGCGACAACGGCGGCGAAGCGCTCTTCAGGAGAGGCGTTCAGGTTGACGATGGTCGCTTTCAGCTCGGCACGCTTTTTAGCGTACTTGGCTACCGTGAGCTGACGCTTCAGCTCGCGGTTTTTCATGCTCTTCTTGGCCATTTTCCTACTCCAATCAGTTGCGGAACGGGAACTTGAAAGCACGCAGCAGAGCGCGGCCTTCGTCGTCCGAACGAGCAGTGGTGGTCAGGGTGATGTCCAAACCGCGCAGAGCATCGATCTTGTCGTAGTCGATTTCCGGGAAGATGATCTGCTCTTTCACGCCCATGCTGTAGTTGCCACGACCGTCGAAGGACTTGGCATTCAGGCCGCGGAAGTCGCGAACCCGTGGCAGGGAGATCGCCAGCAGGCGGTCCAGGAACTCGTACATTTTTTCGCGACGCAGGGTCACCTTGACACCGATCGGCCAGCCTTCACGGACTTTGAAGCCCGCGATGGATTTACGAGCGAAAGTCACGACCGGCTTTTGACCGGTGATCTTTTCCAGGTCGGCAACAGCGTGCTCGATGACTTTCTTGTCGCCGATCGCTTCGCCCAGACCCATGTTCAGGGTGATTTTGGTAACGCGCGGAACTTCCATCACGTTCGACAGCTTAAGTTCTTCCTTAAGCTTAGGAGCGATTTCGTTCCGGTAAATCTCTTTCAGTCGTGCCATGGTCTTCTACCTAGCAGTGTTCAAGCATCAACCGCTTTTTGGGTCGACTTGAAGACACGAATTTTTTTACCGTCTTCTACTTTGAAACCAACGCGGTCAGCCTTGTTGGTTTCACCGTTGAAGATGGCAACGTTGGAAGCGTGCAGAGGCGCTTCTTTCTCGACGATACCGCCCTGGACGCCCGCCATCGGGTTAGGCTTGGTGTGGCGCTTGACCAGGTTGACACCACCGACGACCAGACGGTCGTCAGCGAGAACCTTCAGCACCTTACCGCGCTTACCTTTGTCTTTGCCGGCGATCACGATGATCTCGTCGTCACGACGAATCTTTTGCATGTCGGATCTCCTTAGAGCACTTCAGGGGCGAGCGAGACGATCTTCATGAACTTCTCAGTACGAAGCTCACGGGTCACTGGCCCGAAGATGCGAGTGCCGATCGGCTCTTGCTTGGTGTTCAGCAGAACAGCAGCGTTGCCGTCGAAACGAATGATGGAACCGTCAGCGCGACGTACACCGTGACGGGTACGGACGACAACAGCGGTCATCACCTGGCCTTTTTTGACCTTACCGCGCGGAATCGCTTCCTTGACGGTTACTTTGATGATGTCACCGATACCGGCGTAACGGCGGTGAGAACCGCCGAGCACCTTGATGCACATGACGCGACGAGCGCCGCTGTTATCGGCCACATCGAGCATGGATTGAGTCTGAATCATAAAATTTCTCCGACCCTTAGCCCTTAGACTTCAACAGCGCGTTCGAGGACTTCAACCAGTGCCCAGGACTTGGTCTTGGCCAGCGGACGGGTTTCACGGATGGAAACCTTATCGCCGATCTTGCACTGGTTGGATTCGTCGTGCGCGTGCAGCTTAGTCGAACGCTTAACGTATTTACCGTAGATCGGGTGCTTTACGCGACGCTCGATCAGAACGGTGATGGTCTTGTCCATTTTGTCGCTGACGACACGGCCAGTCAGCGTACGGACGGTTTTTTCAGCTTCAGCCATGATCACTTACCTGCCTGCTGGTTGAGCACAGTTTTCACGCGAGCGATGTCACGCTTAACTTGCGAGAGCAGGTGCGACTGCCCCAACTGGCCAGTTGCTTTCTGCATACGCAGATTGAACTGGTCGCGCAGCAAGCCGAGCAGTTGCTCATTCAGTTGCTGTGCCGATTTTTCACGAAGTTCATTCGCTTTCATCACATCACCGTCCGCTTAACAAAGGAGGTGGCGAGAGGCAGCTTTGCAGCAGCCAGGGCGAATGCTTCGCGCGCCAGCTCTTCAGAAACACCCTCGATTTCGTACAGGACTTTGCCTGGCTGAATCTGGGCAACCCAGTACTCCACGGAACCCTTACCTTTACCCATCCGCACTTCGAGAGGCTTCTTGGTAACCGGCTTGTCCGGGAAGACACGGATCCAGATCTTACCGCCACGTTTAACGTGACGGGTCAGCGCACGACGTGCGGACTCGATCTGGCGGGCGGTGAGGCGACCGCGAGCAACAGCTTTCAGAGCGAACTCGCCGAAGCTGACCTTGCTACCGCGCAGTGCCAGACCACGGTTGTGGCCGGTCATCTGCTTGCGGAATTTTGTACGCTTTGGTTGCAACATTTGGCGTACCCCTTACTTAGCAGCTTTTTTACGAGGCGCTGGTGCTTGAGGCTTCAGCTCTTCCTGGCGACCACCAATCACTTCGCCTTTGAAGATCCAAACCTTCACACCGATCACACCATAGGTGGTGTGAGCTTCGTAGGTGTTGTAGTCGATATCGGCACGCAGGGTGTGCAGAGGCACACGACCTTCGCGATACCACTCGGTACGTGCGATCTCGGCACCGCCGAGACGACCGCTCACCTGGATCTTGATGCCTTTGGCACCAATACGCATGGCGTTCTGTACGGCGCGCTTCATGGCGCGACGGAACATAACGCGGCGTTCCAGCTGCTGGGCAACGCTCTGAGCAACCAGCATGGCGTCGAGTTCCGGCTTGCGGATCTCTTCGATGTTGATGTGCACAGGCACACCCATCTGCTTGGTCAGGTCCTGACGCAGTTTCTCAACATCTTCACCTTTCTTGCCGATAACGATACCGGGACGAGCGGTGTGGATGGTGATGCGTGCAGTTTGAGCCGGACGATGAATATCGATACGGCTAACGGACGCGCTTTTTAGTTTGTCTTGGAGGTACTCACGCGTTTTCAGATCCTTCAACAGGTAATCTGCGTAAGTCGCGCCGTCTGCATACCAGACGGAGGTGTGCTCCTTGACGATTCCCAGGCGAATGCCAGTGGGATGTACTTTCTGACCCATCTGATCGACTCCGTTACTTGTCCGCAACCTTGACAGTGATATGGCAAGACCGCTTGACGATGCGATCAGCGCGGCCTTTGGCACGCGGCATGATGCGCTTCAGCGAACGCCCTTCGTTGACGAAAACGGTGGAGACCTTCAGGTCATCAACGTCTGCGCCTTCGTTGTGTTCGGCGTTGGCAACGGCCGACTCGAGGACTTTCTTCATGATTTCAGCGGCTTTTTTGCTGCTGAAGGCCAACAGGTTGAGCGCTTCGCCCACCTTCTTCCCGCGGATCTGGTCGGCGACCAAGCGGGCTTTCTGGGCGGAGATGCGAGCGCCCGACAACTTAGCGGCTACTTCCATTTCCTTACCCCTTAACGCTTGGCTTTCTTGTCAGCCACGTGCCCGCGGTAGGTGCGGGTACCGGCGAACTCGCCCAGTTTGTGGCCGACCATGTCTTCGTTCACGAGAACTGGGACGTGTTGGCGACCGTTGTGTACCGCGATGGTCAGACCGACCATTTGTGGCAGGATCATCGAACGGCGCGACCAGGTTTTAACTGGCTTGCGATCGTTCTTCTCCACCGCCACTTCGACCTTCTTCAGCAGGTGAAGATCGATAAAAGGACCTTTTTTCAGAGAACGTGGCACTGTCGTATCCCTCTAGTTACTTGCGACGACGGACGATCATGTTGTCGGTACGCTTATTACCACGGGTTTTAGCACCCTTGGTTGGGAAGCCCCATGGCGATACCGGATGACGACCACCGGAGGTACGACCTTCACCACCACCATGCGGGTGGTCAACCGGGTTCATGGCAACACCACGAACGGTTGGGCGAACGCCGCGCCAGCGTTTTGCACCTGCTTTACCCAGCGAACGCAGGCTGTGCTCGGAGTTCGAGACTTCGCCCAGGGTCGCACGGCACTCAGCCAGTACTTTACGCATTTCGCCAGAGCGAAGACGCAGGGTCACGTAGACGCCTTCACGCGCGATCAGCTGAGCCGAAGCACCAGCGGAACGAGCGATTTGAGCACCTTTACCCGGCTTCAGTTCGATGCCGTGAACGGTGCTACCTACTGGGATGTTGCGCAGTTGCAGGGAGTTACCGGCCTTGATTGGAGCCAGGGCACCTGCGATCAGTTGGTCGCCAGCACTCACGCCTTTAGGGGCGATGATGTAGCGACGCTCACCGTCTGCGTAGCACAGCAGGGCGATATGAGCAGTACGGTTCGGGTCGTACTCGATACGCTCGACAGTGGCAGGGATGCCATCTTTGTCGTTGCGACGGAAGTCGACCAGACGGTAATGCTGCTTATGACCACCACCAACGTGACGAGTGGTAATGCGGCCATTGTTGTTACGACCACCAGACTTCGATTTTTTCTCGATCAGCGGTGCGTGAGGAGCGCCTTTGTGCAGCTCCTTGTTGACCACCTTGACCACAAAACGGCGGCCAGGGGAAGTCGGTTTGCATTTAACGATTGCCATGATGCACCCCTTCCTTACTCAGCACTGCTGCTGAAATCGAGATCTTGGCCTGGCTGAAGGGAGACGATCGCCTTCTTCCAGTCATTACGCTTGCCCAGACCACGTGCGGTACGCTTGGTTTTACCCAGAACGTTAACAGTCGACACGTTTTCAACTTTTACGTTGAACAGGCCTTCGACAGCTTTCTTGATTTCCAGCTTGGTTGCATCGGTAGCAACCTTGAATACGAACTGGCCTTTTTTCTCAGCCAGAACGGTAGCCTTCTCGGAAACGTGCGGGCCAAGGAGGACTTTGAATACGCGTTCCTGGTTCATCCCAGCAGCTCCTCGAATTTCTTCACGGCCGAGACAGTGATCAACACTTTCTCGTATGCGATCAGACTGACCGGATCCGAACCTTGAACGTCACGTACGTCGACGTGCGGCAGGTTACGAGCAGCCAGGTACAGGTTCTGATCAACAGCGTCCGAAACGATCAGAACGTCGTTCAGACCCATGCCGTTCAGCTTGTTCAGCAGGTCTTTGGTTTTCGGAGCTTCAACAGCGAAGTCCTGAACCACGACCAGACGGTCGCTACGCACCAGCTCAGCGAGGATGGAGCGCAGGGCTGCGCGGTACATCTTCTTGTTGAGCTTCTGCGAGTGATCTTGAGGACGCGCTGCGAAGGTAACACCACCGCCACGCCAGATCGGACCACGGGTAGTACCGGCACGAGCACGGCCAGTACCTTTCTGACGCCATGGGCGCTTACCGCCACCGGCCACGTCAGAACGGGTCTTCTGCTGCTTGGTGCCCTGACGGCCGCCGGCCATGTAGGCCACGACTGCTTGGTGTACCAGCGTCTCGTTGAATTCGCCACCGAAGGTCAGTTCGGAAACTTCGATCGCCTGAGCGTCATTTACATTGAGTTGCATGTCAGTTTCCCCTTACCCGCGAGCCTTGACAGCCGGACGCACGACCACGTCGCCGCCAGTAGCGCCTGGGACGGCACCCTTGATCAGCAGCAGGTTGCGTTCAGCGTCTACGCGTACTACTTCCAGGGACTGAACAGTCACGCGCTCGGCGCCCATGTGACCGGACATTTTCTTGCCCTTGAATACACGACCAGGAGTCTGGCACTGGCCGATGGAGCCAGGGACACGGTGCGATACGGAGTTACCGTGGGTGTTGTCTTGACCACGGAAATTCCAGCGCTTGATGGTACCGGCGAAGCCTTTACCTTTGGACTGACCGGTTACGTCTACCAGCTGGCCTGCAGTGAAGAGTTCAGCTTTGATCAGATCGCCAGCCTGGAAATCGCCTTCTTCAAGACGGAACTCCCAAACACCGCGACCAGCGGCAACGTTGGCCTTGGCAAAGTGGCCTGCCTGAGCGGCGGTCACGCGCGAAGCACGACGCTCGCCGACAGTGACTTGCACTGCACGGTAGCCATCAGTTTCTTCGGTTTTGAACTGGGTGACGCGATTCGGCTCGATCTCAATGACCGTGACCGGAATGGAGACACCTTCTTCGGTGAAAATACGGGTCATACCCGCTTTCCGACCGACTACACCAATAGTCATGTTGTAAACCTCATGAGTGTACGGGGCTTTCACCCGCTATGGCCGCCCATTTCAGAGCGTTACACGACCAAGACGCGAGTCTTAGCCGAGGCTGATCTGCACTTCCACACCGGCCGCCAGATCAAGCTTCATCAGCGCGTCGACGGTTTTATCCGTTGGCTGGACGATGTCCAGAACACGCTTATGAGTGCGAATCTCGTACTGGTCACGCGCGTCTTTGTTGACGTGCGGGGAGACCAGAACGGTGAAACGCTCTTTGCGGGTAGGCAGTGGAATTGGACCACGCACTTGTGCACCAGTACGTTTCGCGGTTTCCACGATTTCCTGGGTGGATTGGTCGATCAGGCGATGGTCGAAAGCCTTCAACCTGATACGGATTTGCTGATTTTGCATTGGATTTCAGACTCCAGGCTGTTCCCAACGGACGCACTACGCCCGCTAAAAGGAGGCGTGATTCTATAGACGCCCCAATTTAGTGTCAACCCAATAAAAAAAGCCCCCGCTGAGCGGGGGCTTTTTCAATCGGTCGAGTGATTACTCGATGATTTTGGCTACGACGCCGGCGCCGACGGTACGACCGCCTTCACGGATGGCGAAACGCAGGCCGTCTTCCATTGCGATGGTCTTGATCAGAGTGACAGTCATCTGGATGTTGTCACCTGGCATTACCATTTCAACGCCTTCCGGCAGTTCGCAGTTACCGGTCACGTCAGTGGTACGGAAGTAGAACTGAGGACGGTAGCCTTTGAAGAACGGAGTGTGACGGCCGCCTTCTTCCTTCGACAGGACGTAGACTTCTGCGGTGAACTTGGTGTGCGGCTTGACCGAACCTGGCTTGACCAGAACCTGGCCACGCTCAACGTCGTCACGCTTGGTACCACGCAGCAGAACGCCGCAGTTCTCGCCAGCACGACCTTCGTCCAGCAGCTTGCGGAACATCTCAACGCCGGTGCAGGTGGTGGTGGTGGTGTCACGCAGACCAACGATTTCCAGCGGATCCTGAACGCGGACGATACCACGCTCGATACGGCCGGTAACAACGGTACCACGACCCGAGATCGAGAACACGTCTTCGATCGGCATCAGGAACGGCTGGTCGATGGCACGAACTGGCTCAGGAATGTAGCTATCCAGAGTCTCTACCAGCTTCTTGACAGCGGTAGTGCCCATTTCGTTGTCGTCTTTGCCTTCCAGCGCCATACGAGCCGAACCGATGATGATCGGGGTGTCGTCGCCCGGGAAGTCGTAGGTGGACAGCAGGTCGCGAACTTCCATCTCGACCAGTTCCAGCAGCTCAGCGTCGTCTACCAGGTCAGCCTTGTTCAGGAAGACCACGATGTACGGAACGCCTACCTGACGGGACAGCAGGATGTGCTCACGGGTTTGTGGCATCGGACCATCGGCGGCCGAGCAAACCAGGATCGCGCCGTCCATCTGGGCAGCACCGGTGATCATGTTCTTCACGTAGTCAGCGTGACCTGGGCAGTCAACGTGAGCGTAGTGACGAATGTTCGAGTTGTACTCGACGTGAGCGGTGTTAATGGTGATACCGCGCGCTTTTTCTTCTGGAGCCGAGTCGATCTTGTCGAACTCAACAACGGCCGAACCGAAAACTTCGGAGCAGACGCGGGTCAGAGCTGCAGTCAGAGTGGTCTTACCGTGGTCAACGTGGCCGATGGTGCCGACGTTAACGTGGGGAAGGGAACGATCAAATTTTTCTTTAGCCACGACAGTGAACCTCTTGCCTAAAGGGGATTAGCCTTGTTTTTTAACGAGTGCTTCGACGATGTTCGACGGAGCTTCGGCGTATTTGGAGAATTCCATGGAGTAGCTTGCGCGACCCTGAGACATGGAACGAACGTCGGTTGCGTAACCGAACATCTCTCCGAGCGGCACCTCAGCAGTGATTACCTTGCCGGACACCGAGTCTTCATTACCCTGGATCATCCCGCGACGACGGCTCAGGTCACCCATCACGTCACCCAGGTAGTCTTCCGGGGTTACAACTTCAACCTTCATGATCGGCTCGAGCACCACGCCACCGCCCTTCTGGGCCAGTTGCTTGGTTGCCATCGACGCAGCGATCTTGAACGCCATTTCGTTGGAGTCGACGTCGTGGTACGAACCGTCGAATACCGTGGCCTTCAGGCCGAGCAGCGGATAGCCGGCAACAACGCCGTTTTTCATCTGCTCTTCGATACCTTTCTGGATCGGGGCGATGAATTCCTTAGGAATCACACCACCAACGACTTCGTTGGTGAACACCAGACCTTCGGTGATGTTGCCTTTCTCGTCGACGTCCGGCTCCGAGAAACGGATCCAGCAGTGACCGAACTGACCACGACCACCCGACTGACGAACGAACTTGCCTTCGATTTCGACGTTGGACTTGGTGATCTTCTCGCGGTACGAAACCTGCGGCTTGCCGACGTTGCACTCGACGTTGAACTCGCGCTTCATGCGGTCAACGAGGATGTCCAGGTGCAGCTCACCCATACCGGAGATGATGGTCTGGCCGGTTTCTTCGTCGGTCTTGACGCGGAACGACGGGTCTTCCTGGGCCAGCTTGCCCAGAGCGATACCCATCTTCTCCTGGTCAGCCTTGGTTTTCGGCTCTACAGAGAGCGAAATCACCGGCTCAGGGAAGTCCATACGCTCAAGGATGATCGGCTTGTCGGCGTTGCAGAGGGTGTCACCAGTGGTGACGTCCTTCATGCCGATCAGAGCAGCGATGTCGCCTGCACGTACTTCCTTGATCTCTTCACGCTGGTTGGCGTGCATCTGCACCATACGACCAACGCGCTCTTTCTTGCCCTTGACCGAGTTGATGACGGAGTCACCGGAGGTCAGGAAGCCCGAGTAGACGCGGACGAAGGTCAAGGTACCCACGAACGGGTCGGTAGCGATCTTGAACGCCAGGGCCGAGAACGGCTCGTTGTCGTCAGCAGGACGCTCGTCGTACTGCTCTGGCTTGACTTCATCCTTCGGCACGTCGATCAGATCAGGGTGGATACCCTTGATCGCAGGGATCTCGGTTGGCGCAGGCAGGTAGTCAATAACGGCATCGAGAACCAGGGGAACGCCCTTGTTCTTGAACGAAGAACCGCAGACAGCAGGAACGATCTCGCTCGCCAGGGTACGAGCGCGCAGACCAGCCTTGATGTCTTCGACGGACAGGTCACCTTCTTCAAGGTACTTGTTCATCAGCTCTTCGTTGGCCTCGGCAGCAGCCTCGACCATGTTGTTGCGCCATTCGTTGGCCAGGTCCACCAGCTCAGCAGGAATTTCTTCCTCGCGGTAGGTGGTACCTTTGTCGTCGTCGTTCCAGTAGATGGCTTTCATCTTGATCAGGTCAACCTGACCCTGGAAGTCATCTTCTGCACCGATGGCCAGCTGAACCGGAACCGGGGTGTGACCCAGACGGTTCTTGATCTGACCTACAACGCGCAGGAAGTTAGCACCGGCACGGTCCATCTTGTTCACGTAGACAACACGTGGAACGCCGTACTTGTTGGCCTGACGCCATACGGTTTCGGACTGCGGCTCAACGCCGGAGGTACCGCAGAACACAACGACCGCGCCGTCGAGTACGCGCAGCGAACGCTCTACTTCAATGGTGAAGTCAACGTGGCCGGGGGTATCGATGACGTTTACGCGGTAGTTGTCGTACTGACCACGGGAACCTTTCCAGAAGGTGGTAACGGCAGCGGAGGTAATGGTGATACCGCGCTCCTGCTCCTGCACCATCCAGTCGGTGGTCGCGGCGCCGTCATGCACCTCGCCCATCTTGTGGCTCAGACCTGTGTAGAACAGGATCCGCTCGGTAGTGGTGGTCTTGCCCGCGTCAACGTGGGCACAGATACCAATGTTACGGTAGCGGTTAATTGCTGTAGTACGAGCCATAAAGCCCTCGCAAAGTGATTGATGCTTGAATTAGAAGCGGTAGTGCGAGAACGCTTTGTTGGCTTCAGCCATACGGTGAACGTCTTCACGCTTCTTGACTGCAGCACCTTTGCCTTCGGCAGCATCCAGCAGTTCACCGGCCAGACGCAGGGCCATCGACTTCTCGCCGCGCTTGCGGGCGTAGTCTACGAGCCAGCGCATTGCCAGAGCGTTACGACGGGATGGACGAACTTCAACCGGAACCTGGTAAGTGGCACCGCCAACACGGCGGGACTTTACTTCGACCAGCGGAGCGATGGCGTCGAGAGCTTTCTCGAAGATTTCCAGGGGGTCGCTGTTCTTGCGTGCTTTGACAGTATCCAGGGCACCGTAAACGATGCGCTCGGCTACGGCCTTCTTGCCGCTTTCCATCACGTGGTTCATGAACTTGGCGAGGATCTGGGATCCGTACTTCGGATCGTCCAAAATCTCACGTTTTGCTGCTACACGACGTCTTGGCATGATAAGCCCTCAAACGGTCTTCAGGTTAGCCCGGGACGCGGGTCTTCGACCCCTGCCCGACCTTACTCTTATCGACTCAAAAAAATGGATGTCTGCAAACGGCCGATTACTTCGGACGCTTGGTACCGTACTTCGAACGACCCTGGTTACGGCCTTTGACGCCCGAAGTATCCAGAGAGCCGCGAACGGTGTGGTAACGAACACCTGGCAAGTCTTTTACACGGCCGCCACGAATCAGGACGACGCTGTGCTCTTGCAGGTTGTGGCCTTCACCACCGATGTACGAGGAAACCTCGAAACCGTTGGTCAGACGCACACGGCATACTTTACGCAGTGCCGAGTTAGGTTTTTTCGGCGTGGTGGTGTACACACGAGTGCACACGCCACGACGCTGCGGGCAGTTCTGCAGCGCAGGAACGTCGGACTTCTCGACCGAACGCTTACGCGGCTGACGTACCAGCTGGTTGATAGTTGCCATCTACTAGCTCCACTGATTGTCTTGCGACTCTATTGTCTTGCAAGAAAGCCAAAAATTGGCGAGACAGAGCCTCACCAAATTTAGGGGTACAAAAGTCTAAAGAGGATCTTGCACCCAGTCAAGACGAGGCCCCGGCCCTCCCCGCCCGGCCATCGGCAACAATTCATGTCACCGATGGCCTTGCGGGATGCGCCGGGGCCCTGCCCTGTCTTAGTTACCGCTGGAATTCAGCGCTTCGGTCAGTGCGGCTTCCACCTCACTGGCGCTAACACGCAGCGGCTTGTCGGCATCACGGCGACGCTTGCGCTCGCTGTGGTAAGCCAGACCGGTACCGGCCGGGATCAGACGACCCACGACCACGTTCTCTTTCAGGCCGCGCAGGTAATCGCGCTTGCCGGTTACCGCCGCTTCGGTCAGTACGCGGGTAGTTTCCTGGAAGGAAGCCGCGGAGATGAACGACTCGGTCGACAGCGACGCCTTGGTGATACCCAGCAGTACACGAGTGAACTTCGAAATGAACTTGTCTTCGGCGGCGAGACGCTCGTTCTCGACCAGCACCTGAGTCAGTTCCATCTGGTCGCCCTTGATGAAGCTGGAATCGCCCGACTCGGAGATCTCAACTTTACGCAGCATCTGACGCAGGATGGTCTCGATGTGCTTGTCGTTGATCTTCACGCCTTGCAGACGGTAAACGTCCTGGATCTCGTTGACGATGTACTTGGCCAGCGCGCTCACACCCAGCAGACGCAGGATGTCGTGCGGATCGCTCGGACCGTCCGAGATAACTTCGCCGCGGTTTACCTGTTCGCCTTCGAAGACGTTCAGGTGGCGCCACTTCGGAATCAGCTCTTCGTACGGATCGCTGCCATCGGTCGGGGTAATGACCAGGCGACGCTTGCCCTTGGTCTCTTTACCGAAAGCAATGGTGCCGCTGACTTCAGCCAGGATCGAGGCTTCTTTCGGACGACGCGCTTCGAACAAGTCGGCAACGCGTGGCAGACCACCGGTGATGTCACGGGTCTTCGACGTTTCTTGCGGGATACGCGCGATAACGTCACCGACGCCGATCTGGGCACCGTCAGCCACACCTACCAAGGCGTTGGCGGGCAGGAAGTACTGAGCCGGTACGTCGGTACCTGGCAGGTACAGGTCCTTGCCAGCAGCATCGACCATCTTGATTGCCGGACGAATTTCCTTGCCAGCGGCAGGGCGATCCTTGACGTCCATCACTTCGATGTTGGTCAGGCCGGTCAGTTCGTCGGTCTGACGCTTGATGGTGATGTTTTCTTCCATGCCCACGAAGGTCACGGTACCTTTCAGTTCGGTCACGATCGGGTGGGTGTGCGGGTCCCACTTGGCGACGATGGCGCCAGCTTCGACCTTCTCACCTTCCTTAACCGAAATCACCGCACCGTAAGGCAGCTTGTAGCGCTCACGCTCACGACCGAATTCGTCGGCAATAGCCAGCTCGCCGGAACGCGATACGGCAACCAGGTTGCCATCGGCACGCTCGACCTGCTTCAGGTTGTGCAGACGCACCATACCGCCGTTCTTCACCTGGACGCTGTCGGCAGCCGAAGTACGGCTTGCAGCACCACCGATGTGGAACGTACGCATGGTGAGCTGGGTACCCGGCTCACCGATCGACTGTGCAGCGATAACGCCGACAGCTTCACCGATATTCACCTGATGACCGCGAGCCAGGTCGCGACCGTAGCACTTGGCGCAGATGCCGTAGCGGGTTTCGCAGCTGATCGGCGAACGCACGACCACTTCGTCGATGCTGTTCAGTTCGATGAACTCGACCCACTGCTCGTCGACCAGGGTGCCGGCAGGAACGATAACGTCCTCGGTACCTGGCTTGAACACGTCGCGAGCGATGACACGACCCAGTACGCGCTCACCCAGCGGCTCGACAACGTCGCCGCCTTCGATGTGCGGAGTCATCAGCAGACCCTGGTCGGTGCCACAGTCGATCTCGGTCACGACCAGATCCTGCGCCACGTCTACCAGACGACGAGTCAGGTAACCGGAGTTCGCAGTCTTCAGTGCGGTATCCGCCAGACCTTTACGCGCACCGTGAGTCGAGATGAAGTACTGGAGTACGCTCAGACCTTCACGGAAGTTCGCGGTGATCGGCGTCTCGATGATCGAGCCGTCCGGCTTGGCCATCAGACCACGCATACCGGCCAGCTGACGAATCTGTGCCGCAGAACCACGCGCACCGGAGTCGGCCATCATGTACATCGAGTTGAAGGACTCTTGGTCGACTTCGTTGCCTTCGCGGTCGATGACCTTCTCTTTCGAGAGGTTGGCCATCATCGCCTTGGACACTTCGTCGTTCGCCTTCGACCACAAGTCGATGACCTTGTTGTACTTCTCGCCCTGGGTTACCAGACCGGAAGCGTACTGGCTCTCGATTTCCTTCACTTCATCGGTAGCGCTGTTGATGATGCGCGCCTTCTCATCCGGGATGACGAAGTCGTTCACACCAATGGACACACCAGAGATGGTGGAGTAGGCGAAACCGGTGTACATCAGCTGGTCGGCGAAGATAACGGTCTCTTTCAAACCCACCACGCGGTAGCACTGGTTGATCAGCTTGGAGATCGCCTTTTTCTTCATCGGCTGGTTGACCACGTCGTACGGCAGACCTGCCGGTACGACCTGGAACAGCAGCGCACGGCCGACGGTGGTGTCGACGATACGGGTGTTCTTGGTGATGCTGCCATCACGATCTTTCACGGTCTCGTTGATGCGGACCTTGATTTTCGCGTGCAGGGCAGCCTCACCGGCGCGGAATACGCGGTCGACTTCCTGCAGGTCGGCGAACACGCGACCTTCGCCCTTGGCGTTGATGGCTTCACGGGTCATGTAGTACAGACCCAGTACAACGTCCTGCGACGGAACGATGATTGGCTCACCGTTGGCTGGCGACAGAATGTTGTTGGTCGACATCATCAGCGCACGCGCTTCGAGCTGGGCTTCCAGCGTCAGCGGCACGTGAACGGCCATCTGGTCACCGTCGAAGTCGGCGTTGTACGCGGCGCAGACCAGCGGGTGCAGCTGGATAGCCTTACCTTCGATCAGAACCGGTTCAAAGGCCTGGATACCCAGACGGTGCAGCGTCGGTGCACGGTTGAGCAGGACGGGGTGTTCGCGGATCACCTCGGCGAGAACGTCCCAGACCTCTGGCAGTTCGCGCTCGACCATCTTCTTGGCGGCCTTGATGGTGGTCGCCAGACCACGCATTTCCAGCTTGCCGAAAATGAACGGCTTGAACAGCTCGAGAGCCATCTTCTTCGGCAGACCGCACTGGTGCAGACGCAGGGTCGGGCCTACGGTAATTACCGAACGGCCGGAGTAGTCCACACGCTTACCGAGCAAGTTCTGACGGAAGCGACCTTGCTTACCTTTGATCATGTCAGCCAGCGACTTCAGCGGACGCTTGTTCGAGCCAGTGATGGCGCGACCGCGACGGCCGTTGTCGAGCAGGGCGTCGACCGCTTCCTGCAGCATGCGCTTTTCGTTGCGCACGATGATGTCCGGCGCCGACAGATCGAGCAGGCGCTTCAGACGGTTGTTACGGTTGATCACCCGACGATACAGGTCGTTCAGGTCGGAGGTCGCGAAGCGGCCGCCATCCAGCGGAACCAGCGGACGCAGGTCCGGCGGCAGAACTGGCAGGACGGTCAGAACCATCCACTCAGGCAGGTTGCCCGAGCCCTGGAAAGCTTCCATCAGCTTCAGGCGCTTGGACAGCTTCTTGATCTTGGTTTCCGAGTTGGTCTGCGGAATCTCTTCGCGCAGGCGACCAATCTCATGCTCCAGATCGATAGCGTGCAGCAGCTCGCGGACAGCCTCGGCACCCATACGGGCGTCGAAGTCGTCACCGAACTCTTCCAGCGCTTCGAAGTACTGTTCGTCGTTGAGCAGCTGACCCTTCTCGAGGGTGGTCATGCCCGGGTCGATCACGACGTAGCTCTCGAAGTAGAGCACGCGCTCGATATCACGCAGGGTCATGTCCATCAGCAGGCCGATACGGGACGGCAGCGACTTCAGGAACCAGATATGGGCGACCGGCGAGGCCAGTTCGATGTGCGCCATACGCTCACGACGAACTTTTGCCAAGGCAACTTCAACGCCGCACTTCTCGCAGATCACACCGCGGTGCTTCAGGCGCTTGTACTTGCCGCACAGGCACTCGTAGTCCTTGACTGGGCCAAAGATCTTGGCGCAGAACAGGCCGTCACGTTCAGGTTTGAACGTACGGTAGTTGATGGTCTCGGGCTTTTTGACTTCACCGAACGACCACGAACGGATCATTTCAGGCGACGCCAGACCGATGCGGATGGCGTCGAACTCTTCGACTTGACCCTGGTTTTTCAGCAAATTCAGTAGGTCTTTCAAGGCCTTTCCTCCTGGCGGAGCAGGGAGCGGGCATTACCTGCCCCACTCCCCTTCGCGTCACGTGTTATTCGGTTTCCAGATCGATATCGATACCGAGCGAACGGATCTCTTTGATCAACACGTTGAAGGACTCGGGCATGCCCGGCTCCATACGGTGATCGCCATCCACGATGTTCTTGTACATCTTGGTACGGCCGTTCACGTCGTCCGACTTCACTGTGAGCATTTCTTGCAGGGTGTATGCCGCGCCGTATGCTTCCAGCGCCCACACTTCCATCTCCCCGAAACGCTGACCACCGAACTGCGCCTTACCACCCAGCGGCTGCTGGGTAACCAGGCTGTAGGAACCAGTGGAACGCGCGTGCATCTTGTCGTCCACCAAGTGGTTCAGCTTGAGCATGTACATGTAACCAACGGTCACAGGACGCTCGAACTTGTTGCCGGTCCGGCCATCGAACAGCTGCATCTGGCCGCTTTCTGGCAGGTCAGCCAGTTTCAGCATGGCCTTGATCTCACGCTCCTTGGCACCATCGAAGACCGGAGTGGCCATTGGCACACCTTTCTTCAGGTTGTTCGCCAGAGCGATGATCTCTTCGTCGGTGAACGACTCCAGGTTCTCCTGACGACCACCGATCTCGTTGTAGATCTCGGTGAGGAACGCACGCAGTTCAGCGATCTTGCGCTGCTCTTCGATCATCCGGTCGATCTTCTCGCCCAGACCTTTGGCCGCGAGGCCCAGGTGGGTTTCGAGGATCTGACCGACGTTCATACGCGAAGGTACGCCCAGCGGGTTCAGCACAACGTCTACCGGAGTACCGTTGGCGTCATGCGGCATGTCTTCGACCGGCATGATGACCGAGACGACACCCTTGTTACCGTGACGACCGGCCATCTTGTCACCCGGCTGGATGCGACGGCGGATAGCCAGGTAGACCTTGACGATCTTCAGTACGCCCGGTGCCAGGTCATCACCTTGCTGCAGCTTGCGCTTTTTGTCTTCGAACTTGTCGTCCAGCAGACGGCGGCGGTCGACGATGTACTGCTGAGCCTTTTCCAGCTGCTCGTTCAGTGCATCTTCAGCCATGCGCAGCTTGAACCACTGGCCGTGCTCCAGACCGTTCAGGACTTCGTCGCTGATCACGGTGCCTTTCTTCAGGCCCGCGCCACCGTCGACCACCTGACCGTTCAGGGCAGAACGCAGACGCTCGAAGGTAGCACCTTCGACGATGCGGAACTCTTCGTTCAGGTCCTTACGGATTTCGTCCAGCTGCATCTTCTCGATGGCCAGGGCGCGGCTATCGCGCTCGACGCCATCACGGGTGAAGACCTGTACGTCGATGACGGTGCCTTTGGTGCCGGTTGGCACGCGCAGGGAGGTGTCTTTGACGTCGCTGGCCTTCTCACCGAAGATCGCACGCAGCAGTTTTTCTTCCGGAGTCAGCTGGGTCTCGCCTTTCGGGGTGACCTTGCCGACCAGGATGTCGCCGGCGCCAACTTCAGCACCCACGTAGACGATACCGGCCTCATCCAGCTTGTTCAGCGCAGCTTCACCCACGTTCGGGATGTCCGCGGTGATTTCCTCTGGGCCAAGCTTGGTATCACGGGCCACACAGGTCAGTTCCTGAATGTGGATCGTGGTGAAGCGGTCTTCCTGAACCACACGCTCGGACAGGCAGATGGAGTCTTCGAAGTTGAAGCCGTTCCACGCCATGAACGCGATGCGCATGTTCTGACCCAGTGCCAGTTCACCCATGTCGGTGGACGGGCCGTCGGCCATGATGTCGCCACGTGCGACCACATCACCTTTGCTCACCAGCGGACGCTGGTTGATGCAGGTGTTCTGGTTCGAACGGGTGTACTTGGTCAGGTTGTAGATATCCACACCGGCTTCGCCGGTCTCGACTTCGTCATCGGCAACGCGAACGACGATACGGCTAGCATCGACCGAGTCAATCACGCCACCACGGCGAGCGACCACGCAGACACCGGAGTCACGGGCGACGTTGCGCTCCATGCCGGTACCCACCAGCGGTTTGTCGGCGCGCAGGGTCGGTACAGCCTGACGCTGCATGTTCGAACCCATCAAGGCACGGTTGGCGTCGTCGTGCTCGAGGAACGGAATCAACGAGGCCGCGACAGAAACAACCTGCTTCGGCGAAACGTCCATCAGCGTGACGTCTTCCGGCGCCTTGACGGTGAATTCGTTCAGGTGACGTACTGCTACCAGCTCGTCGATCAGTTGCTTCTTCTCGTTCATTGCGGCCGAAGCCTGTGCAATGACGTGATCGGCTTCTTCGATCGCGGACAGGAATACGATGTCGTCGCTGACCACACCCTCTTTCACCACGCGGTACGGGCTTTCCAGGAAGCCGTACTGGTTGGTGCGGGCGTACGCCGCCAGGGAGTTGATCAGACCGATGTTCGGACCTTCCGGCGTTTCGATCGGGCACACGCGACCGTAGTGGGTCGGGTGTACGTCACGTACTTCGAAGCCAGCACGCTCACGGGTCAGACCGCCCGGGCCGAGTGCAGAGACGCGGCGCTTGTGGGTGATCTCGGAGAGCGGGTTGTTCTGGTCCATGAACTGCGACAGCTGGCTGGAACCGAAGAACTCTTTCACCGCCGCCGCAACCGGCTTGGCGTTGATCAGGTCTTGCGGCATCAGGCCTTCGCTTTCAGCCATCGACAGGCGTTCCTTGACCGCGCGCTCTACACGCACCAGGCCAACGCGGAACTGGTTCTCGGCCATCTCGCCGACGCAACGAACGCGACGGTTACCCAGGTGGTCGATGTCGTCGACAATGCCTTTGCCGTTACGGATATCGACCAGGGTCTTGAGGACTTCGACGATATCTTCCTTGCTCAGTACGCCCGAACCTTCGATCTCGGTACGACCGATACGACGGTTGAACTTCATGCGACCGACAGCGGACAGGTCGTAACGCTCGGCGCTGAAGAACAGGTTGCTGAACAGGGTCTCGGCGGCGTCCTTGGTTGGCGGCTCGCCTGGACGCATCATGCGATAGATCTCGACCAGGGCTTCCAGCTGGTTGCTGGTGGTGTCGATCTTCAGGGTGTCCGAAATGAACGGACCGCAGTCGATGTCGTTGGTGTACAGGGTCTCGATGCGAACGACCTGAGCCTTGGCGATCTTGATCAGCAGATCGGTGGTCAGCTCGGTGTTGCACTCGGCCAGGATCTCGCCAGTGGCCGGGTGAACGATGGCCTTGGCGGTGGTGCGACCCAGTACGTACTCCATCGGCACGTCCAGCTCTTTCACACCAGCCTTTTCCAGCTGGTTGATGTGGCGCGCAGTGATACGACGGCCTTGCTCGACGATGACCTTGCCGCTGCCGTCATGGATGTCCATGACTGCGACTTCACCACGCAGACGCTGCGGCACCAGCTCCAGGCTCAGTTTCTCGCCGGAGATGTGGAAGACGTTGGTGGTATAGAAGGTGTTCAGCACTTCTTCAGTGCTGTAGCCCAGGGCGCGCAGCAGTACCGAGGCCGGCAGCTTGCGGCGACGGTCGATACGCACGAACACGCAGTCTTTCGGGTCGAACTCGAAGTCCAACCACGAACCGCGGTAAGGGATGATACGAGCGGAGTACAGCAGCTTGCCGGAGCTGTGGGTCTTGCCACGGTCGTGGTCGAAGAACACACCAGGCGAACGGTGCAACTGGGAGACGATCACACGCTCGGTACCGTTGATAACGAAGGTACCGTTCTCAGTCATCAGGGGAATTTCACCCATGTAGACTTCTTGCTCTTTGATGTCCTTGATCGCTTTGTTCGACGATTCCTTGTCGAAGATGATCAGGCGCACCTTCACACGCAGCGGAACCGCGAAGGTCACACCACGCAGGACACATTCCTTCACATCGAAGGCCGGCTCGCCCAGGCGATAGCCGACGTACTCCAGGGCAGCATTGCCGGAGTAGCTGATGATCGGGAATACCGATTTGAAGGCCGCATGCAGACCGACGTCGCGGAACTGGTCCTTGGATGCTCCCGCCTGCAGGAATTCGCGATACGAATCCAGCTGGATGGCCAGGAGGTAAGGCACATCCATGACGTCCGGCAACTTGCTAAAGTCCTTGCGGATACGTTTTTTCTCAGTGTATGAGTAAGCCATCAGCATTCCCCAGCTTGGTCACCTGCTTGTTTGGCATCTCCCGGCGGGAGCAGCCGAAAATCGTGCAAACCCCTTGGTTTGCGCCACCCTCTTGGGTGTCTTGCAGCTCGTTATCGGGGCCGACCTGATCGGCCACCAATAACGGAAAAAGGCCGGTGGCATAAGCCACCAGCCATCAGCCCTTCGCTCAACGCTCGGACTGGAGTCGCAAAGTCGAAATTACTTCAGCTCGACTTTAGCGCCTGCTTCTTCCAGCTTCTTCTTAGCGTCTTCAGCGGCTTCTTTCGAAACGCCTTCAGCTACAACCTGAGGAGCGCCATCGACTTTCTCTTTGGCTTCTTTCAGGCCCAGACCGGTCAGCTCGCGAACGGCTTTGATCACGTTCACTTTCTTGTCGCCGGCTTCAACCAGGACAACGTTGAACTCGGTCTGCTCTTCAACAACGGCAGCAGCAGCAGCTGGGCCAGCAGCGGCAACAGCAGCGGTAACGCCGAAGGTTTCTTCCATTGCTTTGATCAGCTCAACAACTTCCAGAACGGTTTTCTGGCCGATTGCTTCGATGATTTGCTCGTTAGTCAGGGACATGACTTAAATCCTGTATTGGGGTGACAGCCTACGCAGCCATCAAATTAAACGTATGATTTTGAAAGAGTTGCGCGTGCCTTAGGCAGCGGTAGCTTCTTTCTGGTCGCGAATGGCTGCCAGAGTACGAGCCAGCTTGCTGGTGGCGCCTTGGATCACGCTCATCAGTTTTGCGATAGCTTCGTCGCGGGTCGGCAGGGTAGCCAACACGTCGATCTGGTTCGCTGCAATGAAATTGCCGTCAAACGCAGCTGCCTTGATCTCGAACTTGTCCTGACCCTTGGCAAACTCCTTGAACAGACGGGCAGCAGCGCCCGGGTGTTCGTTGGAGAAGGCAATCAGGGTCGGGCCTTTGAACGCGTCGCTGAGGATCGAAAATTCGGTGCCTTCAACAGCGCGCTTGAGCAGGGTGTTACGTACGACACGTACGTAAACGCCAGCTTCGCGGGCCTCTTTACGGAGTCCGGTCATTGCGCCTACAGTCACACCACGGGCATCGGCCACGACAGCGGACAGAGCGACTTTGGCAGCCTCGTTGACTTCAGCGACGATGGCCTTCTTGTCTTCGAGTTTAATTGCCACGGGTTTACTCCTGGTTTCTACCGTTTCATCCAGCCGAGGCCGGATGTCGTTTTGGTGTCTGATTCGCGAACGAATCGGGAGCACCATCTGCGTAGGCTTTTGGTTTAAGGCTTGCGCCGCCTACGGTCTTGGATAGCCCCCGCCAGGCAGGGACCCCAATTTGATAGCCGGTACGACCAGGTCGCACCGGCCGAGCATTACACGTTCAGCGAGCTCTGATCGATGATCAGACCTGGGCCCATGGTGGTGCTCAGGGTAACGCGCTTGACGTAGATACCTTTCGAGGAAGCTGGCTTGATACGCTTCAGATCAGCGATCAGGGCTTCAACGTTTTCCTTCAGCTTGTTGGCTTCGAAACCAATTTTGCCTACGGAGGTGTGGATGATACCGTTCTTGTCGGTACGGTAGCGAACCTGACCGGCCTTGGCGTTCTTGACGGCGCCAGCCACGTCTGGAGTCACGGTACCAACTTTCGGGTTAGGCATCAGGCCGCGAGGACCCAGGACCTGACCCAGCTGACCTACAACGCGCATGGCATCAGGCGATGCGATAACGACGTCATAGTTCAGGTCGCCGCCTTTCATTTCGGCAGCCAGATCGTCCATACCTACGCGATCAGCGCCGGCAGCCAAAGCGGCTTCAGCAGCTGGACCCTGGGTGAAGACAGCAACGCGAACGGTCTTGCCAGTGCCGTGTGGCAGCACAGTAGCGCTACGAACGACCTGGTCGGATTTACGCGGGTCAACACCGAGGTTAACAGCGATGTCGTAGGACTCGACGAACTTGGCGGCAGGCAGCGAAGCCAGCAGGGTTGCCGCTTCTTCGAAGTTGTAGGATTTGCCAGCTTCGATTTTCTCGGCGATTGCCTTTTGACGCTTGGTCAGCTTAGCCATTACACACCCTCCACGTTCAGGCCCATGCTACGGGCAGAGCCGGCGATGGTGCGCACAGCTGCATCCAGGTCAGCGGCGGTCAGATCAGCCTGCTTGGTCTTGGCGATCTCTTCCAGCTGAGCACGGTTCACGGTACCGACTTTAACGGTGTTCGGGCGAGCCGAACCACTGGTCAGGCCAGCAGCTTTCTTCAGCAGAACCGAGGCAGGGGTGCTCTTGGTTTCGAAGGTGAAGCTACGGTCGCTGTAAACAGTGATGATCACTGGAGTCGGCAGACCTGGCTCTTGACCCTGAGTACGGGCGTTGAAAGCCTTGCAGAACTCCATGATGTTCACACCATGTTGACCCAGTGCTGGACCAACGGGTGGGCTTGGGTTGGCCTGGCCGGCCTTTACTTGCAGCTTGATGTAAGCCTGAATCTTCTTAGCCATGAGCTACTCCAAAATCGGGTACGAACGCCAGATGGCTCCCCGGATAACTTGCGTTTTATCCCAGTGACGACAAAACCCCGCAGCACGTAGGGCTGCGGGGTATGGGATGCTGCGTTCCGCTAGACCTTTTCGACCTGGCTGAACTCGAGCTCTACCGGAGTAGAGCGACCGAAAATAAGCACTGCAACCTGCAAGCGGCTCTTTTCGTAGTTAACTTCTTCGACACTGCCGTTGAAATCAGCGAAGGGACCGTCAATGACGCGAACCACTTCACCCGGCTCGAACAGCGTCTTGGGCTTAGGCTTATCACTGCCATCGGCGACGCGACGCAGGATGGCCTCAGCTTCTTTATCAGTGATCGGCGCGGGCTTATCCGCGGTACCACCAATGAAACCCATGACACGAGGGGTATCCTTGACAAGGTGCCAAGTCCCTTCGTTCATCTCCATCTGAACCAGCACATAGCCCGGGAAGAACTTGCGCTCGCTCTTACGCTTCTGGCCATTGCGCATTTCGACGACTTCCTCGGTCGGAACCAGGATCTCGCCGAACTCGTCTTCCATGCCAGCCAGCTTGACGCGCTCTACCAGGGAGCGCATCACATGCTTCTCGTAACCCGAGTAAGCATGCACAACGTACCAACGCTTAGCCACGGGACACCCTTAGCCAACAATCAAGGAGACCAACCAACCGAGCAGGGAATCGAGCCCCCACAACAGCAGCGCCATAACCAGAACTACAGCCACGACGATAAGCGTGGTCTGAGTGGTCTCTTGGCGGGTCGGCCACACGACTTTACGAATCTCGGCACGAGCTTCCTTCGCCAGCGTAAAGAACGACTTACCCTTGGCGGTCTGCAGAGCAACGAAGCCCGCGACAGCAGCCAGAACAAGCAGAACGAGTACGCGATACAGAATCGGAGAGGCGGAGTAATATTGATTACCCACGACACCTACGACTACCAATGCGACAACAGCGAGCCACTTGAACAGATCAAAACGCGATTCTTGGGCTTCAGTTTTGGGAGTCATCGGGGAGGATCCTGTAAGAAGAAAGCCAATCACACCGAGGTGAATGGCAGGTCAGGAGGGAATCGAACCCCCAACCTACGGTTTTGGAGACCGTCGCTCTGCCAATTGAGCTACTGACCTTTAACGCTGTATCAGGCCGGCCATTATACCGGCCCGATCAAGTAAATCAACTACTTATTCAATAATTTTTGCTACGACGCCGGCGCCGACGGTACGACCGCCTTCACGGATGGCGAAACGCAGGCCATCTTCCATTGCGATGGTCTTGATCAGAGTGACAGTCATCTGGATGTTGTCACCTGGCATTACCATTTCAACGCCTTCCGGCAGTTCGCAGTTACCGGTCACGTCAGTGGTACGGAAGTAGAACTGAGGACGGTAGCCTTTGAAGAACGGAGTGTGACGGCCGCCTTCTTCCTTCGACAGGACGTAGACTTCTGCGGTGAACTTGGTGTGCGGCTTGACCGAACCTGGCTTGACCAGAACCTGGCCACGCTCAACGTCGTCACGCTTGGTACCACGCAGCAGAACGCCGCAGTTCTCGCCAGCACGACCTTCGTCCAGCAGCTTGCGGAACATCTCAACGCCGGTGCAGGTGGTGGTGGTGGTGTCACGCAGACCAACGATTTCCAGCGGATCCTGAACGCGGACGATACCACGCTCGATACGGCCGGTAACAACGGTACCACGACCCGAGATCGAGAACACGTCTTCGATCGGCATCAGGAACGGCTGGTCGATGGCACGAACTGGCTCAGGAATGTAGCTATCCAGAGTCTCTACCAGCTTCTTGACAGCGGTAGTGCCCATTTCGTTGTCGTCTTTGCCTTCCAGCGCCATACGAGCCGAACCGATGATGATCGGGGTGTCGTCGCCCGGGAAGTCGTAGGTGGACAGCAGGTCGCGAACTTCCATCTCGACCAGTTCCAGCAGCTCAGCGTCGTCTACCAGGTCAGCCTTGTTCAGGAAGACCACGATGTACGGAACGCCTACCTGACGGGACAGCAGGATGTGCTCACGGGTTTGTGGCATCGGACCATCAGCGGCCGAGCAAACCAGGATCGCGCCGTCCATCTGGGCAGCACCGGTGATCATGTTCTTCACGTAGTCAGCGTGACCTGGGCAGTCAACGTGAGCGTAGTGACGAATGGTCGAGTTGTACTCGACGTGAGCGGTGTTGATGGTGATACCGCGCGCTTTCTCTTCTGGAGCCGAGTCGATCTTGTCGAACTCAACGATTGCCGAACCGAAAACTTCGGAGCAAACGCGGGTCAGAGCTGCAGTCAGAGTGGTCTTACCGTGGTCAACGTGGCCGATAGTGCCGACGTTAACGTGGGGAAGGGAACGATCAAACTTTTCCTTAGCCATCGATACAGTCCTCCGCAGAAGAAATAGTCATTGCGCTGATAAAACAAAGGCAGATATTTTCATATCTGCCTTTGTCTAAATGGAGCTCTTGAGCGGACTTGAACCGCTGACCTCACCCTTACCAAGGGTGTGCTCTACCAACTGAGCTACAAGAGCGAAACTCTTTGTGCAAAACCTGCAAAACTTGGAGCGGGTAGCGGGAATCGAACCCGCATCATCAGCTTGGAAGGCTGAGGTTCTACCACTAAACTATACCCGCGGAGCTTGCAGCTCTCGCTAAACTGGTGGAGGGAGAAGGATTCGAACCTTCGAAGCTCTCGCAACGGATTTACAGTCCGTCCCCTTTGGCCGCTCGGGAATCCCTCCAGATGTGGCCGGCATTCTATTTCTCTGCCGCCCCACTGTCAAGCATTTTTTTCAATTAAATCTGAAAGTTAGCTGCGTTGACATCACTTCCGGTACTACCACCTCAGTGGCGTTCCCTCTGAAGCGGGCGCCATTCTATCAACCTATTCGCCAGTTGCAATACCCTGGCAGAAAATAATTTTATGTTTTAAGTCTTTGAAATCGTTGGAAAGAGTAGCCAGGACTGCTGCATCCAGTAAACGCTCGCTTTGCGGGGCGATCTTGAGCCACATCCCATCTGCTCCTGGCAACTGCCCAGACACCGGCGCGGCCGAAATATCAAGGCTCAATAACCGCTGGCGCAGCGCATCGAGCTGCTCGCGAGCAGCAAGCCCCCCCACTACCAGGCATTCATCCCGGCGCGGCGGCGGCGCGGCGCCCCCCGTCTCTCGCAACAGGCGGATTTCCTGCTGCGTACCTTTGTACAGCGAAAGCGGGGCGACATCCTTGGCCTTGAGCGGGGCGCCCTGCTGATGCCAGACGTAGTAGAAGGCATTCAGCACCAGCAACAGCAGAAACAACCAACGCATAAGCACCTCAGTCCAATGGACAGGCCATTGCAAGGCCAACGAATACCAGGTCAGGAACCACACGCGCCTGAGGCGCAGCATCACGTACGAGTGGCGCATCACCACCAGTCAGGAACACTGTGAAGCGCTCGCCCCACAGGGCACGTGCCTGCTCAAGCTGGATGCGCGCAAAACCTTGTAGCATCAGCACACACCCGCGCTCGACAGCCTCGACAGTTGAACGCCCCGGTGCAAGGCTGCTCAACGCTCGCTCGGCAGAGGCATCGTCGTAACGGATACGCCGCGTATGCGTGCGCAGCTGGCTACGCATCAGCGGCATGCCAGGGCAGATATAGCCACCCAAGTGTTCGCCATCGGGGCCGACGAAATCCGCCTTGGCGGCAGTCCCCAGATCAATCACCAAGCAAGCTCCCTTCGCCAGATGAAAAGCCCCCAGAGCCGCCAACCAGCGATCCATACCCAGGCGCTGATAGTCGTCATAGCCATTGCGCACCCCTGCCATTTCACGCGCAGGCTCAGCCACCCTGGCGAACACGCCGAACGCCTGAGCAATCAACGCACATAGCGCTGCCGTTTCCTCTTCGCTGCGCACACTCACGATACGACAGCCTGCGAGGCATAACTGGGAGAGTGCTGCGACCTCATCCAGCAGAGCCTGGTCCGAGTCGACGATGCCTCCACCCACGATGGCGGCGTCCGCCGCGTGAATCACACGCCACTTGATAAAGCTGTTACCGCAATCGAGCTCAAGAATCATCACGCAACCTCAAACTGAGCTCACCACCACTGAAGCTCTTCTCCACACCGTCGACCTCAAGACGCAAACCACCCTGCCCATCCACGCCCAACACCACGCCGTCGATCTGGCTGTTACCTGCAATCAACGAAACATTACGCCCCTGCCAGAGATGCGCTTGCTCCCACTCCTCCTGGAATGCTGCGAAGCCATAGCGACGGTGACGCTCCAACTCACGCTTCAATTGACGACTTAAGGTAGCCACCAACTGATTGCGATCAATTGCCGCGCCCACTTCACGCCGTAAGGACGTCCACTGCTGATCGACTTGTTCATTGGCCTGCATGTTCACATTGATGCCTATACCCAGCACGACATGGCAAACATCCGCCGGATCACCGACCAACTCAAGAAGAATACCGGTGATCTTCTGCCCGCGAACCAAAACGTCGTTGGGCCACTTCAGCCCGACTCCCTTCACACCAAACCCTTGTAGCGTACGCATCACAGCGAGCCCCACCACCAAGCTCAATCCCTCGAGCTGGCGCATGCCACCTTCGACACGCAGGACCAAGCTGTAATACAGGTTCTCAGCGAAGGGACTCACCCACATACGGCCACGTCGGCCACGACCAGCAGTCTGACGCTCAGCCAGTACTAGAAATGGCGCCGCATGACCTTGCCCGGCAAGGCGCAAGCCTTCAGCATTGGTCGAATCGATGGTTTGGTGAATGAAAACCGGCCATGACTCGCCTTCAGCAAATTCGCTGATGGCTTGCGTGTCGAGCAAGACCAATGGCGCAGCCAGCTGGTAGCCACGCCCACGGACCTTGTGAATAGTGAGGTTAAACTCACCTTCCAGGTGTTGCAGCTGCTTCCAAACGGCGCTGCGACTCACCCCGAGCGCTGCCCCCAAAGCCTCTCCGGAATGGAACCGGCCGTCCTTGAGGAGATTCAACAACTTCAGCATGCCAGTCTCGACTTGGAATAAGGCAGGCATGATAGCTAGGGGGGCTTGGCTTGCATAGGAAAAGGGCTGTACGCAGCAGGCAGTGCCGACGAGCATTTCGGCCATTTTTGGCCAGCAGGAAAAGACAAAACCCCTACCTGCTTACGCAGATAGGGGTTTTGCGAAATGAATCTTGACGATGACCTACTCTCACATGGGGAAGCCCCACACTACCATCGGCGATGCATCGTTTCACTACTGAGTTCGGGATGGGAT